>NZ_VDCQ01000040.1 GCF_006265175.1 Paenibacillus hemerocallicola | reverse complement strand
ATTCATCAATAATTCGTGTCTTGACAACGGGGGGCATTACAGAGGACTGGTCAATGTTTGCTGCCGGCGAACAAACCAAACCGCGACAAGGCCGCCGAATAGAAGTAAGGCTACGGGCTGCCATTCCAGTGCTCCAGCTTTGGCAAACTCTTTTAATCCATAGACAATTGGCAAAATAGCAGCCAAAAACAAACCGACGCTCGCCAAATCCATTTTTTCCGCTTTCGAATCCCGATACTCGGGCAGCAGCAACGGTGCGGCAATTAACAATAATAGCATAATCGGCACACCGAGCAGGAACACGGAGCCCCACCAAAACTGCTCCAGCAGAAGCCCCCCGATCAGCGGACCGATCGCTACGCCGACCATAAAGCAGCTCATCCAAACGCTGATGGCAATGCCGCGCTGCCCGGGATCCTTGAACATGTTACTGATCAGCGCTAATGTCGACGGCATTAATGTCGCGCCAGCAATGCCGAGGAGCGCCCGATTGACGATCAGCATCTCGGCGCTCGAAGAATATGCGGCCAACATCGAAGCGATACCGAACGCCGCCGCCCCGATCATCAGCAGCTTGCGTCTGCCGATCCGATCGCCGAGCGTCCCCATCGTAACCAGAAAACCGGCAATCAAGAACCCGTAAATGTCCATGATCCACAGAAACTGCGTGCTGCTCGGTGCCAGATCCTCTGCAAGCTGAGGCATAGCCAGGTAGAGTACGCTCATGTCCAGAGAAAGCAGCAGCGTCGGCAAAGCCAGCACGGCCAGACCGATCCACTCCCGTCGCCCCGCCCGTGAAGGCACAATTGAAAGTTTGTCCATCATTCCACCCTGTAGTAATCAAGTTTACAAATCGTTATTGAGGCCGGATTAGCATAGCTCACTTACGCAACTTGGTTTCTTATAGAATGCTGCAGGGCAACCATGCAGATCCATTTAAAGATACTCACAAATATATGGGTGTACATTATTCTATCTCATTTAAATGATAGATTAGTTGCACAACGCCAGAGGAGAACGTTCTTGTATTTACTATTTTCAAATTCAACCTCTGTTTTATATCAATAAACAACGGTTTTCCTTCTCCCAAAACAACCGGGTGAACAGACAATCTAAATTCATCAACAAGCCCTGCATTTATAAAATTTGTAATAAGACTTGCTCCACCATATAGCCAAATGTCTTTACCAGGCTTATTCTTTAATTTATTTACTTCTTCGACAATATTATCATTTATGAATTTTACTTTGTTATCAGTCCCTTTTTGCGTTCTGGAGAACACATATTTTTCTTTACGATGAACCAATTCCCAAAAGTTTTTTTCATCATCCGAATGATCTATTCCTGGAACAAATTGTCCCCATAATTCATAGCTTTTTCTTCCATATAAAATAGTATCAATTTGATTTAGAAAATTATTAAAGCCCATCTCAGAGTCCATAATGCACCAATCAACTTCTCCATTTTTCCCTTCGATAAAACCGTCTAAAGTAACTGCTAGATCTAAAATAATATTTCGTTTCATAATTTGTTACCCCTCTCGTTGAGCTACCATTAATTATAGACATTAACCATGTCACCTTGTGACATATTAATAATAGAATGGTTTGGCCGGGACGGTTTTATGCGCTACGGTTTCTGTCTTGCGCAAATACGCACCCGTTATCGAATGTTCGGCGGCAGCCAGCTGAACAGGTGTGCCTTCGAAGACGATTTGGCCGCCCCGGTAGCCGCCTTCGGGTCCTATGTCAATGATCCAGTCTGCGCTCTTGATCACATCCAGGTTGTGTTCGATGACCACCACCGTGTTGCCCCCGTCGACCAAGCGGTTCATAATGTCCATCAGACGAGAGATATCGGACATATGCAGCCCGGTTGTCGGCTCGTCCATTACATAGAGACTGCCTTCCTTGTGAAGTTCCCCGGCCAGTTTGATGCGTTGGCATTCTCCGCCCGACAAGGTGCTCAGAGGCTGGCCCAGCGTTACGTATCCAAGTCCCACCTCCTCCAGCGTCTGCAATTGACGGAGCAGTTCCTTCCTGCTGAAGAACTCCGAAGCTTCCCGTACCGTCATGGCGAGGACGTCGCTGATGGATTTTCCGTTCAGCTTATACTGCAGCACTTCATCGCTGAACCGCTTGCCCGAGCATATTTCACATGTCGTCCTTACCGGCTCGAGAAAGGCCAAATCCGTGTAGATCATCCCGAGACCCTGACAGTTGGAACAGGCTCCCTTGGAGTTGAAGCTGAACAGGGACGCGCTCACCTTGTTGGCTGCTGCGAACAGCCGGCGGATCTCGTCCATCATCCCCGTGTAGGTAGCCGGATTGGAGCGGATGGACGTGCCCACGGCGGTCTGATCAATGACAATCGCTTCCGGATGCGACGGCAGGAATGCTCCGTTAATCAGCGTACTTTTGCCTGAGCCGGCTACTCCCGTTACCACGGTCAGCACACCGACGGGTATATCGACTGTCACATCCTTCAGATTGTGCAGGCTGGCGCCGGCTACGGTCATCCGACCTTTGGGCACCCTGGTTGAAGTTTTCAAGGGCAGACTTTGCTTCAAGTACCGTCCTGTCAAGGTATCCGCGCGGAGCAAGCCCGCAAAGTCGCCTTCGTAGACGATTTCTCCGCCGCGGGTTCCCGCATGAGGTCCGACATCGATGATGTAGTCGGCAATCTCTATTACTTCGCGGTCGTGTTCGACGACAAGTACGGTATTCCCTTTGTCCCGGAGCTGGCACAGCATGCCGTTCAGACGATGGACATCCCGCGGATGCAGTCCGACGCTCGGTTCATCGAAAATGTAGATCATGTCGGTAAGACTGCTGCTCAAATGCCGGATCATCTTGATGCGCTGCGACTCCCCGCCCGACAAGGTTGCGGTTTGACGGTCCAGACTCAGATACTCCAGCCCTATAGAGACCAGATGGTTCAACCGGATCAGAATCCCGCCAATCATCGGACCGGCAACGGGATCCCGAATGGCTTCAATCATACGTATTAGCTCGCCAATCTCCATCGCTGCGCATTGGGCAATGTTGTATCCGTTAATCCGGCAGCCCAGGGCCGTTTGATTAAGCCGGCTTCCCCCGCAAAGGTTACACTCGCTATAGGATAGAAAGCGGTCAAGGGTTTCGCGTTTGGCATCTGACATCTCGCTGCTGTCCCGCTTTACATACAGGCGGGTGAGCTTGGGCAGCAGACCTTCATAATCCGATTCGATATCGCCGCCTTTGGTGCGGTATACGATCTTGCTTTCTTTGCCGTGGAGGAGGGTATCCCATTCTGCCGGCGTATAGTCGGCAAGCCGCTTGTCGTTGTCGAACAAGCCGGAATGGGTATACGTATTCAAGTACCAGCTTCCCACTTTAAATACGGGGAACAGGATTGCGCCTTCATTCAGCGACTTGGACCTGTCGAGCAGCTTGTCCACATCAAACTGCACCACCTGTCCGACTCCGGAGCATTCCGGGCACATGCCGGCCGGTTCGTTAAACGAAAAAAAATGTGAAGAGCCGGCAAAAGGCTTGCCGATTCTGGAGAAAAGCAACCGGAGCATGGCATAAATATCCGTGATTGTGCCGACCGTCGAACGGGAGTTGCCGCCGAGCCGTTTCTGGTCGATAACAACCGCCGTGGACAAGTTCTCGATGAGATCGGTATCCGGCTGACTAAACCGGGGCAGACGATTGCGGATGAATGCGGTAAAAGTCTCATTAAGCTGCCTCTGCGCTTCTGCGCTTATGGTGTCGAATACCAAGGAAGATTTTCCCGAGCCCGAGACGCCGGTGAAGATTGTTATTTTTCGCTTCGGTATACGGACATTCACGTTTTTCAGGTTATTCTCGCGTGCTCCTTTGATTATGATATCTTCGACGTTCATAGACTCCACCTCGGATTTCCATTTTCTTAGCTTTCACAGTATAACGGAATAATCATGACAACATATGTCATGATTAGACGAATATTCTTAGTGGAGATAAAGTTTAATTTACTTTTGATGTTTAGAGAAACAGATATAGCTTTATATTGTAATGGATAATTAATGATTCTCGGAAAACGACCCGCTAGGCGACGTAAACCGCCTGTAGCGTAGGCGTCTCATAGTTGCCGCCAAGAAGAGGCCAGCATTCACGATGTCTGGGGCGGTAAACATTCCCGCAATCAGCAAAACTGCGCATTTTCCTGGCTTATTGCAATCGTCCGGCAGATCAGATTGAGGTCGAAGTCCTGTCATTTCGAATGTGTTTGACGTGTCCGGGCGGAGTTGACAATATCGTCGCGCAGGATCCTTTGGAGACGTCCTCTTCAAATAGCCCCCAACGCACCTAGCTTGGCTAGGTGCGCTGGGGGCTATTTGACGCTTACGGGACAACACTACGTGTCCCCAATTTCATACTTCGCCTTCCACCACGCCAGAACTGGAATAGAAAACAAAAGCTCCTTTTGGTGGAAAACCAATATTCTTGTGGACTCCGTAAATTTCAGCGGACTCGCGAGCATCGCCGCCCCCACACACATCTCAATTCCGTTGCTTCTCTCATAAGCGTCTTCAACGAAACCGAGACACCGAAGCCGGTAATCCTTCGAATCCATATGACTTCTTGCCCAGGTAATAACATTTTGTATTTCCTTGTCATATTTCAATAAACAGCCCTCTATTTTCTTGTTAAGCACCTCCTGCCTTATCATTCGATCGACCACTCTTTTTTTATAATTTCTTTTAACTCTTTTTCCATCCCAGCTCCAAGCAAAACACCCGGATTCATGATTTCACTTGCGGACCGATACAGAGATCTGACTGCGGTTCCATCTTTCAAGTGAAAATCTATAAAAAACTGATATTCCGTTTTGGGGACTCCGCGTTTAAATATTTCTTCAAAGCCTATTATTTCGCGTTCTAAAAATAAATTTGTGAGTGCATTCGTTTTACTTTGTTCAATGGTTCTGATGTCTTGATCATGCGTATCCCGAAAAATCGTGATCTTCTCTACTTTGCCCTCGATATCGTAAAGCTCTTTTACGAATTTTGCTTTTGGGTTCACCATGACTTGATAAATTTTGTCTCCGGCTATAAGCCGAAATTCATGTTTATAGCCCAATTGTTCATATATTGGCGTTCCAACCGGTAAAAATGCAGCATCTGCATGTTGAACCTCATGATTGGAACAGGCATTTCCTGTTAGTTTATACTTAACCTCGCCTATTTTTGGACCAAGCTTTACGTTTGGTTTTGAGGTTTGTAAGTGGCCCGTGAATCCGTACATAATATCGTTGAATTTTATAAAATCAACCCAATCAACATCGCTTGCGCATCCTTTCTCCTTGGTAGGTGTATTGCATGCACTCAGTAGTAACGTTGCTGTAATCAATAATAGCCCGAGTCTTTTCATAAAGGCACCCTCCTTTCCAGTCTTTTAACACAGCAAGCCCGATCATCTTAGAGTTTATATCGGCTTTTTGTATAATCCTACATTTTTCCATTTTTATGTAATACTAGACGTAATATAGTGCGATAAAGTTTCCCTATGATTTCATTATGATTCTGCGTGTTTCGGCACTAGCGCTAATCCTCTCCTTAATGCAGTTAAATATTGTGGGACAATAGCTTGAAATAAAGGGTAATCCATCATAACGTCGAAACATATTCACAGGATTTGTTATGTTTAAGTTGGAAGGGGTACCTATTAATTGAAAAAACCTATTATCGTATTGCTCCTACTTGCTGCTATCTCTTTCGCTTTTGTTGCCTTCTCTACCAATACCAAGATTGTATCTGCTGCAATTGACTCTTCACTCTTAGAGAACGAACAAATTGTAAAAGCTATTATTTCCGAGTTAAAACTGCCAAAAGGTGCAGTACTGACCGAGCAAAACCTTAAAGACGTAAGGAGTCTGCGCCTAGACGGAAAACACATTACCACCCTATCGGGCATAGAAAAATTACCAAATCTTGAATCGCTAAGCGTGGAATATACATCTGTCCAAGATTTATCCCCGCTTGAAGGGTTAATGGGAATAAAGGTACTGCATATTAAAAATAGTGAGGTAAAAGATATAGCACCACTATCAAAACTGAGTAAATTGCAGTGGCTAAACTTAACAGGAAACGAAATTGGGGATATTAGTCCTCTTTCTCAACTCACCGATCTACGATCTGTTACTGTAGACAACAATCGTATTACTGATTTCGGGCCCCTTCTTCATTCACCAAAATTATATATAGTCTCTTTAAAAATGAATCCAGTCGCAGACATTAGCTTTCTCCAAAAAATTCCGATTTTACAAGCCATTTATATGAATGGGATACAAGCTGCCAATTATGACATTATGAAAGAGATCAAGCTTCTTCATTACGTTATGATAAGTCCGGAGCAGTATGAAGCGGAACTAGAGCTATGGCAAGAATTGAGTACAAATAACGTTGATGTTACTGTGATACATAGTTCGAATATTGTTCTGGAAATTGATCAAAAATGGATACCGGCAGAAGTAAGCTGGGGCCCTTTTATTCAAAACGGGGTTGTAATGGTACCTATCCGGATCCTATCTGAGAATCTTGAGTCCGTATTGGAATGGAATGAAAGATCACAAGCGATTAGTATTACGAAAGGTAGTAGAGTAATCCGCTTGTTTATGAATCAAACTCAAGCATGGATGGATGGCTCTCTCTTAGAAATGGAGTCCGCACCCATCATTGTTGACAATGTGGCTTTCGTACCTGTCCGATTCATCGCAGAAGCATTTCATTATGATGTAGCTTGGAATGATGTCAAGAAAACGGTCAGTCTCACTACCCGATGATGATCAGGAAAATTGCGGAGGATTTATGCAAAATAGATTGATAGCTTTTACGCAAACAAAGCTTTAAACGTGTTGAAGAATACAAAACTGGTTTATGAGATTATAGGGTAAAAGATTGGGGGTGAAAGCTATAGCAACACTGCACATAATGGTTGGTCTCCCGTGTAGCGGAAAAACTACTCTGGCACGGCAACTTGAACAAAATTATTCGGCTCTTCGCCTCACTCCTGACGAATGGCATACTAGCTTGTTCGGACAGGATGTTAATGAACAGAAACATGAAGATAGGCACGATACAGTGGAAGCCTTGCTGTGGAACGTTGCCGCTCGTGTGCTAGTTCTCGGCATAGATGTTATTTTGGACTTTGGGTTTTGGGTGCGCAGCCAGCGGGACGATATGCGCGCCCGAGCGGCACAATTAGGAACTGATTTTAAAATCCACTTTGCCGAAGCGTCTGAAGAGGTGCTTCTGGCACGTCTTGCGGCAAGAAATGCCGAGCTGCCTCAGGGAGCATTTTACATTCCCGAGACCTTGCTGAAAGAGTGGATATTGATTTTTGAGCCGCCTTCTCAAGAAGAGCTGGGCTAGCTTTCTCAAGCTTCCGTACTGAGGCATACATAAGACCGTCAAAGTAGCGGCGGTCTGTGCTGGCGATTCAATACTGGACTCCGGGCAAAAAGAAATACCCTCAAGGAATAGCCCCTGACGGTCCTTTTGTGTCTGTTACTGATTGGCGTCCAGTCGAAAGCGACTGAATTCGAACTCAGCCTGACGAGCAGGCGCACGTGACTGGGGACATTTCATAAGATGGCAGTCCTTCGAATCCAAACAGCCCTGCCCCTTGTCGTTAAAAACAGACAAGGTAACAGGGCTGTTTGCGACCGTTTTCGTCTAGCGCATCCGCCGCCGAACGCAGATCGGATTATCTGGACTGCAGCTCTTGAATAGCCTTATCCGCCGCTTCCTGCGCATCCCGCAAGGCTGTGTTGATATCGGATTTGTCATTGCCGACATTTTGGATCATAGGCACATACGGCTTGATGGCTGCCGAGTGATATTCTCCTTTAATGACAGGCTGCGCCGTGAATTTGTTGTAGAACACCGCCTTCATATTCAATTTTTCGACTCCCGGCAGGTCTGCCCCGAACTGATCCTTGGCCGCCTGCAGCTTGATGGCCGGAGGAAAGCCAATACGACTGTTGCCGATCTCGACTTCATCGGAGGCGAGGAATTTTAAAATTTCCCACCCCTCCTCCTTGACCTTCGTTTTCGGATTCATCATCAGGATGGAAGCCGCCGGCGAAACTCCTTGGCCTTTGGCATCATCGAATACAGGGAGTGCCGCAATATTGAAGTTCAGATCGGCCGCGCCTAGGAACGGCTGGAAATAAGCGGACCATGGCAGCATGGCGACTACTTTTTGCTGCATGAAGCCGGCGCGATCCTCGGCAATTTTTTCCGGACGGTTGCCTGGAATCGAATACAGGTCTTTGACGAACTGCATGATCCGGTTCCATCGCGGATCGCTCAAATAAGTCGCTTTTCCGGTTTTCGGATCGAAGGGGGACAGCGCGTACTGCTGATAAAAGTGACGAACCAATCCGATATCAAGCCCGCGGTACTGCACGCCGTTATCGTTTCGCGTTACTTTCTTCGCCAGATCGATCGTTTCGCTCCATGTCATGCCGTCCTTCGGATAAGGCACGCCGAATTTATTAAACAAATCGGTGTTGTAGAACAAGACGGCTGATCCGACTTGCCAAGGCAAAGCAAAAATTTCTCCTTTGTCCGACTGGTCCTTGACCATTTGCAGCGCACTGTCATCAAAGCGCGATAAATCATATTTGTCGCGTTTAATCAGCTCCGATAAGTCCATCGCCAAACCTAACTCTTTCATATCGGCAATACTTTCTTGAAATCCGATCCAGAACAGGTCGATCTGTTCACCGGCTGCAAGCAGCTTCTCCATATTAGAACGCGTAAAACCGTTTCCCACCGTTTTAATCGTTACGTTCGGGTACTTCGCCTTGATGCGCGCACCGATTTCCTGCTCGAATATTTCATTGGACGCGTTATTGAAAAAAGTAAAGGTAATCGGTTTCGACATATCGACTACCGCCGCTTTCGATGCATCGCCGGGCGAAGACGGCGTCGATGTTCCCGGCGACGCTTTGTTGCCGCCTGAGCCACACGCGGCGAGCATCGCCGCCGCCGTAAGCAAAGACGCGCATTTTGCAGACTGCTTCCATGTAATCTTCATATCGTAAATCCCCCCATTTAAGTTACGCCTATTGTTTCCCGATAGAATGAATCGTTTTCGGTATTTCCGGGAAGAGGCCATTCATGGCTCTGCCGATGCCCTCCTTGCTCCCCCCGGTGATTATTCCGTGTAGTGTATTCCCGAGGTACAAGGGGATCTCCCGCGACCAACGGCTGTGTCGTTACAGTTAAAGAATTGCTCGATTCGGATTCGTAACCGTAGCTGTTTGTACTGTACACACGAAACGTATAGGTCGAAGCCGGGTCCAGGCCGGAAACGGTAAATGTCGTTCCGTACGTGCTCCCGATAACCGTATTGGCGTCGCCGTAAACGGTATAAGTCACCGTACCGACGTTTGCAGGATGCGGGTCCCAAGCCAGGTCGACGGAGCTTGCCGATTTAGACGTATAACGGAGCTGGAGCGGCGCTTCCGGCTTGTAATCGCGCAGCGTGATCGAGCCGGTTCGTGCATATAAGCCGACATAGCCGAATTCCGCAATATGGCCGCCGAACGAATCGACGGCATCGATAACCGAATGTCCGTCGACATTCAGCACGATACGTACGCCGCCCGCGACGTTGCTCGCACCGAATTCCACCAGATGATTGCTGCCGTACGTCATATAGGCGTTGGGCAATGCGCCGCCGATCAACGGCGTATACCCGGATACATTGCCGTATAATACGTTGCGCGTTCCGTTATTGAAGCGATGCAGCTCTACCGCCGTCGGACTGAACACGATCATATACGTCTCGTTCGTCGACGAACTGTACGACTGATCATCCTGCTGCGACCGGAATGTGACTGCATGCCAACCGGCGTTGTCATGGATGGTCATCTGCACCTTCACGAGCTCATTCGCATACTGCCTGCCCTGGAACATCGCAATGCCGCTCGGCGTACGGAGTGTGACCAGCCCGTCAGAGACTGTCTTTTCCGCCGTGCCGTTTACGTACCAATAATCGGGCTCATCGATCAAGTTTTCCGTCAATGCGAGCTTCACTTCAACGGGATAGGTGAACGATTCGGCCGTACCGTCTACGATCGCCGTGATCCCCACATCCGTTAAACCGACCGCTACTCCCTTTACGATTCCGTCGGCACTTACGGCTGCAATGCCCGGATCGGCGCTCGCAAACGATAAAGAGCTGATCGGACGAACTCTGCCGTAATACGTTGTGCTCGTTACCGAAAGCGTTAGCGATTGACCCGGCATTAAAGCCGGCTTCGCGCCGGTAACGGTCAGGCCCGCATATTCGTCGTCCACATAGATGCCGTGGGCAACCGGGACCGGAATACCGTTTACGGTGGCGGTCAATGCCGCTTTGCCCGGACCGACAGCGGTGACCGTCCCTGCGCTGTCGACTGTCGCTACGGACGGGTTGCTGCTCGCAAACGCGATGGTATAGCCGATCGGATCAACGGCCGCGCCGCGTGCTGTCAGAGCGGCTTCGATCTGAAGCGCCGCCGACTGGCCCGACGCCAAATCCATCTCCCGGATAAACAGCTTGGCAATCGGTTCTGTCGGGCCGCGCAGATGGCGATATTCCGGCTGCAGACCGGCATTTTTAATAATCGTCAGCGCATCGGACGGCCACTCGGCATTTTCGTGCAGTCTGGTGTCGGTGACCGGTGTGTTCGTTCCGTTATTGACGAGCTTCGGCGTATTCGTATAGGTGCGGTTGACCGCAATATCATGAATCGTCGTTGTCCAAATGTGCACAAAGTTCGGCGCCGTTTCCACAACGTTATCGTACGCCTGCCAGTAGTTGCTGCCTTCATCGAAATAAATCGCGCCTTGACCGACGTCATGGTCGCGCAGCAAATAGTTGCCGGAAAGAACGCTTGGCTGGGACACCGAGCCGCCGGTCGTACCGAGCGTATAAATGCCGCCGCCGTCGTTCAGCTTCTGCATGACGTCATGGATCAAATTGTTTTGAATGCGGACATTGCGCGTATTCGACGTGGGGCTGGAGGCCCAGCCATAGCCGACATGCAGTCCGGAATACGGCACATCGCCGATCTCGTTGTGCGTAATGTCCATATCGACCGGATAGCCGGCAGAAATGGCCGCCGCGGAGAAATAGTCGACGCCGACACGGTTGATCCAATTGTTGGTCACATCGTTGTTCCGATTCAGCTTGCGCGTGTCGGTCGTCTCCTTCTGATCGTTTGAAACGTCGCCTACCGAAATCGCGCTGCCGGAAATGTCCGTAAAGGTATTGCCGATGATGAGACTGTCCTGGGTGCCTTCGTCCGTCTTCAACCCGATCGCGCCGAGATGGCTGAACCGGTTGCCTTCGAAGGTGATGAAATGCGTGTTTTGCACATGAATCGCGCCGGCCATCAGCTTATCCCCGGAGCCGCTGCCGCTTTCCCGGATGTGGCTGTTTTGCGCGTCGGAATGTCCGTTGCCCGTGCTTGGTCTGAGCCATGTCGCATATTCGAAGCGAATGCCGGAAAAGGTCAAACGACTGACGACTTGGTCGAGGCTGCTGCCCTGAACGCGCATCAGCTCCTCCAACTCAGGGGCGACGACTTGCGCAGACGCCATATTTTCGCCTTCGCGCGGTTTGTAGTAGAAGTCCCCGGTCGATCGGTCCAAATACCATTCGCCCGGCTCATCCAGCAGCTCGTAAGCGTTTTCGTAATACCATGGCACCGTTGCGCTAGTCGTCCCTTTATTGCGCATATAATACCAGCCGGGCTGCTGCATGACGATCGTCGCCACACCGCCGCTCGCCGTAATGGAGTCGACCTTGCCGCGAGGGCTGGTCCATTTTTGCTTGTAAACCATTTCGATGTCCCGGATGTTCCCCCAGCTCGCCAAAAAGGTATCGGTTGTCGTATGTCCGGTTTCGCTGTGCGTGGCGTTGCTCAAGCCGCCCGTGCTGCGCGCGCGGACGGCGCGAACCCCGTTGACATACAGCTGGCGCGTATCAAGATCGCCTCCGGCGTACGCTTTATAAATGTTTTTGGAGGCGTCATGGAGCGTCCAACCGCTAATCGTCCTTCCCCCGCCAATGACCGGACTTTCACCCGGATATGCTTTATAAATGACGGAAAATCCGTTTTTCCCGGAATCGCGTTCATCGAACGTCAGCGTGCTCGCTTTGATGTTTCTTGTCTCGCTCACGGTTTTGTCATTTTTGTATAAAGTCTCGCTGCGGATTTCGTAAGGCTGAACGTAGGTGCCTTCCCTAAGGTATACCGTAATGTCCGAGGCCATGCCGCTCGTAATCGTGCGGACTTTGTCTCTCGCCCGCTGGATCGTGCGAAACGGGTGCGCGATCGTGCCGCTATTATCGTCGTCGCCGTTTACAGGATTGACGTAATAGGCCGTCGCGGGGCCGGAATCGATTCGTTCGGAATAAGCGCTGGAATAGGCAATGCCGGTATCGTACACATCGGCCGGCATCACTTCAAACTTGACGAATTGATCCAGCATGCCGGCCGTAATCGCGAGCGTTCTGCCTGTTGCGCCGCCGATCGCGGTATAGGCGCCGTCCTTCGCGCTGCTGATCAGCCATCGATACGTCGAGCCTGATTCCGGATCGAGGTCGCCGTCGGCGTAGTCGTATTCGCCGGTCAATACTTGGCCTACGGATGCCATGCCGGTTATGCGCACATGTTCCGCAACCGGGGCTGCGCCCAGCTCGACGAGCACAGGCTCGCTGTACGCGATCGTTCCTGAAACCGGCGCTGCCGTCGTTCGCGGGGTAACGCCAAACTTCGCGTATTTGCCGACATCCGAGGCTTGCACCGTGTACTCGCTGCTTGAAGCTCCCGAGATCGCGATAAATGAGCCCGTTCCCGTCTCGCCGATATGCCAGCCCATCGTCGATCCCGATTCAAGATCGCCGTTTGCATCGACGTAATCATAAGAGGCAATCAAGAGGCGGTCCGGCTTTGCCTGTCCGCTTATCGCCACGTTGGAGGCGACGGGCGCTTTCGGCACGGGATCCGGCGTGCTGGCCGACAGCGTTACGGTAAATTGCGCAATGGCGGACGGGTTCGCTTGCGCCTCGGCGCGAACAGTGACGGTACCGGTCGAAGCGGAGTCTCTCACCGACAGGACGCCTGTCGAAGGATGAATCGATACGCCGGCAGGGCTGCCGACGACCGACCAGTTAAGCGCTTCCCCGGCCATCCCCTCCGACGTGCCCATCTGGTTGGTCAACGTCGTCGCATAGCCATACGTATTGGCGGCATTGCCGGCAAGCGGGATTTGGACGTCGGCGCTTCCGGCAATCGTTACGGACTGCGGCGCAGCCGGCTCCACGATCGCATCGTCCACATAAAAGATGCTGTATTGCCCGGCAGCATTTTTGGGCTCGCTGCTGAGCGAGTGCTGGACAAACAATCGGGCATTGTCATATATATATCCGGAGCCCGGCGTTGACGCCGAGGTTGGAAATGTTTTCATTCCGCGCAGCAGCGTCCACTCCGTATCCACCGTGCCGGTTGCCATAATCGGATAGTTCGCGCTCCCCCATTTGACGCCGCTTTGATTTAAATAAAGTCCTACCTGCGCCGAGCCTTCCGCCCGTTTGACCGCCACCGAGAAATAATACGTTTTGCCCGGTTCAAACGACATCCCCGATTGCCCGATATTGCCGGAATAGATTGTCGGACGCACAACCTTGGCCGCCGCCGTTCCGGAGTGGGCTTCCGCCATGCTTCGCGAAATCGTCGCTCCGCTTCCATTCCAGCCGGTCAAATCGGTTTCAAAGCCGGGGTTGACGATCAGATTAGCCGCCATGGCATGTGGAATGCCGAGCAGTCCGACTGCCGCGGCCGTGCAGCAAACCAAACCAAGGATACCGATAACCTTCAGGGCGTAACGAAGACTCAGCCATGATCCTACCCGTGTGTCGGTCGATCCATCAAGTCGCCGGGCTCCTCTTGCTTGCATGCGCGCCACCTCCTCAATATTTGCAAAAACGTACGATTTCAAAGGGTGTATGGGTCGATCCGCAGCTCGACCAGCCGGTCGGTACCGTCAATCAGACTGATTTCGCGAAGCTCGTCGTGCGAAGCGCGCGGCACTTCCCCATCCTGAAACGAACGATCTTCTATGCGCAGCCGGTTCAGGCGCCGGTGCAGCTCGACTTCGGCAAGCTTCTGATCGAAATGAACAACCGCACAACCGGTTTCGAGACGAGCGATATGGTGTAATTTTTCTTCGCCGCGATACAGCATTTGACGAATTCTTAATTGGTCCCCCTCCCGCTCCAGCTCCGGTTGGATCGCAACGCGCTTGCCCATCTCCGAGGAAATGCCGTTCAACGCGGCTACGGCCACATCCGCCGTTCCGAAATGAAGCACAATCCAGCTTACTCCGGCTTCCGACACATAAGTGGAAACGCCTCCTGTAAAGCGCTTCACCATCCACTCATCCGCGGCTTCGGAAAAATGATGATGAATGCCGCTCATGCTTCGCACGACTACCAGCACATTTTCGTGCTGGGCGCTGCGCAGCTGGATATCCGGATAATACGATTCGCGGAACAGGGCCGGATTCAAGTAGTTATCGCCGTACGATTTGGCCGGGTGGGAGCGAATACGATCCCCTTCGCGAATAAACCATCGCAAATAGGAGATTTGTTCCTCGTTGATGCTGAAGGAGACCGGAAACGTCTGCCAGGCGAGGCCCCAAGTCGGCCACTGGTACGAGCCCGAAATAACCGGAAAACGATTCAGGCTGCCCAAACGTCCGGTATAGCCGATCCAACTCGTCGCATAGCTGTCGTCGAACACGCGCTCCTTCCGCTGGCGCGGCACGGTCAGCGTCGTCGGCTGCGGAGGATGCTCCAACTCCCGCTCGAACAACAGTGTGAAATTGACCCAATTCCACAGCCCTTCCTTGCGGTAAAGCTGTAGGGGATCCGAAGCCATCACACCGACAAGACGAAGCATCAAGCTGTTTTGCCGTGTATTTCCTTCAAAATTATAGCTGCGGATCGCCGGGACAAATTCGTGATCGCCATGAAACGCGTTATAGGACAGCAGGACCTCCATGTGAGTCTGCAGCTGCGCATGCAGCTCGGTCTGCTCCTGCCGAAACGCCAAAACCGCCAAACGAAGCGCCGCAACGATTATGCGTATGTAACCGGGACTTACGTTTTCTCCCCAACCCCACCCGCGATCGGTTGTGTATGCGCTCCAACGCTCAAAAAATTGCACCGCTTTGCCGTAATGTCCACGATCTCCCAGCAAATGCGACATCGCCGCATACAAGGCGCCGTCGCTGACGATTTTGTTCGGGTAGTACATGCTCGGATTCTCCGTCTCATGCGCAAACCAAATCAGCGCCTGACGCATCATATCCTCGATTTGCCGGCGGTGCCCGGCCGAAAGGCATTCAGGCCGGCATAGCGTCAGACAAACGAGCGGCATGAGCGTAAAAAAGGCGGCGTTCGAGTCGCTGACCCGTGTTTCCTCGCGGTACCACAAAAAAGCGCCGTTGTACGGGCTTGCATCGTCGACGATTTGCAGGGAGCGCAGCGCCCGCAAAATTTCGCTGCCGAACGCCTCGTCCATCTGGCCGCACAAGACGGCTGCCGCATAATAAGCGGCCGACGTTCGACCGGCGTGCGTTTGCTCAAGCTTCGAAACGTCTCTTGTATGCCCCGGACCGTCAGAACGAATTAAGCCGTCGTCCCACATGGTCCTGCCGACCGACTGCGTAAATTGTTCTTGCAATATCTGTCCCGCGTAAGATTGCTGTAACACGATATGGATCCTCCTTTACCAATAAACACCCTCACTTCTGAACACCCGCGAAATATTCAACGGCTCGTCAATTGCATCCCAAAAGCAAATCACCAATGTAACCGCTTCCGATTTTGGGTGGCATTCCCCCGCTTTCGCCTCCATTCCGTTCTTTGCTGATGCTCCCCATTCTTAATGAAACTGCTTGATTCGTGTAATCCATATGTTACCAGAAAGCGTTCTCCCCATGTTTTCTTTTTTTGCGGTAAAATGTTCATTTTTTGCTCTTTCCTTGCGCGGACTCCCGAACAACAATTTCCCTCGAAGAAAAGTTAAGGTACTATAGAAATACGATGGAATATTGCGGCATCGCTTCCATCTGAATCTCCTATTCTCCTAAATATTCTTAATAATCGAGGGACGAACCATGAAATTCTACAACGAATTGAATCAAAGCCAGTTTAAATATAATTATCGGCTCACTCGCGGACACTTCGATACATTCCACATGCATCACGGAATGGAATTTTTATTTATATTCGCAGGTTCGCTCCTCCTCGTCGTGGAAAATCGGATTCACCATGTCGGACCCGGAACTTTGGTATTGCTTCAGCCCTTTCAGCTGCACCGCGTTGAGCCCGATCTGGAAAAGGACTATGAACGGACCGTTCTCATTTTCGATCCCTACTACATGGAAAATCGGCTGCAGCCATATCCTCAATTTCACCGTTTTTTTCAATATTTATGGAAAGAAAAACTTCCGGTGCAAATCATCCGGCATCCGATGATCGAGCAGTTGTTTCAACATGGCAGAGATTATTTGTTTAACGGAAACGTAAACGATGAAAGGTCCGAGCAGCTGACTTTTTTCGTCAAGTCTGTGCTTCAGTCGCTCAACTGGATATGGAACACGCTGGACCAGGCGGCTGCCAGCACGCCATCCCTGCGGTCAAACCATTACGCCGAATGCATTATGAAATGGATCGATCAGCATTTCCACGAGGAGCTTAGCCTGGAGCAGCTGGCAGCCCTTGTACACCTGTCGCCCTACCATTTATCCAGACTGTTTCACGAAGCAACCGGCAGCAAAATCTCCGAACATATTACGGCACGCAGAATTAGAGAAGCTTGCTTTCTATTGAAAACGGGCAGCACGTCCATCAAGGAGATCGGGGAACGGATCGGCTTTCCCAACTTCTCTTACTTCTGTCGCATTTTCAGAAAACATACGGGCATGTCACCCAGGGAATACCGTGAAATCTACTGATTAGGGGAAGCCCAGCCCCCGTTTAATGGCGGCCCAATGTTGTTCCGGATTTTGTAGGTCCAACTTGAAACGGAAATAAGCCATTAATAACAGGATGATGACCCCGCTCCCATTTTTTGTATCCATTCCGTTCCCTGCCTTCTTGATACCGATATGAAGTGCCGCAATGCCTCCGGTGAGCGGTTGAAGGCAGGAACGTTTGTTTGGTATTGTGAAGGTACAGAGATGCAGATAACGGGAGCTATAGAAATTGGAAAGAAAAAAATCAAGAGCATCGAAGGGAGTGGATAAGATGAACAGGGAAATTATTGACCGTGCGATTGAACAATCGATACAATATCTTTCTTCAGACAATGAGCTTGTAGGGGTTGGCGGTGGCAGAAGCCGGAGGAAGTGGGATGGCGCGTGGTGGCATATGGCCGCACTCTATGAAATCGGCGAGGCGCGACAGATTCCCGAGGCCGCTGTCGCGAAGGCGCTGGGCTTGCTTAAGAATTCGACCTGGCCCAGGTTTGTCATTACCCGGGAGGATTCGCCAATCCAAGAAGCGGATAAAGCGAAGATGGACTGCTGCCATTGTGAGTTGGCCGTCTACTATATGGTTTTGGCAGCTTCCGGCTGCGATGTGGACGGGGAAATCCCGTGGATACGCCGCTGGTTGATGAAGCACCAGCTTCCGGATGGAGGACTGAATTGCGAGCCGTCCGCCTACTTGAATTCGCGCAAGAGCTCGCTCGTTTCAACATTGCCACCGCTGGAAGCGATACTGCTGCATACGAACCGGGAATTCACGCCCGAAGAAGCGTCGTTCGTGGACGAAGGCGCTCGCTTTCTCATTGAGCATCGACTGGTGTGTTCCAAGCAGGACGGAAGCCTCTTAAACACCGAGTGGCTGAAGCCTTGCTTTCCTAGGTTTTTCGAATACGATATTTTGCGCGGGATGCACTACCTGGCGCAATGGTCAAGGATTAGGAACAAGCCGCTGCCTGTTCAGGTTCTGAAGGAAGGGCTCGACAGACTGGGGGGATATATCGGGGAGGAAGGGGTGCGCATCGGTAGGCAGGTTTTCGACCGCAACGGACCGTGGGGCGGGAAAACCTTCGACCTGCTGGAGGCCATCGCCGTGATTGGAACTGAGCCGCCATGGCTTAAGGCGCAGTTGAATGCGGTCGTGACGGAGCTCGAAGCGGATGTGTTGCATGGAATTCAGATAGCGAGCGATTCGGAGGCAAGGTAGCAGGAGGCTCTCGCCTTGCAATCGAGTTTTTCACACAATGGCAAAAAAACAAAACTCTATTCTCTTGATATAAAGTTGGACCCGGAACAAAAGAAGCGCCTGCTCATGGGGTTTCCCCAAATCGCAGATGCTTCTTTGTCTTTCTCCATCCGTATATTTTTGATAAATCTCCTTGTTTCTCCGCCCGATTTCAGCTCGTCCCCCACTATTTTGTCCCCAGCCTTTATTTCATCGGGTGTAAGCACGGTTATTTCGGAGATTCTCACAATTCATTCCAAGACTTTCCGCCGTCTTCAGTTTGCAGCAAAAATCTGTCCCCCCGGACCCAGCCCGTCTTTTCGTCTATAAATTTTAATTGCGCAGCGTTCCGCAATTGCGGTGAGGTGTAAAGAGCCTGCCAACGCCCCCCGCCATCCGATGTTCCATAAAGGGTTCCTGATTCTGCATCAATCATCCAAAAATGCCGGAGATCCAAAGCTGCGCATGCACGAAAACCTAGCGGCGCACTTCCTCCTTTTGTATTAATTGTAGGCTGACTCTCTGGGCGAGTTGTCGGACTCCATGTAGCGCCACCATTTTCAGTAGTGAACCAAGCAACGCCCGCTTTTTCATTATTCTTTGTCATGTAAGAAATCGATAGCACGCCCTCTTTCTTGGTATTCCCAAAAAAGACAGGAGGATGCTCGGCGAAAAACACCGCATCCTTGATCTCTTTAGGTAAATCAAATACGATGCGATTCCAAGAAGCTCCGCCGCTTGTTGTCCCATAAATCTCGGGTTGATAGTCCCTCGAATTATAAAAGGTAATAAATCCATGCAAACGATCGGAAAAGGACATACCGGATGGGGTTGAAGCGAGAACACCGTCCGGTGCAATTTTATTTACATACTTCCATGTCTCCCCGCCATCTGTTGTCTGATAAAAGGCTGTTTTGACCGGACCTCCCGCCGGGTCCGACACAAAAGAAAAGAATCCCGTCTTCTCGTCAATAAAATAAAGATTAAAAGCCGTGTTGACCCCCTGAACGGTCCAGGTATCTTTTGTAGGAAGCGTGGCAGGGATCCACGAATTCCCCCCATCGGTCGTTCGATATATCATCCAGTTTGTGGTTTGGGCAGTCTCTTTGTCAGCAGGGCGGACGACGAACCAAGCTAACTGCTCGTTGAAGAGGAAAGGTTCGAATCTTAAATGGTCGTAACCCTTCGGCGTCCGATCCGCCCATGTTTTCCCGCCGTCATTCGTATGCTTTACGCTTGTTCCGAATGCCCAGCCGTTTTTCTTGTCAACCATTCGAATCCGTTCAGACGGGTTTTCAATAATGGCATTTGCTGCAGGAGAATTGCTAGGTACGGGAACGGGAGAATGATCCGAACCGCTATCCGAGAAGAAACTTGAAATGACAATCATAGTTCCCATCACCGCTGCGGCTGATCCACCCAAATACCATCTGGTTCTGGAACGCGGTTGCTTCTCGGTTCCAATCCGATTTTTGACCCCGGTTGCAAGGTTTCCATGGAAATGATTTCGTTTAAATGGTTCCTTTCCTGCTTGCTCATACCATTCTGGTTTATTATTTCTCATGGCCCCCAACCTCCTGTAGCTTTTTTAAAACCTTGGCTCGTGCTCGGTGAAGACGAGATTTAACGGTTCCTTCCGAAACCCCTAATACCCCAGCCATCTCCTTAATTGTCATTTCATGCTGAATGTCCAGTATGAGAACCTCCCGAAAAATAATCGGCAAATCCAAAATAACCCGCCAAATATCATTCGTTGCCTCACGATCCATAAACTCGTTCTCAGCGGAAGCTACCGTTTCACTATGTCTTACCCATTCGAAAAGGGTTACCTTCCTAAGAAAAGCAAAATTACGGTAATTATAGGACAGATTACGGGTGATTTTAAGCAACCATGTTTTCACAGTCGATTCTCCGCGAAAGTCCTTTACGCTACGGTACGCACGCAGAAAAACTTCTTGGGAAATATCATCGGACGCATGGAGATCCCGCGTCAAAAAGTATGCGTAGTTCCAAACATCCTTTCCAAAATCCAGCATCAGGCGATCCAGTGCAATGGAATCCATGTTTGACGATAAGTACTGCAGGTATTCGTATTCCTCCAATAAGTTCCCCCTCCTACAGAAACAGACAGGACAGCCCCAGTCAAAGTTCCCTAACTAAAAAATAAATTTTTCACCCTCATTTTCATCGAGCATTTTTGTTTTCTTTTTACAGTCCTAGACGGTTACAGGGCGAACTGCTCTTTTTCATATTTTTTATGAAGCCATTTTGCTCGTTGATCCCCGAAAATGAATATTTGAATTTGATTTATAACCGTCCTTTACCTGCATCAATGATCGGTTCCATGCTAAAATATCCGGTATAGACCGGATTATGGCGAGGAGGCAGAGGGTAGACATGGAGGTACGACTAGCAGAACGCATGATTGCGGAGTGGGCATCGGCGAACGCCGATGCGATCGGCATAGGCCCGAATAAGATCCGGGCGTCATATATATATAACCCCGGAGGCTTCGGCAACTTGTCTATCCGTTTGACTGACGGCCGCACGCGGCTTCACGTCAAGCTGGCTCCACCTAGCAAAGCCGCGCGGCTGCGGCAGTGGGCGGTGGTCAGCGATTATCTTGCCGAGCACTACGCCGCGCCCAGGCTGGTCCATGCGATTGACCGCGAGATCGTACCGGGGTATCCGCACGGCCTTGTTTTCGAATATATCGAGGATGCGACCCCGCTAGCGGAAGCGCGAAATCCCGAGGCCGCGCTGACGGGTGTCATGGAGACCGCCGCGAAGCTCCATCGCGACGATCGTCTCCGCGGAATGCTGCCTAAGGCGGAGACACGCACTTATGCGGAGGCATTCGAGGACGAGTACATTTCCCGGTTTACGGAAGATCTCGACGGAATCCGCGGGTCGCGCGAGTTGCTCAGGGATTTCGTGTCGGACGAGACGATTTCGTGGTTCGAGGAAGAGATCGGGAGGCTCAGGGAAACAGTCCGGCAGACACCTGCATTTCTACTCCCTGCGAGCGATGTGGTTCATAACGACCTGAACGGCAACAACATACTGACGTGCGGCAGGGACGGCTTCCGGATCATCGACTGGGACGACCTGTCCGGTCAGGGCGATGCGGCGATGGACTACTCGGTACTGCTTTGGCCACTAACGCATGATCCGTCATGGCCTGTATGGAGGGAGAAGGCGCTGGCAGGAGCAGGGGCTGCGGCCGTAGAGCGGTTGGAACTGTATTTTCGGGCGAAGCTGCTCGACGACGTCATCGACGTGCTGGCCGATTATGTCGAGGCGGAGCAGGTACCGGAGCATCGGGAGGAGGCCCAGCGCAAGGCCAGGGCCGTTCATCTTCACTCGTATCCGCAGTATCTCGCCAAATATGGCGTCGGATAAAGCGGCCGCACCGTGCTGTCATCTGCCAGTTACATCGCAATAAAGGCTGCCGGTCGGCCGGCAGTCTTGTTCGTGGTGCTATCGTTCGCCGTTAGCGGAATCACTCGGAGGCTTGCCACCGTCGTCAATCTTCGGCTGTTGCTGCCGGAGCTTGACCAGCTGTTCGTACCGCTCTCGGATCTTCGGTATTGCCTCCTCGAGTAACTTTTCGTGCCTCTCAGCTGACAGACGATCGAGTTCCTCTTTCTGCTCGTGGCTGACCTTGTACACTTTCGCCGTTATGATCTCGCCTGTTTCATATATCGTTGTCGCTTTCTCCAGAGCCTTTTTCTCCTTGTCCATGTTCGACATGTTCTCCTGCCTCCCAACTTTGTTTCCCTCTTTTCTATTATTACGTCTGACTGACCTCCACGCCATTCAAAACAATATATAGCCTCCTGTTTTGCATTAAACTCCCCGTTTAAAAAAAGAACGCTCCCGCGCCTTCGCTTGGGCTACTTCCTCCTCATTATATTCCATTTCCAATTACCTATTAATGAACGTACGCGGGTAGCGATAATGTGGGCATGATAGACGAAAGACGAGGCACGATATAATTTTCATAAAACCATTGGCTTAACTGAACTCCTGAGATATTGTCGCTCACGATTTGTAACTCCTTTCAGCAAGTCGGTACCAGCTAATGTAGGCTATCTATCTGGGATTAAAATCAAATATTAGCTCATGGCTGTTTTTTCAGGAGACCACTAGAAAATTGTATAATAGTAAAGAGAGAATCCCATATCAATTCTGATACAATATGTGGAAACCTGCGAAGATTAGATGTTCAGGAATATTTCGAAACCATAGAGTTGGATAAGTGGATTCGAATGTCAAATAAAGTAGAGAACTAATGATTCATAGTGAGGGATGGTCCCTCCTCAAAAATCACTGTAACACTACAAAGTTCGAACTCTCTCGGGTTACTATCTTAACGTTTACGTTATTTGGTTGGCGGAACATATTCTGTATTTCATAAAGGTTGGGTGATCAGTTAATGACAGCAATTTTAGGTGCTTTCTTGTTTGTGATTGTCGCTATTATGACCATTCTTGTGGCTTGTGGCTTACCTTTGGGAGAATTCACAATGGGCGGGAAATATAAGATTCTCCCTAAAAAACTAAGATTTATGGCTGTGATTTCTTTTGCAATTCAAATATTTGCGATTATCATTATTTTGCAAGCGGGTGGATTATTAACGCTGTGGTTTTCTGAAAAAGCCACAAGGTACATATGTATTTTCTTTGCTGTGTATTTGTCCTTAAATACCGTGATGAATTTTTTATCAAATAGCAAAAAAGAGAAATATTTTGCTACGCCTCTTTCAATTGCAGCAGCTATATGTTTTTGGATTACCGCTCTCACTATGTAAATGCAGTCATAAAAGTAGGTGTATAAAACTGAGGTAATATCGTCGGAACATTTATCGATGTTATATGAAATAAGTGATTGAATACAATGTTAGACATTTTATAGGTTAAATTATAATGGATAGAGGTTTCAGAAAACATCTGAATCTCTATCCATTTTTCTTGAGTATTTACTGTGACTAATCAGCAATCTAATCGGTTGAAGCCAAGTAGCCTAGGACATCGGATTCGGTTTGTTCGTTCCCTTTTTCGCTACGCTTTTGAAGAAACATACTTGAAAACTGACGTCAGCCGTAGGAACAAAGCAAGTCAGATTTGGATCGATTCATGATTTATCTGACGCTTTCATCGCGACCTCTAAGGGTTCAATCTGACAGGAGTGTTGCTAACGTACGATTTTTTCCGTTTCGTAAGGTGACCCCTGGATAAACTCCAGCGGTGCACCGTTATCTAATAACTGGCAGGCGTAAGTGTGGCGAAAACGATGCGGGTAGAATCTTTTTATCCAGATTTTGCATTCAGTCGTAAAATAAATCTCCCTTTGTTTTGTCCCTTTTCCATTAACAATGGCTGAACAGTCTTCCACGTTGATGTCTTCAATTACATTTTACAGGCCTTCCTCCTTAACTAGATCTGCAAAAGCTTTGTAAGCATAGCTCATATATTTTTCTTTTCTTCTGATAAGACCTGTTTCAATAAATTGATACGATTCGGGTATAGGGTACACATGTAAATCTACATATGGACCTTTTAAAACCGATTTAGGTAGAATGGTGGACGTCAACCCAGCTCTCACACTGCTTAAAATCGTTTCTAATGAACTAATCTCAATGAAGTTTTTTAGTGCAACTCCCTCATCCTTCAACCATTGTTCCAATTTCATTCTGAAAGGACAACCTCTTGGAGAGATCGCCCACTTTTGCTCTATTAAATCTGAGGCATCTAATGTCCTGCCAGATAATAATACAATTTCATCCGTTACTAAATAGTCGGTAAAGAAATTTGTATTAGGCAGCTCACCTGTTACAAAAGCAGCATCTAATTCAAAGTTCTTTACCTTCTCCATTAATTCAAGAGGATTGCCTGTTTCTAAACGGAGAGATACTTGTTCATACCGCGATTGATAAGAAGCAATTAGGTTCATGAAATTTCCGCACGTAACCGTTTCAACAACACCAATTTTTAATGATCCACTTGGTTTACCGTGATCTTGAACTATTTTGATCGACTCATCTGCCATTTGCAAAATTGAATCGGCATACTTACGGAAAAGTGCGCCTTTTTCTGTGATCTGAACTCCTTTAGGTCTTCTATAAAAAAGAAGGACTCCCAACTCATCCTCTAGTCTACGTAACCTTGCAGTTACATTGGATTGAACATAATCTAGTCGCTTTGCAGCTCCAGAAATGCTTCCTTCTTCAGCAATTGCTTGAAATAACTTCAGATCGCTTAGTTCCAAGAATTACACCTCCATCATTAAAAGTGATATCAATATCAATAACAATCATTATGCCTGATAATGATGTGCATGTATACTCGACTCAAACAATAAAGAGTGGAGGGATAAAAATGGCTTATCTTTTTCTACGGAAGTCCCTGGCTCGCGACCAAAGATCCGGCTAAGCGCGTTTTCGGCAAACACTGGCCTCTCCGTCCGGCTTACGGTCATGTGGTGTCGAATATAGGAGGTCGTTTCCTCCTTCTCATGCCGCTCAAGTGGAACGGCAAGCCTATGCGCTGGGGGCGGTGGGATGCCATAAAGGAAGCTTGTGTAATTTAATTAAGCATTGAAGATCAGAAGGAGTGATTCTCTTGGCAAATTCATGTACCACTGAAGGTCCTGCGGGGCAAACAATTCAGTCCGTGAGGCTCGCCGGTCCGCGCGAATGGGCCGGGCTCGCGCTTCTCTCCCTACCAACCATCCTACTCGGGCTCGACCTGACGTTGTTGCATCTGGCGTTGCCGGCGCTAGCAATCGATCTGCGGCCGACGAGCGCGCAGGCCCTATGGATCGTGGACGCCTATGGCTTCATGATCGCCGGCTTCCTCATCACGATGGGAACGCTGGGTGATCGCATCGGGCGGCGCAAGCTGCTGATGGTCGGGGGGGCTGCCTTTGGAATCGCTTCTGTACTCGCGGCCTATTCGACCAGCGCCTCCATGCTTATTGCAGCACGTGCGGCGCTTGGTGTGGCGGGCGCGACACTGATGCCATCGACGCTGGCACTTATCAGCAACATGTTCGTCAACCGTCACCAGCGTGCGCTTGCGATTGGGCTATGGGCGACCATGTTTGCGCTCGGCATGGCGTCTGGCCCGGTCGTGGGCGGTGTATTGCTAGAGCACTACTGGTGGGGTGCGGCCTTTCTTGTCGCGGTGCCGGTGGTCGGGCTCCTGCTTGTAGCCGCACCATTTCTCCTCCCGGAATACCGGGCATCACAGGACGGCCGGTTGGATATCCTGAGTGTCACCCTTTCGCTCCTAGCCCTGCTGCCCATCATCTACGGCATCAAGCAGATCTCCAAAAATGGGCTCAGTACCGAAACAGCGCTTGCGATTGCTGGTGGATTCGTCTTCATGATCTTGTTAGTTCGGCGACAGCGCCGACTGGAAAGTCCTCTCATCGACTTGGATCTTTTCACTAGCAAGGTGTTCAGCGTCGCATTGGTCGTACTCCTTGTGGGTCTCATTGGCGTCGGCGGAACGATGCTGCTGGTCACTCAGTACCTGCAACTGGTCGCCAGCCTACCGCCGCTGGTAGCAGGGCTTTGGATGGGGCCACCGGCGCTCGCTATGCTGGCCGCTGGCATCGCGGCACCGCTGGCATCACGTCGTATCCGGCCCGGCTATGTGATCGCGGGCGCGCTCGGACTGTCGGTCATCGGCTATTTGATGCTCACGCGCCTCGAAAACGAGCCATCTGGCGTTGCTCTGGTCACCGCCGCGTTTTCACTCGTCTATCTTGGCCTTGGCACGATCGCCGCGCTAGGCACGGATCTAGTGGTAGGCGCGGCGCCAGCGGAGAAGGCAGGATCAGCCTCGGCCATGTCCGAGACTGTGCAGGAACTTGGCCTGGCGGTTGGCATTGCCACGCTGGGTAGCCTCGCAACCGCCGTCTATCGCAGCCGGATGTTCGACCGGATACCCGATACGCTGGCTCAGGATGTCCACAAGGCCGTCGGAGACAGCCTCGCGGGGGCATCCTCGGTAGCGCATGAACTGCCTCCCGGCTTGCTTGAGGAGGCGCAGGCAGCATTCACGGCGGGATTCAATGCAGCAGCGGCAACGAGCGCAGTCAGCATCGCGATCCTCTCCATACTCGCGGCCGTCATCTTGCGCCATATCGGAACTGACGGCGGTACTGCCGACGGCGACGAAGCGGTTGAATCCAAGCAAGCAGAATCGTAATCGTTTCCACAGTGACTTGACCCCAATCGACTTGTGCTTGCCGGCCGGGTGGGGTTTCATATCGTTCCGTAGCTTTAGCCTGCACTTCGGAGGAGCTACGCTGCGAGATCAATGAAGGCTTGAATCTCGTAGATAACTGGAACTCGGCCAATAGCTTTACAAGCTGCGATATTTCCTGTTGACCTGGCTTAAAAAGCAAGGCATCAATGACGCACTCATACAACCATATTCTGGCCACGAAAGTCGCAAGTCGTTGGAGGTCTATTCAAAGCTTGCAATCACCGATGCCCAACAGGAATATAACTAGGTTATCAATAATTTTCCCATTTAATCACATCTGCTTTGCGTGTGGTGTCAGCTTCGCTGGTACTACCCCTAGAATCACTCGCTTCTTCGTCGATAGAAATCAACTAGAAAGCAAAAACGCCCACCGGCATCCGGACTGGGCGTAGCGCTATAGTTTTACTTTTTCCCTTGAATTATCTGTCCAGCTGTCATGAAGTGCCAAGTACCAAAATAGTTCCTAACTGCGAACTACGCTGGTACTACTCCTAGATGTAGCGGACGACGTGAAACCGAAAATGTGTCAAAATAGCTTGGCGCTATTCTTCACGATCAAGAAGAGCTTCAAGATCATCCAGCTTCCCGGACCAGAAGTGTCGATACAACTCCAACCATTTATCGATTTCCTGAAGCGGCTCCGGACGCAGAGAATAGATGCTTTTTTGAGCAACCGATCGTACTGCAACCAAACCGGCTTCCCTCAAGACTCGAAGATGCTTGGAAACTCCCGGCTGACTCAATTGGCAAATGTCCACAAGCTCCCCCACCGAACGATCACAAATGCGAAGCAAGTCAAGTATCGTTCGTCTGTGTGGCTCCGCTAAAACTTCGAAAATACTTTTAGTGTCATCGTCGGCAGTGTAATTCATTGGTGCGATCTCATGAAGTTGTCAGTTCGTTTCGAGTATTGCTGCGTCATTGGCTTCTCAAGTCGATGCTTCGGCACTGCGCCATACGTAACTCCATGCTCCAGGTAATATTTGAGCAAAGTCAAAGCCTCGCCCCATCCGACCGCGCAATCGGCGAATGCCTTCAAGTCCATGTCGGTTTGCTTATAGCCCGACTCCGCTAATGAAACCAAAGTCCCTTCGCCCAGTTTCGTTAATCCGAAGGAAATCGTCGTCGTCGATTCACCCGGCGTCCACTGATAGACAAATTTCTCGCCAGGAATCGCTTCGAGAACCGATCCCCCATCCTCGAGCGTGATATGGTCGGGCCCAAAATCTTGGAATCGAAAATGAATCGTTCCGCCCGGTCTTGCATCTACGGTCGTTCCCTGCGTAAACCACGCATCCCAGCCCGCACCGGTTGCAATCGCCTCATAGACCTCGTCCGGCGCGGCGTTTATAAACGTACGATGGTGAATAGAAAGTGTCTTCATCTTTTTTCTCCTCTTTTTAACTCATGATCGAAGCATATGTCGTGCGCATTTCCTTCACGCGCTCCCAAGGGAAACGGGTAAACTGTTCATTAAGAACATCATCAAGCGCTTCAAGATGCACATGCCAGCCGGCCAAAAAATCGGGAACAACGGCCGATTCATAAAAAAAGGTATGCGTGAGATGAAGATGGCATCCCACGCCTTCGTCCTTCAACCTCCATCGCACAACAGAGTATCCCAAAGCTTCCTCTAACCACGTATATTCCAACTCGTACGGCGGATCGACTTTGGTAAACTTGCCCTGTACGACATCCCCGTTCTCCCACCGAAAAACAAGTTGGCCATCCACACTCAATTCCAACTCCGACTGTACGGTTAACCATTTAGCGATCTGCTCCGGGCTCGCGATGGCCCGCCATACTTTTTCTACAGGATGCCTCAAATACCGCTCGAAACTAACGATACGACGACCATCCATCTGTAAAACCTTCCCGTCCACATGATCCCTCCAACCATAATTTATTTACCCTTTACGATCTTTATATTACCATATGGTTATATAACTGTAAAGTAATTAAAACGAGGTCACAACACACTCCTCTTAATGCCTAAATTGCGGCACTGACCGCCGGAATCTGTATTGGGGTAGTACCAGCGTAGCTGACACCACCCGCAAATGCATGGATTAAACTTGTAATTTATTATAAACTTCTAAAGACTTTCTGGGGTCGCGCCAACATTTAAACGAAAATGTACGCAAAGCCTTCGAACGTGATCGGTTTGGCGTTTTTTTACTCTAAGCCTGATAGTCCTGGCGGTGTGACCCGGACCACCGGTCATTCAACTCCCTGTTCTTCAGCGGTCATAATGAATTGAGAGACGTATTCTGCCTGAAAATGAACTTGTATTCACCTAAGAAATTGATGTGCTCCCATCCAAGGGGCGGAATATGGTTTTCAACACACCTTTCGATTGAGATAGGTATTTCACATCGAACTTTACAGTTGCTATAACATTAGTGTCATAATTTACAATTAACTCTGAACAATAGTTTGAGAGGAGATAGTTGTATGTACGAAAATATCCAAACTATGAAATCCACTGCTGATTGCTCGCCGGTTACGGTCATTGGCCTTGGTCCAATGGGCCGAATGTTGGCTGCTGCGTTTTTACGAAATGGCCATCCGACTACGGTATGGAATCGTACCAATGGTAAAGCAAACGATCTTGTCAGCCAAGGAGCGACTGTTGCAGATACGGCTGCTGATGCGGTTGCGGCAAGCCCGTTGGTAATTGTTTGTGTACTCGACTACAATGCCGAATACTCTATTCTAGAGTATTCGGCTGCTTATCTGAAAGAGCGAACTTTAGTAAATCTCACCAGCGGTTCCCCGGATGGAGCAAGGCAAATGGATGCATGGGCTGCAAAAGGCGGATTCAACTACCTCGACGGTGCGATTATAGTCCCTGCAACCGGTCAACCGGAAGCGTCTATTTTGTACAGCGGATCTGAGAATGCCTATCTTACACACCAGAAAACACTAAAGAGTCTGGGAGGCACTGCTTCATATCTCAGTATTGATCCAGGCCGTGCAGCAGCATACACGCAACAAATAGAAACCGCGATAATCGCGAGTGAAAAAAGAGGGGCTTCCCTTTAGGTCAGTTTTTGACCTTTGGGGCAGCCCCTTTCAAAAGCGATTAACCGGCGCAGCTTTTTTACAAGTCCGCAGCCCTCGTTCCTCATCATCACATAGGAAGCTTGAAAGTCCTTGTCGACTTTGTTGGTGTCGCCGCGCCCACTTTAGAACGGCAATGCGAAAATATCGTCCGACACGATCCGGTAAGTGTAATCATCCACATATTCTCGCTTCGGATTCGGCTTGCGCGTTTCCGTCCAATACTTATTGTAGTGTCGCGCTTCGAATGTATATGGTGCGGTGAAGCCGGTGAACGGAGAGATTTCGTGCATGCGGCGCACGCTGCGTTCCGCCCCTTCGCGGATGAGGCGGCACGATTCGTCCGGATCCAGATGAATCGCCGATTCGAAGCCCGTCCCTTGCTTCGTTACGACCGTCTCGATTTGCGGCACGAACAGCTTCGCCTCCAGTGCCGCCTTGTCGTCGCCGGACAAGAAGATCGTCGGCACCGACTGTACTCCGGCCAGAAACGCACGTGCGCCGAATTCGCCGATAAAGACGCCGTTCAACCGGTAGTACATCACTTCCCGCGACGAATACGTATGACAGAGCGGCGCATTGTACGTGCCCGCCATCGCATGCTGCCCGACGAACAGCATCGCCGCGTAATCGTGCAGTTGGCCCTGGTGAGGCCGAAACTCTCTTTGGTAGCGGCAGCCGACCAAATCGTCCGGGAATAAGCCGCACGAGCCGTGACCGTCCCATACGTCGATGACCGCCTCCGGGTAAACCGCCCGAATCCCTTCCACGCAGGCGTTCACCTCGCGGCCAAGCTGCGTCATCGAAGGCCCTTTGGCTTCCGGGCCGGCATCGGTTGTGCGGGTTTGCGTAAAGCGGTCGGTGCCCGCCACGCCTTCCAAATCGGTTAAAATGTAAAATTTGATCATGATAGGTTCCTCTCCGACTCCTGATTTATCTGCTCTTGAGCTGTGCGATCTTCTGTTGCGCTTCCTCGTCGACTTTGCGCATCATCGTATTCATATCCATATTGCCAAGCGCCAGCTCGGACATATATTTCCGGTAAATGGTGGCCAGATCCGGGTCATAGATCGTCCGCTTGGACAGGGGTGCGAGCTTCGCCTTGAATACCGATTGCACGTTGCGATCCTTATAGTACGTATTTTGCGCAAACTGCTTGATCCGATCTTCGTTGACGATAGCGGGATAATTGCCGTCGCGCGCCGAAATCGTCTGGTATTCGTCAGAGTACAAATACTTGATGACTTCCATCGCCGCGTCTTTGTTTTTGCTCATGTTGGTTACACCGAACAGCAGCAGATTGGCTTGCGCGCCGCCGCCAGGCAGTTCCTTGAAGCTCGGATACGTCGTGACATCCCAGTTCATATCCTTCATCTCCGTATACGAAAGCGGGATATGCACGAGACCGACTTCCATTGCGGCATCTCTCGTTTTGTAGAAGTTCGCTTCGCCTGGCAGCGCTTTCAAGCTAGCCGTCTTTTCTTTGTAGCCAAGCGCCGACATCGGCCGGATCGCGATCGTATCGAAGATTGCCCTCCATTTCGCTTCGTCGGTGACGATCGACATTTTACCCGTCTGCATATCGTAGAAGGGCAACGACAATGCGTTAAGCGAGAAATGCTGCGCCGGCGCAACGACCAGACCGACATACGAGACGCCTTGATCGACCCGGGTCAGCTTGTTGTTCATGTCGAACACATCGTCCCACGTGAGGCCGTCCTTCGGATAAGCGACGCCGAATTTATCGAAAATATCTTTGTTGTAAAAAGTTGCCAGAGTTTCGATGCCGATCGGCAGCCCGTACAGCTTGCCCTCCCATACCGGGCTCAATCCTTGCACCCAGTTCATGCCGACTTTGTTCGGATCTACGCCGTGTACCTTCATCAGTTCGGTCATGTCGTACACCATGCCGCTCTTTAACGGCCCGTTCGTAAAGTCGTTGACGGCGGCGTAGACGATATCGACCATCGTATTCGTAGCGACCAGATCGGCAAACTTGATGGCGGAATTTGGAATGAATTTGATCGTATAGTTCGGGAACTTTTTGCGAAGCGAGTTGCCGAACCGGGTGTCGAACGATTCCGGCGTGTGCCCGGCGGTCGTGACGATCGTAAGCTCGACCGGCTCGTTGCTGGCCGCCGGGGGCTTGGTCGGTTCGCCGGACCGAGCGTCGCCCTTGGTGCTGTCGCTCCCCCCGCAGCCGGCTAATCCCGCGGCAATCACTGACGATAACATGAACAGCATTACTTTTTTTCCGTGCAAATGAACCCCTCCCGGTCTCTCCAATTCACACTTTCAACCTCATGCTGAACCATTACATGAAAACGATCACTCGAGTGATGATGTCATTATAAATCCCTCCGGGAAGACATGTCAATAAGAAAAATGTCTATCGACGTACCTCAAGGATGAACGCCCGCGATTTAGCGGAAGTTTTTCTTGGTATAGAAAGTCGTCTCCGCATTTTAGCGAAGAAAAACTTTCTATAACAATAAGACAATAATCGGCTCTGCCGCCGACAAAAAAACAGCCGAGCGAGGAAAATAGTTTCCCTTGCCCGGCTTGTTTACATGGGTTTTCCGTTATCCCCCGTACTCCCCCGAACGATCATCTCGTAAGGCAGCACGATTTTGGCCTTTTCCTTGCCGAGCGTCTTCATCCGCTCGATCAAGAGCAATCCGGCGGTTTCGCCTGATTCCCTCAGAGGCATCCGCATCGTAGTCAACTGAGGCACGCCGAGCGTAGCATACGCATCGTCGAAGCCGGCTACCGAAATTTGCTGAGGCACGGATATCCCGAGCTCCTTTAAAGCGAACAGCACCCCCAAAGCATGGTCGTCGCTGACCCCGACGATGGCGCTTGTCCGCCCCAACTCTCCGCCTGTCGCCTGTAGTGCCCGATAGCTGTCCTGAACCGCGTTGGGCGGCGTTGTCGTTGACTCTATCGTCACTACCGAAGGACGCAGCCCGGCTTCGTGCATCGCTTGCAAATAACCTTGCGTCCGCAAGTTGTTGGAGTTTCTGGGCGATATTTGCTCGCTGTCGTCCAAAAGCTCCAGCACCGCTCCCGGACGAGAAAACATCATAATATGCCGATGCCCCTGCTCGATCAAATAATGGGTCAGCTCGTATCCCGCGCGCTTATGGTCGTATGCGATGCTGTCTACGCTGTCGTGGGCAAATCGCGAGCCCGTCACGTTGATCGCCATGCCGGATTCGGTCATCTCGATGACATATTGAGCGTCCAACGATTCATGCGTACCCGCCACGAAGGTCGCCCCGGACACGCGCTGCTGCTTCAGCAAACGGATCGCCTTCAACAAATCGTCCTTATTCCGTTTCACATGACAGATGATGACCGCATGCTGATGGTCTTGGGCAACCTGCTCGAAGCTTCTGACGAAAGAGGAATAAATATTGCGGTTGATCTCATCCGCGATGACGATGCCGAGCACCGCGTTTTTGCCGGTCATCAGTCCGCTGGCAAAAGGGTCTTTATAGTAGCCGAGCTCCGCCGCCGCTTGCTTCACTTTCTCCACCATGCCCTGCGACAGCCCCGGGTTGGGGGATAACGCTTTCGACACCGTCGTCCGGTCGATACTCAGATGAACGGCAATATCCTTCATCGTAATTTTCTTTTCCCGCACGATTCTCCGTTCCGGCATAGAACGTTCCCTCTCTCCTCTCTCGGCACAATGTCTCTATCGTCGCCTCCGAATTTTGCTCCTCGTTCGCTTTAAGCTGGACAAAAAAACTCTCGCCCACGGCATAGGGTCCATGCCTAGAGACGAGAGCTTCTATATCGGGCACCCGGGTTCCAGCCCAGGGCGTATATGCAAACCGTCTCTCTGAAGCCTGGTGCAGACGAAATCGCCCCGGAACCGCAGCCTATGCGCTGCTGTTCTTGGCAGCCGTCTCTCGGATACGGCCAAACCGCCGGTTTGCAAACACACCGTAGCGGATGCGTATCGGACTTGCAAATCATTCTACCCAACTTTTGCAGAAAATGCAATTCATCATTCCCATACGCTTGCGCTCGAATACCTTCGACTCGAAGCTCTCATGACGATTCAAGAAACGGACCTGTAACATAAATGTGCTTACTCAGTGACATTTATCTTTAATCTACGACTTTTTTTTATGCTCTTAAGCGCTTTTATCTTGTCTAGGTGGAAAGCCAAACATGCGAGAATATTCGCGGCTGAATTGCGAGGGGCTTTCATAGTCTACTCGAAATGCCACATCAACGGCATCTGCTGATTCGGTCAATAATAAACGACGTGCTTCCTGCAATCGCAGCTGTTTTTGAAACTGAATGGGGCTCATCGCAGTTACCTCTTTGAAGTGTCTGTGAAACGAAGAAATACTCATACCGGCTATTTCTGCCAGCCATTCTATGCGCAAAGGCTTATCATAGTGTTGCTAATGTGTTCAATAGCGTCCCTGATTCCATAGGTGCCGCTTCCTTCCATTGCGATTTGTGCCAGCCCAACTCCATGCTGACCTTGCAGAAGCCTGTATAGAATTTCCTTTGTGTAGATGGGAGCAAGGAAAGGAATGTCTTTCTAGTTGAACAAATAACGATATGACACAAAAGAAATCCATACTAACACAGCTACCCACACCGCAATAATTAAACTTCCTGCAAGCCAGTTTTTCGGTTTTCCAATCTTCATTCGTTCCTCCGCTTTTACCGTACATGCCTGAATCACGGATTTAGGCATCATTTTCAACGCAAGCGCAACGCCAAGAGGAATTAGTATCACATCATCCAGATAACCCAATATGGGGATAAAATCCGGAATCAGGTCAATTGGGCTAAAAGCATAGGCGACAACACATATGGCAAATACTTTTGCATACCAAGGAGTATGCTTATCCTTATAGGCAAAGTAGAGTACAAATACTTTTCTTTTAAGCTGTTTCGCCCATTTCTTTATTTTCTCAAGCATACATACCGCTCTCCCTTTAATCAAAGCCGTTTACTCTATCTTACCACGTATCTTATGCGTTAGCGGCTGAAGTCTTACACTCCTCAGTCGAGGCGCTGCCAAACGCAAAAACCGTCAGGGAATCCCTGACGGCCTTTTCTTGCAAACCCAACCTATCGCACGTAAGAGGAAACACGGATCGGGCTTCAGCCGTCGTCTCCTTCCGTTCGCAGCTCCCGGTAGGAGAGCGTCCACGTCCCGTCTTGGGCAATGGATAAGACGTGCATGAAAGAGCTGGATTCGCTAATCATGGCAACGCCGTTGATAAAGCTATCGTAAGGCGTGCGGACTAGGATTTCTGCAAGCGGGTGTACGTGATGATGACCGGCGCAGTGCAGGAGTCGGAGCTCTGGCTTGGCCTCTGCGACCCGGTCCACCATCGCGTAATAACGCGTGACATCGGGCTGATGGAAGTATTTCGTCGGACCCGCCATGCCATGGTGGGAAAACAAGAGCACCAGAGCCTCCGGGCAAGTCCGCATTTCCTGCTCGAGCCATGCGATCGCCTCTTCCTGCAACGCTCCTTCACTCGTTCCGACACGGTGCGCGCCATCTTCCCCGATATTGGTATCGAGCAGCAGCAGTCGTACGCGGAGCGCCCCTTTACGCAAACTAAGCGAGCGGTTGAACACACTGCCGGCGACCACCGGACGTGTCGCATAACCGAGTTGCTCGACGAGAGAGCGGTAGCCGTTGTCGAGATCGTGGTTGCCGATCACAAGATCTTTGGGAGCTACGATGCGTTCCCATTCCTCTTGAAACGAGGCTAGCGGTTGAACACGATCGGTTATATCCCCGGTACAGATGACAAAGTCAGGTTGTTCCTTGTTGATCGTATCGACAGCTTGCCGCAGTTTTTGCATGGCTGCGTAATAATGCCGATTTCCCCGGATCGCCCCTTCGGCTTGCGGTTGTCCGGCGACCGCGTCGACCAAATGCAAATCGGTCATCCAGCAGATGTGCAACGCTTCCGGTGCAAGAGAGGCGATAGGCGGTGATGTTGCGGCAACCTCCCGAAACGACAGGTCCACGTATACCGGACAATGATCGGACGCATCGAGCGCGTCTTGACAATCAATAGTCTCATATACGAAGATACTCGCTGTGCCGACCGCGTAAAAGATATGGTCGATGGCCTGAGCGTATTCGCCTGTCGGCGCAGGGCCGTTTGCAAAAATTTGCAAGGCTTCGTCCCATTCGGGATAGGGATGGTGGGCATTCGAGTCCGATGTGCGGACGGTTGCCGCGCTTCGGGCATCGGCGAAGCCATTGTCCAGCAAAATGCGTATCGGGTCGCTCGACGCCCGGCAGTTAAAATCGCCCATACACAATACGGGTATTTGTCGTATTGGCATGATGGCGGCGACGACATCAACCAGCTCCTTGCTATTGCTAATTCTCGCCTCCTTGCCCGCATCGTCATCTTTCCAGTAAAAATGCGTATTGCATACGGCAAAGCGATTTCCCGAGCTTTTGCAGGCAAACACCGCCCATGTGACGGATTTGGAATTGGAATCGTTTAAGCCGCTATAGCAATGAAATCCGCAGCGCAGGACCGTAAATTTCTCCTTCAGGTACAATAATGGCGTATAATTGTTGCTCCGCGGCTCTATATCCACGGCGACCTCGGCATACTGGGAATCCAGCAAATCAAAAATGCTGACTTGCTCCCGGCGGACTTTAGCAGACACTTCCTGCAGCCCCAGAATATCGGGCCTATAACGAAGAAACACGTCGGCCAGCTTGTCGTCCCTGTTGGCGATAGGCTGATCGCCGCAGTTGCCCCACACATTGGAGGTCATGATTCGCAAAGTCTCATGATTAGTTCGTTCGATAAGACTCATATACCCTCGCCCTCGTTATAGGAAACGCTCCCATTTTTCATGTCAGCCGGCTGTAAATACCGGTGCTCCGGTATCGCTGACCGTCATCTTGAACCGCGTGCCGTCGGGACTGTGGATATAGATGCCCTCGAAGCTCGTCGTACTCAGATTACTGACCCGCGCGGTCTTGCCCTCTACGTTATTGTCTATGATCTGCACATCGCTGCATGTGTTTGTGACACTGATGCCGTACTGATTTTGGTTGCCGGAAGCGGCCTTCTTCACTTTATTCCCGGCCACCCGACCGTTTTTGGCCATATTCGCCGCCAGGATGCCGCTTCGCGTATTGTCGGTCTCGGTCGCGGGAGACTCGATGACGTTGCTTTCCACTTTGAAGCCGTCGAGACTTTGTATAAATATGCCCGTTCTGCCGCAGCGCTGTATGAGGTTGTCGTGTACGTTCAGGTTTGCGGTTAAACCGTTGTATCGATAGTCCGTATCCGGCTCCTCGGTGTAGACGGCTTCCGTCGTCATATCGATGAACGTGTTGTCGTGAATCGTACAGTTGCTTACGTAAGAAAGGTGAACACCGCGGTATTGGTTGCGTATTATGTTGCTGCCGATCGTCACATTGTTCGCCCATCTGATCGTCATACAGTTGTTGGCGGCCGGTCCTTGCTCGAATACGTTGTCCGCGATCAATACGGATTCTACTTTGGCATACGTGGAAACGTCCTTGACGGTGCCTGCGCAATAAATATTCGTCGTGACCGTACCCGTAAACGTATTGCCTGCGATAATAAAATTTTTACCGGATTGCGGAAGGCCCGACTGAACGCCATTCGCGTCCTTGGAGCCTTCGGTGTTCGCTTGGGTATTGGACAGCATCACGCCCATTTTGCAGTTGATAAACCGATTGTTCATGACGCTCATCTCGGTAAATTTCAAACTGCGCACGCCACCGTAAGTCATCCCCTCGAACGTATTGCCGTATACCTTGATATCCGAGTTGTACAAGTTGTGAACGGAGGAATGGTTGCCGACACCGGTCGGCCAGGCTTGCGTGCCCGTCGTTCCGCTGGCTCCGAAATAGCAGTTGCTGACGATGACATTCCGGCACGGCGTCCCGTCGAACACGCCGAAGTAGGGAAATCCGACCTGAAGGTGCGGGCTGATCTGGATTGCCTCCCGCAAATTGCTCGCTGAGTCGGTCTGCGGGTCCAAATATCCTAAAAACCGACAGTTGTCCACCAAAATATCTTCGCAGCCGTTCATATCGATCGCATGGCAGTTCGGAACGTCCCGCACCTCGAGATCCCGGATCACGATATTTCGCCCTCGCGCCAGACCGAAGCAATTGCCGGGATCCGGAAACTGCACCACGTTGCAATCCCATACGCCTCCCTCGATGATGATGTTGCCGTTCCCGTCATAGCCGGAGAAATTAACGCCATTCAGACCGTTAATCAACAGGGTGGAATCGTGGCAGCGCAATACCTTCGCTCCTTGCTCCAAAGTGAGTCGGGTATTGCCGAATATACGAAGCGCCGCCGTTGTCTTGTAGGTGCCTCTCGGTATGACGACATGCGAAATGCTTCCCGTTTTCGCATCGTTTAAAGCGTTTTGTATAGCCGTCGTATCGTCGGTCGTTCCGTCCCCGACAGCTCCGTAATCCTTTACGTTATAGATAGGCACGGTTGTGGTTGTCGGGCTGGCCGACGCCGTTTCGGCATCAAGCATATTCCAGACGGAAGCTCCCGCGACCAATGCGGCGCCCGCTATCCCGGCCGTGGCGAGCACGTCTCTCCGGGTCATTTTGTCGCTTCTGGGCGATTGCTCATACGATTTCATAAGGTCCCTCCGGCCATTCTTATTTATTGGATGCCTGAGTAATCGCTTGGTTGATTTTCTCTTCCGCATTCCGAAGCGCCGTGTTGACGTCATATTTGTTATTCAAATAGTTCTTGTATTCCGCTTCCATGATCGTAGACGCTTCCCCGGAATATTTGGAAAATTGCAGCCCCGGGCTGTACGTGCTCTTGAACATCGCTTGAATGTTTTTACCCTTCAATAACGGGTTGTCCGCTCCATAAGCTTGCTGTAAGCCGGGATCCTTCAAGGCGCTGACGCGGCCGGTCGAACGGACCATGGTCTTATGCACCTCGTCGGAGGACAGCACCTCGATCACTTTAGCCGCCGCTTCCTTCTGCTTGCTCGTCTTGCTGATTCCATAAAGGTGGAACGAATACGGCCCCACGTTATTGGGCATTTCGCTAAAGCTCGGGTATTGCACCATATCCCAATTCAGCTTTCCATCGGCTTCCTTGAATAGCGGCGACGTCAAAATATTGTAAGTCGCCACCATGGCCAGCGTTTTGTCCTTGAAAAACGGATTCCAGAACGTTGTTTTCTGCGCATTGGCCGACACGTCGTTCAGCATTTTCCCAAGCTCCAGCACTCTCCTGTAAGGCTCGCCGGTTACGTTAGCCTTATTGGTCGTCGGGTCGACCGGGTTCAGCGCCAACGGCTTGGCCAGCCTCACGAATGCCTCGGGATGCAGCCCCATATATTGCACCCCGTTTTCCTGACGGGTAAGGGCTTTAGCCAGCTCGATCGCCTGATCCCACGTGATGCCGTCCTTGGGATAGGCAATGCCGAATTTATCGAATATGTCTTTGTTGTAGAACATGGCGGCAGTCAGCACAGCGAACGGAACTCCGTATAAAGCGCCATGGGATACGCTTCGGGTCGCCTCGATCGCTCTCGGATCGAACCGGTCAAAGTTCATTTTGCCTTTGTCCAGCAGGGGCGTCATGTCCTCGAAAAAGCCGAGCTCTTCGAACTTGGCAATTTCGGAGTTCCCTATGGTGAACAGGTCAAACTGCTGCTTCGTGGCGATTACGTCCTGCAAGGACATTTTGGTCCTGTCGATTTTCTCTATGGTAATATACGGATATTTCTTTTTCAGCGGCCCGTTGTACAAAATCTCGAGGTCTTCGTCGCTCACCACCTGGACGTCATACAATTTTAAAGTTACCGGCTCCGGCGTCTTTTCCGGATTGGCTGCGTCGCCGGATTTTCCCGGTTGTCCCTGGCTGCAGCCTGTTGCCAGCAGCGCTGCGATCGAAAGTAAAGCGGTTGCTCGTACCATTCGCACTTTCTCCACCTCTTGGTTTTTTTATTTGCCTTTCTGAATCCCCTTTCATGCTTATTATATAAGCGGCGGCGTCCGGACCGTCAGACAGGGCTGACCTTGCCAATGTTGAAAATCGTAATTGTTATGAGTCCGTTTTCTACATTGCCGACAGCAATTATCACACTCGCCCACTGTTGCAGCTCTTTGGCGGCTAGAGCATTCCGAATCGACAAAAAAAGCCTGACGGCTATTTCCGTCAGACTGCGGTTACCCTCGCCAGTCACTTCTGCTTGGCGATTTCCTTCTTCACTTCTCTCGTAATCGTATCCCCGCCCTGCTTCCTCCATTCCGATACGAACGTCTCGAAATAGTCGAGCGGCTTATCGCCTACGATGATGCGCATGAAGGACTCATTCTCGAGGTTGAGCAAATTCCCCCATTTTTCCTCCATGGTGTCGGTCATCCCGTAAAACTCGTTGTACACCGGAACATTTAGCGGACTCAGCACCGCGTTGCCGCCGCGATATTGATACAGCGTATAAGCCCAGTCCTGCGGGGACGCCGCCAGCTCGCTGAAGCCTTTCAGGTAGTCTTCCACGATTTTGCGGTCGGACTTTGGCAATTGCTCGAGGGGCAGCTTGCCGTCAGCCGCATCCTTAAGACGTTGAAAGCGGTTCACAAGCGTATTATCCTTTCGGAATGTAGCCTGAATCGGCCGGACGCTCCAGTTCGTTCCCGGGCTGTCCATGTACACCGGGGCCGTCCCGGGCACACTATTGTCCATATCCGCCATCACGTTGATTGCTAGAATAATCGCTTCCGCGTGCTTCGCTCCCTTCTTCACGACCATGATGCGTCCGAGCGGATCGGGCTGTCTGGTGTAGAAGCTGCCGTCCGGCGCGACCAAATAATGCGCGTCCCATTCCGCTTTCGGATTGTTTTTCACGCTATCGGCAAGCAGCTTCATCGGCGCGGAGGTGTATCCGGTTCCGATGCCGGCCTTCCCCGCGCTTATATCCTTGGCGTACTGGTCAGGCTTGACCGAGCCGAAATCCTCATCGATCAGTCCGGCCCGGTACAGCTCGCTAAGCTTGCCGAGCGCTTGTTTCGTATTGGCCGTTGTGGAGCCGTACGCGATCCGGCCCTCCTCGTCCTTTATCCAACTTTTTGGGAACGCTTTAAAAGCGCCGAAGTACGGGTCCAGCGTGTTAAGCCCGATCGTGCCGGTCAAAAAAGACGATGTGCTTTGAATACCGTGCGTGTCATCCTTCCCATTGCCGTCCGGATCTTGCTCGATGAACGCCCTCGCCACCCGTTCCACATCGTCTATCGTAATCGCTTCGGGCAGCTGGATCCCGACCTTTCTCAGCCAGTCTTGACGAATCCATACCACCCCATCCGAATCATGCGCCGGGAGCGTAGACGGAATACCGAGCATCCTGCCGTTAAACGTCACCCGTCTCATCAGCTTGGGACCGGAGCCTTGAATCACGTCTTTGAGCAGCGGCGAAGCGTACTGCTCGTACAGGCTCGTCATGTCCTCCAGCATATCGGCCTTCGCGAGTATGTTGAACTGGGCTTCCGTCACCAGCAGAAAGTCCGGGATATCTTTGCCGGAAATCAACATGCTCACCCTCTGGGCGTAATCCGAGAGGGGATATTCGAAGGCATGCACGAACTTGATATTCAGCATATCTTCAAGTCTTTGGGTATAGCGGTTGTTGGAGAACGAATCGTTGGACCCTTCCGGCCATTTGCTTTCCAGATTCGTGTAGTAGCCTATGCGCAGCGTTACCGGCTCCTTGTACTTGCCATTCGAGTCTATCTGATTCAGCTCTACTGATGGCAAAGTGACAGAGACGGCCTTTTCGCTTTCCAAGCAAGCCGTAGCGGAGAGCAGCGCTGTCCCTAACACGAGCCCTAGCATCCCTCTCTTGACTATCATGGATTCCGCCCCCTCTCCCCTGCGGAAATCCGAAATTCCGACGGAAGAAACCCGGTCTCCTCCTTGAATTGCCTGCTGAAATACCGATAATCCTGAAAGCCGCAATCGACGGCGATATCCGCAATGTGGCGACCGGACTGGATCAGCAGCAGCTTCGCGCGGCCGATACGCAGTTCCTTCAAGTATTCGGGAAAAGGCTTCCCTGCGATGTCCCGAAAGCATTTGCTGAAATAGCCTCGGCTCATGCGAGCTTTGGCGGCCATGGCGCTTTGCGTCACCTTGGAATCCACATTGGTTTTCATATATTCAACCGAATCCAATATCGACAGAAGCACATATTCCGGATAAGAGGAAGAACGCAGCTTCTCGCCGACCGCTCTCCGGAAGCGGGCAATATAGGTCCGCCATTCCTCCCAATTGTCCACATTTTCCGACCGGTTAAGCCACTCGTGCAAATCGCCCATCCCGATCAAGCGATTTACTTCCACGATTAAGGAATGCATCACTTTACGAAGCTTCGGGATCGGCGGTTGCATCGTCTCCAGGCGCAGGCGCAGCTGTTCGAAGTCGTCGTCGCGGATGACCCAATACAGCTTCAGCCATTCGTCCATGTGCGATTGCAGCAAGGTCTCATCGGAATCCAGCCAGACTGTCGCGGTCCCGGGCCCTTCGCTCCGCCCGGTAGCCGAGCCTTTTATCCGATCGGTAATTCTCTGAAGCGCCTCTTCCAGATTGCCCGTTTCAAGCTCTGTTTTGACGATATAATCGAGCGCGCCCAGCCGGAGCGTATCCTGGATATAATGAAAGTCCTGATGACAGGTTAGGATGACCACATGGATTCCCGGATACTGCTGGCGAATACACCGCAGCAGCTCGAGCCCGTTCATCGCCGGCATAATCAAATCGGTGAAGATCAGATCCACGGGCTTTTCGGCAAGCAGCTCAAGCGCTTTCCTGCCATTGCTCGCCTCCGCGGCAATCCGGATTCCAAACGATTCCCAGGGTAAAGTAGTGATCAGTCCTTTGCGTACGAAATATTCGTCTTCGACGATCATCGCCTGTATCATACGGCCTCTCCTTTTCCCGTTCGAAACGGAATGCGAAAATACATCGTTGTTCCTTCGTTCGAGGAACTATAGGCTTGCAGACGCGCGCTCTCGCCGAAATGCACCCGCAGCATCGTATCCACGTAATTAAGACCGATGCCCATGCCTACTTTGTCCCGCGCAGAACTATCGTGCTGCAGCAGCTTGCGTATCTCCTCCTCGCTCATTCCTTTGCCGTTATCCTTGACCATGACAAGAATGGTACCGTCTTTTTCCAGAGAGACTGACAATTGAATCAGGCCGCCGACGTCCGCCAATCCGTGATACAACGCATTTTCGATTAAAGGCTGGAGCAAAAATCTTGGCACCTTGGCGTCCATCACCGTCGAAAGGGTTTGGATTTGAACGGTGAACTCGTAGTTGTACCGGATTTGCTGCAACGTAACATAATCGTTCAACGCATTCATTTCGAGCCTCAGCTCGACGAGATCCCCGTCTCTTCCCAGATTATACCGCAGCAGCCTGATAAAAACGGTAGCCAGTCTGACGATCTCGTCTTGCCCTTTGGCTTTGGCCAACCACTGAATCGTATTGAGCGTATTGTACAAAAAATGCGGATTCATTTGATGGACCAGCTTTTCCACCTCCAAATACCGCTTCTCTTCTTCGTTCAGCTTTAATTCCTTCATTAATTGGCCAATGTGCGTTCTCATATCCTGAAACCGCTCCATCACTTCGTCGAATTCCACAACATTCGTCTTCTGAGCGAATGGAGACGTTTGGGAAACAGAGTCAAAATCCCCTCTCATTTGATGAATCTCGCCGTGCAGCCTCTTAAAGGGCGTGACAAGGATTCGCCAAATCCACCATCCGATGACGGCACTAATCAGCAGACAGATTGCCGAAATGGACAGCCAATAGGCGGTCCATCGATTTACCTCGTTATGATACAGCTTCTTATCGATAATCGAATAGACGTACCAGCCCATCTTCGCGCTCTGGGCACGGAAATAGTAATGGTTGTCGATGACCTGGTACCGTTGTTCTTCCAAGCTGCCCGGCATGACCGCGCCCAAGGGAAAGAGACTTTCGTCCTGGCTGAATACGATGCTTCCTTTCTCGTCGGTCAGTACCTGAATGGCGTCCATCCCGTATTGACTATGATTCAGCATCTGGTCGTACATCTCCGGATCGCTCTCGACATAAATATCGTACTTCGATTCAGTCAGCAAATCTGTCGGCCGCGATATCGAGAAAACAGGCTCCTGACCGCCACTGCGTGTACGGTGCGGCGCTTGGTACGTCACCCCCTTGTCGATGGTCAGCACCGGCATGGCTTCCCCGTCCCCGCTCGCCTTCACCGGATAATTCTGAAATAGGAAATCTTTCGTTTCCCGGTTGGCAATATAAAACAAACCGATATCGGGATTCGTGTAGGCGACCAAATTCAAGTGGGCGAACACGTTTTGGCTCAATATGTATTTATCGATAGCCGTATCGGCCTTGAACAACAAATTCAAGTCGCGGTTCGTCATCTGCTGGGAAACATAATTCAGGTTGCGGTACAGCATCTCCATATTCGATCTAACCTGCTGAAGACTGCTGTTTATTCCGCTGGCCGTCTTGCTGTCCAGAATCGTATAAATACTGTAGTACGACGAGATTCCTACAAGCAAGATCGGCACTATGGTGCTCACGAGCAAACCGACGAACAAGCTTCTTTTTAAGGAATGCGGTTTGGCATAACCGAATCTGCCCGACGGAATGTTCATGGTCTTCTCCTTTAGAAGTCCGGTGAAAACTTAAGCTGCGGGTTTGGAAGGAGCTTCCGATCGCCGTTGTTTCCAGATTTTTTGATCAAATAACACCGTAATCGGTGAAAATCCGGAAACAAATGCGAACGCTTTCGCTTCTCCAGTCTCCTTCCAAACCTTCCGCTCAGTTCATCACCGGCCTTATAGATCGATTTCTTAGTATGGAAATTTTCGATACGCCGTGGGCTAATTCCTGCCGCACTCTCCGTTCCTCTTTACATATCCATTTCAGGGCGCCGGGTGCGTACAGTTACCAAGCAGTAGCGTTATCCATTCCAACCGTCCTTCTCCCGGAGACAAATAAAACATTCCTTGACAGGAATATTCCTATAATAGTATATTCAATGCAAGGGAATGAAGCACCTGCACCAATCAAAAATTCAGGAGGAATGTCGGATGGCGAACAAAATGACGTTTAAGGCAGAAGGTCCGGTGGCGATGGAAAGGATTAGGAGCATCGGGTTTGGTATTTACTTAACATATAAGGGAGTGGAAAAGTAAATGATTAGTAAAGTCGGTCAAATTATGTTGTATGTAAATAACCAAGATGAGGCAGTGAATTTTTGGACAGAAAAATTAGGATTTAGTGTAATTTCTGAAGAAAATAACGTTCAAGGATTGAGATGGATTGAAATTGCTCCAACAAAAGGCGCAGATACAAGCATCATTCTCCACAACAAGGAATTCGTTGCTAAAATGTCACCCGGATTAAATCTCGGTACACCTTCTTTAATGTTTTTTTCGGAAAATTTCGATCAATTGCATGGCGATCTATCCAATAAAAATATCAAAGTCGGAGAAATTGTAAATATTCCTTCCGGCCGAGTATTTAACTTTGCAGACAATGAAGAAAATTACTTTGCTGTAATGGAAAGAAAATAAATTGCTGTTATTATAGGAAACACGATCAACCAAGAGGTTGGGTACCTTCTAGATACCTAACCTTTTTTGTTTCTTATAACAGTCCCCGCGGTAGAGTCATAAACCGTTTGTTTATTTGCTCCATAGTGGACTTATCAAATAAATAATCGTAACCGCCGTCAGCACGCCGGTTGGAATGTTGACGGTGACCTTTTTCAAATTGTGCAGCGAAGCGCCGGCAATGTTCCATTGTCCGGTCGGTCGGCGGCAGTCCGTCTTGAGCGGAAGCTCGCGATTCATGACTATTCGTCATCAATGATGCCATCCTGTATCTTATTTCTTGGTCAATTTCAGAGTACAGTCGAATGGAATGCAGCTCAGAAATCGGTATCCATTTCACACCAGTTTGTTTCGGGTCAGAGCCCTTAATGCCTTTTCGGGGCTATGTTGAAGAAGCGGTTGATAGCTGATGCAGGCATTTATTCCCATTTTTTAGTGTAATTTTATGGTTGACGGAAGAGGCTTGTCACTGATGGCGACCTTCACGCAGCCGGAAATTTTGCTGCTCGACGAGCATACCGCCGCGCTTGACCCGTCCCGCGCCGAATTGATTACGCGGCTGACCGAGGAAATCGTGCGCAAGCAGCGATTAACGACGTTAATGGTGACCCACAACATGGAACAGGCGATCCGCCTCGGGAACCGTTTGATTATGATGGACAAGGGGCGGATCATCCTGGATATCCCCGAGGAACGGAAACAGGATTTGACCGTGGAGCAGTTGCTCGGCGAGTTCGAGCAGATCAGCGGGCACAAGCTGTCGGATGACCGGATTGTCTTGAACTAAAGGATTGGCGGCACTAAATGGGGCTGTACTTAGCCATTTCTATGGCTATCGGGACGGCCCCTTAGTTTTGTCATTGTATGTTGGCCATTCAGTCGTAGAAAAAAAGAAAAACCATTCCGAAAAACTCCGGAATGGCAGAAGAGATGAAACGCTCCAGAATCGCATCAAGGGGTCAAAACCAATTCGCGGTTTGCGGCTTCCTCGGCTTCGCGCAGCGCACTGTTCACATCAGCCTGTCCCTCGATCACCTTGTTAAGCGCCGTTTGCAAATACGGTCTGACTTTCGTATCGTGCATCGTTCCGGCGAACGGAGGAGCGAAGCTGCTTTTGAAAATGCCTTGAATATTTTTGCCTTGAGCGCTCTTGAGATTTTGCCCGTACAGCGCTTTGATGGCCGGATCTTTTAACGATGTGAATCGTCCCCGCTGGGTCATCGTCTTTTGGTTTTCCGCGCCGACCAGCACTTCGATGACCCGGAATGCGTCCTGCTTGTTCGCCCCCAGCGACGAAACCATCAAATAATGGCCGGTCGATCCTGCGCTTACGTTCGGACGCTCGGGAAAAGACGGCAATTGCGCCACATCCCATTTGAAATCAGCCGGCGTTCCGTACACAGCCTCCAGATTATGAAATCTGGCATCATAGCTGAACATCATGGCGACGCTCTGCTCCTTCATAAAGTGATCCAGATTCGTTCCGCGATTGCCGGGGATCAGTTGGAACTGCGCGATCAGGTTCACCATCCGCTTCCATCCGTCGGTATGGATGCTGACCTTCTTTGTTTCGGGAGAGAAGTAGGGCAAGCTGAGCTGGCTGTTTAGATCGAACAAGCCGGTCATCATCGCCCCGCGGTATTGAACGCCTCCCGTGGTTCTAGAAAACCGCTTGGCTGTCTCCAGCGCAGCATCCCAGGTCATGCCGTCCGGCGGATAGGGCACGCCAAAATTGTCGAACAGATCCTTGTTGTAAAAAGTAGCCAGGAAATTCAGCGAGAACGGGATGGCGGACAGCTCTCCCGGCTTGCTGTATTTGCGCACCGTTTCCAGCGGGACCGAATCAAACAGATTCAAATCCATGCCGTTTTCTTTGACCAACGGGGTCAAGTCGGATGATGTGGCCATTTCACGGTGAATGGCGATCCGGGAAAACGAAGTCAGGATCAGTTCGGGGAAATCCCCTCCCGCAATCAGCTGCTGCAAGCCTTCGTCGCTTTTCGTATTGACCTGCAACTCCACTGTCAGATGAGGATACTTGGCTTTGACCGGAGCCTGCACCAAGGTCTGAAATTCCTCTTCGGTCATCGTAGCTCCGTCCTGGAGCAAGCGGATCACGGCCGGTTTCCGTTCCTCCGGCGGCATAACCGTCTTTTCCGTCTCCCCTGCGGTTTTTCCGCAAGCACTCGCCAACACGGACACACTCAGCAAAATCCCCGTCGCTTTCCAGCCGATTCTCATAAGGACTGCCCCCTTCAACATTTCAATATGATCTGCGGGTATGTCCTAAGTATAGGCGTCCGGCTTCCCGACCACCATCGGCGAAACGGCCATCGCGCTGTTCATTTCAGTCAATTTCGGAATTTGATTCGGTAATTTCCGGGGGAAAAACCGGTTTTCCGCGTAAACAGCTTGCTGAAAAAGGAAGCGTCTTCATAGCCGACCGCTTCCGATATGGCTGCAATGGTCACATCGGTATCGGCCAGCAAACGCTTGGCTTTCTCGATTCGCGTTTTATGAATATATTCAATCGGACTGCAACCGACATAACGGTTGAAATAACGGTTCAACTGGCGTTGGCTAATATGAAACAAGCTGCCCAGAAACGTCAAGCTGAGCTTCACGTTAGCATGGCGCTCAATATAGCCGCACACCCGCTGCACCAAGACTTCTCCGGTTGACAGGTTGTCTCCGAAGATGTGCCTCTCTTGATAAAACCGGGACAGCAGCACAAACAATTGAACCATCTTGATCTGAATCAGGAGGCGATACCCTTCCCGCTGCTGGTGCAATTCCTGCATCAGATCCTTAAGCACCGCCGTCACGGCGGCGGCGTCCGACCCGCGAAGATTCAGCTTGTGATGGAACCGGGCCTTCTCATCCAGAAACGGCTGGACATAATAAAAATCCATCGACCACATCGCCCGCAGTTCCATCAGCAGCGTCATCGGAATCAGGCTCATCTCGAACAAGCAATTAATGACGACAAGCTCCTCGTCTGCTTTTAACGAATAGCCGTGCGCCTCGCCAGGATTAATAATAAAAATGTCTCCCTCGTGGATTCCGTAGCGAATGTCCTGGAACAAATGCTCGCCGCTTCCTTCCACGACAAAAACCATTTCGACAAACTCGTGCACGTGAAGGTCCGGAAGATCTGCCGTGTTGTGCCGATTGATCTGGATCCAAAAAGGAAAGTCATCCGGGTGGTCATAAAGTTTCAGCGATTTCCTGCGCAGCATGATCCACTCCCTTGTTTCGGTCTTTTCCTCCTGATCACCACGGGACGAGCGCCTTTTGAATCCCGGTTTGCAGTACGAAGAACCTGCCCCGGGCCCGCCGGTTCAGGTTCTCCGTCGCCTTGCCGTACCGTCCTGCCGTTGTCTCCAACCCGCAAGCAATCAGTTTGCCGGAATGGCTCGAATATACCAGTCGTCAAACCAAGCCGTTCCGTTCGTACCCGTGTCGCTCATCAAATACAATTGAATATGCCGGGCTGTCGGACTCGGTTCCATTACACCGCTGTAAAATGCCCAATCCTCCGAGTAAGGTACAGACGACCACGCATAACGGATCGATGTCGCCCCGTTGGCGTAGCTTTCACGTATCCCTACTGCCACACCCCCCTGGTCGGATTCGTTTTTTACCCAGCCGCTCCATTCATAGCGGAATCCGTCTTCGACCGGAATGAGCGCCGAGGTGATCACATTCCAGTTGTTTCCCGGATCTGGTTGCAGAGCGACGGCGTATTGACCGGAGCGCGAATCCTCCGACCATATCCCTTGCCGAAGCGTCCAGTCCGCCGGTCCATTGCCCTGCAAGTTCGCCGCCTCGAATCCGGGATTCGGCAGCAAATTGTGATTGACCTCCAGGGTCAACGGCAGCGACCGAATGAGCGTCTCGCCGCTGCTTAAGCGAATTTGCGCCGTGTATACCTGGTCGGTCACACCGGAGGGGACGTGCACTTCAAAGGGGAGATTCAGCACCTCATGTCCGGCAATCTCGACCTGTGGCGGCAAGGTAATCGTCCATTCGGACGGAAGCAGAGCCTTCAGGGAGATGGGCAAGGAATCCGCCACCCGATTCTCCAGGCGCAAGGCACTCGAATAGCTCTTGCCCGCCTGCATGGTCAGAGCGGATAACGACAATTGGCCGTCCACAATGTCAACCAACGGATAAACAGCGCTTCGCTGCATGACAACCCGCGTTCCCTGGCGATCGGCGTATACAAACGAAACAGTGGCGTTCAATCGGTAGTCCGCCGCAAACGGCGTATGAGATAGCGTGAACGGCAAAACTGCGGAAGCTTCCTGACTTGCTCCGATAGAAGACATGGCCTGCTCCAGCGGCATCAAGCCGAACGATTCCGGGAACGCAACAGACACCTCCACTTGCTGAAGCGCTTGCGTTCCGGTGTTGGCAACGGACGCATATACCTCGTTCACCACTGACGGGCCGATGATGCGCTCATCGTTCAACTCCATTTTGAATGCAGCAGAAGCACCGGCAATCGTTCCCAGCTCCAGACGCAATTGTTCGAGCCTTTCCTTGACAGACTCCGCTGCTCCGGAAGCGTGTATGTCAAGCCAATCGAGCAGCACGTCCACTCCGTCCAGCCCGTCCAATGCCGCGGACACAACCGCATCAAACGTTGTCGGCGAAGCCGCAAGCTCGTCCAGCAGTTCTTGAAGCGTTTCATCCAGACTGTCAACTGCATCCTGCCAGTCCAAATTATTCGACCATGACGACAGGCTCGCCAGCTCGCTGCGCGCCTGGCCGGCAATAGTCGAGAAAGGCGTTAGCCGGTAAAGCAGCGCCTGCAGCGGTTCAAGGGTGACGGTTAAGGAATTTCCGGTCTTCACCGTTTCCTTGTAGATGTCCCCATACAGCAAGACCGCTTCATAACCGCTCTCCGCAAGCGGAATCGTCACTTCACCGCTGCCGTTGCCCGTGTAGACGACAGCCGCATACCATTCCCCGCCGCCTTGCCAGAGACGCCATTGCACATCCGCAGCCTGGCCGGAGTCTGCGACTTCCAGGGACGTTACGATCTCGCCGATCTGTTCAATCTCTTGCCGTATGCCGACAAGCCCCGGCCATAACGTCGAATCCCGGAGCACAAATCCGTTTTCGTTGAAGGAGTAGTACCCCATTCCTTGCGCGCCGCTCGCCAGGCTCTGATAAATCATATTCCGAACCTGCTCGATCGTGGTCAAAACCGGCCAATTCGGCGGATTGTACATCGCCTGTATAATGTTCATCACCGGTTGGTGCTCTCCTGCCAATTGTTTGGCCAACGCTACGCGTTCCCCTACGATGGAAATCGGGTTTCGGGGAATCGGGTACACGTCTGTCGCAAATATATCGGTCAATTTCTCCGTAAACGCGTACGAACGGGGGAGCGCTTCAACCATGTAGACGGGGTGAACCGGGTCGAGCGTTCGCACAAGCCGGTAGGCTTCCACCAGTTCTTCTTTCGTCTTATGGTTCAACGCAGGCTCATCCATCACCATCCAGGCGAACAGCGCGGGATGATTCCGGAACTCCGTGACGAGCGTCTCGATCAGCTCCATATTTTCCTGCACCTTCATCTGGTAATAGAGCGGAACCGCCAGTTTGATTCCGTTTTGAAGGGCAGCATCCAGCATCGCTTGCAATTGCTCGCTGCTATTGGTTCCATTGGCCTGCACGACATTGACTCCCGCCTCACCTGCATACGGATAGTCTCGCAGCGCGACATGGTAGGCCATTACGGGAAAAAACGGCTCGTTGTCCACCAGCAGCGTACCGTCTTCCTTCAGCATAGACGGTCTGTCAAAGCGAAAAATGCGCTCTGTCTCCCGCGCTATTTCCTGCTGACTGTCATCCAGCAGCCGAACGACAACGCGATACGGTTGTTGCTTGACGAGAAGATCGGGATTGAAGGTCATCGTCAGCGGTTGATCGGTATAGGTCGCGTCCGACACCGCAATAGGCGTTCCCCCGGCTTCCGGCGCAATTGTCGCTTCTACCCGAAATCTGGCCGGGTCTCCCTGATGCGGGTAGAAGTCGGCGTTCACCGTGCCGACGGTCATCCCGGTATAGTAAAAAATACTATCCGTATCCAATTCAATTCTACTACGTTCCCGCTCTAATGTGAACGAGATTTCATCCATATCCAGTGTCCCCGTACCGTACAAACGGGCATACACGACCACCAATGTCGCCTCTTCCGGCGCGGCAAACACATATTCATGATATTCCCAATCGCCCGTCAGCTCGGTTGGAGCGGTAATAAAGGTTTGATCGAAATTCAAATTGTTGGCAGATGTGGCGGCTGTGCCCTTGTAAAATTCCAGCTTGAATCCTGCTCCGCTTCCTTGAACGCCGGTGCCTCTTATCCATGCAGCCAGCTTGTACTCCGTTTGTTCTTCAATCTGGACGGTTTGTCTCACCCAAGGATTGCGGTTTGCAAGCGCTGTAGAGATCCGAAGCCCGGCCGTGCCGGAGTATGCTCCGGCTGCGGAAACCGACAGTTCCGGATTGGTCCAGCCCTCGAACGCGCTCCATCCGGCCGGGATCGTTCCCTGCTGCTCAAAATCGCCGTTAATGAGCAAGTCATCCCCTCCCTCAGCTGCCGCCGGCGCCGGTATGGCTATCCATAATGCAAGGAAACATACAAACCACAATACGAATACCGGTCTTTCCCTCCAGATTCCCATAACCCGCATGTCCTCCTTCATTCCCTGTCCCTCCCAACTTTTAGAAAACGCATTCATTTTTGCGAAGCGGCTTCCTGTTTCCCTCCCTCCTCATGGCCAAAACTTCCCGGGCCACTCCATCGTAGCACAAGCGCATTTTTGCCTACGATCGGCATTTCAGACAAATCCATGTCGTTTTCGGCCAAGACGCTCCATCCGTGATAAGAAGAGCTTCTAACCGAGGCCTTTTCTTTTCCACGATGCCTGCCCCAGCCTTAGCGGCAGCTTTTTCAAAAAAAACTACGACGGCATAACCACCGTTTTGTCCATTCCACACTATTCTCCCGTTCTCTTGAGCTTGCCCTTACCTTCTCCCGGATGTTGCATCGCTGTCGGCGAATAAATGGTGAAATTGTTATGTTTTAATGGGAAAACCCGCTCAAACCTGACATGAAGCGCTTTCTTTTCAGTTTCTGCAGTAGTTCACTGCGCTACAATGTTCTCGCGGTCATGTAGACTTTCTAGCAGGCATCGCTAAGCTGGCAAAGGAGACGGATTAGGATGTTGTGGAAAAGTATAGTCACTATGGTGCGGTCGTCTCCGTTATTCCTTTTTCTTATCGTGTCGGGTGCCGTTATCGACCTATTGTTCCGTTACCTCTCCTCCCTCAGCTATAAATACTTGATTGACCTCGCCCTGCTGCCTCGCGACGGCAAGGCTCTGGCAGTCATTATCAGCGCCTTGCTGGTCCTGGGATTGACTAACGTGCTGGCCGGCATATCCAGCGACTACGCCAAAGCCCGATTGGGCTCGAACTTCCTGTTCGAATATCGGATTCGGCTGTTCCGGCATATGCAGCTGCAGTCACAGCGTTTCTACGAGCGATTCGGGGTAGGCGATCTGCTCGCCCGATATACCGACGACATTCCCTCCATACAAACAGCCGTGCTCTATATATTGACCGGAGGGTTCCTCTCCATCGCCAGCGTCATCGTCGGGCTCGCCATCCTCTTCTCGATGGAATGGAAGCTGACCCTGGTAACCTTAGCCGGCTCCGCTCTCTTATTCGTACCGTTTCGCATGCTCAAGTCACGTTCACTGGCACTGGGAGAGGCTTATTACAAGCAACTGGACCAGTTCAATGGTTCGATCGATGAGAATATTAAGGCGTACCGCGTCATTCGTGCGTTCGATCTACGCCGCAGCATGCTGGACAAAGTCGAAGGAAATCTCCGGACGATGCTCTCGATCGGCGTGCAGCGGAACTTCGTCAGCTCGAATCTGAACCGGCTGCCCATGCTCGCCATCTCGCTTCTGACGGCGGTCATACTCGCATATGGCGGTTACTTGACCTTTGACGGGAGTCTCACCATCGGCGAATTTATCGCCTATAACTCTATTTTTTTCACAGTCGGCACGTCCATGTTCGGCGTAACATCCGTTCTGCCCTTTTTTCTATCCGCTCGTACGAGTTTGGAACGCCTGCAGCAAGCGATGGACTGGAAGCCAGACGTGATCGAGCGGGACGGCAGGGAGCTCTCTCCCGTCCGTTCGGACATTGCGCTTCGTGACGTCAACTTCGCCTATGTACCCGATGAACCGGTGCTGCGGCACCTGAATCTGACGATTCCGGTTAGCGGCTATACTTCAATCGTCGGCCCCAGCGGGGCCGGCAAAAGCACGGTATTGCAGCTGCTGATGAGGTTCTCCGACCCTCAGAGCGGAGCCGTGATGTACGACGGTCATGATATTAAGGAGGCTCAGTATGCTTCCCTGCTTAGGCAGGTAGGGGTCGTCTTCCAGGATTCCATCTTGTTCCATTCTTCTATCCGGGATAACATTCGCGTCGGCAACCCCGATGCGACTCAGTCAGAGATCTTGGAAGCGGCGCGAGCGGCCGGCATTCATGAGACCATCGTTGGATTCAGAGAGGGCTACGACACTCTTGTCAGCAATTACGGGGATAGTCTATCCGGAGGACAACGGCAGCGGATCGCGCTGGCTCGGGCTTTGCTGCGTAATCCGCGCATCCTGTTTCTGGACGAAGCCACTTCAGCCCTCGATCCCGATACCGAACGAGCCGTGAACGAGACGATCCGTGCGCTGGGGCGCCGCATGTCTATCGTCTCGGTTACTCACCGGCTGGCTAATGCCGCCATGTCCGACCGGATCATCGTCCTCCGCCAAGGGACCGTAGCCGAAACCGGAACCCATGAGCAGCTGCTGCAGCAGGATGGCCTATACCGTCAAATGTGGGAGAAGCAGCAAGGGTTCATGCTGGCCCATGGTGGCGGCAGCGCCAAAGTTCAGTCGGATCGCCTCCGCAAGCTGCCCTTCTTCCGCGGCATCGACACCGCAGCGCTGGAGGAGATTTCCCGTCTTTTTGTCACGGAGAAGTTCGAAGCAGGTACGACCGTGGTCGAGCAAGGCGACCAGGGGGATAAATTTTACTTGATTGCGAGAGGCAAAGTCGAAGTCGTCATCGCTGCGGGAACGGGCGAACGCCGCAAAGTGGCATCGCTGGAAGACGGGGATCATTTCGGTGAAATTGCGCTCATGCAGCATATTCCGAGGACGGCCACCATCGTCACGGCCACGCCCTGCTGGCTCCTGTCTTTGTCCTACGACCACTTCCATCCGCTCGTGATGCGCTATCCCGCCATCCGGGAAGGGCTCGAAGTCACGTTAAGATCGCGAATGCAAAGGAGAGATGACTGATGCTGCAATGGATGACCGCCGGCACGGAGCAAATGAAGGAGGATGGCGTCCTGTTTATTTGCCGGCACGTAGAAGACCTGGGCCTCCCCTACAAGTGGAGCACGACTATGAATTTGCTGTATACCGCCCTCTATGACTCCGGCCTCATGATTGCTCTCGATGAGCAAGGACAGGTCAGGGGCATAATGGCGTATACGTTCGGGACCGCGAAAGACAAGAGTGCGGATCAGACCCGGATTGAAGTCATCCTTCTCTACCTTGAGGCTGAATACCGCACGGGAACAAGGCTCGTGGAAGCTATGAAAGCCCTGGTTGAACGAGAGCTCGAATTGACTCAGCCCATTCGCGAGGTGGAGTTCTTCTGCACGCCGACGGATGTCCGTAGAAGGCTATTCGGCAAAATCGCCACCCTCCGCAATACGAAGATGCATTCCTGTGGATTGCTCGACTCCTACATCACCACCCTCGAGCAAATACGGCTATATATCGCTCGGGTCGCTAAACCGAAACCGTCCATTACGTAAAAAAACACAAAGTGGAGTGCGCCTTCGCAGCATGCGAAGAAAGACCAGCATTGCTGCTGGCCTCCCGTCCGTCCGCTTCCTGCGACGAGCTTTACGACCGATCGTATGATCCGTCGTCGCGTCTAGGAAGAAGGTCCGGTACATCTGGCATGTTGCATCCGGATTGTCCCATGTCTGCTCACCTCCTCGATTGAATTAATATTTAATATAAGAGATAAATTTAGAAATAACAAGAACTAAATGAAAAATTTTCTATTATAGGAATATTGAGGTGGTATCCCGTGATTCGATTCGAAGTTTGCTCGACTACCCGTCAATGGAGCCGGTTTACGGAATTCTATATCCGGCATCGAACACGAATTATTCCCTACTACCGGGTGAGCCTGACGGTAAAAGACGTTAGGGACTACATGCAGCAAGGCCGGGCCGCCCTTATTCTGAATGAATCCGATTTGGTCGTCGGGATCGGTTGCTTCGTTCTTGGTCTGCAGGAGGATGAGTTCAAGGACAAAGACATTGCGGTACTGGGCAATAGCTGCTTTACGGCGGAATATCAGAATAACAGGACGTTCGTTCGCGGCTTGCAGAAGCTGGCCGAAGAAATCGAAGATGCCAATCCCCAGGTGAGGGAAGTCAGAATTCCTACATCCGCGGATAACGACTATACGAATCGCCTTTATCGAAAGCTTACGAATAAGCTGCATTCGTATGATTCCAATTATGGAAAGGTGAATGTCTACTCGATGCCCTTCCGCGAATATAAAGACTTCTGCTCTCGATTTCGCTGAGTCTCCCCTTCTATTGCTCCGACCGCTCGCGGCATGATCGAAAACTTCTTGAGGCCGGACCCGGCAGGAAGTATGCTAAGATGACAGTGGTACTTACACTCTTCGAAAGCGGTGCGGAATGATCGATGTCCCCTAGATGGCGCAAGAGATTGGCCGTGTCGATAGTCTTGGTGATCGTCGCAGCCGCATTGTACGGGTCCCTCGTCGGCACGATACCTGCCAAGCGAAGCCCTCAGGCCGTGGAAGGCGTTATGGATCTGCAATATTGGAACTTGCATGAAGACGGACCGGTTCGACTGAACGGCAACTGGCTCCTGTACTGGAACCAGCTGCTCCCCCCCGCCGAAGGCGCTGCGGCGGAGAGGGTGCAGCCGGTTCCCGTAAAGGTTCCCGGCGAATGGAACAGTCGCGATCAGTCGGGGCGCGGCTATGCCACCTATAAACTCACCCTATTCACGCAAGGACACGCAGGCCCGCTCTCCCTTCATATCCCTGCGATCGCTCCGGCCTACCGCCTTCTGGTCGATGGCCGCGTCATCGCAGAGACCGGCGTCGTCTCGTCGGAACCGGCAGCGGTAGAGGCCGCCTATAGGCCACAGACCGTCTCGTTCGACCCTCTCGGTCAATCCTTCGACCTTATGATCCAGGTAGCCAATCAGCTGTACCCGCAGGGCGGAATCTGGTACAGCCTGACGCTGGGCACCGAGTCGTCGATGCAGGCCCTGAAAGAACATACGGGCTATTTGGAGATGGCGGTGTTCGGGGGCTGCGCTCTGCTGGGCTTGTACCAGCTCGCACTGTTCATAATGCGCCGGTCGGAACGCTCGACCTTGTACTTCGGTCTGTGCTGTCTGTTGGGCGCCGTCCGAATCGGGGCGGTGGGCGAGATGTATATCGTTCGGTTGTTCCCGCATACCGATATTCGACTGCTCATTTATTTGGAGTATTTGACTTACTATGGCGGCGTTACTGCGGCATTACTGTTTGTGAAAGAGTTGTACCCGAAGGAGTTTCATCCGATCGCGACCAAGCTGCTTGTCGGCTTAGGTTGTGCTTTCGTCGGAACAGTCCTTCTGCTTCCTGCGGAATGGTTTACCCGCTTCATGGATTTATACAAATATGTATCGCTGGTGAGCCTGGCGTATATTTTAATCGTTTTTGCACGGGCTTGCTGGCGAAACCGGGAAGGGGCGCTGCTTCAGCTGGCCGGATGGCTGGTCTTCGCTGTCGGAGCGCTCCATGATATTTTATACAGCAACGGTTATATCATCTGGACGAATGTTCAGCTTGTCTCCTACGGCTTTATCCTGCTGGTGTTCATCGAAGCGATGGAGCTCGCCCGCCGGTTCACGCAGGCGTATCGGATTATCGGCCGAATGTCCGAACAATTGATCGCATCAAATCGGATGAAGGACGAATTTCTGGCCAACACCTCCCACGAGCTGAAGACCCCGCTGCATGGGATTATGAATCTCTCCACGGCACTGACCGAGGAAAAGTCGGGGCCGCTTAACGAGCATCAGCGGGAGCAGCTGGAGACGGTCATCGCGGTAGCTCGACGCATGTCGAATCTCATTAACGATATTCTCGATTGGTCCCGGCTGAAGAACAGCGGCATCGAGCTGAACCTCGGGCCCGTCGATATTCGGGCCGTCATATCGGCGCAGCGGGAGGTGTTCCGCCATTATATCGGGGATAAGCCGGTCGTGCTGCGCTTCGATTGGCCGGATACGCTGCCTTATGTGCATGCCGACGAGAGTCGTCTGCTGCAGATTGTGTACAACCTGATCGGAAATGCGATTAAATTTACACCGGAAGGCGAAGTCAGGGTATCGGCATGGTCGGAAGGCGGGATGCTGCACATGGCCGTCTCGGATACGGGGATCGGGATCGAGGAGGACATGCTGGAGACGATCTTCCAATCGTTCGAGCAAGTGGGCACCTCCGTGGCTAGAGAATATGGCGGAGCCGGACTTGGACTCGGAATCGCGAAACGGCTGGTGGAACTGCATGGCGGACAAATATCGGTGAAATCGCAGGTAGCAAAAGGCTCCATCTTCACCGTCACGCTTCCGATCAGCGAGATCGGCGCAGCTTCCCCACGGTCCAGCAAGCAAGCTCTTGCAGCTACAGCTGTACCGGCAGTGCGCCAAGAAAAGGCGACCGCGGCCTCCGTTAGGCTCGATAGCGGAACGCGGCGGGAGCACATCATCTTGGCGGTCGATGACGATCCGGTCAACCTGCGGGTGCTGCAGGCGGTGCTGGCGGACGAGCCATACGAGATCGTCGCGGTGAATAGCGGTCAGGAAGCGATCGAGACCTTGGACAGGTTGGGCGGCAAGATCGGTCTGGTCATTCTCGATGTCATGATGCCCGGACAGTCCGGCTATGAAGTTTGCAGGCAGATTCGGCACACCTATCCGCTGAGCGAGCTGCCCATTCTGCTGACGACCGTACGCAGCGAACCGTCGGACGTGATAGTCGGCTTCGAAGCGGGCGCAAATGATTATTTGACCAAGCCGTTCCAAGCCTATGAATTGCGGGCGAGAACGCGTACCCTGTTGGAGATGAGGCGCTCCGCGGAAAATGCGGTCCGTTCGGAGCTGGCTTTTTTGCAAGCGCAGATCAAGCCTCACTTTCTTTATAACGCCCTGAATACCATCATCACCTTCTCGCTCGAAGATCCGCAGACGACGCATGATCTGCTGCTGAACCTCAGCCGATATTTGCGCGGCAGCTTCGATTTTAAGAATAAGGAAAAGGTAGTGTCCTTGCGTAAGGAGCTGGAACTTACCGAGGCTTACCTCCAGATCGAGCGCGCTCGGTTCGGCGAGCGGCTGCGCATCCGCTTCGAGGTGGACGAAGCCGCCGATTGCATGCTGCCGCCGCTGACGCTGCAGCCGCTCGTCGAGAATGCGGTTCGGCATGGCATCACGAGACAGGAAGACGGCGGAACCGTGACGATAACGGTAAGCACCGATCTCGACTTTACGACGCTATCCGTCGAAGACGATGGTCCAGGTATGCCGGAATGGGCCCGAACGATATTATCAACGGAGGCGGATGGCAAAGCAGGCGTGGGACTGCGCAACATTCATCAGCGAATGTTAAAGCTGTACGGCATGGGAATTGAAATCGAGTCGGGTAGCGACGGCGGCACCAGGGTCACCCTTCGCATCCCTCAAGTCTCAAGGGAAAGCATAGAGGTGAATGGATGATCCGAATCATCGCGGTAGACGACGAGTTGCCCGCTCTTCGTGGAATCGGGAAGGTGCTGGAACAATTCGAGCAAGTCCATGTAGCCGGTTTGTTCGACAAGCCGGTGGCTTGCCTGGAGTACGTTCTGACCGTGCAGGAGCCGATCGATCTGGTTCTGCTCGATATGGACATGCCTACGATGCATGGACTGGAGTTGGCGAGACGGCTTCGTGAATGTCGGCCGGAGATTCATATAGCGTTTCTGACCGCTTATGAGGAGTTCGCCAAGGATGCATTTGAAGTAGAGGCGCTTGATTACTTATTGAAGCCGATTATGAAAGAGGATATGGCCCGCGCGATCGGACGATTCTTGAAACGGAGCGGGCGCGATGCCGAACCGGTCCCACAGCCTGACACGGGAATCGCAGTTCACAGCCTCGGCCCTTTCACGGTGCTGGCGCATAGCGGGAATCCGATCCGGTTTCGCAATTCGAAAGCGAAGGAGCTTCTGGCGTATCTGCACCATCATCAGGGCAAGCCGGTCAACAAAGTGCAGATTATGGAGGATATTTGGTACGGTCGCGATACGCAGCGGACCCAAGTCAATCTGCATACGACAATCTATCAGCTGCGTAAGGATTTGGAGCCTTGCGGATTGTCCGATCCTATCATTCAATCGAAGCTTGCAGGCGGCAGTTACAGTCTGCATTGGTCTGTTTCATTCGACGATGTCGTTGCTTATGAGGAAGAGGTTCGCCGGTTTAAGCGTACATCGTCTTTGACGCATGCGCTAAAAGCGCTGCAGCTATACGGCGGGGGCTATTTGTCGGGAAGCGGCTATGTGTGGGCGGCGCCGCGGCAGGCCGAGCTGGAACTGGGCTACGCGGAGCTGCTGGAAGCAGTGGTGAACATCTATGTGCGTCAGCAGCGCTACGATATCGCGTTGAATCCGATGCGGAAATGGGCGGAACTGCTCCCATTGAGTGTACGGCTTCATGCCAAAATGATCGCGCTGCTAATCCTTATGAACCGGGAATCCGATGCGAGGTCCTACTACAATGTTGTACGTGAGCTGCTCGATCAGTCAGAGGATGCTTCGGAGATCGAATATGACAGCATAACCGCCCATCCGTCACGATATTTCTCTGACGAGACGATCGATAAGCTCCTTAGCCAGTGAACTTGTATGCTTCTGTCTAAACAACCGACCTCGCATTACGAGAGGTCGGTTTTCTATTTGAGTTCAATTATTTTGTTTGAGCGACGCCATTAACGATTTGAACCAGATTACCACAGGATTTGTATTTACGCTACCCGCAATAAAGTCCCCGGTCAATTCGTTCGAACTAACGGCAATCAGGGACAGGATATGAACAGCCATAGAAAAGCGCGTGCTTATTTGCCTCATATTCACCACCATCGTTGTAACCATTATAGTTACTGCTTTGCGCTATGTCACTGTCTGTACGTCGTCATCTGATATCGATTCAATAACCTGATCAAGCTCACATACATATACACCTATATTTTTCATCTCTTGTATACCCTTCTCATACACTTGGGACATGGAGTCCGATACCATTACAACACGAAAGTCCCTTTCACTTGCTTCATACATGGAAGTTCTGGGGCAATTGGGAAAGTTGCATCCCGTAAATACGAGAGTATCTACTCCTTGCTCGTGGAGAAATGGCTCTAAATCTGTTTTATAGAAAGCACCCCAACGCGACTTATACATGACCCATTCTTTCTCTCCAATGGATTGAAACTCCCCGTTCAATAACTTCTCCGCTTGAAGAGCATTGTAACCGGATGGGCGAAGCTCTTCGACCAATTCAGCTCCGTTTGTTTCTGGTACGGCTATTCGTGCACCTTTTTCAATGATCTCTTTACGACATATATCGACGTTAGAACCATCTTCTTTATATAGTCGAACAACGTGAAGTATCGGCCACCCTTTTTCACGATAGGCTTCCAACAGCTGTCTCATCTCGGGCAGAACATCCGACGTACCTTTGATTTCCGCGGGAGCGTCCGGCAAAGTAAAATCATTTTGTGTATCTATAGTTATTAATATGGAGGTATTCCAATTGGGACTTGTATAACTCATAGCCTTCGTCCTCTCGTTATTAAATTGTTTACATGATACTACTTTGGTACATGATGTCAATATCTTATGAAAAAAAGGCCGACGAATTATTCGACGGCCCGTGCCTATTCGTCTATCGTTGCCGGACACAGCACTCCCAGCTTACCTATCCTTTTCTCCGGTCGAATTCCCCAAGTAAGACAGTGCAATCGCCGCGTGCATCGCGACACCGTAAGAAAGCGCCTCTTCATCCAGATCGAACATGGAATGGTGCAGAGGGTATAGCGTTTCTTCTTGGCCATTGCTAACCCCCAAACGAAAAAACACACTCGGAACGGAATGGGAATAAAAAGCAAAGTCTTCACCGCCCATAGATGGCTTGGCATAATTCCATCTCTTCTCCCCAAAAAGCTTCTCGCTGGTCCGGATGACAAAATCGACCATATCTTCGTCGTTTAGCACGGCAGGGTAACCCATGGAATACTCCAATTCATATTCGGCCCCCAACGATCGAGTCACACCGCTTACGATATTCTCAATCAACTCAGGCATCTTGGCTCGCAGGGACGGAGAAAGCGTTCGAACCGTTCCGATGAGCTCAACCTCAGAAGCAATCGCCGTGCCAATCGATCCGCCTTGGATCTTGCCAATGGTGACGACTACTGGTTCCAGAGGGTCCACCAATCTGCTTGAAATATGCTGCAATCCGGAAATGACCTGCGCAGAGATTGCGATTGCGTCAACTGTTTCATGCGGACGTGCCGCATGTCCACCTTTTCCAATAATCTTGATCACGAGTCGATCGGCAGCCGCGAAGGAAATCCCTTTCGTTACCGTAATCCTTCCCGTAGGCAAAGAAGGAAACACATGAATACCGGCCATGGCATCAACATGCGGCTCTTCCAGAACGCCATCTACCATCATCGCTTTAGCTCCGGCAAGGCCCTCTTCGGCTGGCTGAAAGATGAACTTGATGTTCCCCTTCTTTGGCTTCCCCAAACTCGTTAATAGTTGAGCTGCTCCCATCAACATGCCGGTATGGGCATCATGCCCGCATAAATGTCCTATGCCCGGGTGTTGAGAGCGATATGCAACTTCCTTCTGGTCTTGGATCGGTAGCGCATCCATATCTGCCCGAAGCCCGATGGTCGGGCCTGGTTCCTCGCCTCTAAGAATTCCAACAACGCCCGTTTTGCCGATGCCGGTCTGTACATCCAATCCTAAGCTCTTCAAATGCTCCGCGACAATGCTCGACGTACGGATCTCCTCATAACCGGTCTCGGGATGTTGGTGGAAATCTCTACGCCATGCGACGACCTGATCCTTAAGTGCTTCTGCTAAACCGAGTAGTTCCCGTAGCTCCAAAATAGTACCTCCTATAGACGATGCATGCTCATAACAATACAATAAATGGTTCGAACCTTATACCTTATAATTTTGCTTTAATTCGCCTTAGAAATTTCGCATCCCGGGTCGTCCCCAATGCTTGGTTCAAGTCCGAGATGATGTCACCCGGATCTTCAAGACCGACAGAAAGCCGGATTAGTCCGTCCGTAATTCCGTATTTTAAGCGATCTTCTTGTGGGATAGAGAAATGTGTCATAGATGCCGGATGCTGAACCAATGTTTCCGGATCCCCTAGACTAAAGGAAATCATGGCCAGCTTCAATCGATTAATAAATGCTGCGCCGGCTTGAAGTCCGCCTTTAACTTCAAACGAGATGATGCCCCCCATCCCCTTCATCTGCGTTCTGGCGAGGTGATGTTGAGGATGGGATTCAAGACCCGGGTAGTAGACGTGTTCAATGAACGGATGCTGCTGCAGGAAGGCAGCAATTAGTTGTGCGCTTGAGCAATGCTTCTGCACTCTGACTCCTAATGTTTTTAACCCCCGAAGAATCAGAAACGATTCCCAAGCATTCAAATTTTGTCCCAAGTCGCCGGCAATTTTTTTTCGAATGAATTCGATATGCTTTTTTTTGCCGACCACAAACCCAGCCAATACATCACCGTGTCCATTCAAATATTTGGTAGCGCTGTGTACGACTACATCCGCTCCCAAGTCAATCGGCTTCTGCAAGTAAGGGGTCATGAACGTATTGTCAACAATTAACGGGATCGAATTAGCCTTCGCAATATGGGCGATCGCTTGAATATCCAACACGGTTAAACATGGATTCGACGGCGTTTCGATATAGATCGCTTTCGTTTCGGCCTTTATCGATTTGGCCAACACCGTCAAATCCGTACAATCGACAAAATCAAACGATATGCCAAAACGTGGCGCAAGAGAAGTTAAGAAACTGTAGGTTCCGCCGTACACATCTTTCGTTACAAGCACGTGGTCCCCGTGCTGCAGAAACGCAAGCAATGCGGAAGAGATGGCAGCCATCCCGCTAGCTAATCCGATGCTGTCTTCTCCCCCCTCCAGCTCGGCTACCTTTTGTTCCAGTATCCGTGTGGTTGGATTGCCATACCGACCGTAATAATCCCCTGGCTTACACCCCGAAACTACGGCGGCGGCCGTTTCCGCATCGGGGAACGCGTATGCCACGGCTGGCACGACTGGTTGTGAAATAGCACCCGTTCGTTCATCCGGGACATGTGCGGTATGGATGAGTTTCGTATCGATACTCCAGTCTGATTTCATCGTATCCCTCCGCTCCCGTTCAAGAATTTTGATATTTCAGCTCAATCCTGACACGTTTTAGCTGCTCGTCATGCTCCGTTTCTTCGATGACATTCCATTGTCTCGATATAAGTTCCCTCAGACTTGCGATCTCGTCCACTTGCAAGATCAAGCCTTTAATGACCAAATCGTCCTGATCGTAATCCTGGTTAAGCTGCTTCCGGTACTTGGCCGCCAGTAATTTCCGAATTCCGGTAATCGTAATGAAACTGAACTCATACCCGTTCAGAATGGCGCTTTCCCAGTCGTTTCCGATCTCATTTGCCGTTTCCAGCAGCTTGTCAAAATTCATCTTCCCATCCCCGATAGGCGGAAGAGACCGGAAGTCTTCGGATCTCAAGCATTCGAGCAAAACCTGATCCGATACCCCGCCCGCTCTGCAATTCTCGATCATAAGTGCAATCGGCGACGATAATCTGACCTTACTCATTTTTCATTCCCTCCAGCGATATGATCGTCAAACCAATTAACCAAGTGCTGCAACGACTCGACGCGAAGCGACGGCTTGCCGCTCTTCAACAGCGCATGATTGGAATTCGGGAATCGGACGAATTTCGTCGTTTTCCCTAGACGTCTCAGGGCGACGAACAATTGTTCCGCTTGCTCGATGGGACACCGAAGATCCTGCTCGCTATGCAAAATGAGCAAAGGCGTTTCAATCTCCTTTACATAGGCAAGCGGCGAGCGTTTCCACAGCTTATCGGGATCGTCCCAGGGAGTCCCTTCGATCTCGCCTTCGGTGTAGGAAATGCCAATATCGCATGTGCCGTAAAAGGACAACCAATTGGATATCGATCGATGCGTGACCGCCGCCTGAAAACGATTCGTATGACCTACCATCCAATTGGTCATAAATCCGCCGTAACTACCGCCGGTGACGCCCAAACGCGATCCATCGACAAAATCGTACGCATCGATGACAAAATCGATTGCGCTCATCAAATCCCCGTAATCGGCGCCGCCAAAATCGCCTCGACACGCTTTCACAAACGTTTGCCCATATCCAAAGCTTCCGCGCGGGTTCGTATAGATCACCGCATAGCCATGTGATGCAAGCATTTGAAACTCGTGGCTGTAGGCGTTCGCATACATGGCATGAGGTCCGCCATGGATATGCAGAATGGCCGGATATTTCTTGCCTTCCACGGAGCCGGTCGGTTTTATTACCCAGCCTTGGACTTCCCGACCGTCCGCGGCTTCGAACCAAAACGGTTCCGGTGAGCTGATCGTCACTTGTTCCATAAAACCATCATTGCTATGAGTCAAACGAACTTCTTCCAAGGTTCGTAAGTCCACACGATACAAATCGCCCGGATTTGCGGCATTCGTGGATGCCATAACCAGATAACGTCCATCGGACGAAAGGACAAATTGGTAGATATCCCTGTCTCCCGAAGTAACGGCCTGCCGCGAACCATCCATTGAAAATTTGTATACATGCACATTCCCATACTGCGAAACTAAAGTGTACAGCTCTGCTCCATCGGGACTAAAAACGGGAGACGGCGATACGACCGCCGGCTTCATATCGCTAAGTGAAAAATTGCCGAATTGGGCATCCCATGTACCGCTCAAGCAATCTACCTTTCCGTCTTCCATGGTAAGGGTGAATATTTCGTTTTGGGTGGCACTTCCGTACAAACGGTTGTTCCCTGTAAAAGCGATTGTCCTGCCATTCGGCGAAAAAACGACTTGATGGATCATCAACGTGGAATTCGTGAGTTTGGTCCATTCTCCACCTTCCCTACCCGCAAGGTATATATCGTTGTAAGTCATCAAATCCGGATCTTGCTTCTCGCCTTGGTTCATTTTCGCAAGAAAGGCGAGTTTTCCGCCATCAGGGGACCAACACGGCTGGCTGGCGTCAAATTCGCCCTCCGTAATTTGTGTAAGATTTCCGCCTTGGACATCGATCACGAATACATGGGAGTGCAATCCATCCCATAATCCCGAACCTTCGCTTTTGAAAGCGGTACGCGTGATGATGCGGGCCCTATCATTCTGACTCTTCTTGTCTTCCTCTACGGATCGGGCTTCCCTTCCTTTATCCACGCTGGTACGGGTTGTATAAGCTATGCATCTTCCGTCAGGAGACCATACAAACATGCCGACGCCGCGCTTCGCATAGGTTAGCTGTGTCGCTTCCCCTCCATGTGCGGGCAAAACCCAAACTTGTCTGCCTTGATCGGTCATCCGTAGAAAAGCCAACATCGAACCGTCAGGCGACCATGCAGGCGAAAAATCCTTCTTTCCTTGAGTCAGCGGCTTGCTTTCCTGTTGATTATGGGTTATGACCCTGATGTGAGAGTGGTAGTCATTCTTCTTTTTATCTATCGTCTTTTGAACATAAGTAATCGTTCCCGTTACGGGACACAGGGAAGGATCACTGAGCCAACAATATTCATATAAATCCTCCACCGTCACCGGCCGTTTTTGCTGCATGGGGTATCCTCCCGGTTTCAGTGTACTTGTACAGGGTCGGCTTTGAACAACGAGCTTGCACGCAACGGGAAATGGCAAGCCACCGAATGGTTGCCGTCTTGCTGCTGCAAGGCAGGCGTCTCTTGACTGCATCGATCTTGCGCATAGGGACAGCGCGTATGAAAACTACAGCCTTTTGGGGGATTCGCCGGACTTGGAAGATCTCCTTGAAGAATAATGCGCTCTTTGCGCAAAGTCGGATCCGGAACCGGAATCGCAGATAACAAGGCTTCCGTATACGGATGCTTGTAGTTCGCAAACAATTCGTCACGATCGGCGATTTCGACAATTTTACCCAAATACATCACGGCGATTCTATCGCTAATGTGCTTCACGGCAGGCAGACCGTGAGCAATGAAAATATAGGTCAGTTGGAATTCGCGTTGCAGTTTCTTCAACAAATTTAAGATTTGGGCTTGTATCGATACGTCCAGTGCCGAAACCGGTTCGTCGCACACAATCAGTTTGGGCTGCAAAGCCAATGCTCGGGCAATCCCGATCCGCTGTCGCTGTCCGCCGCTGAACTCATGGGGATATCGTCCCAAATGATGCTCGCCCAGGCCGACAACGTTCAGGAGTTGCTTGACCCTTTCTCGCCATTCCGACTTTCGGGAAATTCCGTGAACCTTTAATGGCTCGGCAATAATATCATCTATTTTCATTCGGGGATTCAGCGATGAATACGGATCTTGGAAAATGATCTGCAGGTCGCGCCGAACTTTCCGTACTTCCTCGCGGTTCAGCTCGGACAGATTTCTCCCCTCAAACCAAACCTCCCCTTCAGTCGGTTCCAGTAGTTGAAGGATCAATTGACCCACTGTTGATTTGCCGCATCCGGATTCTCCGACAATACCGAGCGTTTCCCCTTTATGGACAACAAAATCAATGCCATCGACAGCACGAACCGCACCTGTTTTCCGCGAGAATACCGATTTCTCCAGAGGAAAATGCTTCTTTAATCCTTTGACTTGAAGCAGTGGTCGTTCCCTCTCCTGAAATGAACTCATTCGACTTCCCTCCCGGCATGGAAACATCGGACGTTGTGCTGCTCGCTTATTTTTTCCAATTGTGGCGCCTTCGTCTTGCATGTTTGATCTGCTAACGGACACCTTGGGTGGAACGCGCATCCGGTAGGCATGTTCAATGGATTCGGCACCGAGCCGGGAATACTGGCGAGCTCTTCTTCTTGATTATGCAAATTGGGGATGGACCGAAGCAGACCGATCGTATACGGGTGTTTCGGATCGGAAAACAATTCGTACACGGTGGCTTCTTCCACCACTTGGCCGGCATACATCACTACAACGCGATCCGCCATTTCCGCCACAACGCCAAGATCATGGGTAATTAAAATCAACCCGGTCTTTCGCTCCTTGCATATGTTCCGCATCAAATCCAAAATCTGGGCTTGAATGGTAACGTCCAGCGCGGTAGTCGGTTCGTCGGCGATGAGCAGCTTCGGGTTGCATGCAAGCGCAATGGCGATCATAACCCGCTGTCTCATCCCGCCGGAAAGCTGATGCGGGAAGTTGTCCAACACACGTTCGGCATTCGGAATACCGACAAGTTCCAGCATCTCCATGCTCTTCGCCCTCGTTTGTTTTTTACTCAATCCTTGGTGAAGGGCTATCACTTCCCCTATTTGATTTCCGATGGTGAAGACGGGATTCAGCGATGTCATCGGCTCCTGAAAGATCATCGAGAGCTCGTTCCCTCTGAGCTTCTGCATCTCTCTTTTGCTCAACTTAAGCAAATCGCGACCTTCAAATCGCACTTCTCCTCCGACTATCTCCCCGGGAGAAGCAACAAGCCTCATAATCGATAAAGAAGCGACGCTTTTGCCGCATCCGGACTCCCCGACGATGGCAAGCGTCTCGCCTTCTGCTACATGAAAGGTTACACCATTGACTGAAGGGACGACGCCTTCCGATGTGTAAAAATGTGTTCTAAGCTCGTTTACTTCGAGCAGACGTGCCGCCACTTCGATCCCTCCGTTTCACTCGTACCGCTCATTTCGAACCTTTCAGTTTCATCCGAGGATCCAGAATATCCCGCAGCCAGTCACCCAGGAACGTAACCGCCAAAACCGTAATCGTAATCGCGGCCCCGGGGAATACGGCTACCCACCAGCTTGTAGCCAAATATTGCTTCCCGTCGCTCAACATGCCTCCCCACGAAATATTTGGAGGTTGAATCCCCAAGCCGAGGAAACTGAGCGAGGCTTCCGAAATAATGATACCGGCTACGCTTAACGTAGAAATGACAATAAACGAAGAGGTTACATTCGGTAAAATATGAGTAAAAATAATTCGAAAATCTCGGGCGCCTACAGCCCTTGCCGCTTTTACGAAGTCGCGTTCTTTGACACTTAACACTTCGCTTCGGACCACGCGAGCGTAGGAAACCCATCCCGTACATCCAATGACAAAGATCAGCGTAACCATTCCCGGACCCAAAACGGCCAATACGAGCAAAAGGAGCAGAATCGTGGGAATGGCCAGAAAAGCATCGATGATACGCATAATGATGCTATCGATCCATCTGCCGTAGTAGCCGGCTACAAGGCCCAATATGACGCCGATGGTTCCGGAAATGACTACCGAGCAAATGCCGACAATTAAGGAAATCTTAGAACCGTACAGGATGCGGCTTAACACATCTCTCCCCAGATTGTCCGTACCGAGGGGATATAAGGAAGTCCCTTTATCCAGCCACATCGGAGGAAGGAGGCGTACCGAAACACTGCTTTTCCCGGGATCATGGGGAGCAAGAAACGGAGCCAAGACGGCTATCAAGCAAATCATCGCCACCAGCAAAACCCCGACCGTACCGGTTTTACTTTTAAAGAGCAGACGAAGCCATCGTCGAAGCTTCGATGTCGGCTGTGAAGGGGAGGCCGCAGGCAAAATGCCCGAGGACGAATCGATGGACATAGACACGGTGTCACCTCCGATTAGCTGTATTTGATGCGCGGATCTAAGTACCGATATAGAACGTCCGTCAGCAAGTTACTTACAATAATGAGTCCGGAAACGAAAAAGACGGCAGCTTGTACAACAGCCATATCTCTCGCATTGATCGCTGTTATCGTCAACTGCCCCATCCCGGGCCACGCAAATACGGTCTCGATGATGAGCGCGCCTCCGATTAATTGCGGAATCTGCAGTGCCATAAGCGTAACCACAGGTATTAAGGTATTCCGAAATGCGTGTTTGAAAATAACGACCGTTTCCCGGAGCCCTTTGCTTCTTGCCGTACGGATATAATCCTGATTCAACACTTCCAACATATTTGAACGAATAAGCTTCGTTTTCTGGGCCGCGAGTGATGCACCGAGCGTCACTGCCGGCAGTATCAAATGCTCCCAAGATCCTCGTCCCGAAACGGGAAGGAGACCGAATTGAACGGAAACCAGCAAAATCAAGATCATGCCGAGCCAGAAAGAGGGCATCGACTTACCAAGAACAGAAAGACCGGAGATGAACATATCAAGGTACGTATCCCGTTTAATTGCCGATATGATTCCTAGTGGAATTGCAATAATGATAGAGACGAATATCGATGCAACCGCGAGTTCCAAACTGGCGGGCAGCCTTTCGAGAACGAGCGGCATCGCTGGCTGGCCGTATCGGAACGAATTCCCGAAATCCCCGTGTGCCACATCACCCAAAAACTTCATGAATTGAATGTGGAGAGGCTGATCCAGCCCGAGTGCTTGAGCAAGAATGCGCCGATCTTCCTCCGTCGCTGATTCGGGAAGCATCAGCGAGACGGGATCCCCCGTTACGCGAAGAAGAATAAACACGATCACGATGATGATAAAAATAACCGGAATCACTTGATAGACCGACCGCAGCGTATGTTTGCCCACGCCCTCACCCCTGTTTCATTCGCTTGTCAAAAAGGAAAGGGTCCTCTACTAAGAACCCTTCGGAACCGTTACTTCCCGTTTTTCGGCAAAATTTCGTCAGCCTCAAACATCTCGTCTATTCTGGGATTGAATTCGATCCGATCCGTTATGCCATAATTGTTTTTCAATTGGAACATGTGAATCACGGGCCGATCCGCAGCCAATATTTGTTGTGCGCGTTGAATTTGGCTATCCCGTAGTTCTGCAACCATATTAAACTCTGCATCCTTCATCAATTGATCGAATTCCGGATTGCTGTAGTCGGTTTCCCCCTTTGATCCGTCCGTGGAAAACTTCCTTTTAATCAAGTTGGAAGCATCGAAAATGGAGTTCGTTACTCCGATCATGTGCAGCTCGCCCATACTTTTGTTTTTAATTTTGGCGTTAAACTGGCTGCTTTCCAAAATTTCCAGCTTCACCTTGATTCCGACCTCTCCGAGCATGGCCGTAATGATCTCGGCCGTTTCTTTATCTTTCATATAGCTGCCATTGGTAGCCGTCAATGACAATTCCAAACCATTCGGGTAGCCGGCTTCAGCCAATAGCTTTTTGGCACGGTCTTTATCAAAGTTCGTTTTGTTGTGCAAATTCGAGTTGAATCCGATATTTCCGGGTCCTGCAGCTCCCGTTGTCGGCGTTCCGGCGCCGCCCAGAATATTATCTACGATAGCCTTATCGTCAATTGCATAATCAATGGCCTCGCGCACCTTCGGATTCGCTGTCACCGTGCCCGGTGTTGTCCGCACGATAAGCTGCATGATTCGCTGACTTGGCGCCTGTACGACCTGCGTCCCTTTATTCTTGTTAATCCGTTCCACATCGCTGGTAGGCACATTGACTGCTATATCTACACCTTTGGTTAACAGCTCGGAGACCCGAGTCGATTCATCCGGGATCGATCGTACGATCAGCTTGTCCCATTTCGGTTTTTCCCCGAAGTAGTCCGGATTCTTTACCAATTCGACACGGTCGTCTTTTTTCCAACTGCTGAATTTGTATGGCCCCGTACCGACGGGGTTATTCAAGTAATACTCCCAGCCCTTTTCCTGAATATACTTCGACGGCATGATATAGGACCCGACTCGCGCCAACCGGTTCAATATAAGCGGATCCGGGTATTCGGTTAATATATCGACAGTATGCTCGTCGATGATCTTTACTTCCGTGATCATTTTGTAGTTGGCATTATCCGGACTTTTCGGGTCTTTGGCTACTTTTTCAAGCGAGTACTTGACGTCCGCCGCCGTGAACGGATCCCCATTATGAAATTTGACGCCTTGCTTGAGCTTGAATCGCCACGTCTTATCATCTATTTTTTCCCATGCTGTTGCCAAATCGGGAATTTTGTTTTGCTTCGGGTCGTTTTTCAATAAATGATTGTACATATTAACATGGACAGCTTCCAAGGAGCTTGCATTGTAATTTTGAACGTCAAAGCTGGCAATATCCCGCGCGAGCGCAAAGGTAAGGATCTTTTCTGCGCCCGCTGTCCCTGTTGTCGCATCAGAACCTGACTTACTGCATCCCGCCAGCCCGATCGTCGCGGCCATCATCAGTGACAGTCCTACACTCCATCTTCTTTTCATTCTGTACTCCCCTTTTTCATATGTTGTCCAAACATAAAGGCAGGCTTTCGGCCCGTACTTGATGTTCCAAACCCTGCCTATATTTAACGAACGGCCTCGGGTCCGTTTCCGAACACTTTCTCGTAAATCGCATTTGAGGTTTCATCGATGTGTTCCCGCATCATAACGCCTGCCCGCTCTCCGTCTCGCGCTTCGAAAGCTTGTAGGAGTGCCATATGTTGATTGTAGGTCGTCATTTGAACTTTTTGACTGAAAGGCATCAAATCGAGAGCCGGGTTGATAATGGTACGAACGCGTCGAACGGCATTTTCGAAAAAAGAATTTCTGCATGCGCTTACAATACGCAAGTGGAATCTAACGTCCAGCGCCCGAAACATCTCTCTTGTGACATCCGGCTCAATACTTTGTTGGACAAAATGTTTAATCTGTTCGAGCTCCAACCGATTCATACGCTCGGCCGCCAATCGCGCTGCCTCGGGCTCGATAACGGTACGAAATTCGAACATTTCCTTCATTTGGTCCCAGTTCTTTTTAATCTCTTCCCGCGAACGCTGATGGGTTTTGGCTGTAAGCGGCAAAACAAAAGTACCGCCTTTTGCGCCAAGGCGCCTTTCGATAAGTCCTCGTTTCTCCAGCTCTGCAATAGCTTCGCGTACCGCGAGACGGCTCGCCTTAAACATGGTGGCAAGCTCTCGTTCCGGCGGCAGCTGCTCATCCGCCAAAAACTCCTTTAGAATTATGGCTTCTTCCAATTGCTCCAAAATAAAGTCGCTTACTTTCAGGGCATTCACATGTTTGAAACGGGTCAAATAAGGTGTGGCCATCTCATTGATCCTCCACTTTTTTACCTCAATTTTTAAAGGTCTATGGTTCGAACCTTATATCATCATAGTACCACCACATCCATCACTTAGCAATACTTGTGTAAAGTAAGTTCACATCTTTTCAACGATTTATTTTCATCGTTTACTCCACCTGCCAGAAGGGTGTCAACTCGAATCTTTATGAATTAAGGTTCAGACCTCAGACCAAATAAAAAATGAAAAAAATAGAACTACACGTAGTCCATCTTGTTGTCCCTCCCTTAAACAAAAAAGAGACATCTCTAGAAAGAGACATCTCCGTTTGCTCGGTCGATTGTCATATCAATATCCATATGAATACTTGGAATTGATTAATGATCGAATGGTACCATGTAGACTACGCTTTGTCAATCATGACTCGACTTACGGTTTCATCCATACCGTTTCGCGGGGTCACGGCTTATTTCCTTTAATCACAGCAGAGACAATATAATTCTCGACATTCGCCCCTGGAACCCAGTCTTTAATAAACGTCTTGGACTCATCCTTCGGCTCTACGACCACATCCGCAAAGCCGCTCTGAGCCAACATAGCCTTCACCTCGTCAACGGATGACGCTCCGGAGATGCAGCCCGAATATAGGGCATCCATGTCATTCTTGATCGCTTCCGGAAGCTCGGCCGTGGTGACAACATCCGAGATCGCAAGCCGTCCTCCGGACTTTAACACGCGAAAAGCCTCGTCAAACACCTGCCGTTTCGCCGGCGATAGGTTGATCACGCAATTGGAAATGATGACATCTACCGTTTGGTCCGCAACCGGCAAATGTTCAATCTCTCCTAACCGAAAGTCCGCATTGGCAAAGCCGCCTTTGCTTGCGTTATTTCTGGCGCGACTTATCATTTCAGGAGTCATATCCACTCCGATGACACGACCTGCCGCTCCTACTTGACGTGCTGCCAAGAAGCAATCGAAGCCGCCTCCGCTGCCCAAGTCCAAAACAACCTCACCCGGTTGCAGCGACGCAATAGCTTGAGGATTCCCGCAGCCGAGACCGAGATTCGCCCCCTCCGGAACGGCGGTCAGTTCTTCGTTCGAGTAGCCGAGCCGGGCGGAAACATCCGCGAAGTTGACCGGCGTTTCGCAACAGCCCGAATCCATTTTCAGCGGTTTCAAGGCAATTTCCTTATAACGACTCCGAACATTTTGACGAATTTGATCGTCCGTATTTTGACTCATGGTAAGCACTCCCTCAACTTATTTTATGGCTATCTATTTATTTGCAAATTGCAAATATTAGCGAAAAAGATTACCCCACCGGGGTTGTACAGCATTGGCTGGATTTCGCCATCGCCTCATTCAGCAGCTTAATCGAGCGAATGACGGTATCTTTCTCAAAATCGTTCATATGCGAAAAAATTTCGTTCAGATAAGCATTCATTTGCTGATCAATCGTAGTCGCAATGTACTTCCCTTCCACTGTCAGCGAAAGAACATAAACTCTCCGGTCAGACGGATCCGGTAGCTTTTTCACCAAATTCATTTTGATCAACGACTGAACTTGGCGGCTGAAAGTGGTAATATCCGTGCCTAGCGCTTCTGCTACCTGCTGCATGGAAGGCTTATGCCGATGATCGATTTCATAAAGAATGTGGCTCTGGATCAAGGAAATATCGAGGCCACCGGCAGAACAGCAATTTTTATTCAGAAAACCGAATCGTCGAGTCATGATTTGGAATAGCTCTCGGGTATTTTCCACGGCCGTTCGCCTCCTACTATAGTTATACCGTTAATATTTGCAAATTGCAAGTATATATTTATCTAAGAAATTTGGTTAAACAAAGTGTTAGAAAATAAAGTTTTAGACTGATCCGTGATAAAAAGGCAGCGGCAGCTTCGGGCTTGGAAATAAAGTCTTAAACTGCCACTACCGTACTGTGACGATGTCAGGCTGTCCATGAACCCTGCAGTTTACGGATGAAAATAATTTGTCCGGTATGGTAGATGTCATGACGAACAAGATCCGATACCCATTGGGAAATTGGGACCCCCTCCGATTCGTTTTGCAGCTCATGCTCGCTCATCGTTGCCAGCTTTTCACGTATGCGAGAATGTATATTGTTCAATTCTGCAACAGTTTCCTTCCATTCATCCTCGGTATTAACTGCAAGGTCGTTATTGAAACTTGTATCTGAGGTTGGAGCATCTCCAGTACCTGTAAGTCCGGATAATAATGTTGACTTGTAGAACAGGATGTGGTTGACCAATTCATAAATCGTATTCATTTCTTTTCCGTCTAGTCTCCAATTTGCCTGTGCAACCGTTAGCCCATGTAGTCCGCGTTCAAGCGATGGGTACCATCCGCTCTCCTTGTTAAAGCAGGAATCCCATGCATCGACATCCCTCTCTGTTGTCATCATTCCAAACTACCTCCAATTTGTTATGTTGAAGTAGACCGACTATATCCCGATCCTAGATAACGGTACAAGTCTGTCTCTTTTCAACGATACTAAATCAACCGGGAATATTTGTCAAGATGTCATACATTCACTATTTATCAACGGAATTTGACACATTTACCCAATTGAGATAGTATGATATTGAACAACTCTGTATCTTTATTGTATTGTGGTAATGTTTACTTTGGAGCAATGGGTGATACTAATGCCAAGAAAATCAGCAAGGAATCAAATTCTTCAAGTGGCATCGGATTTGTTTTACAGAGAGGGGATCCGAGCGGTAGGAATCGACCGCATTATTGCCGAAGCGGGCATTGCCAAGGCAAGTTTTTATCGTAATTTTGCATCCAAGGACGATTTGGTTGCCGCTTATTTGGAATATCATCAAGATTTAAATGCAAAAGATTTGGAGGAAGCGAGACTTCAACATCCGGATTCAGCCTCTAAGCAGCTGCATGCACTCATAGACAAATTTGCAAAGAAAATAAAAAGCCCCGGATATCGAGGATGTCCCTTTGTAAATACCGCAGTAGAATTTCCGGATGCTTCTCATCACAATCATATTAATGCGGTTAAAGGAACGGAAGACAACTGGGGAGCCATCGCGCTATTGGCAGAAAAAGCCGGTGCTGCTCATCCGTTCGAGCTGGCAGAGCTATTACGTATGTTATGCAGTGGCGCCATTACGATGTCTTATATTAAAAAAACCGATTTTAATCCCGATAACTTTTCCAAAGCGGCTCACATGCTCGTTGATTCCCACTTGTTCGGATGGGCTGCAACAAGAAAGGATGTTTAGATTGCAGTATCTCTTCGATATTCATCCAAACCATAATTATGTGCGTGAATTGTGCAATAACGACTCGTTACTAAACAAACTGATAAATCGGATTGGATACATCCGCATACCTGTTCAGCAGGATGGGTTTCAATACCTGGTGAGATCATTAATCGGTCAACAGCTTTCGACTAAAGCTGCAGAGACGATATTCCTTCGATTAGAACAATTATGCGGGAAAATCACACCTGATGTCATTCTGGCTACTGCAGAAGAGGACTTGCGTATAGTTGGATTGTCCAAAAATAAGTTGGGCTATATCCGGAACGTTGCCGAGCGTGCGAAAGAGGGGGCACTCGATTTTCGAAAAGTTGGCGATATGGATGATGAGGAAATCGTTCGTTTGTTGACCTCAATAAAGGGTATTGGCCGGTGGACTGCAGAGATGTTTCTCATTTTCTATCTAGGACGACAGGATGTTGTATCATTTGGGGATAGTGGACTTAACCGTGCTGCAGAATGGCTTTATGCATCTGAAGGAAGCGGCGGCCAGCCTCAACTACATCGTAAACATGTCCACTGGAAGCCTTATTCTACTATTGCATCGCTATACTTGTGGGAAGCAATAAATCGCAGCTTGGTTCATGATGAACCTTTAAATTTATAAAATTTCTGCATCATACAAGTTTCATATCAAAAGGCAACTCCAAGGCACTTGTCGATCCTGTCTAATTCTTTATTTTCATCAAACACAAAATGAAAAACCACTTGATCGGACAAGTGGTCTACGCAGGCTTATCCGCCTCATTTTCCTTCCCTTACGAATTGTTCAATCCGGGTTTTGATCGAATCCCGCACGGTGCGGAATTGCTCCATGATTTCCCCCTCCGTTCCGGTGGCTTTGGCCGGATCGTCAAAGCCCCAATGCCATTTGGTGACGTTTTTGTTGGAAATCGCCGGACAATGCTCGTCCGCATGGCCGCACAGCGTAATTACGTAATCGGAGCGATTCAACACTTCCGGATCGATCACATCGGACGTATTCTGGCTTATATCCACGCCGGCTTCCTGCATCACCCGAACCGCGCGCGGATTTAATCCATGCGCTTCAAGCCCTGCGCTCTTTACTTCGTATCGGTCGCTGCCTAATGCTTGTAAAAATCCATCGGCGATTTGGCTTCTGCAAGAATTTCCGGTGCACAAAAAGTAAACGAGAGGTTTTTTCTCCATTGGTGTATGTCTCCTTTGAAATTTCCGATTCCGGTTAGATTCCTTGACTTCCTCTATGCTTGTTTCCTAATGCCCGCTTCACGACGAGCATGGCAATAATCGCGAGAATCGCAACGATAGCCACGATGATGAGCCATACATGGACGTTCGCGAATTGAAGCAAATACAGCCACGCAAAAAGCCCGACAAGAGTAATGAATAACGTGGGAACCGTTAGGAGGATTCCGATCTTAACATACATTCCCCAACCGATCTTCACGTTTTTCGTCGACAACACATGCAGCCAAAGCAAGGTCGCCAGAGACCCGATCGGGGTGATTTTCGGTCCCAGATCCGAACCGATCACATTCGCATAGATCAGCGCCTCTCGAATGACTCCTTCGGTTTGCGTACCTTGTATCGCCAGTGCGTCGATCATGACCGTCGGCATGTTGTTCATAATGGAGGATAGGATGGCTGCAATAAAACCCATTCCGACCGTGGCAGCGAACAGTCCTTTGTCCGCGACCGCTTGAATGACACTGCCCAATGCATCGGTAAGACCGGCATTCCGGAGTCCATACACGACGACATACATACCGATGGAGAAGATGACGACAGCCCAAGGAGCCCCTTTGACGAGCCTCCATGTCTGAATGACAGGGCTTTTTCTCGCGGCCAAAAGGAATGCAATCGCGGCAATCCCGGCAACGATGGACACGGGAATGGACAAAAATTCACTGCCGAAATAGGCAACGAGGAGAGCCGCTAAAATAACCCAGGATAGTTGAAACAATCTCTTGTCCTTGATCGCTTCTTCCGGCTTTTTTAGCCCGGAGAGATCGTAGCTTTTCGCGATGCTTTTACGAAAATACAAATACAGCACCAGGAGGCTCGCCAAAATCGAGAAGAAATTCGGAACGATCATGCGGCTCGCATATTCCGCAAAACCAATGCTGAAATAATCGGCTGATACGATATTCACCAAATTGCTTACGACAAGCGGCAAAGAAGCCGTATCGGCAATGAAACCACTTGCCATAATAAACGGGAGAATCATCTTTTCCTCAAATTTCAGCGCGCGCACCATGGCAAGCACGATCGGCGTTATGATCAAGGCCGCGCCATCGTTTGCAAACATTGCCGCGACCGCCGATCCCAGCAGCACGATCAAGACGAACATAAGCAGTCCGTTACCGCGTGCAAGCCGCGCCATATGCAACGCCGCCCATTCAAAAAATCCGATTTCATCGAGTACGAGGGAAATTAAGATGATAGCCACAAATGCCAAGGTGGCATTCCAGACAATACCGGTAACGGTACCGACGTCCGTGAAGCTGACTACGCCGAACATCAGGGCGAGAATAGCCCCGGCACTAGCCGACCAGCCGATATTCAATCCTTTTGGCTGCCAAATGACAAATGTTAAGGTGATTAAAAAAATAAGGAAAGCCATGCAAACCATAGAAACCCTCCCGAATTAGTTGCAGCAATCATTCTCTTCGCAGATGGTCGATTGGATCTTTTCTTTTTGCGAAGGAATCCGGTTCAGAATTTCTGCGATATAGGGCTTGTCTTGAACGTTTAAGGAATAGTACACCCACTGCCCTCTTTTGGTCTCTTTGACGAGGCCTCCGTCCTTTAATTTGCGCATGTGCTGGCTAATATTCGGCTGGCTCGTTTGCAACAGGTCAACAATCTCGCATACGCACAGCTCCTTCTCGTTCAGCAGGGCAACGATCGTAAGCCTGTTCTTGTCGCCCAGCAGCTTCAGCACATCGGCCATCTCTTCAATTGAAATCATGCCATGCCTTCCTTTCTGATCATCTGTAAATGATTATATAATTATTTGATTATATTCAAAAGATATATATTTGTAAATATAGTTTGAGCACGTTATTAATAAATGACATCAACTTTACTCCGTCTGGTAAAATATACTTACTGGCAAGCCGAGCCTTATCCTATACCACCATGCGAGGAGAGTAGATCATGCTTACATCGCTTGAACACGTGCAAATTCCGGTGCGTCAGATGGACCGGGCCATCTCATGGTACACCGGGCAGTTGGGATTTCAATTGAGCAGCCGCGACGGCGACCGCATCGCATTCCTCACCTTGCCGGAAGGGCCGCTCCTGATGTTATGGCAAACGAATGACGATTCGACGCACGCCCACTATACGGTGAACGGGACGGACTTCCCGGTATTATTATACCGAACGACCCGAATTCACGAACTCCATGATAGCTTGACTAAAATCAATACCCGCATTCAGCTGTATCAGGACGACGGATTCGCTTGGGTACTCAAGTTTTATGATCCGGAAGGGAATTTATGGGGCGTTCTTCAGTTTAACCCGCCTTCCGACAAGCTCGGGTAACATGCCCATAAACAATGCGAGGCCGCCGGTCCATGCCGGCAGCCTTGCTTGCGTTGATCGATGCGTTTTTCTCCATTCACTTTGCCTGAATGTACCCTTCCGCCTTGAGCAATTCGGCGATCAGTACGGCTCCGCCCGCCGCTCCGCGCAACGTATTATGCGAAAGTCCTACAAATTTGTAATCGTATAAGGAATCCTCGCGCAATCTGCCCGCCGAAACGCCCATACCGCGTTCAATATCCCGATCCAGCTTCGTCTGCGGTCTGTTTTCTTCTTCAAAATAGGTGATGAATTGCTTTGGCGCGCTTGGCAGACCGAGCTCCTGCGGCCGTCCTTTGAATTGCAGCCAGCGCTCGAGAATGTCTTCCTTCGAAGGTTTGTTCTCAAACGATACGAATACCGTGGCCAAATGTCCGTCCGTTACCGGAACGCGAATACACTGCGTTGTAATTAAAGGCGCGCTCGCTTTTACAATTTCGCCGTTTGCAATGCTGCCCCATATGCGCAGCGGCTCCTGCTCGCTTTTTTCTTCCTCGCCGCCGATATAAGGGATGACATTGTCGATCATATCGGGCCAGTCGGCAAAGTTTTTACCGGCTCCGGAAATCGCTTGATACGTCGATGCGACCACTTGTGTCGGTTTGAAATCCAACAAAGCATGCAGGGCCGGCACATAGCTCTGAATGGAGCAGTTGGGCTTGACGGCAATAAATCCGGTCGAGGTGCCGAGCCGCTTTCTCTGAGCGGCAATCACTTCCATATGCCCCGGGTTAATCTCGGGAATGACCATCGGGACGTCCGGCGTCCAGCGGTGAGCCGAATTATTGGAAATGACGGGCGTGCCCGTCTTGGCATATGCTTCTTCCAACGCTTGAATTTCATTTTTCTTCATATCGACCGCACAAAACACAAAATCGACCCGGGAGGCGACCTCCTCCACTTTCGAAGCGTCCTGAACGATGATTTGCTTCACGTCTTCGGGAATCGGGCTGGACAGCTTCCACCGGCCTTGTACCGATTCTTCATACGTTTTCCCTGCCGATCCGGCACTCGCTGCAATGGCCGTTACTTGAAACCAGGGGTGCCGACCCAGCAGCTCGACAAACCGCTGGCCAACCATGCCCGTTCCTCCGACAATACCGACTTTTAGCTTCTCAGTCATCAGTTATCAAATCCTCTCCAAGTTATGCAGGCATTTCCTCGAAATAACCCGCTTCAATCCGTCTGATTCCGCGTACCGAATACTTTATTATGTGTAATATGGTATGCATGCTGTGCTCAACTCTGCAACAACAAAAAAATCCCACCCCCAAGACTATAGTCTTAGGGACGAGATTTGTGCGCTCGCGGTACCACCCCAGATTCGCCAATATGTCGCCATATTCGCCTCTTCGAGTACGGCATTGCCATACACAACGCTTATACTCTAGCTCTGTAACAGGAGCTCCTGGCACACCATCGCCTCTCCATGAGGGTCCGATGCGCTGCTCTGAGGCTTTGTTCAATAAAGAACTCTTTACTCCTTCCCAGCCGACGGAGCTCTCTGTGAAAGAATTCGTTTATTTACTCTTCTCTTCATCGCATTTGATTGTTGCGATTATATTATCAAATAACGACTGCGAGGTAAACAACATTTTTCGAGAATTCGCAAACATTTTAATTCTAAAGATAAATTGACCGTTTTCTACTACACGACATTTCCAAAAAAAATTGGTAGAGAACGAATAAGGGTAACCTTTATCTTGGATATAAAAAAGGGTTCATTCGGCACTGGGTAGCCCCACCAAAAGAAGAAACCTTGAAAGGCACGAAGCCAATCAAGGTTACAAAACAATATCAGTCTGAAAAACCTGAAATATCCTTCTTTAATTCCGTAATTAATTCATCGAAACTAACAAACTGCTTTGTTTTAACCATAAATGTTCTTTCACTTTCAATCTCAACAGCATAAAAATCGTACGTGTAATCTGAAAGAATCGAAACTGATGCCATGTATTCATCAGTTGATAGGGCATATTCAAGCTTATTTTCTCCGTACATAACTTCGCTTTCGATTACAATACCTTTATCTAGTTCCAAGATGTAATCATTTATGATTTTCTTTATTGATTCGAGCATTGTCATCATACCTTTCTTTACTATTTCGTATCCACGTGATTGATGTTTGTACCAATTGGATCAGGCAGAGTTTGACCCTTCTTTTCTGCTAACTTTAATTGAGTTTGGTTTTTTGACTTCACTAGTGACCAACCCAAGTCTACATCTTTCTCCATTAACAATGAAGAATCAATATCAAATTCAACATAATAATCACCTGTATTAGCTTGTTTTTCAAAACCCTGTTTACCTTTAGTTAAGACATTAGTTCTTGGAATTGTGCCCGTTTTTACGAATTCGTTATATTCTGCTTTGGACATCCACTGTCCAACCCTAGTAGAGTTGACAGCATTACCCATGCCCTCAACTGCCTCATCCGCTTTTTTAAATAGTTTCATTGCCTTCGAAGCAAAATTAGCAAGTTTACCGGAGAATTTGGTCGCTGCTGCCACCGCACCAATCGCTGCCTCTTCAATAGGGAGAGCAAGAGCCTTAACCTCTGCGTAATATATTCCTGCATAGGTTAAGGCATTGTCTCTAACATCCGTTAACATGTCAACTGCTGCATCTTTCATTTCGTTGATGTACTCACACGCAGTGCCATCGCCGACACAATGACCTGTCGGGTCCGTGTACCTCAACGGATTATTATACACATACGTATACGTGTTGAGACTCAGCGGGTTACTAATATCCCCTTCATACGTATCCTAGTTAATAAAGCGTTACTTTCCGTAGGAAGCGGGGCAGTAGTCCGCCCCTAGCATTTGTTTCCATTATATCACCCAGCATCCTTCTCCGGCACCGTCGGCATCACATACGCCGCCTTCGTCCGCATCAGGTAGTGGACGACATTCACCAGTTTCCGCATGATACAGACGATCGCTTGCTGCTTCGTCTTACCTTCCGCCATCCTCTGCTCGTAATACGCATGGAAGTACGGATTACGTGGCTCTTTCTTCGTTCTCGTTACCGCGATTTGCCGGATAGCGAGAGCTTTCAGCATATCGTGCAGTTCCCGGTTGCCCTGCTTACTCTTGTAATTCCGGTACTTGTTCCCAGACCCCACGGCTATCGGTGCTACGCCCGCGAATCTCGCCAGCTTATCCGACGTAGCGAAACGGTGGATATCGCCAATCTCCGCCACCAGTTCCGCAGCCGTCACCAAGTCAATCCCCGTCATCGTCTCCAACTGGAAGCCTAGCTGGTTCATCAGGCTTGCGATCTCCCGTTCAATACGGTTCAGTTCACGCCCATAGAAGCGAATATTCCGTACCAGCCCTTTCACGATAAAATCGCGCTTCTCCTGAAAGTCCCGCGTCGTATCGCCATCCTCCGCGATCAGCGTCAGCATCTGCTCCGCTTTCTTCGTCGATAGCGCGTAGTTGCTCAGCTTCCGCAGGAACTTCGCCAGTTCATCCACCGTCATACCGTTCAGGTGGCCGGGCGAAGGATACTTATGCCAGAAAGCTAACGCCGTCTTCCCGTCGATCTCGGAGAAGAACGCTTTATAGCTGGGATAGTGGTAGCTGACCTGCTGATGCAGCCGCTTCACCATGCCCGACAAGCTCTTGGCTTGCCATTTTCGCTGGGTGACGAGTTGGCTAATCGCCCAGTATAGGTCAATTGGCTTCGCGTCCGGCAGATTCGGCAGTTCATCCCGCAGCACCTTCGCGACACATTCCGCATCCCAGCTATCGGATTTCTGTACCGTCACCTGGCTCTTACGGCGGTTATTCGCCAGCTTCGCGTTCACTTCCTTTACCGAGCAGCCGTTTTCAGTCAAGTACACCGCCAACGCTCGGCCAAAGCCGCCCACGTCTTCCAACCCGTATACGACGGACATTCCCTTTTTCGTATGCTTTTTTACCTCCTTCAAAAGCAGGGGAAACGCAGACGGCTTGTTATCGAACCGGATTTCGCCCAGCTTCTTATTCCAGCAATCGATCATGACGGCGGTATGGTGCTGCTTATGCAGGTCCACGCCGACATAGATCGTCCGATCAGGTCTCATCATTCCAACTTCCCCTTCTATCGCGTTGTTCTGGATCGGTCAACGTTCTCGTCCTGCAGCCGTTTCTCCATGATACCCATAAGCAACCCCTCATCAGAGCGGTTATGACGATAGGCAGAAGCGTAAGCTTGCATCCTCAGTTCGAGAGGACGAACCGCAAAGACACGTCAGCAAAGTCTTACGCCCCCCCGTCGCCTTATCGGCTTTCCGGTTTCAACTGCATCGCGAGTATCGTCTTTTCCAGTCGCACTTGCCAAAGTTCCGTTCGGCGTTCTTCTGTATAGGCATACATCCGTTGGGCGAGTTCTTTCGCCGCCCCCGGATCCACCTCACGGTCTTTATGGTACATCGTCTCCAGCAACGTACACAGATACATTTCTCCTGTCCCGATTTGCCGGAGGAGCCGATCTTCTTGCTCGATCAACAATTCATATCGGTCACGCAGTTCCTCCACATTCAACAGCTACTTCCCCCAATCGTCACGTTCCTTACGTTCGGCTCACAAATTCCTAATTTTTGGTAAAACATTCTAGCGGCAATCATATACCGCGAACGCGGGGGAATTCAAGCCTCGTTTTATTTAAATTTAAGGTGATTGCACCTTTATCCAGCCGCTCCACAGTAGGGACAAGGGTCCGACCGCTTTAACGCGGTAACGTAAGAAAGATGACCTTTATTTTTTCAGGTGATACGTTTCGAGTTGGACATAACGCAAATACTCCACAGGAAACTGGCGGGAATCCATCAACTTCGGCACATAGCCTTCCGACCTCCATTTTTCCATCAGCTCGTAAAAGTTGCCCTTCACCGTTTCCGGTACGATCAGGTTCTTGCTTTGAAGGAACAAGCGCTTTCCATACGAACGCTCATCCGTCTTAAAATCCCGCAGATTCTTGATTAGGTCGAGCTTTAGCTTATTCCGGCGCTCCTCCATCGGCAGGCTGTAGATGCGTTTCAACTCGACGCTTCCCAGCCCCCAGATATCCCGAAACGTTCCATCAACCAGCTCCGTTCTCGGAATCGCAGGCAGATCGGCCAGCAGGTGGAAGTGAAGCGTGCCGCGCTGTTGGAAGGATCGAACAGCGAGGTATTTAAAGTCGCCGTATCGCTCGCGCATCCGCTTCACCCAGTTCTCGTAGTCCTTCGCCGCTTCATCTAACGTCACGTCCGGTTTCTCGCAGGTGAGCGTAATGAACTTATGCCCTAGGCTAAAGTTCTGATCCATCAGGTGACAGAATCGTTCTCATTCCTTTAACGAGAGTCGCCCCGGCTTCGGCGTTCGATCCGGGCGATGTATCGCGCTCTCCTCCCGATCCGGCGGTTTCAGGATCGCCGAATAGACCTGTTTCTGTTCATCCGTCAAGGAACGATTCGCATAAATCGCTTCGATCTCCGCTAAGCGCTCCCTTTTCGATTTACCACTTTCTTCAGGTATCTCTCGCCCATACCGCTTCACGCGCAGGCAATCTCCAAGCGTTGTCATCTGGCAGTCATATCCCATCGTCTAGCCCTCCTAAGTTTCGTAGCGCCCTTCAGGGCGTTTCGTATAAATAAACCGGGAGGGGACATCTGTACTCCGTGTGATTCACATGCAGGAATCGGATAGGGAACTCTTTCCGCGCTACGTTGGGGGACTCCGCTTCGCCCTGCTTCGCTTCGTCCAGTTTCTTACATAGTATTTCGGAAGAAAAATGGTTACAGCACGTTTAACCAAGGCGTAACGCGCTATTCATATGGGGCTGGGAGAAAATCTTCCCGAATACGTGAAAAGCCCCCGTCAGCGACTACGGGACGTTCTACGTCCATATCGTCGCCAGCGGGAGCATGTGGAAATATTACCATCCAGAGAACAACAAGAGATCATCGTATTTCGAATATCCAGAACCCTCGTATAAATACTTCGTATCACTCAGCGGACGAGCGAAGCGAAGTCCTCCGAGCGTTAGCGAGGAGCAGAGCACATCCATCCCTTGAATCTCCATAGTCAGAAAACGACATAGGATGCCCACGGATATTTAGATGTGAAGGTTCACATTTTCTCCCGTTCCTTGCTTGTGACCTTTCCTCGCTTCGCTCGGAAGACTCCGCTTCGCTCCGTCCCTTTCTTCCCTTCGGTCTTCAAGGGAGGGCCAGATGTTCAGGTGTGAATTCAGATTCACTTCTGAATATCGTACCCATTTTTATTTAAAGCGTTAACGTGATAAAGAATACAATGGACTCTTGGGGGCTTTTGTACAGTAAAGCACCCGACAGAGTAACGATTCGCACATGCTCCTATGGGAAACCCCTGTATTCCCCACATAGGAGCACATGACACGTTTTCCATAAAATCCATCCCTGGCTCTCATTCATATCGCATGTCGAAAATCCGTTTCCCCGAGTGGTTACAGCCGATAGAAACCGGGTAGTTTTCCAATTCTACCCTCGGAACAAGCAAGCGGTCACGGCAGAACAGTAGCGCCCACCTCGGGCGATTTCTGGACGTTTAGCGTCCATTTCGTCGCCTCGGGTGGGCCGGGATAGTCATTCGTATTCATTCAGCGCCATCGCTTCGCTCAGCTAAATCGCGACACGGCAGCCATCCATCGACCGAGGGAACTGGCTATGTATTATTAAATCAAGGGAGCGGTAAATCTCGCCGACAGCCGTATACTCTATAGGGCTATGAATTAAATATCAATTTCATCCCATAGGTTATGAATTGACTTACCATCAATAGTAGCATTTTTAAAAAGGTCATCTGCCGTTAGAAAAGATTGTGAATAGCTGTCACTTACTCTTGTTAGGTAAAAACCTCTCTGGTTTTTGCTAATCCAATAACTTTCATTTTGGTAGTAAAACTGAAATTCTTCTCCCATAGTTACTCTCTCTTTTAACTCCTCGTATTGGATAGATATCACTCCCTACTTTATCTATCAAATGTACCATCATCATTCCACTTAAAGAAGTCTTCGTGCGGCCATTCAGGATGTTCTTTTGCGTTACCATGATTAGTGTAGTCAACATCCCTTACTGCTTTTCCATCAGGACCGTAGAATCTCCTTGTTTTTATTTCTCCTGTTTTTTTATCCAAAATGTCTACTGTAGAATTTGGAACACCTTTTGCAGGATGTGGAATCGATGTTGTAGTTGTATGATTCGCCGATGGTGTAACATCAAGAACTGTACCTTTGTTTGACGTCACTGTTTGCCTTGTAACATTTCCCGTTACCTCAACAGCATCATCCGCTTTTTTAAATAGTTTCATTGCCTTCGAAGCAAAATTAGCAAGTTTACCAGAGAATTTGGACGCCGCTGCCACCGCGCCAATGGCCGCTTCTTCAACAGGGAGAGCAAGAGCCGCAACTTCTGCGTAATATAGTCCCGCGTAGGACAGGGCATTGTCACTAACTTCCGTTAACATATTAACTGCTGCATCTTTCATTTCGTTGATATACTCACACGCAGTGCCATCGCCGACACAATGACCAGTCGGGTCCGTGTACCTCAGTGGATTATTATACACATAAGTATACAGATTAAGACTTAACGGATTCGCAATATCCCCCTCATACGTATCCTTATTAATAAACCGTCCCACGCTCGGATCATAATACCGCGCCCGCAAGTAGTAAAATCCCGTCTCCGTGTCATACATCTCGCCCGCGTACTTGAACGTGTTCGGAACGCCCTCGCTTTGGCTCAGGATATTCCCCCACTCGTCGTAACGATAGCTGTTCACGACCGCTCCGGACGTGTTCACCATCTGTACGACGTCGCCATGGCCGTTCTGCATGTAGTAGTACGACTGGCCCGTAGCCACGTCCTTCTTCATCAGCAGACGATCCGGTCCCCACACGTACTGGGCGATCACGTTGTTGTTCGCATCCGATTCCGCGATCACTTGGCCGTTTCCGTTGTACGTATACCGTACCGTTCCGTTCGGTGACGTTTTCTTGATCCGCAGTCCTTCCGTTTCCGGGCTGTATTGGAAGCTCGTCGTGCCCGTTCCGCTGGTCGCCTGGGTCAGTTCGTTCCACGGGCTATAGCTGTAGCTCGCTTCGGAGAGGATCAGACTATCGCCTTG
>NZ_VDCQ01000004.1:446-239406 GCF_006265175.1 Paenibacillus hemerocallicola | reverse complement strand
CCGACGGGAGCCGCAGGGACAGCAGGCGTAACGGGTCCGACCGGCCTGACGGGAGCCGATGGAGCTATAGGAGCGACCGGCCCGGCAGGAGCAACAGGCCCAGCAGGCCCAACAGGAGCAGTAGGCCCAACAGGAGCAGTAGGCCCAACAGGAGCAGCAGGCCCAACAGGAGCAGCAGGCCCAACAGGAGCAGCAGGCGCTGGGGCTATCATCCCATTCGCGTCTGGAATCCCTATCTCGATTACAACTATAATTGGTGGATTAAATGGAATCGGTGGTTTGGTTGGATTTGGAAACTCTGCTCCAACACTGTCCTTGGTCGGAAGCACTATTGATTTGACAGGTGCGGCTGGGACTTTATTGAACTTTGGATTCTCTGTCCCAAGAGACGGCACAATTACTTCCATGAGCGCCTTTTTCAGCACAACTGCCGCATTAAGTCTAGTAGGTACGACGGTTACAATTAAGGCTCAGCTCTATGCTTCTACGACGCCCGACAATATTTTTACAGCAATCCCAAATGCAATCGTGACATTGACGCCGCCGATGACTGGTGTTCTTGCAATTGGAACTATATCCAGCGGATCCACTGGCATTACTCCAGCAACAGAGCTAAACATACCGGTAACGGCGGGAACGCGTTTGATGCTGGTATACTCTGCAACGGCGACGGGACTGTCTCTCGTTAACACAATTGCAGGTTACGCCAGCGCGGGCGTTTCAATCAAATAAATCGTGAACCGATCATCAGGAAAGGAGGGTGTTCCCGACATGAAAAAAGCGGCACAAGCAATATCGTTCGTCCTCGCTGTTCAACTGCTGGCTCCGGTGATGGCAACGGCGGAGGACGGAGCCGGAGATTCCGACTCCGCTTCGGTGGTCCAGGTAACCCAGAGCGTGTATCAGACGACATACGGCGGTACGGTTCCTATCGTTCCGATTATCGTTGCTCCCAAGCCGCCGGCGGCTGATCTTATTGCTCCGACCGCACCCGTCCTGAAGCTGACAGACAGTACACCGGTCAGCACTAGCTTGCAATGGACGCCGGCGTCGGACAATGTGGGGGTAACCCAGTATGTGGTATTAAAAGAATCCGCGAGCGTTACGAGCGTCACCTATTATACGTATCATACGTTATCCGCCACTTTTGACGGCTTGCAAGCCGGCGGAACTTACCGATTTACGGTCAAAGCGCTCGATGCGGCGAACAATATGTCGCCGGCTAGCAACGAGGTTGTAGTCAATACTCCGGCGAAGAGGGCTCCCGTATCGTCCAGAATCGCCATGGGCAAATTCAATTCGTTCCGAACGCTCGCCATCGGCGACAACGGGACCGTATGGGCGTGGGGCAATAACTGGATCACTTCCGGCGAGACAGCTGCTCCGGTAACGAAGAAGCCTGTCGTAGTGGAAGGATTGTCCGACATCGCTTCCGTTTCAGCAGGTCGCGATCATATGCTTGCTCTTAGGAGCGACGGGACCGTATGGGCGTGGGGGAACAATTCGAACGGACAGTTGGGAGACGGAAGCGTCGAATCGAGACGCAATCCGGCTCAAGTGCCAGGGCTGAGCCAAATTGTAGCGATCGAAGCCGGCGAGCTTCATTCCATTGCGCTGAAGAACGACGGAACCGTGTGGGCATGGGGGTTTAACGGGTATGGACAACTTGGCGACGGGACAACAACGGATCAGTTTAGCCCCGTCCAAGTCGCAGGAATAACCTCCGCAACCTCGATCGCGGCCGGCAGTCAGCATAGTTTGGCCGTGAAAGAGGACGGCAGCGTGTACACATGGGGCTTTAACGCCTTAGGTCAATTGGGGGACGGTACGAACACAAATCGTGCCACCCCTGTTAAAATCGAAGGTTTGACCGGAGTCGCCTCCGTATCGGGAGGCATGTTTCACAGCCTGGCGATGAAGCACGACGGAACCGTATGGTCTTGGGGCCATAACGGAGAAGGGGAACTTGGCGATGGCACGAAGGAAAGCCGGCTGAGTCCTGTTCAAGTCGCGGGTTTGAACGGTGCGGTCAATATTTCCGCAGGCGGTCTGCATAACGTGGCAGTTAAGAGCGACGGAACGGCATGGTCTTGGGGCTTCAACGATTACGGTCAGCTTGGAGACGGTACGAAGCAGACGCAGCTTGTTCCCGTTCGGGTTCTGACTGACGGCCAATTGGCGACGGCGGCCGCCGGATACATGGCAAGCAGTGCCTTCGGCGCACAGGTCCCTTATTTCGTTTGGGGAAGTAATTCATACTGGCAGCTGGGCAACGGCGAAGTTGACTCTGCGAAGCCGATCCAACCGGCGCCATTCATCGCGACGGAGTGAATATCTAAGTAACGTAAGAAGCAAGCCGGAAACAGTGAAGATTCAGGCTCATAAGAAAGGGCGTACGGGGCAAGAGAACCCGTGCGTCCTCTTTCATTATTACGGGATTCCGCCCTATAGTTGAAGGGCAAATCGCATTCATGGATTCTGTCGAAAAGCTTCGTCGGAGCTCGAAATGACAACCATGATAACTTTGTTTACATGATGGACGGAAGCCTATTGACATTACATGCGCAAGGGACCATAATGTTAAATAATTATTAATGTTATTGAAAGCGGTTCACCCCGCTTACAATTGAATAGGATAAAGGGTGGAGACGTTGAGATATCCCGATAGCCTATAACTTGCTTATTTGGCATGCGCAGCAAGCTAGGCCGTTCGGATGATTCAACTTTTTTTGTAGGAATTTATTTTCTTATTCATTAAGTAAAATCAATCCGCCACCGGAACGTGCCGCATACGCGTATGAATTACTGGACTAAGGAAGTGCTGATCATGGTTGATGAAAGCGTATGGCATATTTCCCATCTCGATTTGACGCTGCGCATGGTATTGGCCGTCGTGCTCGGGGGACTGATCGGCTTGGAGCGGGAATGGAGCAATCACGCCGCCGGGTTCCGGACGCATATTCTGGTTTGCATCGGTTCCGCCTCCATTATGCTGCTGTCCATCTACGGTTTTTCCCAGTTCGTGGCCGAACCAAACGTCAGAACGGATCCGGCCCGTTTGGCCGCACAGGTAATTAGCGGCATCGGTTTTCTAGGCGCAGGGGCGATCATTCGCAATGGAGCGAATATTTCGGGATTGACTACTGCCGCTTCGGTATGGGTCGTGGCCGCGATCGGGCTTTCCGTCGGCGCGGGCTTCTACTATCCCGCGGTGCTTGCGACTTTTCTCGTGCTGGTCAGCCTGTTTCTGCTGAACAAGTGGGAGAAGCATCTGCTGCGCAATCGCCGGAACCAGGACGTGATCATTAAGATACACGATCGGCCCGGCATGCTGGGACGCATCGCTACGAAGTTCGGCGAGCAAGGCATCCAGATCAAAAATTTAGTGATGGAGTCCGCTAGCGGAGCCTTGACGGAACCGGATGGAACCGGCACGATGGAGCTCCGTTTCACGCTGAGAACGACGAGCACGGATAAGCTGCTGAAGGCGATCGAGGAAATTTTGACAATTCCCGACGTTATCGGGCTGGAATCGGGTTCGATGCCGTCCGCCAAGCTGACCGCCTTGTCCGGCGGAAGATCGATTTCCGGCCAGGGCTGACTGCCATGTCTGTGCCGGAACGCCCCGAGCGAAGAGCCGGGGCTGTTTTTTTTGCCCGGCGGACCTTATCGATGATTTTTTTTCGAACCATTTCGTATACAATAGAAGTAAATGGTATAATGAATGGACAAGAACCGATCCCATTTTTGTCGAAAGAGGGAAAATGATGGAATGCTCCGCAACTTCCGCTTACACGATGCGCGATATCCCGATGGAGGAACGGCCGCGCGAACGAATGCTTCGCTCCGGGGCGAACGCGCTCAGCAATGCGGAGCTGCTCGCCATACTTTTACGGACCGGTACGATCAATGAGTCCGCGGTCGCGCTGGCCCAACGGCTGCTCATAGAAGCGGGAGGTCTCCGGCGGCTTGTCGAGATGGACACCGGGCAATTGACCGCCCTGAAGGGAATCGGGCATGCCAAGGCGCTTCAGGTACAGGCGAGCATCGAGCTGGGGAGAAGACTTGTCCGTACCGCCCAGCCGGAAACCGTAACGATACGTTCCCCTCACGACGTTTCCCTTCTCATGATGGAGGAGCTCCGCTATTTGCAAAAAGAGCACTTCGTCTGCTTGTTTCTGAACACGAAAAATCACGTCATCGGGCAGGAGACGCTGTCGATCGGCAGCTTGAACGCGTCGATCGTGCATCCGCGCGAAGTATTTCTCGCGGCTATCAAGAGGAGCAGCGCCTCCATTATTTGCGTGCATAATCATCCGAGCGGCGATCCGACGCCAAGCCCGGAGGATATCGAAATCACGCGCAGACTGGTCGAGGCCGGTTCCGTCATCGGCATCGAGGTGCTCGATCACGTTATTATCGGAGACTTGGAAAGCGTTAGTTTGAAGGAACTAGGGTTGATGTAATATAATGAAATGACGGACATCCGACCGTACCGTTTTGACCGTTAAAGAAGTCGAAGTTCGCTAAGTTGGCAGGGCTGCAGAGCAGTACGACTTTACCCGCGAAATAACCTTCTTTACCAAGAAAAACTGCCGCTGGATGCGGACCCCGTTACAGGTGCGGGAGCAGCGGAGCCGCTCCGGCGCAACCGTCTTTCGCTCTTGTTTTCGCATGCGGGGATGCCAGCGGACTCTCATCCAGAAATACGACAATTGTGGTTTTTCTTACGAAAGGAGATAAAGCATCTTATGTTCGGAAGTTTCTCGAAAGATTTGGGTATTGACCTTGGAACGGCCAATACGCTCGTGTACGTCAAAGGAAAAGGAATAGTGGTCAGAGAGCCGTCCGTGGTTGCTCTGCGTACCGATACAAAAACGATTGAGGCAGTCGGAGACGCCGCCAAAAAAATGATCGGCCGCACGCCGGGCAATATCCGGGCGGTTCGTCCGATGAAGGACGGGGTCATCGCGGATTTCGAGACGACGGCCACGATGATCAATTACTTTTTGCGGCAGGCGCAAAAACAGCGGGTGCTGTTCCCGCGTCGGCCTAACGTGATGGTGTGCGTGCCATCCGGCATAACCGCCGTCGAGAAGCGTGCGGTGGAGGACGCGACCAAACAAGCCGGCGCGCGCGAAGCGTACACGATCGAGGAGCCGTTCGCGGCGGCGATCGGCGCGGACTTGCCGGTGTGGGAGCCGACGGGCAGCATGGTTGTCGATATCGGCGGAGGCACGACGGAGATCGCGGTCATTTCTCTGGGCGGCATCGTAACGTTTAAATCGATCCGGGTCGCGGGCGACGAAATGGACGAAGCGATTATGCAATATATCAAAAAAACGTACAACCTGATGATCGGCGAACGTACCTCCGAGCAGCTGAAGCTGGAAATCGGCTCGGCGCAGCCGATGGAGGTGCCGCAAACGATCGAAATCCGCGGCCGCGACCTCGTGTCCGGTCTGCCGAAGACGATGTCCGTCACGTCCGACGAAATAACGGAAGCGCTGGCGGACACGGTCAACAATATCGTCGACGCCGTCAAGGCGACGCTCGAGAAGTGTCCGCCGGAGCTGGCTGCGGACATTATGGACCGCGGCATCGTGCTGACGGGCGGAGGCGCCCTGCTGCGCAACCTGGACAAGCTGCTGGCCCGCGAAACCGGGATGCCGGTCCTGGTGGCCGAGCATCCGCTCGATTGCGTGGCGATCGGAACCGGCCGAGCTCTCGACAACATTCATTTGTTTAAATCGACGAGATCCGGCCCTGCTTCCAGATCCAGACGATAGACTCGCTACGACAGCGCCGATAGTGCCGCGAAGCGCGGAGAGGGCTCGCGGCGACGATTCGGACAGAACGTTGGAAGGTGTTCGATTTGTTCAAATGGTTGGGGAATAAAAGGCTCATCATCCTGATGGCGGGCGTCATTTTCTTTGTCGCCCTGATGGGCTTTACGTTTGGCGGACGGGGCGCAATGTCCTGGCCGGAAGGGTTGCTGAAGGATACCGTCACTTTCGTTCAAGGATGGTTGAACAAGCCCGCTCGAGCCGTAGCGGGCTTCTTTGAAGATGTGCGCCGGATCTCCGTACTGTACGAGGAGAATCGGCAGATGAAGCTTACTTTGACGCAATATGCGAAAGATACGGCCAGGCTGAACGATCTGGAGGCGCAAAACAATCGATTGAAGGATGCGTTAGGCTTTACCGAACGCCAGCAGCAGTCGAACAAGTACAGGTATCGCATTGCCGAGGTGTACGCTTCGAGCCCCGATCCGTTGAACAGCACGATCGTGATCAACCTCGGGGAAAAGGACGGAATCAAGGCGAATATGGCCGTTATGTCCGTGGAGGGGTTGATCGGACGAATTGTGGACGTCTCCCCCTTCTACTCGAACGTGCAGCTTATTACCGATCTGGATTCCAGCAGCACGAAGGCGCTGGCGGTGACGGTGAAAGGCAAAGACAACGCATCGTTCGGCATTTTGGAAGGCTATGACCGGGATAAGGGATTGCTCGTCATGAATAAAATTCCGAAAACGGATAACCTGACGGCGGGCGATGTCATTATCACGTCCGGTGTCGGTCAGCTGTTCCCGCGAGGGATCGAGATTGGCGAAGTCGTCTCGCGCGACGAGGGCGAATTCGGCATCACCCATACGGCACTGATCAAGCCGTTCGCTTCGTTCAATCATTTGCGCGAAGTGTTCGTCATCGAAGTGCCGGAGCTGTGAGGTGAAGCATGAGACGTTATCGGATCTTTTTTGGATTGTTCGTTCTGTTCCTGCTCGAAGGCACGGTCATGAGCTGGATTATACCGCCCGTCTGGCAATCGTCCGTACTGGTCGCCCCACATTTGGTGCTGGTGGGGGTAGTGTTCGCGACCTTGTACAAAAACCGGTACCACGGGCTTGCCTACGGTATCGGTTTCGGGTTATTGCAAGATTTTATTTACTACGGACATGCGCTCGGCGTATATTCGTTCAGCATGGGGCTTGTCGGTTATTTGTTCGGCCTTGCGTTCCGTTTTTCGAGCCGCGGTATTTTCATCAGTCTGCTGGCGGCCATTCTCGGATCGTTCGCCTACGATTCGCTCGTGTTCGGCATTTATCGTTTTTTTCTGGGCGTAGTCCATACCGATTACCAATGGATGTTTCTGCACCAAATATTGCCCAGCATGCTGTTCAACGCGTTGATTGCGCTCCTGTTGTACATGCCCGCACGCAAATGGCTCGAGGATGCCGATGCGGACCGGGAGCCGGAGGATACATGACGTTTGGACCAAAGCGGCAGGAGATAGGCCGGCTCCGGAGAATTGTTGGGTAGGAGGATTTTGTGTCAATGGCGGAAACGAAGCACCTCGTTACGATAAAAGGAGTCAAGGATGGGCTCGTATTCGTGATCGACGATTCGTGTCCGTTTGCCGAAGCGTTGCAGGAGCTGGAACACAAGCTCGACAATACGCACCGGAACATATTGGCGGGACCGGTCGTTCATGTGCAGATCAAGCTGGGGAAACGAACGTCGAGCGAAGAGGAAAAAGAAGCGCTTAAAGAAATGATAGGCCGGAACGGCAATTTGCTAGTGCAAAGCATCGATTCGGACGGTTCTTCAGCCGAGGAAGCGCGCAAGCAGGCGCCGGAACACGTCACGGTATATAAAGGCATTATCCGCTCGGGACAAACGGTAAGGCATGAAGGACATCTGCTGTTCCTCGGCGATGTGAACCCGGGCGGCACGCTGCTGTGCACCGGGGACATTTTCGTGCTCGGTGCGCTTCGGGGAATGGCTCACGCCGGACTCGAAGGGAATGAGCGCGCTCTGATCGCCGCATCGTACATGCGTCCGACGCAGCTGCGCATTGCCGATGTCATCAGCCGTCCACCCGACGAATGGGGTATCGAGGACGCTTCGATGGAGTTTGCCTATATCCGCGAAGGAAGCATGGAAATCGATAAAATCAACCAGCTTCACCGGTTGCGACCGGACCATCCGTTCGGCGGCATATAAAGGAGATGATTCGCATGGGAGAGGCAATCGTCATAACATCCGGCAAAGGAGGCGTCGGTAAAACGACGACTTCCGCCAACCTGGGCACCGCCCTTGCGCTGCTCGGCAAAAAAGTATGCATGGTTGATACCGACATCGGCTTGCGTAATCTGGACGTCGTGATGGGGCTCGAGAACAGAATCATTTACGACTTGGTCGACGTCGCGGAAGGTCGTTGCCGGCTTCAACAGGCGCTTATTAAGGACAAGCGGTTCGACGAGCTGTACATGCTTCCGGCCGCGCAGACGAAAGACAAGCATTCCGTTTCCCCCGAAGCGGTTCGCGATATGGTGCTGGAGCTGAAGAAGGATTACGAGTTTGTCATTATCGACTGCCCCGCAGGCATCGAGCAAGGGTTCAAAAACGCGGTGGCCGGCGCCGACAAAGCGATCGTGGTGACGACGCCGGAGCTGGCGGCCGTCCGCGATGCGGACCGCATCATCGGGCTGCTCGAGCAGGAGCGCGTCCACGGTCCGAAGCTGATCATCAACCGAGCGAAGGCTACGATGATGAAGAAGGGCGAGATGCTCGACATCGACGAAATATGCTCGGTTCTTGCGATCGATCTGCTCGGCATCGTTCCGGACGACGAGGCGGTCATCAAGTCGGCGAACAGCGGCGAGCCTACCGTCATGAATCCGAAATCGCGCGCGGCCATCGCTTACCGCAATATCGCCAGACGCATTTTGGGCGATATGGTTCCGCTTATGCCGCTCGAGGAGAAGGTCGGGGTAATGGGCAAAGTGAAGAAGCTATTCGGGATAGGATGATACGAAGTTGCTGGACAAACTGAAGAAAACGGATTGGTCGATCGTCATCTTGATGGTGCTGTTCATGGGGATCAGCACGATTGTCGTACATAGCGCCACGGCAAACGACCCGTTTTTTCAAGGGACGGATGTAAGAAACGTCATCAATTACGGGATAGGCTTTGTCGTCTTGTTCGGCGCGATGCTGTTCGATTACCGGCTGCTCGTCAAAGGCTCCTGGTATTTATATGCCATCGGAATATTGATGCTCGTGGCGGTTTATTTGTTCGGCGTGGAAAAAAACTCCGCCAAGAGCTGGTTTATCCTGCCGTTCGGCTTCAATTTTCAGCCTGCGGAATTGGTAAAGCTGCTGACGATTATCGCGATTGCCGCTTTTATGAACCGCCGGGGAGGAGAGCCGCTCCGGTTTTGGCAGGAAGTCGTCCCGATCGGACTGATGGTTGCGCTGCCGGTCGGTCTTATCGTGATTCAGCCGGACTTGGGCAATGCGATCATTTTTCTGGTTATTCTTATCGTTCTGTATTGGATCGGCAATATCAAGTATACGCATGTGCTGATCGGCAGTGCGCTCATTGCCGGCTTTATCGCTTTGTTCTTTTATTTGTTCCAGATCTACTATGACCCGGTCGTGCAATATTTGAAGGAGAACGACAAAGGGGAATGGGTGCACCGGATCAACCGCATCCATACGTTCGTGGATCCGGACGCCGCCTCGGCGGACGCCAAATACCAGGTTCATAATTCCATGAGGGCGATCGGCTCAGGCGGATTGACCGGGGAAGGCTTCTTGAGCGGGGATTCGATTCAAAAGGGCTTTATTCCGCTGCCGTATTCGGACTCGATCTTCGTCGTGATCGGCGAGGAGTTCGGCTTCGTCGGGGCATCGGTGCTGCTGCTTTTATATTTTCTGCTCATTTACCGGATGATTTACATTTCCATACAGAGCCAGAACCGAACGGGCGCTTTTATCATTATCGGGATCGTCTCGATGTACGTATTCCAGGTGTTCGAAAATATCGGGATGATGATCGGTATTATGCCGCTGACGGGCATTACGCTGCCGTTCGTCAGCTACGGCGGGTCTTCCGTTCTGATCAACATGATGGCCATCGGGATCGTCTTGAGCATTCACGTGCACCAGGAGCAGAAATCGTTGTATTGACGGCCTTGCGAGCAGTCCCGTCCGGCATGAGAATCAAATAGTCAGATGAGCACGCGGAACGTTCCTTGGCAGGAACGTTTTTTTGTCGTCATGGACCGCGCGCTGCCAACGAGGATGAGTCTGCGGCTGTGTTCTACCTCCCGCCGGGGGCTCATAGGATGTAGGGAGAAGCCTGTCTGCATCCTCCGAGCGGGGCGAGGCGAATGAGGGGGAACCGCATATGGAAGTGAAATCGAACGTCCGTCAGCGACGCATGGATCGCATGAAACAAATAATCGCATCGGAGCAAATAGAGTACCGGAACGAGTCCGGACGGGCCGACAGCGTATCGGGCCGTCTCCATGGACAAGCGCAGACAAGCTATGGAAGGCCGCCCGGCTCGCCGGATGCCGGATCCGGATATGCGGAGCGCGGCATCCGCGAAGAGGAGCCGATGCGCACGGACTATGGCCGCGAGGATCCCGAATATGTATGGAAGCGCCAAGAAAGGGATCGTTGGACGTCAATGGAACGGGCAGTCGGACCGTCTCCCGACGATTGGACAAATAGAGGCGGGCTGAAGCCGCCGACGGTACGCCAAATTTGGATCAAGCTCGGAATAAGCGCCGTGCTGTTCGGCGGAATATGGGGCATGTTCCGCATCGATCATCCGCTCGCCGACCGGGGACGGCAATGGGTGAGCTCCGCACTGACGGAAGATTACGATTTCTCGGCGGCTGCAGCCTGGTACGAGCGCGAGTTCGGCGGCTTGCCCGCTTTTCTTCCGGCGCTCCGGGCCAAGTCGGACCCGGAAGCGCAGAAGGCAAGCTCGCCTTCCGTACAGCGGCTGTATACTCCCGTCCATGGCAAAATCGTCGGCACGGCTGCCGACGGCGAGCTTGGCGTTACGCTTCGGACGGAACCCGAAGCTTCGGTTGCCGCTCTCGATACGGGCAGAGTCGTTTCGGTAAGCACGGGCACGGATAAGGCTACGGTCGTCGTCATCCAGCACGCGGGCGGTCTGCAGTCCACCTACGGCTGGCTGCAAGGAACGACCTTGAAAACCCACGATTGGGTCAAAGGAGGGGAGACGATCGGAAGCGTGACGACGGACGCCGCAGGCGGAGCGGGCAAGCTGTATGTAGCGGTCAAAAAGGAAAATCAATACGTCAATCCTGCAGAAGTGGTCTCCTTTGATTAAACTGCGAGGTATCGTATTCCGTCTGCATCCTTTGTTCTCGCTCATGATGCTTGTCTCGGTCGCGACCGGCTTTTTCGTCGAGCTGCTGACTTTGTTCGTAATCGTACTGATCCATGAGCTCGGACATGTCGCCGCGGCCAAAAGCTTCGGCTGGAACGTCATCCGCGTGGAACTGCTACCGTTCGGCGGAGTGGCCGAGACGGAAGACAGGGGGCGCTCCAGCGCGTTTCAGGAAGCTGCCGTGGCGCTTGCCGGGCCGCTGCAGAACGCCTGGATGGCGTTGTTCGCGGTCGTCATGAGCCGATTGGGCATATGGGATTCGGGCTGGTGCGACTATTTTATGACCGCCAATATGATGATCGGGCTGTTCAATTTGCTGCCGGTACTTCCGCTGGATGGCGGCAAGGTCATGCAAGCGCTTATGAGCCGGTGGCTTCCTTATTATCGGACGCTTCTCTTGTGCAGTCTGGTCAGTCTGCTGCTGGCCGCCGTGCTGGCCGCAGCCGCTCTGCTCGGGATCCGTTCCAGCGGCATCCATCTGAACCTGCTCGTCATCGCGTTGTTCCTCGTCTACTCGAATTGGTACTCTTACCGGAACGTCGGCTTCCAATTCATGCGATTTTTAATGAACCGGGAGCCTGTCATGGAGCGTCTAATCGATAGGGGCACTCTGGCCCAACCGATTGTCATATACCGCCACCGTAAAATCGCCGAGGTCGTCCGTCTGTTCATGAGGGACAAATACCATCTCGTCTACATTTTGAACGATGGGGGACGGATTCAAGCTGTTTTGCCGGAACAAAAGCTTTTATACGCATATTTTCAGTTAAACCGGCCGGGAAGTGCCGTTTCCGACGTTTTCGTGTTAGAATAGAAGGGTTACATGGTGAGGTGGTGAGGTTTATTTGAAACAGATTATCGTTCATTGCCGGGACTCGCTTACTCAGGTGGCGCTTTTGGAGGACCGGGTACTGACCGAGTTTTATGCGGAGCGGCCGGCGGAGAAGCAGCTGGTCGGCAGCGTATACAACGGTAAGGTGGTCAATGTGCTGCCGGGCATGCAGGCCGCTTTTGTCGATATCGGGCTGGAAAAAAACGCTTTTCTGTACGTCGATGATTTGCTACCGGCTCATTTGGAAAAAATACCGTCCGTCAAGCCTTCCATTTCCGATCTCGTGCGTCCGGGGCAGGAGCTTCTGGTGCAAGTGACCAAAGAGCCGTTCGGCTCGAAAGGTGCGAGAATTACGACCCATTTCTCGCTTCCCGGCCGTTGGATCGTGTTCATGCCGAACGCCGATTATGTGGGAGTATCGCGTAAAATCGGCTCGGAGCAGGAGCGGTCGAGGCTGAAGGACATTGCCGAGAAAATACGGAAGCCCGGCGAAGGACTCATTATACGAACGGTGGCGGAAAACGAGACGCTGGAAGCGTTGGAGCGCGATTTCAACGTCATGCGCAGCGATTGGAACAATGTTTTGCGGAGGGCAGAGAAGTCCGGAGCTCCCGTTCTGCTGTACCGCGAGCCGGGAGTGCTGGATCGGGTCGTCCGCGACGCCTTTACCGATCGTGTGGACGAGCTTATTATCGACGATCCGGTACGCGGAGAGGTGCTGGTGAACCGAGTGCGGGAAATGTCCGAGGAGCTTGCCGGACGCATTCACATCTACCGGGGACGCGAGCATGTGCAGGTCGCTTACCGGGTACGCGAGCAGCTCGATAAGGCGATGAAGCGGAAAGTATGGCTGAAGAGCGGCGGATATCTGGTGCTCGATCGGACGGAAGCGTTGACGGTCATCGACGTGAACACCGGCAAATTTACCGGCACGGACGACCCGGAAGCGACCGTCTTCACGACAAATGCCGAGGCTGCGGACGAAATCGCTCGTTTGCTCCGGCTCCGCGACATCGGGGGAATCGTATTGGTCGATTTCATCGACATGACGTCGGACAAGCACCGCGCCGAGGTGGCCGCCAGACTCGAGGAGGCGTTCCGCAAAGACCGGACCAAGACGTTCGCCGTGGGATGGACGAAGCTCGGGCTAATGGAGATTACCCGCAAAAAAGCCCGGGAAAGCTTGGACGACTCGATGTTCGCGGTATGCAACGTATGCGGCGGCACAGGCAAAGTTCCGGTCGAGCGTTCGTTCCCTAACCGGCGGAGATGAAGTTCTGATGAAATTCATGCATTCTTTTGTTGATTTAGCCTTATGGGCTGTGGTAGAATACTATGGTATGTGCGCATGTGCACATGCTGTAACCGCACGAGTCGGGTATGTTCCCAAGCGCGATTCGGTCGCCGATGCATCGGACGGCCGCGCCACCTGGACAAGGCGAGTCTTAAGACATGAGGAGGTGCGCAAACTATGTACGCAATTATTGAAACAGGCGGCAAGCAATACAAAGTGAAAGCCGGAGACTCCATCTTCGTCGAGAAGCTGGAAGCAAGCGAAGGCGAAGTCGTAACGTTCGACAAAGTATTGGTCGTATCGAAGGAAGACGGCTTGGTAGCCGGTACGCCGCTCGTATCCGGAGCATCCGTTTCCGGTAAAGTGGAGAAGCACGGCAAAGGCGAGAAGATCATCGTGTTCAAGTATAAAGCGAAGAAAAACTATCGCCGCAAGCAAGGCCATCGTCAACCGTACACCAAAGTGGTCATCGACAGCATCCAAGCGTAAAGGGTGTCCGAGCATGATCCGGGTGAACATCGAACGCAACCGCGAACGAGGGACGATTGAAGCTTTTACGGTAACCGGTCACGCTTTTTACGGCAAGCCGGGGCACGATATCGTATGTGCCGGGGTATCCGCCGTAACGGTCGGCACGGTAAATGCCGTCGAGAAATTGACGGGCGTACCGCTTCCGAACGAAATGCGCGAAGGGTTGTTGAAGGTCCGGATCCCCGAGGAGAAGGACGAAAGCAAATCCGTTCAAATTCAGCTGCTCCTCGAATCGATGATCGTCATGATCGAGACGATCGAGGACGCGTACGGCAAATATATCGCATTACGACAAACTTGACGAAGAAGGAGGTTGACTCCCATGTTAAAACTGAATCTTCAGTTGTTCGCATCGAAAAAAGGCGTAGGCTCCACGAAAAACGGACGCGACAGTATGGCGAAGCGTCTTGGCGCGAAACGCGCAGATGGCCAGACAGTAACGGCCGGCAGCATTCTTGTTCGCCAACGCGGAACGAAAATCCATCCGGGCGAGAACGTAGGCCGCGGAACGGACGACACGCTCTTCGCGAAAATCGAAGGCGTCGTGAAGTTCGAGCGCTGGGGACGCGACCGCAAGAAAGTGAGCGTCTACCCTGTAGAGAGCGCTCCGGTTGCAGCAGCATCGGAAATCGTATGATCGCAAGCCTCCGGTCGAACGGGACCGGGGGTTTTTATTTTTGAACCGCCATGCTATACTGTGGGTATGTTGACGTGAACGGGGAAATGGAATGAAACCAAATGCCAGACGATACGAATCGGATCAAGTGGACGGGCTACACGGCGAACAGGAAGAGCTGTTCATGCAGACGATCAATCATCTCCGGCACGACTGGATGAATGACATTCAAGTGCTGTACGGCTACTTGAAGTTGAAAAAATATGATAAAATGCACGACTATATGGAAATATTAAAAGATAAGATGTTCCGGGAAAGCGGCATTTCCAAGCTGGGAATTCCTTCCCTGATCGTCTATTTGCAATCGTTCCGGGTTCGTTGCCGTTCGATCCGGCTCGACGTCGAGCTCGACCCCGAGCTTCATCTGGCCGCGTTACCGGTCGATGCCCAGACGGTGACGGACACGATAACGGCGGTTATCGAGGCGATTGTCTCCCATGCGGACATGCCGGCGGACGGGGAACCGGGCAAGCTGCTGCTAAGATTGTGCGTCCGTGAACAAGTTCTAGCAATCGGTTTCGAATATAACGGCAGCTATGACGGCTCCGGTCTCGAACGGGAGCTGGGCGGCTTGTTAAGCCCGTCGCGAGAAGGGCAGCGGTTCGAAGGCGAAGCTACATACGACGAGGACGGAGCGGTTATCGACATTTACATGCCGCTCGGCGGATAGAGGTGCACCGATGTTTTTGGATAAAGCGAAAATTTACGTAAAAGGCGGCGACGGCGGCGACGGGATCGTCTCGTTCAAGCGCGAGCTGTACGTGCCGGAAGGCGGACCGGCCGGCGGCGACGGCGGCAAAGGCGGCGACCTCATCTTTCGTGTGGACGAAGGGCTTCGTACGCTGATCGATTTCCGGTATCAGAAGCATTTCAAGGCCCCACGCGGCGAGAGAGGCAAGACGAAGGGGATGCACGGGGCCAAGGCGGAGGATATGATCGTTCGGGTTCCCCCCGGCACGGTCGTAATCGACGACGATACGCAGGAAATCGTCGCGGATCTTACCCGGCAAGGCCAGGAGGTCGTAGTAGCGCGCGGCGGACGGGGCGGACGGGGCAATATGCGCTTCGCGACGTCGCGTAATCCGGCGCCCCATTTGTCGGAGAACGGCGAGGAAGGCCAAGAGCGCTGGATCATACTCGAGCTGAAGGTGATGGCGGACGTCGGGCTGGTAGGTTTTCCGAGCGTGGGCAAGTCGACGCTTTTGTCGGTCGTATCTGCAGCCCAACCGAAAATCGGCGCTTACCATTTTACGACGATTACCCCCAATTTGGGCATGGTCGATGTAGGAGAGGGCCGCAGCTTCGTTATGGCCGATTTGCCGGGATTGATCGAAGGCGCACACGAAGGCGTAGGGCTCGGCCACGAATTTTTGCGGCATGTGGAACGGACCCGGCTAATCGTTCACGTCATCGATATGGCGGCTACGGAAGAACGCGATCCGTACGAAGACTTCGTGAAGATCAACGAAGAATTGCGGCTCTATAACGCCAAGCTGGCCGACCGTCCGCAAATCGTGGCTGCCAACAAGATGGACATGCCGGGTGCCGAGGAACACCTTCAGCAGTTCCGAGAGAAGCTGAAGCTTGACGGACGCGACGATATCGAGATTTTTCCGATTTCGGCTATGGCGCGAAACGGAGTTCAGGAGCTTTTGTATCGGGCTGCGGACCTGCTCGAGCAAATTCCCGAGACTCCGCTTATCGAGGAAGTCGTGGACTTGTCGGAGCGGAAAATATACAAGTTCGAGAAAGAGGAAGACGACAACGAGTTTACGATCCGCCGCGAAAACGACACATTCATCGTGGAATGCATCGGCATCGAGAGAATGCTCAAGCGGATGAATATGAACTCCTACGACGGACTGCTGCGCTTCGGTCAAGCGATACGCAAATCGGGGATCGAATCCGCTCTGCGCGGGCGAGGGGCGAAGGACGGACATATGGTGCAAATCGGCGATTTCGAGTTCGAATTCGTCGAGCAGGAATGATCGGCGAAGCCGGAAACGATTATTGCGGAAGCCTAGAGGCTGCAGTGAGCCTGTGGGCTTTTTTTGCGTTATACGGCACATTGCATTGAACGGCATGTTGCGTTACACGGCATATTGCGTTGTAGGGCATGTTGCGTTACCCGGCATATTGCGTTGAACGGCATGTTGCGTAATACGGCACATTGCGTTAACGGGACCTAAACGGAGTTAACAAGCAATATGCAAATGGAGCAAGGAATTTACCTTGTAAGCGAGCTTCGACTCTTGAGGTTTAATACCCAGCAGTTCAACTAATCCGGGAAGGTCGAAATGGAAAACATCTGGTTGTTGAAAAAGTCAAAAAAAGAGAATTGTCATACAAAAAGAGGTGGGGGAAATGTGCGGAAAGCGAAGCGGTTGACTTTACAATCGTGTTGTAACCGCTAAAATCTTAAAACCAACACGATGTTAACGGATGTGGAGCACATTCCCCCACCTCTTGTCTCCGGCGCTTCCTCTCTTTGCAGACTTTTGCAACAGCCTCAAAACATACAGTTATTTCCGAAGGACTACCCGATACTCGTCCGATAGATGGAGAACATACAGTTATTTCTTGCGCATGGGCTTCTTTTGGCGATATGTTGAAGAAATACATGCATGTTTTCCAGTTAAATGGGTTTCGACGGCCATTGAGGCTGCTGTTACCTGCAGGTTTTCCATCTATTTGGACGAAGAGCAAGGAATCGCCAACCTTCTCGTCAGCAAACAACGGAACCTATCGTTCCGGATCGGCAGCAGTCTTTCAACCGAGGGACGTCGGACAAAAACGTGCCTACTTGCGGTTGCGGAAGCTTGATGTTTTCCCGTCGACTGATATTTCCCTGATATTCCCGTATAGACGGTAGTTTGCCCGGCTATTATCGAATAAGATAATAACAGCAAGCCACATTACGTTAATAGGTACGAAGGGGTGGACCATGAAACTGCGGGAACTGGCCGAACTGCTTGCGATCGTCAGGACGGAAGGCGATATGGATGTCGAAATAACAGGCTTCTCGATGCACACCCGCACCTTGCGGGCCGGGGAGCTTTTTGTATGCGTGCCGGGCATTGCCGGCTTTCAAGAGGACCGGCATCCTTTCGCCGGGGAAGCGGTGCGTGCCGGAGCGGCCGCGCTTGTGGCGGAGCGCGACGTCAATCTCGATGTGCCGACGGTGATCGTGCCGGACGCCCGGTACGCGATGGCGGTTATGGCGTGTCACTTCTACGGGTATCCGAGCTCGAATATGAAGCTGATCGGGTTGACGGGCACGAATGGGAAAACGACGACCGCGCATATGATCGAAGCGGTATTCGCGCATGCGGGTTATCGCACCGGGCTGATGGGCAACATCGGGACGAAAATCGGCTCCGTTATGGTGGAAACCGACATGATCAATACGAAGGAGCCCCATAAGCTGCAGGCGAGCCTGAGCATCATGCGGGACCATCGGACCGAATACGGCATTATGGAAGTGACCTCGCAAGGGCTGGATATGGGACGGGTGCTCGGCTGCGAATTCCGGACGGCCGTTTTTACGAATATGACGCAGGATCATTTGGACTATCACGGGACGATGGACCGGTATCGGGAAGCCAAAGGGCTTTTTTTCTCCAGAATGGGAAACGGCTTCTCTTCCGATCCGGCCAAGCGAAAATTCGCCGTGCTGAATCGGGACGATCCGGCTTCCGACTATTTCCGGAAAGTGACGCCGGCTCAGGTCCTAACATACGGAGTGACCCGCGAGGCGGACGTCATGGCGAAAAACATCCGATTAACGGCTCAAGGCACCGGATTCGAGCTTGTTACTTTTGCCGGGACGACTCCGATGAAGCTGCGAATGGTCGGGGCTTTTAACGTGTACAACGCGCTTGCCGCCGTTGCGTGCGCTCTCGCCGAGGGTGTTCCGCTGGAGGTCATTCGCGCCGGACTCGAGCAGCTGCAGGGCGTACCCGGCAGGATGGAAATCGTTGACGAAGGACAAGATTTCCTCGTGCTGGTCGATTACGCGCATACGCCGGACGGGCTGGATAACGCGCTTGCCGCAGTGAAGCAGTTCGCGGAAGGAAGCATCATTACCGTATTCGGCTGCGGAGGGAATAGAGACCGTTCGAAGCGATCCGTCATGGGCAAGCTGGCCGCCAAGTATAGCGATTATGTCGTAGTCACCTCGGACAATCCCCGCTCGGAGGAACCGGAGCGCATTCTCGAGGACATCGGACGGGGGCTGGAGGAAGCGGGTACAGACGAGAACCGCTATGAGCTTGCAGCCGACCGCAGAAAAGCTATCTCGCGCGCCGTGGAACGTGCTGCCCCCGGGGATATTATCCTGATCGCCGGCAAAGGACACGAGACATACCAAATTCTAAAGGACGGAACCGTTCACTTCGACGATCGCGAGGAAGCGCGGCAGGCCATTCGCCACAAGGGCGGCAAAGCGTGAAAGCATGAAAGCGTGAAAGCGGCAATTCGTAAAAATTCGATATGTTCGGCCGTCGTCGACCGTGATACACTGAGTGCAGAAACTTTGATGCTGCCTTCTATCGAACCGACCCTATACGGAAAAGCAAAGGATGATGAACATGCCGCAATTGGATATGCCGCTGAAGCAGCTTCAGCAATACGAGGGACGAACTCCGCGACCGCACGATTTCGACGAGTATTGGGAGAAGGCATTGGAGGAGATGCGGGCCACCGACCCGGCCGTTGAACTGGTGCCGGCTCCGATCTCGGTTCCTTATGCCGAATGTTACGATTTGTATTTTACCGGCGTAAAAGGCGCGCGGGTGCATGCGAAATATTTGAAGCCGAAAGGCTTGCAGCAGCCGGGTCCCGCGCTGCTCCATTTTCACGGCTATTCGGGCAGCTCCGGGGACTGGTACGACAAGCTTCCGTACGCGGCGCTAGGCTATACGGTCGTCTCGATGGATTGCCGCGGACAAGGGGGGAAGTCGGAGGATGTCGGGGGCGCGATCGGAAATACGCTGCGCGGACACATTATCCGGGGGCTGGACGATGCGCCAGAGCAGCTGCTGTTCCGTCACATTTTCCTGGACACGGCACAGCTTGCCTCCATCGTGATGGATTTCCCCGACGTCGATCCCGATCGCGTAGGCGCTACCGGCTGGTCGCAGGGAGGGGCGCTGACCGTAGCTTGCGCGGCGCTTACGCCGCGGATCAAGAAAGCGGCCTCGGTTTATCCGTTTCTGAGCGATTACCGTCGCGTCTGGGAAATGGACTTGGCCAAAGACGCTTACGAGGAGCTGCGCATTTATTTCCGGTTGTTCGATCCCCAGCATAAACGGGAGGATGAAGTGTTTACCCGTCTCGGCTATATCGACATCCAGAACTTGGCGCCCCGTATCCGGGCGGAGATGCTGTTCGGAGTCGGATTGATGGATTCCGTATGTCCGCCTTCGACCCAGTTCGCCGCAATCAATAAAGTTGCCTCTCCGAAAAGGCTGGAAATTTACCCGGACTTCGGACATGAAGGCCTTCCCGGACTCCACGACAAAATATTTCAGTTTTTTGCGGATTTGTAATGCTGCAGTCCCGCGCCGCTTTCCTTCAGCGGGCGGGACTTTTTATTATGGCGGATTGACATCGGACTGACCAACCCCTAAGCTGAAAGCAAAAAGGTGAGATTATGTACGAACAACTTGAAACGCCCGCCGTGATCGTGGACTTGAATATCGCCGAGGCGAATATCGGACGAATGGCCGCCGCCCTGCAGACCCGCGGCATTCATCACCGTCCGCACATCAAGTCGCACAAATCGGCCTATTTGGCCCGCAAGCAGCTGGAAGCCGGCGCCGTCGGCATCACGGTAGCCAAGCTGTCCGAAGCCGAAGCATTCGTCCGAGCCGGTCTGGACGATATACTGGTTGCTTACCCTATCGTGGGTCGCGAGAAGCTCAGCCGTTTTGCGCGTTTGCACGGGCAAGCGCGAATGTCCGCGACGGTCGATAGCGTAACCGTAGCCGCAGGATTATCCGGGGTGGGCGCCACGTCCGGGAAGCCCGTCGACGTGCTCATCGAGATCGATGGAGGGCTGCATCGCGGAGGCAGACAGCCCGGACAAGACGCTCTCGATTTCGCGCGCTCCATCCGCGATCTGCCGGGACTGCGCATTCGCGGGATCATGGGGTATTTCGGAACGATCTACCGTCATGCCGACGGACCGGAGTTGATAGAAGCGGTCAAGCACGAAGCGTCAACGATCCGGGATACGGTCGAGCTGCTGCGGCGCGATCGGTTCGACATCGAAATCGTCAGTTCGGGCACCTCGCCGGCCGCCCTGATGGCGGAGCATCTCGAAGGAATTACGGAAGTTCGCGCAGGCAACTACATTTTCTTCGACGCATCCGGGATAGGACTCGGGCTCGCCGAGGAGCGGGACTGCGCCTTGCGGGTGATCGCTACCGTAGTAAGCGTTCCGCTCCCGGGAAAAGCGACGATCGACGCGGGGACCAAGACGCTGACGAGCGACAAGGCGCATCATCGCGAAGGATTCGGCTGTGTCGTCGGCCGGCCGGATATCCGCATCGTCGGCTTGAACGAAGAGCACGGAATGCTGCAGTACGATCCGGAAATGGAGCAGCTGCGCGTCGGAGACCGGATCGAAATTATTCCGAACCATTCGTGCGTCGTGCCGAATTTGGTCCCGGTCGTAACCGGCGTCCGGAACGGACAAGTCGTCGAAGCGATTCCGATCGATGCGCGAGGGTGCAATTACTAGACCGGTTTTACGCAGGAGGTTGAGAGGCATGCACGTTAACAAAGATCGCGTCGTCGAGGTGCTCGGGCAGCTGGTATCCATCCCCAGCGTGAACCCGGGCTTTCCCGGCGGCACGGGCGAAGAGGCGGTCGCCGATTACGTATCCCGCTTCTTCATGCGGCTGGGACTGGAACGAATCGAGCAGGAGCTAGAGCGCGGACGGAGGAATGTGATCGGCATATTGCCCGGCCCGGCCGGTTCGGGAACGCTGCTTCTGGAAGCTCATATGGATACGGTTCAGACGGAAGGGATGACGATCGACCCGTTCGGCGCCGCTATCCGGAACGGACGTCTGTACGGTAGAGGGGCGTGCGACACGAAAGCGTCGCTTGCGGCCATGCTTGCAGCCGTCGAAACGTTGGTTCTCCGGGGTATCGTGCCTCCCGTTGCCGTTCATCTGGCAGCGGTCGTCGACGAAGAGATCCGGTACAAGGGAGTTTCCGCAATCGCGGATGAAATAAAGGGCGGGCGGCTGCGGTACGATGCCGCCATCGTAGGCGAGCCGACGCAGCTCGATCTTATAGTCGCCCACAAAGGGTGCGTCCGCTTCCACATCGATGCGGAGGGCGAAGCGTGCCACAGCTCCACCCCGCACCTTGGCGCCAATGCGATCGAGGGGATGATGGGGGCGATAGCTTATCTGCAACGGGAAGCGGAGCTTCATTATGCGCCGGCGGCGCACCCGCTCGTCGGACCGCCGACCCATTGCGTCAGTATGATCCAAGGCGGCGTCGCTCCCAACACGGTACCGGGCTCATGCCGGATTACGATCGACCGGAGAACGGTCCCAGGCGAGGAGCCCATGGAAGTTTGGGGGCAGCTCAAGGAGCGGGTGGAGTCGCTAGAGCCATCCGTTTCCGGCGTCCGGTACGTCGTCAGGGAGCCTTTCCTGATCGACTATGCGATGGAGGTCGCCTTAGATGAGCCGATTGTCGATTGCTTGCGGCATTCGAGGGATGCGCGCGCTCCCGGGAGAAGGACGATCGGAGCGACGTACGGCAGCGATGCCAGCAAGCTCGTTCGCGTCGGAGTTCCGGCAGTCGTGTTCGGCCCGGGCAATTTGGAGCAGGCCCATACGAAAGACGAATGGGTCGATCTGGACGAAGTCGCTACGGCATCCGACATCCTTTTGCAAACGATTATGACGTTCAAAAAAACGCCCGGCCCGCTCAACGTTTCTTAATATCGGGGATCCGTAAGAGGCACCCAATCGACGCGGGGCTGCCCCGTAGACGGATCGAGACCCGCGATACCGACCCAGGCGTGCTCGCCCGGTCCTATGCGGAAATAATGCTCAAGCGCCATCCGGAATATGTAAGGAATGTCGCGGTCGAGCACTTGGGCGAGAGGGATCCAATGAAGCTTCCCTTCGTCGGTGTCTACGAAGTCTTTACGATTGGCATGGCCGCTATAGATGAACTGCTGCCGCAGTTCGCCATCCTTGTTGCGCAGTAAAATATAGCGCAGCGTCAGCTCCGCGATATCGTCCGGAGAAAACCCGGTCTCCTCGAAAATTTCGCGAAGGCAAGCATCTCGAGGACGGCTCAGCTCGTCCGGCTCCAAATGTCCGCCTACGGCGGCCCACATGCCGGGGTTCAAGGTGCGCTCCATCGATCGTTCCATCATCAGCAGCTCGTCGCCGTGAAACAGCATGGCGGCGGCCATCATGCGACATTTCATGGTCGTTGTCCTCCAGGTGCGGGGGCGTTGACAGACCTCCCGGATATGGCTCAACATCTTAGCATGACCGGGCTTCGGCCGCAACCGCCCGATTCCGTTAAAGTTTTTCGGCTTGCCTATTGCCGCATCGACGCGTTTTCGGTATAATGTCCACTATGTAGAAACAACAGTCTTTACGGAGAGGACGATTCGCCAGTGGAACACGACACGAGCGTGAACGATTCCAAGGAAGACGGCACCGAACGTTATTATTTGGTCCGGGAAGACATTTTGCCGGAGGCGGTCGTCAAGACGATGCAGGCAAAGGAGCTTCTCGCCAGAGGCGGTGCGAAGACGGTTCACGAGGCGGTCGAGGCGGTCGGCATCAGCCGGAGCGCTTTCTATAAATATAAGGACGGCATTCATCCGTTGAACAAGCTGGAGAGGGAGAGGCTCGTCACGCTTTCCATGGATCTGGAGCATCGCTCGGGCATCTTGTCGAGAGTTCTCGCGGTTATTGCGGGTCTGGAAGGCAACGTGCTGACGATCCATCAGACGATTCCTTTGCAAGGGATGGCCAATGTCGTGCTTTCGGTCGACACGACTCATATGGGAACGAGCAATGCCGCCCGCCTTATGGATGTGATCCGTCATCAGGATGGCGTCCGTAAAGCGTCCGTGATAGGACAAGGGGCTTAGGTTCGTACGGCAACGGGCAATGCACATACAGATACAGATCAGGAGGAGAGAAACGATGGAACCAATCAAAGTGGGGCTGCTCGGGATGGGCACGGTCGGAACCGGCGTGCTGCGCATCGTGGAAGGGCATCAGGACGATTTGCAGAAGCAGGTGGGATCCCCGATCCGCATCGAGAAGGTGCTCGTGCAAAATAAAGATAAATCGCGCCGTTACGCGGTGGAGGCGGACCGTCTCACCGAGAACGCCTGGGATATCGTCAACGATCCGGCGATAAACATCGTAGTCGAGGTTATGGGCGGCATCGAGCCGGCCAAAACGTACATGTTGGCCGCTTTGGAGAACGGCAAGCATATCGTCACGGCGAACAAAGACTTGATGGCGCTGCACGGCGCGGAAATATTGGCCAAAGCCGCGGAGAAAAACTGCGACGTGTTCTACGAGGCGAGCGTGGCCGGCGGCATTCCGATCATCCGCACGCTGATCGAAGGGTTTTCGTCCGATCGGATTACGAAAATTATGGGGATCGTCAATGGCACGACGAACTACATTTTAACGAAAATGAGCCAGGAAGGGGCTTCCTATGCAGATGTGCTGAAGGAAGCGCAGGATCTCGGCTACGCCGAATCCGATCCGACCTCCGATGTGGAAGGGCTTGACGCCGCCCGCAAAATGGCGATACTCGGCACGCTCGGCTTCCATACGAGCCTCGGGCTCGGCGACGTTCAGGTAAAGGGCATTTCCCAAGTGTCGAAGGAAGATATTTTGTACGGCAAACGGCTCGGCTACGAGGTGAAGTTGCTCGGCATCGCCGAGCGTCAGGACGACATGATCAGCGTGGGCGTCCAGCCGACGATGGTGAAGACGACCCATCCGCTAGCGGCGGTGGGCGGCGTATTCAATGCGGTATACGTATACGGCGAAGCGGTAGGCGAGACGATGTTTTACGGACCGGGCGCGGGCGAAATGCCTACGGCGACTTCGGTCGTCGCGGACCTCGTGGCCGTCGTCAAAAATTTGAAGCTCGGCGTCAACGGACGCAAAATGTTCGTGCCGTACAAAGAGAAGAAGCTGAAGACGGCGGAGCAGATCGCCTCCAAATATTTCGTGCGGCTGCACGTTCAGGACAAGGCCGGCGTGCTCGCGAAAATTACGCAAGTATTCGCCGAATGCGACGTCAGCCTCGAATCGGTCGTCCAGCAGCCGAACAAATCGATCGCCGAGGCGGAAATCGTCATCGTGACGCATGATGCCAGCCTTGCCAGCATGAACCGGGTTCTTGCGGAATTCGAAGCGCTGGAAGTCATTCAAACGATCAAGAGTGTATATCGCGTCGAAGGATAATGAGATATACACCCCATCGTGTATATCGGTAAAACGAACTATAAAGGAGCCGCTAAGCGACATGAGATATATGGGATTGCTGCACACGTACAAACAATATTTGCCCGTAACCGACAAAACGCCGATGCTCACGCTGCAGGAAGGAAACACCCCGCTCGTGCACGCAGAGAAGCTGTCCGAAGAGCTGAATCTGGACGTTTATTTCAAATACGAAGGCTTGAACCCGACGGGCTCGTTCAAAGACCGGGGCATGGTCATGGCTGTCGCCAAGGCGATGGAGGAAGGCAGCCGCACGATCATGTGCGCTTCTACCGGCAATACGTCCGCCGCAGCCGCAGCCTACGCCGCCCGGGGAAACCTGAATTGCATCGTGCTCATTCCGAACAACAATATCGCGCTCGGCAAGCTGGCGCAGGCGATCATATACGGGGCGAAGGTGATCGCGATCGAAGGAAATTTCGACCGCGCGCTCGAAATCGTCCGCGAAATTACGGCCAAGCACCCGATCACGCTCGTCAACTCGGTCAATCCGTACCGGTTGGAAGGGCAGAAGACGGCCGCCTTCGAAGTCGCGGACCAGCTCGGCCAAGCTCCGGACTACTTGGCGATTCCGGTCGGCAATGCCGGCAATATTTCCGCTTATTGGAAAGGATTTAAAGAATATAAGGCGCTTGGCAAGCTGTCGTCGCTGCCGAAAATGATCGGCTTCGAAGCGGAAGGCGCCATGGCGATCGTCAAAGGCGAGCCGATTCCGAATCCGGAAACGGTCGCCACGGCGATCCGTATCGGCAATCCGGCAAGCTGGGATTTGGCGGTAAATGCGGCCAAGGAATCCGGCGGACAGATCAACTATGTGACGGACGACGAAATTCTCTACGCATACCGGACGATCGCCGCCAAGGAAGGCATTTTCGCCGAACCGGCCTCGGCCGCATCGATCGCGGGCGTCATGAAGCTGAACAAGGAAGGCTATTTCAAAGGCGGCGAGAAGGTCGTATGCGTCTTGACCGGCCACGGCTTGAAGGACCCGAACATCGCGATCAAAAGCGTGGGCGGCGATCCGCTCGTCGTCCAGGACTCGGAAGAGGCGGTTATGGACGCGATCCGCAAGCTGGAGGGCGCAGGCGCATGAGTTTGCCGGGTAGCGGAAGCGGACTTGCCGGCGGTCCGGGCAGTCCGAAGGTGTACGTGAAGGTGCCGGCCAGCACCGCCAACTTGGGCCCCGGCTTCGATGCGCTCGGCATGGCGCTCGATTTGTACGCGTGGATCGAGATGGGGATTGCCTCGACTACCGAAATCCGGCTGTACGGCGATCAAATGAACGGAGTGCCGACCGACAAGTCGAATCTCGTATACAAAGTGGCGCAGCAAGTTTTCGACAAGGCGGGGATCGCGCATCCCGAGCTCGATATCGCCATGTACAGCGATATTCCTCTCACGCGCGGGCTCGGCAGCAGCGCCTCGGCTATCGTCGGTGCGTTGGTGGCGGCCAATGCGCTGATCGGCAACAAGCTTTCGCCTCACGAGCTGTTCCAGATGGCGTCGGCGCTGGAGAAGCATCCCGACAACGTCGGCGCTTCCTTGTTCGGCGGCCTTACCATCGCTTTCTGGGACGGGGAGCGGGCGGAGTATCTCCGTATCGTTCCGGAAGACCGGCTTGACGTGCTCGTGGCGATCCCGCGCTTCCAGCTGTCCACCGAGAAAGCGCGCCATGTGCTCCCGGAGCAAGTGCCGATGAAGGACGCGGTATTCAACATCGGCCACGCCTCGCTATTGGTCGCGGCTTTTTGCTCCGGGCGCTACGATATGATCCGTCATGCGATGAAGGATGCGCTTCATCAGCCGTACCGCGCTCCGCTTATTCCCGGCATGAGCGACATTTTGGAGCGTGCCGAGGAGCATGGAGCGTTGGGAGTCGCCTTGAGCGGAGCCGGTCCGACGCTGCTTGCGCTGGTGGACGGGAAGGAAGGCCGCGGAGCGGAGCTGGAGCGCTTCCTGCTCGATACGCTGCGCGATCGGGGCATCGAGGCGGATACGATGTGGCTCAAGCCTTGCGCGGAAGGCGCGGCGGTATTGTCTCATTTTGATCCGAACGTCCCGCTGATCGATAATGTGAAGGGCAATGTGCGGACGTAAGCTGCACAAGATTGCTGTGACGCTGACAAGTTCCGTTTTGATGAAAACGCCGTACACGATGAGGTGCGGCGTTTTTTGTCGTTCATTTCGCCATCATTTCGTCCATCCAATGGATCATATGCTCCATTCGACGAACCGGAGCGGCGGGTTATACTTGGTTTGCGGGGTCCGCGAGGGCAAAAGCATACGGATTGCGATGGATCCGGGAAAGAGGTGACAACGAATGACAGCACCGGCTGTGCCTGAACAGGTGTATTGGAATAGGACGATACCATTGAGATATGAAGCCGATATCGCCGTCATTGGCGGCGGAATGGCGGGCGTGTCTGCGGCTGTAGCGGCAGCGCGAACCGGAGCGAAAGTCATTCTGATCGAGCGCTTTGCCGTAGTGGGCGGCAATGCGACGACGGGAGGAGTCGGGGCATTTTGCGGTGAAACCGCCGGGCAAGGTCAAGTTTTCGATTCGATAATCGCGGATTTGGAAAATTTCCATGCGGTAGCGCCTTATGTTCCGTACCCGAAGTCGGACCATCGGCTGTTCAATCATTCGATTCTGGCTGTCGTTCTTCAGGAAATGCTCCTTCGCCACAACGTAAAGCTGCTGCTGCATACGCAGTTTGTCGATGTATCGGTCAGCGACGGCGGGGTCATCAAGGAATGCATTATATGCGGCAAATCCGGGCCGGAGGCGCTTAGAGCGAAGCAATTTATCGATTGCACGGGCGAGGCGCAGGTGGCCCATATGGCGGGCTTCTCCACATTGAAAGGCCGGGAGGAGGATCAGGTCCAGCTGCCGATGTCGATGATGTTTTTTATACGTCATGCCGAGGGGGAGGACATCCGCGAAGAAGTACCCGAAGGGTGGTTCGAGGCCATTCGGGAGAAAACGGATTTGCCGATGACGAGCATATGGCCTAACGGACCGAAAGGCAATGCGATCAAAGTGAAAATACCGATGTTCGACGCGACCGATACGGAAAGCATGACGGCGGCCGAAATTCGAGCCCGGCGCAGAATGATGGAGGTGCTCGATTACTACCAGAAGGTCGAGAAAAGAAAATGGCTGTTGGATTATTGCTCGCCCCAAATCGGCATCCGTGAAGGCAGAAGGGTTGTTGGCGATTACGTATTGGCGCTTGAAGATTTGAGAGCGGGACGTAAATTCGACGATGCGATCGCAAGAGGCGTTTATTATTTGGATGCTCACAAACCAGACGACGATAAGAGAACTTATGTGCTCGGACACCGCGAACTGAAAGTCCCGCCTTACCAAGTTCCGTTACGCAGCTTGATCGCCAAGGATGCCCGCAATATGATGATTGCAGGCAGATGCATGTCCGCCGATCAATTGGCGCTATCGTCCGCGCGAGTGATGACCACCTGCTCCATGATGGGGCAAGCGGCCGGTATTGCCGCAGGATTGAGCATCGGGATGGGATGCAGCCCGCGCGATGTCGACCCCCTGCTGGTGCGGCGAACGGTCGAGCGAAATGGTGCGAACTTGGAAGTGTGAGGATATGCTGCGATTTGGAATACCGATATTTAAGCCGGATGCCGATTGAAAGATTGCATCGGCTTTTTGCCTTTTCCAAGGGAAAGCGATACGGTTGCGAATGAAGCGGGATTGATAGCACGGATTGTGGTACGATTGCGGGAAAGAGATTGCCTGGCGCAATCGTATACTACTATACTACAGTGACGGCCTCATATCGATCAAAATGGCAGATGTGCGAAGGGCGATGAATGAATATGCAGACGAACGAGCACCCATTGGTTAAAGCGCTATATATCGAAACGATCGGATGCACGAATCAAATGCAGTCTCTTAGCATCAATCGTGCGAGAGGCTCCGATAACTATATTCTCATATACAGCTACGAGGGGAAAGGCTGGTTCCAAGCCGCGAGTCGGGAAAAAACGACGATCGGGAAAAATACGGCCATTCTCATTCAGCCCGGCAACCCCTATTCCTATGGTTCGTATGAAAGCGAACCATGGAGCTTTTATTTTGCGCATATCCGGGGAGAGAACAGCGCGCTGTACTTTCAAGGCAACCCGGCCATCCATATGATCGGTCTGGAGGAATCCCACATCAAATGCAAGCAGCTGTTCGCGGAGTGCTACGAGATCTGGAGCGATAAAACGTCAATCCATAATAGGATATACAGCTCGCATCTGATCGGGCAGCTGTTGACATTGCTGTCCATGTTTCAAGGCGTGCTCCCCAACCGTTTGCCGAAGGACAAACCGGTCAACGAAGCTATACAATTCATGCTCCGTCATATCGAAGGACGGCTTACCCTGCAACAGCTGTGCAAAATGACCAACTTATCCAAACCGTATTTGGTCAAGCTGTTCAATAAAAATACGGGATACTCGCCCATAGATTATTTCCTCAGATTGAAAATCCGCCGCGCCTGCGAATATTTCGATTCGACGGATTTAACCGTGAAAGAGGTATGCTTTAAACTCGGGTTTACCGACCCATACTATTTCTCGCGGATGTTCTCGAAGATTATGGGCCAATCTCCATCGAAGTACCGATATAACGGGAATCATCAATAACCATCATATCCTCTATGGAATGAATAATATACTCCATTCGGTACGCTCTGGCTGCAGCGTATACTTATTGTTGTAAGAGTCGTTCGATTAGAGGCTACGGAGCAAACGTCGCTATAGTCGGATATCGTATAGAAAAGAGGGGTTGGACATGAACAAGGCTGCAAAGCTGTCATTGGTTTCCCTGATCGCATGGGGGCTAACGGGATGCGGCGGCAAACAATCGACCGTCGAGAAAGCGGTATCCCCGCCGAAGCCGGTAACGATCAAGCTTGCGAGCTCCACTGAAACCGCTTACAAGTTAATTGCCGAGGCGGTAACGAAGAAGTATCCGCACATTACTATGGAGCTGATCCGCTACCAGAACAATGATTTTGGCGCGATGCTGACTCGCGGCGACAAGCCGGATCTTATCGAAGTAGGACAAGGCGGATTGAGTGCGATGCAGACGGCGGGACTGGACTATGATCACAGGCTGTTGATGAAAGGAAGCAATTTCGATTTTAGCCGGTTTAAGGACGGGATTTTGGATTATCCGGTGAACTTCTCGCAGGATCGCAACAAATTAGTGGCGATGTTTATCCTCCCCGGCTATTTCGCGCTGTACTACAATAAAGATATTTTTGACCGTTACGGCGTGACGTACCCGAAGGACGGACTGACTTGGAATGAAGTTATCGATTTGGGTAAACGGTTGACCGCGACCGATCGGGGCGTTCTATACAGCGGTCTGCAAGTTCCTAATTTGTGGGATGCGAAAAGTCAACTGGACCAGAACTATATAGACCCGGCATCGGGCAGGGCAGCCTTGAATACGGCCGGCTGGAAGACGGTGTTCGAGACGCTTGCCAGAATCTACGCCATACCGGGCAATACAAAAAGCAGCAATCCGGCGACAATGTTTACCCAAAATACGTTGGCGATGATTCCGGACGGCGACCGCATCGCGGCGTGGTCCGCGGTTTCGGATTTGAACTGGGATATGGTGTCCTACCCGGTATTCGAAAGCAGACGCGGATACGGTCCTTCCTTAAACGGAACGCTGCTTGCCGTTACTTCCGTCAGCGAACATAAACAAGAAGCTTTTCAGGCCGTTATGGTCGCTTTCTCCGATGAAATTCAAGAGAAATTGGCGATGGACGGCAAAGCCACTGCGATTAAAGGATTTGACCGCTTATTCGGCAAAAACGTACCGGGCATCGAATCGAAAAACGTGCAGGCGATAAGCAAAAATCAACCCGGAAAACCTCATGGCGCGGTCGTTTACAAGGAAGTGCCGACTATTATGGATAAAGCTTTCAGCGATTACTTTAATGGAATCAAGGACGTCAACACGGCATTGAGGGAAGCGGAGGATCAGGCGAATCAAGTGATCAGCGCGGGTCCGAAGTGAGCGGCATAACGTTTAATTATGGATTATGGAAGGAGAGCTGCGCAATGGAGATTGTATCGGCCGAAAAGGAGTTTATTTTCGAGAAAGGAAAGCCTGTTCCGAGCTGTCACGCTTCGACCTTGGTCGTTTTGCCGGATGGCGATGTTATGGCGGCCTGGTTTGGCGGCACGAGGGAGGGCGCTGCCGATGTCGCGATTTGGACCGCCAGACGCAGCGGGGGAAAGTGGAGCGAACCGAGGGAAACGGCCAACGAGGACAATGTGCCGCACTGGAATCCCGTATTGTTCCGTACCGGACTCGGGACGATTCAGCTCTATTACAAAGTAGGGGACCGTGTGGAGAATTGGCATACCCGGATAATGACCTCGAAGGACGAAGGTCTGACTTGGTCCGAGCAGAAGGATTTGGTGCCGGGCGATGTTGGCGGGAGAGGACCTGTGCGCTGCAAGCCGATCTATTTGCGCGACGGCACGCTTCTTGCCCCCGCTTCGATCGAGACGGATTCGCAATGGGACGCTTTTGTAGACATCTCTTACGATCACGGTCAAACGTGGACGTGCAGCGAACGGGTTCCTGTCGATCATCATGCGTTTCCTCCGAAGGGGATCATTCAGCCGACATTATGGGAATCGCGCGAGGGCGTCCATATGATGGTACGCAGCTCGGCCTCCGATATTTACCGCAGCGACTCCGTCGACGGGGGCCGGACGTGGTCGCCAGCCTATTCGGTCGGATTGCCCAACAACAACAGCGGCATCGATGTCGTCGCGCTGGAGGACGCGCGCCTCGTTATGATCTTCAATCCGGTCGGTCTGAACTGGGGGCCGCGTTCGCCGTTAATACTCCGCATGTCCGGGGATAACGGGAAAACATGGGGAAGTCCGTTCGTTCTGGAGAAGGACGCCGGGGAATATTCATATCCAGCCATTGTGTCCGAGGGGTCTTGTCTGTATTTGAGCTATACGTGGAAGCGGGAGACAATCGCGTATTGGAAAATCAAAATCGGGTAAGCTTCGACGTTCCGCCGATCGGCTGCTTGATGTAAGGTCATCCAATCCATGGGACGGACAAGTATTGCAATTTCCTTCCCGGTAGTGGTACGATTCCAAGGTAGTGGTACTGTTTGACCACCCGAATCTGCATATACCGGCAGCATAAGAGAGCTGTCGTCGAGAAGGAGTTTGCCGCACTGTGAAGAGGATCGCATTCCTCGGGCCCGAAGGGACCGTGTCCCAAGAATCGGCCCGCTATTTTTTCGCTGAAGGGACGTACGAATTCGTTCCCTACGCGCTTATGTCCGACGTGTTCGCGGCTACGGCGGACGGAACGGCCGATTACGGCGTCGTCCCGATCGAGAATACGATCGAAGGCTCGGTCAAGCATCATATCGATTTGCTGGTCGATTCGGAGTCGCTGCCCATTCAGGGCGAATGGGTATACCCGTCGATCCAGAACTTGATCGGCGTCAAGTCCGACGCGTCCGTCGCGGAGCGCATCGCCGGATTGCGAAAGGTAGTCTCCAAAGACGTCGCGATCGCCCAATGCCACGATTTTTTGCGCAGCCGGCTGCCGCAAGCCGAATTCGATTACGTGAGCAGCACGGCCGAAGGCGTAAGGATCGTCAAGGAAGCGGGCGACGCTTCGATTGCCGCGATCGGAACACGGATGTCTGCCGAGCTGTACGGTCTCGACCTGCTGGCCGAGAATATTACCGACCATGACAACAACTACACCCGCTTTATCGTGATCGGCAGAGAGAGGCTATCGATGAGGCCGCCCGAGCAGCATAAGACGACAATACTCGTCACGCTGCCCGAGGACTATCCGGGCGCTCTGCATCAGGTGCTGTCCGCCTTCGCATGGCGGCGCATCAATTTGTCCAAAATCGAATCGAGACCTACGAAGAAGAAGCTCGGGAATTATTACTTCTATATCGATATCGAAATGTCGCTGGACTCGGTGCTGCTGCCCTCCGCCCTGCAGGAGATCGAGGCGATCGGATGCCAAGTACGGACACTCGGATCGTACCCGTATTTTTCTTATTCGAATCGACCGAATAATTGAATCGCGATTCCGCACAGCGATGCGGGGCTTGTCGCGGCTATGGCCTGCCGGATTTGAATCCGGCGGGCTTTTTTTTGCGCAAATGATGTCAAACGCCCAACTCGTGCATACACTGTATTGTTATTCAAGACAACGGGAGGTTCAGTCCGGTGAAAATCCATCTGGTGAAAAAGGGAGAAACGCTCTTTAACATCGCCAAAAAGTACGGAATCGAGCTGCAAAAACTAATTTCATTCAACAATCAGCTTGCCGATCCCGACAATATCGACGTAGGCATGAAAATTAAGATTCCATCATCCGGCGTGGCGGTTCCGCCGCCGGTAGGCGACATTACGCACAAGCACGTCGTCGTACAGGGCGATTCGCTGTGGAAATTGGCCAAAGCGTGGGATATCCCGCTCAAGGCGGTTATCGATGCGAATCCGCATCTGAAAAACCCGAATGTGCTGATGACCGGCGATATCGTGTACATTCCGAAGCTGGGAACGGACACTCCGCACGAGGCAGGCAACGTCGAATCGGCACAATCGGCGGAGCAGCCCCAAGTCATCGAAATGGCGGAAGCAACGGAGGGGCAGCCGGTAAACGAGGAAGCGCCCCAATGGCCGGGCATCTCCGAAGCCGCGGAGAAGTCGGAGGCGGAGGAAATGTCGCAACCGATCGTTACCGAGCATGAGGAAGCCGAATTTCCGTTCGCCCAATACCAATTGCCCGCGATGGAAGCGATGAATCCATTCGGCCTCCAGAGCGCGCATGCCGCACCATTCTCTTATGATAAAGGATCGGCGCAGCCCGAGCCGCAGCCGTTCCCGTATGCCCAAGGAATGGCGATGTCCCAGCCGCAGCCGTTCCCGTATGCCCAAGGAATGGCGCAGTCCCAGCCGCAGCCGTTCCCGTTCGCCCAAGGGGCGGCTCAGCCCCAACCGAATCCGTTCCCATTCGCGCAGGGCATGGGACAACCGCAACCGTATCCGGCCCAATTTCCGTGGAGCTACGACAATGCGATGCCCGTCCAGCAAATGCCGACTTCGATGTCCAACAATGCGTTCCCTTTCATGAATGCAATGCCGGCGGCGCCCGTCATGCAATTGCCCGCCTCGGAGCAAAAAAGCTCGGGCCATATGAAGTCATCGGGCGACATATCGGATTGGTCCGCAGGCCAGCCAACGCTGCACTCGCCCGCGCAGCATATGCCGACATACCCTCAGCAAGCGTACCCTTACCCGCAAATGTCCGGCGGTCCGTGCTTGCCATGTCAAGGAAAAGGGCAGGATTACGGCTATGGGTCGTATCCGTCAGGCATGTACGGGGTACCTTATGCGCTTCCTGCATCCGCATACCCTGCGTCTCACTCGCCTCACTCGTCCTGGTCGAATAAGGAGGACTGCGGCTGCGATGAGCGTACGGGGGATATCGGATTGGCATCCGTGAGAGGGAGCGAGCCTGTCAAGCAGGAGAAATCCGGCGAAGCCAAAGTGTCCATAAGCACGAAGACGAAGCCGCCGAAACGGAAGCAGCCCGCCGCGAAGCGCGACAAAAAACAAAATAGCCCATGGATTCGCGGATAAGTTTGCGTTCAAAGTCAAGTATGTGTATATCTGGATCCCCAACTGGGAAAACTAGAAAAAAAATCTAGTACCAGAAGGGGATTCCATGAACTTGTCAAGCTTGTACAAGCAACTGAAAAAACGTCTTCGGCAAAAGAGACGATGGTTGTCGCTTGGCTTTTTCATCGTGGCGGCAGCCGCAGGCTTATTTACGGTATATGCGACCCGATCGCCGGATGTGCCGAGGGATGAAGTCGAATCGGCGCAAACATTGGCAGTTTCGGATACCGGACCGTCGGCGGAAGCGCGGGAAGTGCTGAATCAAATTCGGGAAACGGGCGGCAAACGCGACGTCTTCATGCACAAAGTATACGTTTGCGGCGAGGAAAACCTGCTAATCGGACAGATGGCTTCGGATGAAGTCGTCAGCCTGCATGGCGAGCATCCGCAATGGAGCGTCGAGCTCGGCCAAGACGGAGCCGTCACCTTTACGGAAAAGATTGATGACCTGTCCGCGGCTTGCAAAAACAACGCATACTTCGGTTTGGACAAAACCGGCAACTTGTCGTTGTTCGAAGGTCCGCCGGATGGCGAGAAGGTGATCCGCACCTTCTTTCAATTGAACATGGGGTACTTGGAAAGCAGTCTGCAGCCCGAGACGATCGATCAATTGAAGGAAGGCATCCGCGTCCTGGACATGGAGGAGTACAACAGCGTCCTGTCGACGTTCAGCGAATTTGCCGTCGAAGAAACGGAAAAAGTGATGACACCCGCGAAATGAGCGGGGCTGCGACGAAATCGATCGTTTCGATTCGAACAAAGACCGCTGCACGCAATGCGGGCAAGCTTCTAAAATGAGGCTGCCGCTGGCGTTGCAGCGGTCTTTGTTCATGCAATCGGGCGCGGATGCTTCCGCCGATGCTGTCCAACCCCCGTTCAGTTTGCTATAATGGCAAATAGAATACATATGTTCGCTTATGGACCGAGAGTGAGGGAATTTTCCAGTGCGCGTATTGGGTATCGACCCGGGAATCGCGATCGTCGGGTTCGGCTTTATCGACAAGCAAGGACACAAGCTCGTTCCCGTCCAGTACGGGAGCATTCAGACGGAGTCGACTACCGATTCCGCCGTACGTCTTCAGGAAATATACGAGGCGACCGTGCATCTGATCGACAAATACAAGCCGGATTCGATGGCGATCGAGAAGCTGTTCTTCAACAAAAACGTCACGACCGCACTCACCGTCGGTCAAGCCAGAGGCGTGCTGATGCTGGCCGCGGTGCAGAAAGGGATTCCGATTGCGGAATATACGCCGCTTCAGGTGAAGCAGGCGATCGTCGGCTACGGCAAGGCGGAGAAGAAGCAGGTGCAGGAGATGGTCCGGATGTTCCTGAAGCTGAGTGCCGTTCCGAAGCCCGACGATGTCGCGGATGCGCTGGCCATCGCCATCTGTCATGCGCATTCTGCCGGATTGCAGCAAAAATTGAACGGAGTTGGGAAGCAATGATCGATTTTTTGCGCGGAAAAGTGGCTCACCGCGAGCACGATTTTGCCGTCATCGACGTGCATGGCGTCGGCTACCGGGTGTTCTGCCCGAATCCGTACGCGCTGCCGGACAAACCGGACGAGACTACGGTGTATATCCATCATCACGTCCGCGAGGATGCGATCCTGCTGTTCGGCTTCGGCTCACGCGAGGAGCAGTCGATGTTTCGCAAGCTGATCGACGTGACTGGCATCGGTCCCAAGGTAGCGATCGGGATTTTGTCGGGGGCGCGTCCGGAGGCGGTCGTTGCCGCCATACAGCAGGAGAACGTTGCGTTTCTGATGAAGCTTCCAGGTATCGGCAAGAAGACGGCGCAGCGCATCATTTTGGATTTGAAAGATAAGCTCGCGGCCGTATCGGCCGGCTTCGACGACCGGGCGTTGTCCATGCAGGATACGGGGATGCCCGCGGCGGCGGGAACCGGCGCATGGGCCGAAGCGAAGGAGGCGCTGCTCGCCTTGGGCTACACAGAGGCGGAAGCGGACCGCGCGTGGCCAAGCGTCAAGGCGAAGGCGAAGGAAGGCGATTCTTCGGACGCGCTGATCAAGTTGGCGCTGCAAACGTTGTACGCCGGATAACGGACTGGAGAAGGAGGACGGCTGGCGGATGGAAGAGAGGATCATTTCGGCCAATTTGATGATGGAAGACGAGGCTGTGGAGCTTAGCCTGCGTCCCCGCTATTTAGCGGAATATATTGGTCAATCCCAGGCGAAGGAAAACTTGAAAATTTACATAGAAGCGGCCAAAATGCGCAAGGAAGCGCTGGATCATGTGCTGTTGTACGGACCGCCGGGCTTGGGCAAGACGACGTTGTCCAACATTATAGCCAACGAACTCGGCGTCAATATCCGCACGACCTCCGGACCGGCGATCGAACGTCCCGGCGATTTGGCTGCCATACTGACGAACCTTCAGGAAGGCGACGTGCTGTTCATCGATGAAATCCATCGGCTGCACCGTACCGTCGAGGAGGTGCTGTACCCGGCGATGGAAGATTTCGCGCTCGATATCATTATCGGCAAAGGGCCGAGCGCCCGCTCCGTGAGGCTCGATTTGCCCGCGTTCACGCTTATCGGCGCCACCACGCGAGCGGGTCTGCTCTCTGCCCCGCTGCGGGACCGATTCGGCGTCGTCAGCAGGCTGGAATATTATACGGTAGACGAATTGAGCTTCATCGTCAGCCGCGCGGCCGACATTTTGCAGGTCGGCATTGTCGGGGAAGCGGCCGACGAGATCGGCAAACGGTCGCGCGGGACGCCGAGAATCGCCAACCGGCTGTTGAAGCGGGTGCGAGATTATGCCCAAGTCAAAGGAGACGGCATCATAACGTCGGAAATGGCACGTCTGGCTCTGAAGATGATACAGGTAGACGATCTGGGGCTGGACGAGATCGACCATAAAATGCTGCGGGCGATTATTACGCATTTTCGCGGAGGTCCGGTCGGGCTCGATACGATTGCCGCGACGATCGGCGAGGAGAGCCAGACGATCGAGGACGTATACGAGCCTTATTTGCTGCAAATCGGTTTTTTGCAGCGGACCCCCCGCGGAAGAACGGCGACGGCGTCGGCTTATCGTCATCTTGGTTTGGCGGTGCCTTCCGCCGACGGCAAATAAAACGGTCTGTTCATAAGGAGAGATGAAATCGATGACGAGACGAGAACGGCCCCGGCGGTTCGCCGCTTGGGTTGCGGCGATGCTGGCGATTGCGCTCTGCGTGCCCGCCATGTATACGAAGAGTTACGCCGCCGTGCCGAAATTGGATCAGATTCGCGTCGCGCTATTTGTATCGGACGGCAAAAACTATAACGTGACCGTCCCTACGGTAACCTTGTCCTCGCCGAAAGGGTTGGATATCGGCATCCGCGATTTTTCCGCGGTTCGTAATTGGGCGGCTGCTCCCGCCGGTGCTCAGGTGCGATTCAGCTTCGACGGCTACAAGGTGTTGCTGCTGGAAACGTCCGAGGCCGCCGCGGCCAAGCAGTTGCTGCAAACGTTGAACGCTACGCAGGACAAGGCATACGTGTTCCAGACGGCCAAGCTGGGCAAAATCGTCTATCAAGTATATGCGGGCATGTATGTCTCGAGGGATGAAGCGGGCGCCGCCCAACAGCGCATTGCCGCGAATGCGGCGGCGGCGGCCTTGCTGAAGGGGGCTCCGGCGACTATCGCCGGTCCGCTTCATTGGAACGCCGGCGCTTTCCCGACGGAAGCCGCTGCCGGTCAGCAAGCCGACGCTTTTCGTCAGCTTGGCTTGGACGCGTGGGTTGCGCTGCTGGAAGCGGGAGGCACCCCTTCCTATCAAGTGTGGATCGGGGAAGCGGCGGACATGGAGCAGTTGAACGCCGTCCAGCTGCAAGCCGTGAAGCTGGCACCGGGGATGGCGCTTCAACCGGTCGCCCCCGCGGCTCCCTATTTATTGAAGCGGGACGATGTTACCGCATCCATCGCCACGGGCGGGACAGCGGCCGCGACCCACTATGCTTTCAATCCGGCTTCGCAGCAAGTATGGGTAACGCCGAAGGAAAGCGGCATAGCGGTTGCGGAGAAAAGCAACAGGCAGTATCGGGGAAGCATCGAAGTCAGTCAACACAACGGCAAGCTGGCCGTCGTCAACGAGCTGCCCTTCGAGCAGTATCTCGTATCGGTCGTGGGAGCGGAAATGAGTCCGTCTTGGCCGGCCGAAGCATTAAAAGCGCAGGCCGTCGCAGCTCGTTCGTTCGCGCTCAGCCGGGGGACGAAATATCAGATCGCCAACGTCTCCGACTCCTCGTCCGATCAAGTGTATTACGGCATCCAGAGGGAGGACGAGCGGGTTGCGGCAGCCGTTGCGGCTACGGCAGGCGAAGTGTTGACCGTAGGCGGATCGCCGATCGAACCGTATTTTTTCTCCAATGGAGGAGGCAAGACAGGCGACCCGGTGGAAGTATGGGGGCAGCCGATTCCGTACGTCCAATCGACGGCAAGCCCGGACGAAGGCGCTCAAACGAACAAGCAGCAGTGGCATCGCGTAGCGTTGTCGAGTGGAAGCATAGGCTATATCCGCGAAGACTTCGTGACCGAGAGTACGGCGCGAAATAACGCAGGCTTACCCGTCGTGACCGTTAAGGGAGCCGGCATCAACATCCGTTCGGCTCCTTACGTGGACGATGTCAAGAACGGGTCTATCGCCACCGTCAATCAGGGAGACAAGCTCGTCTCGCTGGGCAAAACGGTCGAGTCCAACGATTATGCTTGGGTTCGCGGGCCATATTCGGCGGGAGAGCTATTGAAAGATTTGAATCTCACCATTGCGAAGCCGGTGGCGGGCGTGCTGGAGAGGCTGGAAGTAAGCAAACGGGGCCCTTCCGGCCGGGCAGTCGAGCTGAAGGCGAACGGTCAGCCGATTACGGTTCAGAAGCCCGACACATTCCGGAACGCCCTGTTCGATGCGCCGAGCACCCGGTTTGAAATCGAGGAAACGGGAAGGTATACTGTATTGGGGGCCAACGGACAAACCCGCAGCTTGCCGGAAACGAAAGGAACGCTTTACGCTTCATCGGCCGCTTCGGCTGCAGCCGTACCGGTAGCCGGTCCGAACATGATCGTCATGGGCGAGGCGGGCGCGATCCGCGTCGCAACGAAAGATCCGCAGTTCCGGTTGACCGGTAACGGATCGGGACACGGCCTGGGCATGTCCCAGTGGGGAGCCCGCGGGCTGGCGGAGCAAGGGTATGACTATAAACGAATTCTGCAATACTATTATATTGGAATTACTATCGCTAAGGACTGACTGAAATGGATGTCAATGCATTCGATTTTGAATTGCCCGAATCGTTAATCGCCCAAACGCCTTTAACGGATCGGACTTCTTCCCGGTTGCTCACGCTCGACAAGTCGAGCGGAGCGATCGGGCACCATACGTTCGGACAGCTGATCGATTACCTGCAAGCCGGGGACACGCTCGTGTTGAACGATACACGGGTCATTCCAGCCCGGCTTTTTGGCGTGAAGGCCGACACCGGTGCCCAGGCGGAGCTGCTTCTGCTGAAAGAGCTCGGAGACGACCGATGGGAGACGCTTGCCCGTCCGGCGAAACGGCTGAAGAAGGGAACGGTAATCCGGTTCGGCGGGAGCGGACCGCAGGACTCCGCTTCGGATACGCTCCTGGAAGCCGTCGTAGAAGAAGAGGGAGAGATGGGAGCGCGAATCGTGCGCTTCCGCTATTCCGGCATATTCCGGGAAATATTGGACCGGCTCGGTTCGATGCCGCTACCCCCCTATATTAAGGAAAGGCTGGAAGACCGGGAACGATATCAGACGGTATACGCTCGTCATCCCGGCTCTGCCGCGGCTCCGACGGCGGGGCTTCATTTTACGCCGGAATATTTGGAGACGATCGCACGCATCGGGGTGAATATCGTCACGGTAACGCTGCATGTCGGCTTGGGGACGTTTCGGCCGGTGTCGGTCGACCGGATCGAGGAGCATAAAATGCACGAGGAGTTTTACTCGGTACCGGCAGAAACGGCCGCCGCCCTGAATGCCGCGAAGGCGGAAGGCAGACGTGTCGTTGCGGTAGGCACAACATCGGCGCGAACGCTGGAGACGGTAGCCGGCAGGTTCGGCGACAAGCCGATCGAGGCGTGCGACGGATGGTCCGCTATTTTTATGTATCCGGGATATCGGTTTAAAATCGTGGATGCGATGCTGACAAACTTCCATTTGCCGAAATCGACGCTCGTCATGCTCGTGAGCGCTTTGGCCGGAACGGATCGCATCAGGCGCGCCTACCAGGAAGCGATCGAACGGGAATACCGGTTTTTCAGCTTCGGCGACGCGATGTTTATTTATTGAATAAAGGAAGGAAGTTGAAATGGCAGCAGTCCGATACGAACTTATCAAAACATGCAAGCAATCCGGTGCCCGGCTTGGCCGGCTTCATACGCCACACGGAGTCATCGATACTCCGGCTTTCATGCCGGTAGGCACGCAAGCGACCGTCAAGACGATGAGCCCGGAAGAATTGAAGCAAATGGACGCGCACATTATTTTGAGCAACACGTACCATCTGTTTCTGCGCCCGGGACACGATATCGTCCGCGAAGCGGGGGGCTTGCACAAATTCATGAACTGGGACCGGCCGATTTTGACCGACAGCGGCGGCTTCCAGGTGTTCAGCTTGAGCAAGCTCCGCAAAATTACCGAAGAAGGCGTCCATTTCCGCAACCATCTCAACGGGGACAAGCTGTTCATCTCCCCGGAGATCGCTATGGAAATTCAAAACGCGCTCGGCTCGGACATTATGATGGCTTTCGACGAATGTCCTCCGTATCCGGCCGACTATGATTATGTCGACAAATCGCTGGAGCGGACCACCCGATGGGCCGAGCGCTGTCTGCAATCGCATGCCCGTCCGCACGATCAGGCGCTGTTCGGAATCGTTCAAGGAGGCATGTACGCCGATTTGCGCAAGAAAAGCGCGGCGCAGTTGACTTCCATGGATTTCCCGGGGTATGCTATTGGTGGATTAAGCGTAGGGGAATCGAAGGATCTCATGTACGGCATGCTGGAAAGCACGGTACCGATTCTTCCGACGGGAAAGCCCCGTTACCTGATGGGGGTCGGTTCGCCGGATGCGCTGCTCGAGGGCGCGATTCGCGGAGTGGATATGTTCGACTGCGTGCTTCCGACACGGATAGCCCGCAACGGCACGGTCATGACCAGCGGGGGCCGGCTGGTCGCCAAGGGCGCCAAGCTCGCGCGCGACTACGGGCCGCTCGATCCGCAATGCGGCTGTTATACGTGCACGAATTACAGCCGCGCTTATTTGCGCCATCTGCTCAAAGCGGACGAGACGTTCGGCATCAGGCTGACGACGTATCACAATCTGTATTTTTTGCTCGATCTGATGCGCAATGTAAGACAAGCTATTGCGGAAGACCGTCTGCTAGACTACCGGGACGAATTTTTCGACCGGTACGGCATGAAGGACAATGAAAGCGGATTTTAAAGGGAGGTAACGTTTTATGTGGAACTTGGCTGGAGACGCTGCGGCAGCGCCGGCGGCGGGCAATTACTTGACGACCATCATTCCGTTCGTGCTCATGTTCGCGGTGCTGTATTTCTTATTGATCCGCCCGCAGCAAAAAAGGCAAAAAACGAGAAACGCCATGCTCAATCAGCTTAAAAAAGGGGACAAGGTTACGACGATCGGCGGCTTGCACGGAACGATCATGGAGATTACCGACGATATCGTCGTTCTTCGCGTGAATGACGCAACCAAGCTGACGTTCGACCGTTCGGCCGTGAACGCCGTATCCGCCGCGGCAGCCGCCGCATTGGAGAAAGCTGCAGTCGAGAAAAAAGATTGATCCGCATGCGGAAGGGACCGGCTCACGGTCTCTTTTTTTGTTTCTACGCAAAAAAAGCAGTCCCGGAGGACTGCTTCCCTTTTTTTTACCACTTGCTGTCCATATTTCTTTTCTTCACGCCGACTCTGGAGCCGACGAACAGCGTCTTGCCTTCGCTCAGCCGGAGCGCTATGCGCGCCGCAAGCAGTCCGAGCACCGTGCCGGCCGCCATATCGGTCAGCCAATGGACGCCCAAATAAAAAATGGAGAAAATGATGATCGCGGCGCAGGCCGGGGCGAACACTTTCCAAAATCCGTTTTTGGACTTGAGCGCGATCATGGCCATCGTTACCGAAATCGAAGTATGCAGGCTCGGAAAGCAGTTGTCCAAATCGGACAGCGGCCTGTACTCATTCTCGAAGGTAGGGAAGGCGTCCAGCATCAAAAATTTCACGTTCGGGTTGAATGCGTGCACTTCCGTAACCGGGAAAAACAAGTAAAACGGAATGGCGATCATATAGTTGATCATGAGCGCATAGCAAACCGCATAGAACAGCTTGAAATTGCGCTGGTACGCGTAAATGCCGATCGATGCGATCATGACCGCGGGAAAAACGACGACATAAAAAAAAGTAAGAAAGGACGTCAGCAAGTCGTTTTCGAACAGTCTTTGGAACACGGCGACGAAATCTCCCTCGAGTCCGAACACGGAAGGGGTAAAGTCGCTGTGCTGCTTCATGCTGTTTTCCAATGTGATTTCGATTTTATTAAAGAAAAGGATAACGACGATTCCTAGTAGGTGCAGCATAAATTTCCGGTTCGTGAACAGCTCTTGCACGAAGACGCCAGCCGCATGAAAAGGATACAACGGGTTTCTTTTTAGGGAGAGAAACAGCAGTACATAGACGGTAATCACGATGAGTACGGTGGCGTGGGTCATGGATTGTATAATAAACATGGTGTTTCCCCCTAAAATATGGTGGGTGGCGCGTCTAGAACTAAGACATTATATCATACTCAGAGGGAAAGGTGAAAGAATGCCAAAATTTTCAAATTTTCAGTTTTTGGCGTTTACGCCGAACATGCCGCCGAGCGCACCCGCGGGTATGGAAACCGCCAGCATGACGGCGGTGTCTTTGCCGATTCCGGCGTCGAAGCTCAAGAAGCCGATCAGTACGACGAGGGCGGTATACAGGATGCCGAGAAGCGCACCGTGATACCAGCCTTTGCTGACCGATCGTTTGCCGCTGGAAAAACCGCCGAACAGGGAAGCGATGCCATGGATAAAAAAGGTGGCCGTCGTGATCAGCTCTTCCGACACATCCGTCATCGCTACGATCAAGGAAGCGAGCACGGCACCGACGCAAAGCCATAGAAACGCGCTAACTATGCCGGACAAAATCGGTGACGTGATCCGGATCCGCGGCATTTTGGGAATGGAATTCATGCGGTCAAACACCTCGCAATTCTTTTTAGTACCCATTGTATGGGGGACTTGGCCGGATTAGTACAAGACTCTGGCAATTATTGAATACCCGGTTTTTGCATGACGAGGTTGGTTACCGGTCAGAATACCAATGAAAATCCGAAACATGCGAGGAGTCGAAGAAGATGGAGCTTTGGACCATTTTTTTGCGCACCGTGCTCATATACTTCGTCGTTTTCATCGTCATGCGTTTGATGGGGAAACGGGAAATCGGGAAGCTGTCCATTTTCGATCTTGTCATTTCCATCATGATTGCCGAAATCGCCGCGTTCATTATCGACGATCCGCATATGCCGATCATGGAAGGCATACTGCCTATGCTCACGCTTGTGGCTATTCAGATCATGATCGCATTCCTGACACTAAAGAACCGCAAGATGCGGGAATGGTTCGACGGCAAGCCGAGTTATTTGATCGAGAACGGCAAGCTGAATCAGGCGGAAATGCGCAAGCAGCGGTATACGCTGGACGATCTGATGATGCAGCTGCGCGAGAGATCCGTCAAGAATGTGGCCGACGTCGAATTCGCGGTGCTGGAAACGTCGGGCAAGCTGTCGGTCATTGAGAAAGAAAAGCAAAGCAGTCAGACGAAGCCTTCGCCTGACGTGGTGTCGGATATTCCCCGAATCCGCTATGAAGGGCTGCCGCTTCCGCTCATCATGGACGGGAAAGTGCAGGACGATAATTTGGAGAAGCTGGGGAAAACCCGTTTTTGGCTGAAAAATCAGCTGCAAGCCAAAGGAGTGAACGATTTCAAGCAGGTGTTTTTTTGCACGATCGATTACCGCGGCCGGTTGTTTTTGGATAAGAAAAGGGATTGACCGGACTCCGAAACCCGTGCCGTCGCCACTACTTTTTGCCGATCCAAGGAATACGGGTCATATCGCTGCGGTCCACGAGCTTGAGCGCGAAGATGCCGATCAAATAAACGATCGCGCTAATGGCGGAGGCGGCCAAAAAGCGGAGCAGAGGCCCGCCGTACAACGTCTGGTTCATAACCGCATAGCAGCATATCCCCATAACCGCCGCTGCAATTGCCGTTTTCAAGTAATCCGTGCCATGCATGCGGAAATTGAGCAATCTGGACACGCTTCGCCAGTGGAGGAGCGTGACCAGGACGATGTTGACATTGATCGCGACTACAGCGCCCAGGATTCCCCATTGCGGACGGGAAGCCAAGTAACCGATCAGCGCGAGCTTGACGACCGCTCCGATAAGCGTATTCGTCAAAGCGCTGCCCGGGCGGTCCAGCGCCTGCAGAGCCGCTTGGAGCGGTCCCTGGAAATATAGAAACAAGGCGACGGGCGCCATCATTTTAAGCATTTTGCCCACTTCGGCGTTTTTGTACAAAAAATAGCAGAGCGGTTCTGCGAGAACGAACATGATGACGACAAACGGCGCACCCGTCACCAGCGCCAGACGAAGTGATTGATGGAGTCTTTTATGTATCGTTTTCATATCTTTGCGGGCGGCCGCCTCGGACAGCGTCGGAATGAGGGAAATCGACAGGGAGTAAGTAAGAGCACCGGGCAAAAGCAAAATCGGGATGATCATCCCTTGCAGCACACCGTACTGCGCCGTGGCAAGGGCGGTGGCGACTCCGGCGACGGCGAGGCTTTGGGCGATGAGAATCGATTCCAGCAAATACGAAGCGGAGCCGACCAGCTTGCTGGCCGTGACCGGTACGGCGATCGAAAACAACTGCTTGGGAAGAGGACGATCGGACCGGCCTTTCGACTCTTCCATAGGTTTCGAGCGGTTTTGCCGCGCCTTGCTGCGCCAAAAGCTATACAACAGCACGAGCATGCCGAATAATTCGCCGACCACCACTCCGATCATTGCGCCTGCCGCCGCCCATTGTATGCCTTGAGGCAGGAGGATGGAAGCAAAGGTCAGCATGGCGACAATCCGAACCAGCGTCTCTACGACTTGGGATACCGCCGTTGGAATCATGTTTTGCCGACCCTGAAAGTAACCGCGGTAAACGGCGGATACGGCGACGATCGGCAGGATTGGACACATGCTCACGAAGGTATAGTACACCCGCTCGTCCGTCAGCAGGCGGGACGTTATCCAAGGCGCGGCCCACAGGCAGAAGAGCGTAAAGAAAACGGCTAAAACGCCCGTTACCGCAAGCGATATCCTTAAAATGGAACGGATTTTTCTCTCGTCCTTGTTCGAATCGGCTTCCGCGACGAGCTTGGCTACGGCGAGAGGAATACCGCTCGAAATAATCGTGATGATCACGATCATGAACGGGTAGCCCAATTGATACAGCCCCACCCCTTCGGGTCCGATGATGCGCGGAAGCGCAATGCGGGGAACGAAGCCGAGTATCCGGTTTACGATGCCGGCTGCGAGCAAAATCATAGTTCCTTTAATGAACGATTGCTTCCCCAATGCGGATTACTTCCTTCCATAATAGGATGGACTGGCTTATTGTTAACCATATGCGGACAAGGAGTCCGCTCATGCAACATTTTTGGGGGACGGGCAAGCGGGAGGGAGGATTCGGAGGTTCGACGGCGAATACATCAACCGTGAGGATCGCGGAAGAAGCGGTTCGCAGCCCGAGGAGGATACGCGATGGAGGACGACGCTTACGATACGGCGGAGGCGATCGAGTTATCGGAGGAACAATTGAACGAGTCGTTCGAGCAGCTTTGCGCGAGCAAGGCGGAGGAGTTCCGGATGCTGGGCTACGATCACGTAGACAGAGCGGACATATGGAGCTGCGTAAGCGACAAATATGCCAAGACCGGCTACCCCCAGCTGCATCAAATCGTAAACGACATATTATCGCTCAAGGTGACGACGCTCATGAATTGGATGACGATGAGCATATACCGCAAAGGCGCCCGTTTCTGAGAGGAAACGCGGCTTTTTTTTGACGGGAAATTTATGGTTCGGGGTCCCAGCAATGTACCTGGATAAGCTTCGGAGCAAAGGCCCCACTTCGTGGGGTTATTTTGCGCCGGCGTTGTCGGTCGAGCCTGTCAAATTGACTCGATTTTAGGCGGTAGGTATAATAGGAATATTGAGTATGGAAGGGAGTCGCTTACATGAATATCAAACGATTGGCGGCATTTCTGCTTATCGTGGTCGTTCTGCTGGGAGTCGTGGCATGGACAAGCCCGGGATTGCTGCCAAAGGTCAGGCTTGGGTTGGATTTGAAGGGCGGCTTCGAGATTTTGTATGTGGCCGAGCCGATTGAGGCAGGCAAAGAGGTAACCCGCGATTCGCTCATCCAGACCGCGCAAAGTTTGGAGAAACGGGCGAATTCCAGCGGCGTGGCGGAACCCGACGTTACGACGGAAGGAACGAACCGGATTCGCGTCAAGCTGGCCGGTGTCGAGAACCAGGAGCAAGTACGCGAGCTTTTGCGCAAACCGGCCGAGCTGTCTTTCCGCGGACCGGACGGCAAGAAGGAAATGGTCGGAAGCGATTTCGTGGAAGGCGCGGCTAAGGTCGGATTCGATCAGGCGAACCGCCCGCTTATCCAAATCGAGGTCAAGGATAAGGACAAATTCGCCGACGTTACGCGCAGGCTGCTCCAACAGCCGCTTGCCATTTATTTGGATGAAGAGCAGTTGTCCGCTCCGATCGTGCAATCGGTATTAACGGACGGAAAAGCTACGATTACGGGCAACTACACGTATGAGGAAGCAACCGAACTGAAGGATATCATCAACCTTGGCGCCCTTCCGTTAAAGCTGACGGAAAAGTACACGCAATCGATCGGGGCGACCCTCGGGCAGCAGTCGCTCGAGCAAACGGTCAAAGCCGGCATTATCGGCTCCGTGCTTATTCTGCTGTTCATGATCGCATTTTACCGGATACCCGGCATCGTGGCGGCCATTACGCTGATCGCTTACACCTGGCTCGTGCTGGTCGTCTTCTACTTGATGAACGCGACCTTGACCTTGCCGGGCATCGCGGCGCTTATTCTCGGGATCGGGATGGCGGTGGATGCCAATATTATCAAGTTCGAGCGCATTAAGGAAGAAATCCGCAGCGGCAAAAGCTTGCTGTCGTCCTTGAGATCCGGCTCCAAGCATTCGATCCGCACGATCATGGACGCCAACATAACGAACATCATTTCTTGCGGCGTGCTGTACGCGATCGGTAACGGGGCTATCCGCGGCTTCGCCCTGACGATGATCGTGAGCATCCTGATCAGCATGTTGACGAACATCCTGTTCTCGAAATTTTTGATCGACCTGCTCATCCGCAGCAATCTATTCAAGAGACCTACGTATTACGGCGTAAAGGAGGCGGATATCCGTGAGCTATAAGAATCGCTACGATTTTATCAAAAACCGGAACATCTTTTTCATCGCCTCCGCTGCCGTCACGGTTATCGGGATCATTATGGTGCTCCTGTTCAACATGCACTATGGGGTCGATTTCAAATCGGGCACTTCGCTGGACTTGGCGCTCGGCAAGACGACGGATAAAGCCCAAGTGGAGCAAATATTCGCGGACGCCAAGCTATCGCCGGTCATCCTGACGATCGGGGGAGCGAATAGCGACCGCGTATCCGCCCGGTACGACGAGGTTTTGACCGAAGAGCAGGTGAAGGTGCTGACGACCACTTTCGCGGGCGTATTCGGCGAACAGGTCAGCAGTGAAGTCAATACGGTATCGCCGGATATGGCCAACGAAATGAAAAATAAAGCGATGATTGCCGTAGGCGTAGCGAGTCTGGCAGTCGCCTTGTATGTAACGATCCGCTTCGAATGGCGGTTCGCGCTGTCGGCTATCGTGACGATTTTATATGACGCGTTTTTCGTTATCGCGATTTTCTCGATATTCCGTCTGGAGGTCGACTTGCCGTTTGTAGCGGCCGTACTGACGACAATCGGATATTCGATCAACGACAAAATCGTTATTTTGGACCGGATACGCGAAAATCTCCGGTTTGCCAAGCTAAAGACGGACGCCGATTTGGCCGAGCTTGTCAATACGAGCATCTGGCAGACGATGGGACGTTCGATCAACACGGTCATCACCGTACTGATCGCAGCTTTGTGTCTATACTTGTTCGGAAGCGAATCGATCAAGCTGTTCGCCTTGGCCAAAATGATCGGGTTGGTAAGCGGGGTATATTCCTCGATTTGTCTCGCCACTCCGATGTGGTATTTGCTGAAGAGAACGTCGCTCAAATCGGTCAAGGCAGCGCCGGCCAAAGCAAATCCGTAATCGGCGAGCGGACGGACGAACGATGTTTTCAAACACGTAGGGGGGGCCCACATGTCGGATCAGCGTTTCGAAAAAGCGCAATTTGCGGCTTGGGTAGGAATTATCGGAAATATTGCGCTCGCGGTCATGAAGGGTATCGTCGGTTGGCTGTCGGGCAGTAAGGCGTTGCTGGCGGACGCGGCGAATTCGGCTTCGGACGTCGCCGGATCGGCGGCGGTGCTGATCGGGCTGAAGGCGGCCAAACGTCCTCCCGACGAAGATCATCCGTACGGACACGGCAAGGCGGAGTCGGTCTCCGCCGTCATCGTGTCGGTGCTGCTGCTTCTCGTCGGTTTGGAAATCGGCTACAATTCCGTCAAATCGATATTCGGCGGAGTGGGGGAAGCTCCCAAGGAGTTCGCTTTGGTAGCAATCGGCATTTCGATCGTAGTCAAAGAGTTTTTGTTCCAATACAATTTCCGCTTGGGCAAAAAGCTGTCCAGCCATGCGCTCATAGCGAGCGCCTGGGACCACAGGACCGACGTCATGTCGTCCGTGGCGGTTCTGATCGGCGTCGGCGGAGCCGTGCTCGGCGGCTATACGAACCAGCCGATGCTGTTTTACTTGGACCCGGTAGCGGGACTGTTCGTCGCTTTTCTTGTACTGCGCATGGGCTATAAGCTGGTCAAAGGGTCGATCCATACGACAATCGACCATGTGCTTCATCAGGAAGAAACCGAAGAGCTGCTCGAAACCGCGCTGCGAGTCAAAGGCGTTATCGCCGTAAACGATTTGCGCGCCCGCGAGCACGGCCATTATGTAATCGTAGATATTAAAATTAGCGTAAATCCGAAGATTACGGTCATCGAAGGCCATGATATCGGCAAGTCGGTCAAGCATCAGCTGCTCACCAAGTTCAGCCACGTTTCCGACGTGTTCGTTCATGTCAATCCTTACGACCCGGGGTATCCATACAAGGATGTAGACTCGGAGCATCCCGATTTCCCGACTTTGCTTCATTGATTACACATACATGAGGGTCCTCCGAAGGGTCGGGAGTTCGATTCGAGGGCCTTCTTCACTTTTATGGGCCTTGAGGGCTCCCACGAAAGTAATCGAACTATGCTTCGAATGCTTTCTTCACTTTTGGGGGATGAAATGGGGGGTGTAACGTTGCTTCAATCGAAAGCCAAATGGAAAGTTAGCGATGTCGACCAAGCGGCTGCGGAACGGTTATGCGCCGAATTGAAGCTACATCCCGTCATTGCCAATATGCTCGCAGCAAGGGGCATTACCGAACCCGGGGAAGCGGGGCGGTTCCTCAAAGCCGGAAAGGATCATTTTCATGATCCTTTTCTGCTGGATGGGATGGATTTGGCGGTCGCCCGCATCAGGCAGGCGCTTCAGTCCAATGAAAAAATACGCGTTTACGGCGATTATGATGCGGACGGGGTGAGCAGCACTTCGCTCATGACCCATTTGCTTCGACGGCTGGGTGCGCAGTTCGATACATACATCCCGCATCGGGCAATCGAAGGATACGGCTTGAACGAGAAAGCGATCGGCCTGGCCAAGGAATGCGGCGTATCCCTGATCATAACGGTGGATACGGGAATCAGTGCCAGGGAACAGGTCGCCTATGCGGCAAGCATCGGCATCGATACGGTCGTAACGGATCACCACGAGCCTCCCGAGCTGCTGCCCGACGCGATAGCGGTCCTCAATCCGAAAAAGCCCGGATGTCCTTATCCGTTCAAGCAATTGGCTGGTGTCGGTGTCGCGTTCAAGCTGGCGCATGCGCTTCTGGGGGAACTGCCCATGGAACTGCTGGAGATTGCCGCTATCGGAACGGTTGCGGATTTGATGCCGCTCTCCGGAGAGAACCGCTCGATCGTGAAGCTCGGGCTCGAGCGAATGCAGAATAGCAGCTACACGGGAATTCAAGCGCTGCTGGAAGTATCGGGCGTAGCGGACAAAGAAATTACCGCAACGCATCTCGGTTTTTCTTTGGCTCCGCGAATCAATGCAAGCGGCCGGCTCGATCATGCCGGGGATGCGGTAACTTTGCTAACGACGGACGACCGGATCGAAGCGGAGCGCATCGCCGAAACTTTGGATGAACTGAACAAGGAGCGCCAGCGTATCGTGGAAGAAATGACGAACGAGGCGCTGCAGCTTATTTCGGCCGACGATCCCGATTCGAAGCGCAATGTTATCGTGGTCGCCCGGGAAGGCTGGAACGTTGGGGTCATCGGAATCGTGGCGGCGAAAATTCTGGAGCGCTTCTATCGTCCGGTCATCGTTCTGGGGATCGACCCGGAGACCGGTATGGCCAAAGGATCGGCACGTTCGATCCCCGGGTATGACATGTACCGCGCGTTGACGCATTGCGCGGAGCTTCTCGACCATTACGGAGGCCATCAGGCGGCGGCCGGAATGTCGCTATCCCGGAATCGGTTGGACGATTTCCGCGATCGTTTGAATATGCTGGCCGAGGATTGGCTGGAGGAAGAGCATTACAGGCCGGTTTATAACGCGGATGCCGAGTTCAAGCTTTGCGATATATCGGTGGACTTTATTCGGCAGCTCGAGGCATTGGCGCCATTCGGGATGGGCAATCCGGCTCCCCGTTTCGTCTTGTCCGACCTGACTGTGCAGGAGAAGCGCGCTCTTGGCAAAGACAAGCAGCATATGAAGCTGATGCTGTCTCAGCCGGAGGATAGTGCCGCGGGTGTTGTGGAAGCGCTGGGGTTCGGACGGGGAAGCACGCTCGAGCTCATCGCGGGTACGGCGAAAGTCGACATACTCGGAGAATTGGGGATCAACGAGTGGAACGGCGTGCGCAAGCCGCAAATTGTCATTCACGATATGCGCATCCCTCACGTGCAAGTTTTCGATTGGCGCGGAGTCAAGCAGGCCGCCGAGAAGTTTGCCGAGCTGACGGCAGCCGGAGGCGGAGAGCGTCATGCGAACGGCTGCGGAGCCGTGGTCGTCGAGGCGAACGCGCCCTCCCGGTTTATCGATCCGGACCGGCTATCGTGCGGACTATGGGCGATGGATTCGCGAAACGGCATAATTCCATTGAACGCTATGGCGAAAAGCGGCAGCTTTTCCGAGGCGGAGGATGTGCTCCTCATTTCCTTGCCCGAACGTATGGAATCGTTCGAAGCGATGCTGGGACAATGCCAAGCAAAGCGGATATACGCCGTGTTTGCGGATTGGGACCGCGACTACGCAAAAGTGCCCTCCCGAGAAACGTTTAAGCTGTTGTACCAAGTCGTCATGCAGAAAAGCTCCTGGGCGGCGGATAACGTTTCTTTTCTCGAACCGATGCGGCGGAAGACGGGCTTATCCGACGCGATGATCCGTTTTATGCTGAATGTATTCGAGGAATTGGACTTTATCATGCAGCAGAACGGAACGATGCAGACGGTCGCTTCCCCGCGTAAACGGGATATGAACGAATCAAGCACTTATCAAAGCAGAATCGCCCGAAGCGAGATTGAGCAAACGCTCGTTTATACGAATGCGCAGCAGTTGGCGGAATGGATGTTGGGCCGGCTGTCGGCGGAACCGAAACGTTTGATGGAGGGAATAGGATGAATTTGAAAGAGCATATCCGGGTCATACCCGATTTTCCGCAGCTTGGCATTCGCTTCAAGGATATTACGACTTTGCTGAACAACGGTCCGGTGTATAAGGAAGTTATCGATACGCTGGCGGATCATTATCGGGACAAAGGGATCGAGCTGGTGGCGGGTCCGGAGGCGCGCGGCTTCGTCATCGGAGCGCCGCTTGCTTATGCGCTCGGCATAGGCTTCGTACCGATCCGCAAGAGCGGCAAGCTGCCGGGCGAAACGATCGAGGCCGGCTACGATCTCGAATACGGCAAAGACAAGCTGGCCGTTCACAAAGACTCGATCCGCCCCGGCCAACGCGTGCTGATCGCCGACGATTTGCTCGCAACGGGCGGTACGATTTCGACTACGCTGAACCTTATCCGGCAGCTTGGCGGAGAAATTGCCGGGGCGGCGTTTTTGATCGAGCTGTCTTATTTGAACGGACGGGAAAAGCTGGATGGCATCGATGTCGTCTCGCTCGTCCAATACTAATGGTCACGACAAGGAGTGCGGCTGGATGAGCCGGCTCCTTTTTTTGTCCGTGCAGCGAGTATTATTTTCCGGGAAATAAGTCGCAATAAAACGGTCTACTCCAACGATAATTGTCGAAACGGCGCGGTTTGTGCAAGACGATCGGGTGGACTTGTGGCGGATCATGCTCGGATAAAAGCATGTTAGCCTACTAGTAACGCTTTGGTTTATTATCGGCTGCGCTATGCGGGGAGAAGGATCGAGCTTCATCCGGAACATAAGCGAGCGAGATGGAAAAAGGATCATCGGCGTGAGCGGCCGAAGATCCTTTTTCTCGATTTTGAAAGTTTAAGTTTGCCGAAGCAGGTTTGACCGAAGAAATGCTTCCAAAGGAAGGCGTGCTACTCAACTTAACCCGAATCCTTCTCGTTGGAAAGTCCGAGCACCTCGCTAAGCTTGAAAAACAGACTGAGTACGATGGCGACTACGGTGGCGAGCGCCATTCCTTTCAATTCGAAGTTGCCCCAGGCGATTTTCGCACCGCTGATGCCGATGACGAGCACGATCGTGGTCAGCATCAGATTGGACGCTTTAGCGTAATCGACCTTGCTCTCTACGAGCATCCGGATACCGGAAGCGGCGATAACCCCGAACAGCAGCAGCGAGATGCCGCCCATGACGGCCAAAGGTATCGTATTGATCAGCGCGGCCAGCTTGCCGACGAAAGACAACACGATGGCGAAGAGGGCGGCGAGTCCGAGCACCCAGGTGGAATATACTTTCGTAATCGCGAGAACGCCGATATTTTCCCCGTATGTCGTATTCGGGGTGGAGCCTACGAAGCCGGACAAGATCGTGGACACGCCGTTGCCGAGGAGCGAGCGGTCGAGTCCCGGATCCTTCGTCAAATCTTTGCCGACGATATTGCCGGTCACGATCAAATGGCCGATATGCTCGACGATGACGACGAGCGCGGCCGGAAGGATGACCGCGATGCTGGCCCAGTCCCAGGAAGGGCTGTAGAACGTCGGTACGGCGAACCAGTCCGCTTCCCTTACTTTATCCAGGCTGACGAGCCCGTTTGCCGCGGCGAGGACATAGCCGACGATGATGCCGATCAAGATCGGTATAATTTTCAGAAATCCGCGGAACATCGCTTGTCCGACAATCGTAACAAGCAGCGTAACGATGGATACCGTCACGGTCTTCGTATCGAGCGTCCAATCCGGCGAAGCGTCGGAGCCCGGGATCAAGCCGGCCATGCCGGCGGCTACCGGAACGAGCTCCAGGCCGATGACGGCTACGATGGCCCCCATGGCGGCAGGCGGGAAAACGACGTCGATCCAGCGCGTTCCGACGGACTTGATCAACAGCGCGACCAGACAGAACACGACGCCTACTACGATAAATCCGCCCAGCGCCGCACTGTAGCCTTGCGTCCCGAGAACGACGAACACCGGTGAGATGAACGCGAAGCTGGAGCCGAGATAGGCGGGAATTTTTCCTTTGGTGAGCAGCAAGTACAGCAGCGTCCCGATTCCGTTCATAAGCAGAATGGTGGCCGGATCGACCTTGAACAGGAACGGTACGAGAACGGTGGAACCGAACATCGCGAACAGATGCTGAATGCCGAGCGGAATGCTTTTGTGAAGAGGAGGACGTTCGTCCACCCGGATGACGCGTTGCTGCATGGAGGTTCTCCTTTTTGGCACATAATTTCGAGAAGATGCAGTTTGCCAAGAAATAGGATAACAGAATTGTGTCGAAAAAGCACTTGCATTTTTCGCGCAAAAGATGCGGATGAAACACGCGAGGCCGTTGGCCGGAAATTGTCCCGTTTCAGTTGACGCAAGAAGCTTTCAAGGGCATAATGAAGAGAAAACGAATGTATGGCAGGAGTAGGTATAGTACGATGGGCATTGAGCAGTTACTGGAACGCGCGGCGGCATACTTGAAACCTAACGACCTCGTTCGAATCCGCGAAGCGTACGACTTCGCCGATCAAGCCCATTTCGGGCAAGTGCGCAAATCGGGGGAGCCGTATATTTTGCATCCGCTTGCCGTTGCCGAAATTTTGGTGAATATGCAGATGGATGTCACTTCGGTCATCGCTGCCCTGCTGCACGACGTCGTGGAAGATACGACCGTCTCGCTCGAAGCGGTGGAGAAACAGTTCGGCAAAACGTGCGCGATGCTCGTCGACGGCCTCACCAAGCTTGAGAAAATCAAGTTCAAATCGAAGGAAGAGCAGCAAAACGAAAATTACCGCAAAATGTTCGTGGCGATGGCCCAGGACATCCGCGTCATCTTGATCAAGCTGGCCGACCGGCTGCATAATATGCGTACGCTGAAGTTTCAGTCCGAGGAAGCGCAGCGTCGTATCGCCGACGAAACGCTGGAAATATTTTGCCCCATCGCCCATCGGCTCGGGATATCCGCGATCAAGTGGGAAATGGAGGACATCGCCCTCCGTTACTTGAATCCGCAGCAATATTACCGGATCGTCAATCTGATGCAGAAGAAACGGGTCGAGCGCGAGAAATATATCGAAGAAATTATCGACAGCATTCGCAACAAGCTCGGCGAAATGGGAATCGATGGAGACATCTCCGGACGCCCGAAACATATTTACAGTATTTTCAAAAAGATGACGACCAAAAACAAGCAGTTCAACGAAATATACGATCTGCTCGCCATCCGCGTCATCGTCGACAATATTAAAGACTGCTATGCCACGCTCGGCATTATCCACACGTTATGGAAACCTATGCCGGGACGGTTCAAAGACTATATCGCCATGCCGAAGCCGAACATGTACCAGTCGCTTCATACGACGGTAGTAGGCCCCAGCGGGGAGCCGCTGGAGGTGCAGATCCGCACGTGGGACATGCATAAGACGTCGGAGTTCGGGATCGCCGCCCACTGGGCGTACAAGGAAGGCTCCATGGTCCCTTCTGGCGGCTTCGGAGACCGGATGAATTTTTTTCGCGAAATATTGGAGCTCCAGCAGGAAACCCATGACGCCGCGGAGTTTATGGAATCGCTCAAAATGGACTTTTTCTCCGATCTCGTTTTCGTCTTTACCCCGAAAGGGGAAGTCATCGAGCTGCCGGCCGGCTCGGTTCCGCTCGATTTCGCCTACCGGATTCATACGGAAATCGGCAACCGGACGGTGGGCGCGAAAGTAAACGGGCGGATCGTGCCGCTCGATTACAAGCTCGGTACGGGCGACATCGTGGAAATTTTGACGTCCAAGCATTCATACGGCCCTAGCCAGGATTGGGTGAAAATTGCCCAGTCCTCGCATGCGCGCAGCAAGATCAAGCAGTGGTTCAAGAAGGAAAAACGCGAGGAGAACGTTCAGAAGGGCACGGACGCGATCGACCGCGAACTGAAGCGGCTCGGCTTGGAGCCGTCAACCTTGACGACCGACGACAACCTGCAAGAGGTTGCCAAGAAGTTCAATTTCAACGATATCGAGGATATGATGTCCGCGGTCGGCTTCGGCGGCATTACGGCGGCACAAATATGCACGAGGCTGACAGACAAGCTGCGCAAGGAGAACGAGGAAGCGCAGTCGAAAGCGCTCGAGCTGACGAGCGAAGTCAAGGAAGTGAAGGCGCCGCTCGAGAAGAAGAGCAGGCCGACGCATGGCGTCCGCGTCAAAGGCGTGGACAATATGCTCGTCCGGTTCGCGCGCTGCTGCAACCCGGTGCCGGGCGATCCGATTATCGGCTATATTACTCGCGGACGCGGTGTCTCCATTCACCGCGAAGACTGTACGAACATTCCGACCGGGGACGAGGACGATCACAACCGGATGATCGACGTGGAATGGGAGACCGCGGTCGAAGCGAACTATCACGTGGAGATCGAGATTACGGGCCATGACCGGCGCGCTTTCCTGAACGAGGTGCTGCAGGCGGTGTCCGAGAGCAAGACGGTCATATCCGCCGTATCCGGCCGTTCGGATAAGAACAAGATGGCGATTATCCATATGACCATTTTGATCAAAAATATCGATCATTTGCAGTCGGTCGTGGAGAAGATCAAGCGTGTAAGAGACATTTATTCCGTTCAGCGGATTATGCAATCGTAAGTTTCGGCAAGGGAGCGAGAGCGGGATTGAGAATAGTCGTACAGAGAAGCAAGGAAGCGCGTGTGTCGGTCGACGGCGAGACGGTCGGCAAGATCGAACGCGGGCTTGTCGTTTTGGTCGGCGTCACGCATGAGGATACGGAGCAGGATGCCCGTTACTTGGCGGAAAAGCTGGCCGGGCTGCGCATTTTCGAGGACGGGGAAGGCAAGATGAACTTGTCGGTGCTGGATACGGGCGGCGAGGTGCTGTCGGTATCGCAGTTTACGCTGTATGGCGACGTGCGCAAAGGAAAGCGGCCCAACTTCATGGCGGCCGCCCGGCCGGAGCAGGCGGAGCCGCTGTACGAGCGGTTCAACGAGCTGCTGCTGGCGCAAGGCGTCCATGTGGAGACCGGCGTGTTCGGTGCAATGATGGATGTGCAATTGACGAATTGGGGGCCCGTGACGCTCGTGATCGAGAGTCGTTGAGGCTCTCTTTTTTTTGTTTGGGGCGAGAATAGCGAAATTTGGTTCATTGATAGTGAACCGGGGAATATTCTCGGATTTGATCTCAGACCTGCAAATCCGCTTTTTGCCAAAATCGTGTATGGCATTTGTCGGATTATATTGATATAATGATTATCATTATCACTAATTCGTGCGGTTGCCGCCGGGTGCTGCAGTTTGTTCCGAATGCGCAAACGGCCGTTCCGTATACATAAGGCGAGGAAGTGGGTAGCGTGGAATTCGAGGCTTTGCACAAATTCAACGTCAGCTTGGACGATAAGGAGCATATCGTATACTCCGTAGCGGCGTCGCGGCTCGTGGAGCGGGATGCCATGGAGAAGCTTATCGACGCTTACGCTCCGCTGGTGAAGGCGCTTGACCGGGTGGCGGCCGTCTCTTATTTCTGCAACCAATTCGCCAATACGTGCCTCTCTCTGCAATATGCCGTATCCTTATTGGGGAAATCGGTCGACTTGTCGCTTGATCGTATTACCGTCCAATTATTTGCCGTTGGCGATGGCAAATACGGAGTCGCCTACAAGCTCGACCGTTGGGCAGAGGAGCAGGCGCCGAAGAACGAAGCGGAGCGGCAAGCATGGCTGGAACGGGTATATGCTATCTTTTACGAGAATACGGTCAGACGCATATATGAATCGGCGGCGATCGTCGGCGGGGTCGATGCGGGGCAACTGTGGGGGCTGCTGCCGACACGCTTCAATTATATGACCGAGCAATGGATGCTGGCCGCGGCCAGCGAGGAACAACGAAACAGGGTATCCGCAGACTATGCTTTCCTGACGCGGGAAATCCCGGTTGCCGTATTCGGCCGGAGCAAAAATCCGTTCGACGTAAAAATCCGCTGGGTTGAAGACTTGAAAGACCCGTGCAAGCAAATCCGGATGAAAAACGTATGCTGTCAATATTATCGTACCGAGGGCGGCTATTACTGCTACACATGCCCCCGAATCAAGGAATCGGAGCGCGAGGAGCGCCGGATCAAAGCGCGGGAGCCGGAGCCGGTTTCGACTTAAGTGCGTAGCTTTATCATCAAGCGCATATCAAATGAAGAGGTCTTGACCGGCATCGGCACGATGCGAGGGCAAGGCTTTTTTTGCCATGCGGCCCTGTTTCGGCGCGATCGATTATGTTTTCCCGCTCTCCTGGGGAAACTGGTAGTACAGGCCACAACGAAGGAGACTGCCGAATGCGCCGATCCAAAAAAGAAACGATACTGCTCGAACCGAACAACAGGTTCATGCACAACGACGTCCATGAGAGCGCCGGGATGCAAAATGCGTCGTTTGCTGCCGAAGCCGCCCAAGAATGGGCCTCCGGCCATGTTCATGTCAAACATTCGCCGCGCAAGCCGTTAAGACCATAAGCCTGTCGAACTCGTATAAGATCCGTTCATGATCACAGAGGCAAAATAAAACGAAGCGCCCCTCTCCGCTTCTATATCCGAATGAGATGCTCGATACGCCCGAATGTGGTAAACTAATTGCGATACTAGGGCGATTCCCTATTGGATCTTGCCTACAGACGGGGATACGACTTGATTTGGGATCGGGAAAGGGGCGTACGCTTCATGAAGGTGGAAGTAAAGCAAATCGGATTTGTTGACTATCAAATGGAAATTTTTCATATATGGAAGCTGTTCTATGAAGAAGTGGAGATCGTGTACGAGGCTTGCACCGATGCGGATATGCGAATGAGGCTGGACATGTATGCGGAGGACGGAACGGCTGAAGTCAAGGCCGAATTGACGCACCCGCAGTCGGAGCGCTCTTGGTCGCACACGGAGCGGCGCCAGCTTAAGCGGGATTCGGAGGAGCAGCGGCGCAGGGAGCTGAAGCGCGTAGTAGGCTCGGCGATGCTGCGCGTGCTGGAGGAAGCGACCGGATTGGAGCAGCCATGGGGCGTGCTCACCGGCGTTCGTCCGACGAAGCTGATGCACAATATGCTGCGCAGGCAAGGCCGCGAGCAAAGCGTACGCCAGCTGCAGGAGGAGTATTTGCTGACCGACGGGAAAGCAAAGCTGCTGGCGGATATCGCCGAGCGTCAGCTTAAGGTTATTCCCGATTTGTTCGAGCTGGACCGCGAGGTCAGCTTGTATATCGGCATTCCGTTCTGCCCGACCAAGTGCGCCTATTGCACGTTCCCGGCTTACGACATCCGGGGCAACAACGGATCGGTCGATTCGTTTCTGGACGGGCTCCACTATGAAATCCGCGAGACGGGCAAATGGCTGAAGCAGGCCGGACTTTCCATTACGACGATTTATTGGGGCGGCGGTACGCCGACCAGCATCACGGCGGATCAAATCGACTCCCTGTTCGTGACGATGCGCGATTCGCTGCCGGATATGGACAAAGTGCGAGAGCTGACGGTAGAGGCGGGCCGACCGGATACGATAACGCCGGAGAAGCTGGCCGTCATGAAGAAATGGAACGTCGACCGGATCAGCATCAATCCGCAAAGCTTCACCCAGCTGACATTGGATAAAATCGGCCGGCATCATACGGTCGAGGAAACGGTCGAGAAATTTTTGCTGTCGCGCGAAATGGGAATGGATAACATCAATATGGATCTCATTATCGGTCTCCCGAACGAAAGCACGGCCGAATTTCAGCATACGCTCGACGAAACGGCGAAGCTGCTGCCGGAGTCGTTGACGGTCCATACGCTATCGTTCAAGAGGGCCTCGAAAATGACTAAAAACCGCGACCAATACGAGGTGGCGGAACGGGACGAAATCGCCGATATGATGAAGATGGCCAACGATTTTATGGAAGCGAACGGCTATCATCCTTATTACATGTATCGCCAAAAGAACATGCTCGGCAATCTCGAGAACGTCGGTTATGCGCTCGCCGACCACGACAGCCTGTACAACATTCTCATGATGGAGGAGCGGCAGACGATTATCGGACTCGGATGCGGAGCTGTCAGCAAAGTGTTGTATCCTTCAACCGTGGACGAAGAAGGAAACGAGCATCAGAAGATCGAGCGGTTTCCGAATCCGAAGGAGCCGTCCGTCTACAATCAGGCTTACAAGCAATATTACGACAAAAAAGTTCGGCTCTTGGACGAAGCGTACGGACATACGCTGAGCCATTGACATAGGCGGGAAAAACGATGAAGACGAGCAAATCGCTCTCGCGGCTGCGGAATTTGCTGGCGAACGTGCAGGTCCACCTGTCGTTCGCCAATTATACGAAGGTCAACATGCGATGGCGGCAGATGAATTTCGTTCCGGATTTCAATCGGTTTTATTATATCCGGGAGGGGGAAGGCTGTCTCGTTATCGACGGCGTGACGTACTACCCCAAGCCCGGACAGCTGTTCGTCATGCCTGCGGGCGTGAAGCAATCGTACTACGCTACAAATGAGAACGCTTTCGGAAAGTATTGGTGCCACTTTACGGCCAAAATCGGAGATACCGATCTGTTTCGGCTGACGGGCGTTCCTTACAGCATCGACGTGGAGGACGAAGAACGGCTCTCCGGCCTGTTCGAGAAGCTGATCGGACATTACGAGAGCGAATCGTTCTCGGCCGTGCTGCTGCAAAAAGCGACGCTGCTCGAAATCGTCAGTTTGTTTCTGGAGACCGCCGTCCTGAACCGCGAATCGTTTCGTCCGGCCGAGGAAGACAGCGGCATCCAAAACTTGAACAAGGTACTGAAATATATCGAACTGCATCAGCACGAAAATGTGACCGTTCAGCAGCTGGCCGATCTCGTCCATTTTCATCCGAACTATTTGATCCGCCAATTCCGGGAGCTTGTAGGCATTTCCCCGATCCAATACGTGCAGCGGCTCAAAATGGATACGGCGAAAACGCTGCTGACCGCGACGGACGAGTCGATCTCCGATATCGCCCGCAGAGTCGGCATGGAGCTTTACTATTTCTCTCGCACGTTCAAGAAGCATGCCGGTTTGTCCCCTTCGGAATACCGCCAGCTGATGAGCTGAGCTTTTGGCCGAAAACAGGTTCGTTTTGTGCAAATGCAAGTGAACTTCCTCCATTTCCATACCGCTCGTCATGAGGCATAGTAGAGTTGTAAAACTTATTCGACGGTTTGGAGGAAGCTCATATGGGAAACGAGATCCGTTTGTTGACGGACGATCAAATGAGGCAGTTTATTACGGATGGGTATTTGCTGTTAAAGACCGATTTCCCTCAGCCGTTTCACGAGGCGCTGATAGGACAGCTTAGCGAAGTGTACCGGAGCGAGGGCAATCCGGGAAACAACCTGCTCCCGCGTATCCCGCAGCTGCAGAAAGTGTTCGACCACCCGGTCGTGAAGGGCGCGTTGACGAGCGTACTGGGCGAAGGATATATGATGCACTCACACCGGCACGGGCATTTCAACAATTCCCCGAAGCCGGGCGGCTGGCACAAGGACAGCTACTGGGGCTATAAGCGGATGCGCAACCATCGGCCATGGTGGGCCATGATCATGTATTTTCCGCAGGATACCCCGATCGAGCTCGGACCGACGGGCGTAATGCCCGGCACGCAAAATTACGAAACGCGCACGTTCGCTTCGGACGAAAGTGCCGGAGAAGTGACGGCGGCGGGGGAAGCCGGTACGTTCGTGCTCATTCATTACGACATCTGGCACCGCTCGACCGCCAATTTGGCGGGACGGGAAAGGTTCATGCTCAAATTCGAGTTCATGCGCACGCAGGCGCCGACCGAGCCGAGCTGGGACAATCGCGAGCCGGATTGGGCAACCCCTGCCTCGCTTGGCGCTTCGGTATACCCGCACGAAGCGATGTGGGAGGATGCCTGGTACTGGATGAGCGGAAAGGAAGCGGGATGCCGGATCGGCAAAGAGGCCGACAGCGCTCAACCGGCGGGGATCGCAAGCATGCTGGAGCAGCTCCGCTCCGATGAGCCGGAGCATAGAGCGGCCGCATCCGACCGGCTGGCCGTAATCGGCTCTTCCGCAGCGCCTTTCGGTGCGGCAGCCGCACTCGGACATGCGTTGGAGGATACATTCGAGCCTGTTGCGATCAACGCGGCATACGGGCTGGCGCGTATGGGAGAGGAAGGGAGCGAAACGCTGCTGCGGGCTCTGCAGCACGGCGAACCGAAGGTGTCGCGTCTAGCCGCGTACGGCTTGTCGGTTGCCGGTGCGGCTCCGATTGGAGGGTTGATCGCGGCGCTGGGCAGCGAACGGGAGGATACGGTATTTCATGCGGCATTTGCACTGGGCGAACAGAAAGACGCGGCTGCGTCGGCGGAAGCCGTGCGGGAGCTGGCGGGATTGCTAAACCATCCGTCCGAGCGTCTGCGCTGCGCAGCTGCCGATGCATTGGGATCGCTTGGCGCGTACCGAGGCGCCGGAGCGTCGGCCGAAGGCGTCGAGGCTTTGACGAAAGCTTTGCAGGATTCGGATGCGCAAGTCCGGTTCACGGCCGGACTGTCTCTGGCCAAGTGGGGAGCTCGGGCGGAGGGCGCCGTTCCCCGGCTGGTTGAAGCTTTGGAGGACGAGAATCGTTACGTTCGCGCCCATGCGGCCGAAGCGCTGTACTATATCGGCACGACCAAGGCGAAGGATGCGCTTCTCGATTTCTTGCGCCCCTCCAGATGGTGTCCGACGACAACTTCGGCCAGCACGTTTTATCCGTAATAAAGGCACGACAGCAAACGGCATTTTCCTTTTCGGGAGAATGCCGTTTTTACGTTGTTGGTATTATATCGTTCTAATTTGATGCATGAGATGATCGAATGTATCGGTTTATTGGCGAACTTCACGGGAGACTGCGGAGTCGGCGATAGCCGGGCAATCGGGAAGTAGGCGCGATGTTTAACGAAAACGTTACCGCGTTTTGCCCGAATGCCCCGATTATGATACACTTTGGATGTCATTTTACTTATATAGAATAGGATGGGATCAATGGCTCGACATGTAGATCGCAGAACTGCACGCAAAAATGTTATCGTCATGCTGCTCTTGATCGGCTGCGCCGTCGCCATCGGCGCCGTAACCGCCGTGGGGCTGTTATGGGACCGCAAAGGGAAGCAGACGACGGGCGAACCGGGGGAACTCGCTCCCGTGCAATCGGTGCAAAAGTTGCAAAACGCTTATGACGTTATCGTCGTCGGCACGGACCCCGAAGGAGTGGCCGCCGCCGTATCGGCCTCGCGAAACGGATTGAAAACGCTGCTCGTGGACGGACGGGATCGGGAAATATTGGGCGGTCTGATGACACTCGGCTGGTTGAACAGCCTGGACCACAATTACGACAGAGAGAAAAATAGCCTTATTCCGGGTAAAGCGGACATTTTGAATCAAGGGCTGTTTATGGAATGGTATAAAAAAGTGGAGGGCGATTCGTTCGACGTCGTCACGGCGGCCAATGCCTTTAACACGCTCGTGCAAAACGAGAAAAACATCGATCTGCTGATGAAAGCGAAATCGATCGCCCCCAAGCTGTCCGCAGGCTCGAACGGCAATCAGAAGATTACCGGCGTGACCGTTACGAAGGCGGACGGCTCCGTTCAGGAAATAGCCGCAAAAGCGGTTATCGATGCTACGCAGGACGCGGATATCGCAGCCGAGGCCGGCGTGCCGAGTACGATCGGGCGCGCGGATCTCGGAGACGAGAAATCCAGAATGGCGGTCACGCTTGTCTTCCGCTTGAACAATGTGACGCCGGAGGTATGGAAGCAAGTGCAGAAGCGGCTGAAGGACGACGGGGATCCGAACACCGACGCCAACGAGCTGAGCGCATGGGGTTATGGGGAAATGCAGAAATATCCGCCCAATAACAAGGAGCGGGTCAAAATGCGCGGACTCAATATCGGCCGTCAGAACGACAATACGATTTTGATCAATGCGCTGCAAATTTTCGGCATCGACGGGCTCGACCCGAAATCGCGTGCGGAAGCGTTCGAGATCGGGAAGAAGGAACTGCCGTACGTGCTGGATCATATGAAGAAGCTGTATCCGGAATTCGCCGGAGTGGAGCTGACCGGCACGGCTCCCGAGCTGTATGTCCGGGAAACGAGGCATATGTTAGGCGAATACCGTCTATCGATGATCGATGTGCTGGAAAATCGCGATCAATGGGATCGCATCGCCTTCGGATCGTATCCGGTAGATATCCAGCGCACTTCGCCGACGGACAACGGAGCGGTAATGAGCCATCCGCTCAAGTACGCGATCCCGTTCCGTTCGATCGTGCCGCTGAAAGTGGACAACCTGCTCGTAGTCGGCCGTTCCGCCAGCTTCGATACGCTTCCGCACGGAAGCGCCCGGGTCATACCGGTCGGCATGGCGACCGCGGAATCGGCCGGAGCCGCAGCCAAGCTGGCCATCGACAAAGGAGTTACGTTCCGTGAAATGTCGGCCTCGAAAGAGCAGATCGCGACGCTTCAGGACATGCTCAACAAGCAAGGCATGGATTTGAAGTCCTATACGGCCAAGCCGGAGACGTTCATGGAGCAGAAAGCTTATCCGGGCTTGAAGGAAGTCGTCAGCATGGGACTCGTCATCGGCGGCTACGACAACAGCGGCTTCGACACGAAGCCCGATTCGAATCCGCAGCGTCTGCTCAATCTGATGCAGGGCGTGAAACGGGTGAACAAGCTGACCGGTGATCCGAGCGGAGTCGTCGCGGGAATCCAGGATCCGGCGAAGCAGCCGTTAACGCTCGATCAGGCGGCTTGGACGATGGCCAAGACGATGGGCTTCGACGTTCCGGCGGCTCAGGCGGTTCAAGAGCTGATCGCCAAAGGAGCGCTGCAGCAGGCGACCGTGGACGCTATAGCGGACAAGCAGAAGCTGAACAACGGGGATACGTACATGATGATTCGCGATCTGGTTGAATCGGTCCGCAAGAAGAAATAATCGCCGCCGAATGCGAAAGCGGCAATAAGGCTGGCGTCCCCCTTGCCGGGGGCGCTTTTCTTTTCTTGCATACTCCGCTGCAATCGCTTCCCGAAATGTAACATGAATGTAATCTTTTTTTCATTCCGCTTTAATGTACTACGCCTATAATAAATCTCGACCCCCTTTTTCATATATAAACTATGGATAACCTGCGGCGACTGCTGCGGGTTCTTTTCTTTTTGCGATCATTTTATTGCGCTGAACGCTTATTGACAATCGGCTTGTCTCCGGTATATGATTTCATTGAACAATCGGTGAATGAAAATGCATTGCGAAATGAGTGAGCAACGATGAGCAAACAGCCCCGCAGCCGAAGCGCAACTAGCCGGGACAGACAGGCGGCGGAACGACGAGAACAGCTGCTCGCGGCAGCCAAGTCGTTATTTGCGGAGAAAGGTTACCACGCCACGTCGACGCGGATGATCAGCCAGAAAATCGGAATGGCCGACGGCCTGCTGTATCATTATTTTCCGGACGGGAAAATGGAGATGCTTCAGACCATCATCAGAGATGGCCACGAGCAGAGGGTCAGTAGGATCGACGAATCGTGGTTTCTTGTCCAGGACGATCCGAATGTGCCGTTAAAGCAATGCCTGCTCGATTTCTTGTTGACCATTTACCGGATATTGCTGTCGGATAAAGAGCTGCTGCGGATTCAGTTCCGCGAGCAAGAGCTTCTCGACGGGGTCGTCTTGAACTACTTGACGGAGTCGGTGAGCCAGCGCCGGACGCAAATGGCGAAGCTGCTCGAGCGGCGGGCCGCGCTCGGGCAAATCCGCGAAATCGACTACGAAGCCGCAGCGGTCCAAATTATGTCGATCAATATGCTGATCGTATTCAAAACCGTTTCCGGCATCGATTTGACCGACGGGGACACAGAGTCGTTTCGCGAACGCTTGATCGACAATTTGCTCGACGGTTGGAAAAGAGCGGATTCCGCGCCTGATTGACAGCTTCCAAGTCTCCTTCCAAGAGGGGACTTTCATTACGGCTTTTCATTCACTGATTGTTCAATGAAAATAATATGCGGATCGGGAGTGTGCAAGATGAGCGGGATGAAATCATTTTTTGCGCAGAAAATAGTGGGGCTCGGACTTGTCGTAATGATCGCGGTTATCGCATTGCTCGGCTGGGCGATTCTGGGCTCGACGGTAAACCCTGTTCCGAAAAATATGCCCATAGCGCTCGTCGCAGCGGACAAAGGAGCGGAAATACCGGGGAGAGGCAAAGTGAATATCGGAGATACGCTCCGCGAGAAGCTGACCGCGGCGCAAACGCCAACGGGCGAACCCTCCCCGTTCGAATGGACGGTTTTGGACGACGAGCGGGAGGCATCGGACGGACTGGATCGTCAGCAATATTACGCGGCTATCGTGTTACCGGAAAACTTAAGCACCGCTTTCGTATCCTTCATGTCCCCGAATCCGCAAGCGGCCGGAGTAAAGGTGCTGATCAACCAAGGAAAAAGCGGAGTTGCGGCATCCATGGTCACGCAAGCTGTCGGGAAAATGATCGAAGGAATAAACAACCAGCTAAGAGAGCAGGCGCTTGGTCAAATTCAGCAGGCTCCCGGCTCCGGCGTATCGTTCGCGCAGGCGAAGGCGCTGGCTGCGCCGCTGACGGTATCGTTCGAAGTCGTCCATCCGATCATGCCGAATACCGCGAACGGGAATACCCCCGTCGTGCTGACGCAATTGGCTTGGATGGCTGCCTTGGCGGCCAGCGCGCTGCTTTACGCAGCCGGGAGCAAGCTGAGAGCGGCAAGAAGATGGACCGTAGTTTGTTCGCAGCTGGCTGCGGGAGCCGTATACGCTGCAGTTGCGGCCGGAGCGGAATTGCTCCTAGCAGGCGGCTTGTTCGGTCTCGATATCCCCGATTGGACGAATACGTATTTGTTTTTGCTCCTCGCGGTGTTCTGCTTCTTCTTGCTGCAGTCCGCGATCCTCGCTTGGATCGGGCTGAAGGGGATGCCCGTCCTCGTGCTGCTGTTTTTCTTCGGACTGCCGATCTTGAGCTTGCCGCCCGAATTTTTGCCGGCCACGACGCGGGATTGGCTGTATTCCTGGATCCCGTTCCGATTCAGTGTGGAAGGACTGCGCGATCTGATCTATTTCCGTCAAGGCTTGAACGTGGGTTCGCCCGCTGCCGTTTTAGGTTGGATCGGAGCCGTCAGCGCTGTTCTTATGGCCGCTTCGGTTGCGAAGCGGGGAGACGGCGCGCGCGGCGCCACCGGAATCGGCAGAACCGCCGGCTGACTCCGATCCGGATTCGCGCTCCCTTGTGTCGTCGACCGATTCATAGCAGGAATGACAGTACAAGGAATGACGCTCCACCACTCCATCGAGAAAGCCGCCCTTGCAATAGATGGCGGTATGGCATATGCAGCAGTTGCCGACCATATCCATGGAATTGCCTCCTTATGCTATAGCGTGCATCCGGCGGCTCCGGGGTGCCGTCACATCCATTTTATCACGAGAGTTAGAAGGAAGATACGCGAAATGCCGCCCGTCTCTTGACTTTGCCCGGTCCGTTGGATACAATCATGAAGATAACTTTGTTGATTCGCGGATGGGACCCAGTAGCTCGAACCCACGCCCGGCAGAGAGGGAAGCCACGGCTGCAAGCTTCCCGGCGATGGACGAACGAATAACTTCCCGGAGAACGAACGGGGAACCTCTGGCGGGACCAAGATCGGGGACGGGGCTGGCGCAAGCGGCAGCTGTCGGAAGACCGATGCTGGAATGCCGGGGCAGTAGCCGTATCGCGTATGGCGGGCGTTAACCGCATTAAAGTGCGGGCTTTCGGATCGCTGGATACACGGCTTAATGCCATATCCAACCGGATCCGGCGTCGGCGGAGGAAATGGAAGCATCCCCGGGACGAAGCGCGAATGCGGGTGGTACCGCGGGTTTTTTCGGCTAACGAATATCCCGTCCCTGGCAATGCAGCCGGGGGCGGTTTTTGTGTTTTCGCCAGTATAGAGAAGCAACGTGTCGGGAGGGTATTATGAGCATTCAGAAGCCGAAGGGGACGCAGGACCTGCTGCCCGGCGTCGTCGAGAAATGGCAGTATATCGAGGAAAAAGCGCGCGACGTATGCCGCCGGTTCAATTACAGGGAAATCCGCACTCCGATTTTCGAGCATACGGAGCTGTTCCAGCGGGGCGTCGGAGACACGACGGATATCGTCGAGAAGGAAATGTACACGTTCTCCGACAAGGGGGACCGCAGCATGTCGCTCCGGCCGGAAGGAACGGCCGGCGTCGTACGCGCCTACGTGGAGAACAAGCTGTACGGCGAACCGGACATCAACAAGCTGTATTACATAGGGCCGATGTTCCGCTACGAGCAGCCGCAGGCGGGTAGGTACCGTCAGTTCCACCAGTTCGGCATCGAAGCGATCGGCTCGGTCGATCCGAGTCTGGATGCGGAAGTGATCGCGATGGGGTATTTGTTCTACAAGGAGATCGGCTTGCAGGGCGTCAAGGTCGAGATCAACTCGGTGGGCAACCCGTCATGCCGCTCGGTGTATCGCGAGGAGCTGCAGAAGTTTTTCGCGCCGGTCAAGGACAAGCTTTGCAAAGACTGCCAGTCGCGCTACGACCGCAACCCGATGCGCATTCTCGATTGCAAGAAGGATCAGGAATACGGCATCGGGGCTCCGTCCATTCTCGATTTTCTGGACGAGGAGTGCTCGACCCACTTTGGCAAAGTGCAGCGTCATTTGACCGACATGGGCATCGAATATGTGATCAATCCCCGTATGGTTCGCGGTCTCGATTATTACACGCATACCGCGTTCGAATACAAAGCCGCGGGCATAGGCGCAATCGATACGATCAGCGGCGGCGGACGTTACAACGGTCTCGTCGGAACGATCGGCGGCAGCTCGGTCGACCAGCCGGGCGTTGGCTTCGGATTGGGGCTGGAGCGGGTGCTGCTCGTACTGGAGGCGCAGGGCGTCGCGGTTCCGGGCGTACGGCCGCTCGACGCTTATGTGATCGGAATGGGAGAGGCGGCCGAGAACGAGGTCGCCAAGCAGCTGTTCGCGCTTCGTTCGGCGGGGCTGACCGTGGAGAAAGATTATTTGGGACGCAAGATGAAAGCCCAGATGAAATCCGCCGACCGTTTTGCCGCCAAGTTTACGATCATCTTGGGCGAGGACGAGTTGAACCGCGGCACCGTTATATTGAAGAAGATGGCTACGGGAGAGCAAGAGGAGGTCAAGCTCGAAAGCCTGGCCGAAACATTGAAATCAAAGCTGGAGCAATAAACAATAAAACCGGCATCAATATCGAATCGATCTGTGGAGGATGAAAACAATATGTTGAAAACACATCATTGCGGCAATCTGGGCAAAGCTAACGTAGGAGAATCCGTCGTATTGAACGGCTGGGTAGCGGTACGCCGCGACCTTGGCGGAGTTTTGTTCATCGACCTGCGCGACCGGAGCGGCATCGTGCAAATCGTCTTCAACCCGGACTTCTCCGGCGATGCCTTGGCTATCGCGGACAAGGCCCGGTCCGAGTACGTGCTTGCGGTTAAAGGAAAAGTCGTCGAGCGCGATTCGGCGACCGTCAACCCCAATTTGGCTACCGGCGAGATTGAAGTGCAGATTCATGAAATCGAAATTCTCAACACGGCCAAAACGCCTCCGTTTTTTATCGAGGACGGTATTGAAATCGATGAGCAGCTTCGTCTGAAGTACCGTTATCTGGACCTGCGCCGTCCGGAAATGCAGAAGACGCTCTACTTGCGCTCCAAAGCGGCCAAAGTGTTCCGCGACTTCCTGGACGATAACGGGTTCCTCGAAATCGAAACGCCGATCTTGACGAAGAGCACGCCGGAAGGCGCGCGCGACTATCTCGTGCCGAGCCGCGTTCATGCGGGGGAATTTTTCGCGCTGCCGCAATCGCCGCAAATCTACAAACAGCTGCTGATGGTCAGCGGCCTCGAACGGTATTACCAAATCGCCCGCTGCTTCCGCGACGAGGATCTTCGCGCGGACCGTCAGCCGGAATTTACGCAAGTGGACATCGAGACTTCGTTCCTTTCCCGCGACCAGCTGATTGAATTGATGGAGGAGCTTGTCGTCCGCCTGTTCAAGGAAACGGTCGGTGCGGACATTTCCCGTCCGTTCCAACGGCTCAGCTACGCCGACGCGATGGGCAAATACGGTTCGGACAAGCCGGATCTCCGTTTCGGGCTCGAATTGGTCGACGTGTCCGATCTAGTGCAAAACTCGGGCGTTCAGGTTTTCGCTAACGTTACGAAGAAGGGCGGCCAAGTGAAGGCACTTAACGCCAAAGGCTGCGGAACATGGAGCCGCAAAGAAATCGACGATCTGCTGCCGTTCGCGTCCCGCTACGGAGCGAAAGGCTTGGCGTGGATCCAGATCAAGGACGGCGAATGGAAAGGGCCGATCGTCAAGTTTTTCAGCGAGGAAGAAATCGCTTCGCTTAAAGAGCGGCTTGGCGCGGAAGAAGGCGACCTGCTGCTGTTCTCGGCGGACACGAAAAAAGTCGTCGCCGACGTACTCGGCAACCTGCGTCTGAAAATCGGCCGCGACCTCGGCCTGATCGACGACAAAGTGTTCAAATTCGCCTGGGTCATCGACTTCCCGCTGCTCGGCTATGACGAGGAAGCAAAGCGTTACGTGGCGGAACATCATCCGTTCACGCGTCCGAAGGAAGAGGATGTGCACTACTTCGATACCGATCCGGGACAAATCCGCGCGCAAGCGTACGACCTTGTACTGAACGGCTACGAAGTAGGCGGCGGCTCGATGCGGATCTACAAGCGCGACGTTCAGGAGAAAATGTTCCAGGCGCTCGGCTTCTCCAAGGAAGAGTCGTACGAGAAATTCGGCTTCCTGCTTGACGCCTTCGAATACGGTACGCCACCTCACGGCGGCATCGCCTTCGGCTTCGACCGGCTCGTCATGCTGCTCGCGGGACGCACGAACCTGCGCGAAACGATCGCTTTCCCGAAAACGGCCAGCGCTACGGATCTGCTCATGAACGCGCCGTCCCCGGTCGATCAGAAGCAGCTGGACGACTTGTCCATCAGGCTCGCAGTCAAGGAAGCCGCTTCGAAATCTTGATCGTTTGAGGCACACTTCACTTTTGGGGAGGGTCTTCGGGGGCTCCCCCAAAAGTACTCGGAATAAGCTGCAAAGGCTAACTTCACTTTTGGGGGTATAGTAATGCTCCATCAGTTTTCGCGAACGGAATTGGCGATCGGACCCGAAGGGCTCGACGTTATGAAAAAGAGCACCGTGGCCGTGCTCGGCATCGGCGGGGTCGGATCGATCGCCGCCGAAGCGCTTGTACGGACCGGAGTCGGCCGCGTCATCATGGTCGACAAGGACGTCGTCGACGTGACGAATATCAACCGGCAAATTCACGCGCTCACTACGACGGTAGGCCAGCCGAAGGCCGAGCTCATGCGCGACCGGGTCAAGCTGATCAACCCGGAGTGCGATGCGATCGCGCTGCGGATGTTTTACACGGAGGAAACGTACGAGCAGTTTTTCGACTATCCGCTCGATTACGTGCTCGACGCTTCGGATACGGTTACTTACAAAATCCATCTGATCAAGGAATGCTTGAAGCGGAAAATTCCGATCATATCGAGCATGGGTGCGGCCAACAAAATGGATCCGACGCAGTTCCGCGTGGCGGACATTTCGCAAACGTCGGTCGATCCGCTGGCCCGGGTAATCCGCCAAAAGCTTCGCAAGGACGGCATCAAAAAAGGCGTCAAAGTCGTCTTCTCGACGGAGGAGCCGATCAAGCCGCGCGAGGACGTGACGCAGCGCATCGTGCCGGAGAACGCTCCGGATATTCGCAAGGCGCAGCAGCCGCCAGCCAGCAATTCGTTCGTTCCGCCTGTTGCCGGCTTGATCATGGTCAGCGTTGTCGTGCGCGACCTGCTCGCGAAAGCGGCCAAGGCGCAAGGCGGTCAGCAAGGCTAAGTACGAATGGGACTGTCCGATGAATAATTCCTAATGAACCATTTGGTTTAGGAACGAAAGAACCTCCTGACCGCGTTGCAGGCGGTAATGGAGGTTCTTCCATTTCCGTTCACAAAAAGTAAAATCAGGTTCACTAATGTACCGCGGGCGGCGGCGGGATCAGGGTATCGCATTATGGCCGGTTTTCCGCGAATGGGTAGGTACAACGAGCGTTCAGGCAATTGCGCAACTCTTAGGCTCCTCGGCTGCCGATGTTTATTATGGTTCGCAACAACAAAGGATCACCCCGCCAAGGGTGATCCTTTGTGCCTCTGCGCATGAAATGCGACCGCTGTATAGTAGGCCGTTGCTGCCCAGATCCCGTCCGTCTGCCCGATTCGCCGATTAAGCGTCGGAAGCAACGGTTTCGGCAGCTTGACCATCCTCTTTGGAAAGGATGATCATCTCGATTTTCTTGATCCTATGATTGGCCGCTTCGCGGATAATAAACTTGATGTTGTCCCATGTCAGTTCCTCGCCGGGCTGCGGATCATGAATTTGGCTGTACAGCCAGCCGCCGATCGTATCGACCTCATCGTTGTCGAAGTGGACGCCGATCATATCGCTCAACTCGGACAAGGAAACTTTACCGTCGAGCAGGTAGCAGTCATCGGCCAATTTCTCGATCGATTTGCGTTCGTCCGCATCGAATTCGTCGCGGATTTCTCCGACGATCTCCTCCAAAATGTCTTCGATCGTAATAAGTCCCGACGTGCCGCCATATTCGTCCACGAGAAGGGCGATATGCACGCGCTCCTGCTGCATCCGTTTCAGTAGCGTTTTGACCGGCATGACCTCCGGTACCGTCATAACCGGATGGACCAGCTTTTTGAAATCGAAATTCTCGTCATCCTGAAGCTGCAGGAACAACTCCTTCGTATTGATCGTGCCGACGATATTGTCCTTGCTGCCCGTTGCCACGGGAAACCGCGTATATTGCTCTTTGCGGATTACATCCATATTATCCTGCAAAGAATGATTCGTATATAAGCAAACCATATCGGTACGGGGAACCATAATTTCTTTGGCCAGCATTTCGTCGAAGGCGAAAATCCGGCTCACGTAACCGTACTCGGTATTGTTGATTTTACCGCTCTGCAAACTATCGCTAAGAATAATTTGAATTTCTTCTTCGGTGTGCGCCTCTTCGTGCTCCTTGGCCGGTTTCAAGCCGAACAATTTGACCAGCTTGTTGGCGGAGCCATTCAACACCCAGATGAACGGGTACATGACTTTGTAGAACAGGATAATCGGTTTGGCTACCATAAACGTAATCATTTCCGCTTTCTGAATCGCGACCGTCTTCGGGGCCAGTTCGCCGATGACGACGTGCAAATACGTTACGGATATGAAAGCGATAAAGAAAGACAAAATATGACTGACTTCGCTGTTGACATCCCATCGATCAAACAAAGGGAGAAGCAATTTCTCTACGGTAGGTTCGCCTAGCCAACCGAGTCCGAGAGCCGTAATGGTAATGCCCAGCTGACAAGCCGACAAGTATCCGTCCAGATTGCTTGTAACTCGTTGAACGGCGATAGCGTTTTTCTTTCCTTCGAGAACCAGTTGGTCTACGCGGCTGGAACGAATTCGAATAATCGCAAATTCCGTCGCTACGAAGAAAGCCGTCAAAACAATCAGCAGTACAAACAAGAACAGATTCAGTCCTATACCCATTGGTCCTTTAACACAATCCTTTACTTTTGGATTTGAAGTTCTTATGATCTTATAATACGAACTTTAAGCCCTCGTTAGCAACGTCGCGATTGAAGGGTACCGGGCGGCTACAGCCAACCACGGACGAATAGGAGGAGGAAACAACCGATTATTGGCTATTATCTTGTCTTTACAAGTTCTAGCGTTAGTCGTATTATAGTTCGCATGAACCCGTATCGAGAGGAGGAAACGATTTGGAGTCCTTTCACATGACCCGTAAAGAGATGGCTTCCCTTCTGGTTGCCTTGGACGGTCGATCCAGTCAGACCCCGCTGCAAGTTCTTCAGGAAGCGTGGAAAAAAGCGCATCGCAACTACCCGGAGTCGGGCCAGGCGCTGCCCGCGCTCGTATCGACAGAGCTGCCGCCGATATTGGAGAGAATGATCAGAGGAAGCGAAACGAAGGGCTTTTCCTTGCAGGAAATCGCCGATTTGGGGAAGCTGATCGAGTATTCGCACTTGTCCATTACGGCGATTCAAAATTGGGTAAAGCGCGATTTTAAAGCGTATTTCGATAGCCCGAAAATGGGCAGAAAATATTCTCTGAATCAGGCCGCCCTTATTTTCATCATAGACGATCTGAAATCGAACCTGGATTTCATATCGATCCAGAAGCTGCTTAAAATCGTCTTTCTGGATGAAAGCAACGAGAAGGACGACCTCATCTCGCCGATGGATTTATATGTCTCCTATTCCACCATGTTCGAGGAATTGGATGCAAACAACGACCAACTGATGGATACAGCCGGTCACGTGAAGGAGAGCCGCAATCAGGACGCGTTAACGGAAAACGCGATCCGGATCGTCGCCGAACGGCATGCCGCGAAGCTTCCGCACATGTCCAACAAGCAGAAAGAGGCGCTCCGGAGCATTTTGTTTATCGCCACCATTTCGATCCAAACCTCGTATTTCCACTCCTTGGCCAGACGGTATTTGAACGCGGTTCTGTTTCTCGAGACTTGAGAGCAATTTTTCATATACGGTATGACCGATGGGTGAGTCATTCGCGAATTTTACGCCCAATAAGGAGGAGAGATCGACGATGAGAACGATTCAGCAACAAATCATGAAAGCTTTGTTCGTCAACCCGGTCATCGACCCGAAGGAAGAAATACGCAGCCGGATCCAATTTTTGAAAAGCTATTTGAAGCAGACCGGTTCGAGGAAGCTCGTTCTCGGCATATCGGGAGGACAAGACTCGACACTGGCGGGCAAACTGTGCCAACTGAGCGTGGAGCAGCTTCGCGCAGAAACGTCCGACGACGATTACCGCTTTATAGCCGTCCGCCTGCCGTATGGAGTGCAGCAGGACGAAGTGGATGCGCAACAGGCGCTCGAGTTCATTAAGCCGGACCAAGTATACACGTTCAATATCAAAGCGGCGACGGATGCCTTCATTCCAGAGTGCGAGAACGCGACGGGCAGGGCGGTCCGGGACTATGATAAAGGAAACGTGAAAGCGCGCGTCCGGATGGTCGCGCAGTATTTGTTGGGCGCGCACGAAGGCGGCGCTTTGGTTGTAGGGACGGATCATGCCGCCGAGGCGGTATCCGGGTTTTTCACCAAATTCGGAGACGGCGGAGCGGATATGACCCCATTGACCGGATTGACCAAAAGGCAAGGAAAACGGCTGCTCCAGCAATTGGATGCTCCTTCCCGACTTTATACGAAGATGCCCACGGCCGATCTGCTGGACAACAAGCCCGGGCAAGCGGACGAAACCGAGCTCGGAATCTCGTATGAGCTGCTGGACGACTATCTGGAAGGAAAGTCGGTTCCGGAAGATGCGGCAGCCAAAATCGAGGAAAGATATTTGAAGTCGCAGCACAAGCGGGAGCTGCCGGTTACTCCTTACGATTCATGGTGGAAGCCGAATCATTGAGACGGGTTTGCCCGTTTTACGACAAGAGAAAGGGAGATGGCGCTGCAATCGCCTTCTCCCTTTGCTTTGCCGCTATGTAGCGGGAATCAACATCGTTTCCTGCAGCGCTCGTTCCCACCAGATGCTCCCTTTCGTTTTGCGGGCGCCGTCAATGGTGAAAATGTGCAGGTTGTCGGGAGCGGGAAGCCGCAGCTTCGTCTGGTATTCCTTCTTCAGTACGAGCTCGTTTTCGGTGCCGTAATGATAGATCATGATCGGTTTTCCTTCAACGGCAAGAGAGCGGAACAGTCCGTTTATATGGCCGTCATCCCCGTTAAACGCATAGCCGATTATGCAAATCGCATCGGATTGCTTGAACTTGTCGTAAAGCTCCACATATCGTCTTGACATCGTGATCGAGGTCAACGGCTTGACTCCGCTTTGCGTAAATAGAAAGGGGACGGTTATATGTCCGGCGGTTCCGGCCTGTCCGTTCAATTCTTCGTTAGTCGAGATGTGGTTGCAGTATGGATCGTAATACTCGTTCACGCTCCCGTTCAGATGATATACGGGTACGGGCGGGAGAGAGCTGCCGCCGATCACCTGCTCGACGTAGCTGTTATAATTCGTCGTGCCTATCGCGTGAATGGAAGCTACTTCGGACAACGTGATCAAATCGTGGTAAAATCCGGGTCCGACGGCCAGCTTGCCGGCATCGATATCGTTGTTCGTGCTTATGTAACGGCGAACCGTATGGAGGAAGATGCTTATTCTCGTAAATTTGGCCCAATGGGCTTTCGGATTGTACAAATAGCGGAAATGGCTGTCGATTAAAGCCTGGTAATCGATCACCTTGGCATATACGTCTTCCAGAACGGCCCGGCCCAGTCCGGTCATGATGTCCGCCAAATCGCTTTCGGCCGTTACCGGGACCGGCGGTTGCTCGATGACGATTTCCAAGCCCGTTTGGCCGACGTTCCGATAATCCAGACTGAATATGCCGGAAAGGTCGTCGAATACCGACAGCTGATCGGGCGCGGCTTCGAACAGCTCCTCGTTCAGCCTGGATACGAGGCGTTGACCGCATGCCCCGACAAGCAGCTCGAGTATGGCCCGAACCGTTTGCTGCAATTTCCTGTGATCCGGCGACGCTTCCAACGTTTTCAGCATGGCCGAGAAAAAATCGGACTCGAACAGGCGGACGCTTTCCGCCAGCCGGTTGTTGAGCTTGATAACCTGTCCGTACGAAATATCCCCGATATCGGCTCCGATCTCCTCATGGTATCGGCTCCGAACGGTCTCTTCATCGAGAACCCATCTCTCCAGCAGCTTGGCTGCGTGTCGATCGAACAGCTCCAAATACGTTAAAATGTCTTCCCGCCTGTATTCCAGGCTGGATGCGACGATCCCCTCGAAATCGCCCTTTCCGAACACGTGGACCCTTTTCTTCAAATAACCGTTCGGCAGCCATTTCGTAGCATAATTCGAGGTGCCGTCGACGTTCTCGAGCTGTCTGCGAAATTCGGCCTTATCCTCTTCAACGGGCGTGCGGAATAAATCGAGCGCGAACTTGCCGCCTGAAGGAAGCCCGTACGCGATCTCGGCGCCGGCCCCGAAAAACAATGCGATTTTTGCTCCGGACATTTCACTCACCTCGGCGTCGAAGTCTCCTAGATGAGTACATTCTACCATATTGTGCCGGTTGGAAGTCTATGGGTATTGCATTTTTACCGGGACTGATGTAACATATGGAAATCCCATTTCATAGGCGGTATTTCGATATGAGACAAACGTTACGGCTTTCCCGACAACGGCATCATCATACTTAGAGCGTTTGTACCCGGATAACGTCCGCAGGTATAAGCGCTTTTTGCACTTGTACCTGCGCAGCTTATAAAGAGCCATGCAGGTATTTTTATTACCTGTGCGGCTCTTTTCGTTTTACAATCACACAATTCGGAGGGAAAACTATGAGCAAACTATCTTATCGGCTGCCGGAAGACCGGCTCGAGCTGGCCGAACGGCTGGCGCCCCAGCGCAAGCTGTTCGACCGCGGCGTGCTGCAAGGCGTATACGGGATTTTCGATCAAGTGGAGCAGGATGGAGACCGGGCAATCGTGCGGCTTACCGAATCAATCGACAACGTCGGGATTGACGGGGTAACCGTACCGGAGTCTTATATCCGGCAGTGTCTGGATAGACTCGCTCCATCGTTGAAGCAGGCTATCGAACAAGCCCGAGACCATATCAGGGAGGTAAATCAGGCGCTGCTGCCCGAGTTGTGGCAAAAGGAAATTAGACCCGGCACGATAATCGGGGAGAAGTTCAGCCCGCTCGATACGGTCGGCATATGGATTCCGGCGCGCAAAGGACCGCTCCTCTCCACGGCGCTCATGCTCGTAACGGCGGCGAAAACCGCCGGAGTAGGACAAATCGTCGTCGGGATGCCCCCGCTTCCGGACGGGTACGGAGATCCGGCTACGATCGCCGCCGCCAGCTTGGCCGGTGCGGACGGATTCGTAATCGGCAATGGAGTCGCCATTATCGCCGGCTTTTGTCAAGGGACTTCCTCGATCCCGAAGGCGAACGGGATATTCGGACCGGGACCGGGCGGAATCGCCGCAGCGATGAGTACGGCATCCTCCTATGGCGTGAAGACGGTCGTCGGTCTTGGTCCGACCGAATGCGCTATCGTGGCGGACGAAACCGCCGACGCCGAGATGATCGCATACGATCTAATCAATGAAGGGGAGCATGGACCGGATTCGTCTTCGCTCCTGATAACGACGTCCGCCGAGCTTGCGGAACGTGTGGAGCGGCGCTTGTCCGCGCTTATTGACGAGGTGGAGCCGCCCAGACGGGATTATTTGCTGAGCGTATTCGGGGAGAACGGTCTCGGAGCGATTGTGGTGGCGCCTTCCCTCAATACGGCTTGCGATTTCGTAAACGAGTTCGCTCCGGAGCATGTCATGATCGTGGGCAGCGACGAAATGGAGCGGAAGGCGCTTGAACAAATTCATCGCGCGGGGGAAATCTTGATCGGCGCTTATACTCCTTTCTCGGCGGCCAACTACGGCATCGGCATAACGGCGGTGCTGCCGACGAACGGATATGCCAAATCGTTCTCCGGCATAACGAGTAAGGATATGATCAAATCGTCCACGATCGGCAAGCTGGACAAGCGGGCATTGACGGGACTTATGCCGGTCATCCGGGAGCTGGGCGGATACGAGCGATTGCCGTGTCATGTCCAAGCGGCCGAGAAGCGAATGTAGAGAAAGAAAGTATGCGGGAAAGGCGGCCGTGCAGTCTTGAGCTGCAGACCGCCTGACTGCGTTCGCCTGGATTGACTCCATTTCCGGGACAAGAGATGAGGTTGAAGTCCGGTAAAATAAATGTTCATAATAATGAGTGCTCTGTTGTAATAATATTGCATAATGTTATAATGTTTTGTACATCAGTTTGTAAGCGGTACCAAATCAAGCGCGTCAGCCGATGGCCGCATGAAGAGGAAAGGGGACGAATTCGGTTATGATCCGCCTTCATAAACCTCGAATCGCTCTGTTTTGGCAGTTTTTCGCCAAATACTTCGTGCTGTTTCTCATTCCCGTTATCGTGGCGATGACATTTACTTATTTTTTCGTAGTCCGCCTGATCGAGAACGATGCCAAGCAGCGGAACGACATGATGATGAGCAATAACGCCGAGCATACCGATGCCGCTTTCACCGCCCTTCAGACGAGCATGATTCATCTGCTCAGCGACTCCAACCTCAAGAGCTTCCTCCCCGTCGTGGAAGGGTCGCCCGACAGCCACCAGCGCAACGAGTGGATCCACTCGCTGATGGACCAGCTGAACAAGCTGGAGAACGGGGACTTTATTTCCAACGCATACTTGTACTTTACGAAGCAGGACCTCGTCATCGATTCCGAGACGCATAACGACAAAGCTTATTACTTCAAGTACAACTATCCGATCGGGGAAGCGGAGAAGGCTGCCCTTTTTCCGCATTTAACCGGCAAGAAGACGATGTTTTTCACGCGACCGTACACGATCGGTCCCAATCCGCTGCTGCCTGCCACTGCGGAAACTGCCCAAACCGTCCTCTCGACGATCATGAGCTATCCGTTCAATTCGAGCGATCCCGAAGTGTATTTGGTCGTGGACGTTAGCCGGGACATAATGCGGGATCGTATAAGCAAGAAGGAGGACTGGGTTACCGGGACGGCTATCATGGACTCGGAAGCAGGAGTGGTCGTTCAAAGCGGCGCGATGGAGATCGGGTCCGCCAAAGCGGAGAAGGAAAAGGCCGTATCCTCCATCCCGTCCCGCTTCAACGAATCCTGGCGTTACGTCAGCCTAGTCGATCTGCAGACGCTGCTCATGCCGGCCCGCATGATCCGGATGCTCAGTCTCGTGTTCCTCGGCTTCTTTCTCGTGCTGGGCAGCGCGGTATCGTATTATTTAAGCCGCAAGCTGTATGCTCCGATTTTGGAAATCAAGACCGGACTCGCCACTTACCGCGAGCCCGATGGCACGGCCCGTCGCGAAGGGAACGATTTCGACGTGATCAAACGGTTTTCCAAGCTGATCATGTCGGAGAACGATCAATTGTCCCGATTGGTGAGCGGCATGGTGCCCATGGTGCAGGAGCATGTCATTACGAAGCTGCTGTTGGGCGAATACCGCGACGCGGCGGCTCTGGACGCTTGCGCCCGGGAGGTCGATTTCGTTTACGATCCGACCGCGGTCCGTACGGTGCTGTGCATCGAATTCCAATATTACTCCCGGGTTACGGAAGGGCAGACCGAGACGTCGAAATCGTTCCTGCTGGCGGAGCTGAAGGAAAGCATCCTCAAGTCGTTTCCGGGGACGACGCTGTGGCTTTGCCATACGAAGCCGGATATTTTGGCATGCGTCGTGCATCACGAGCCCGCTTCGTCTCTTGACCCAAAGGCAGCGGCGGAAACGGTCAAGCTGCAGCTTCAGCCGTTCGCGTCTTATTATAAGGCGACGATCGGAATCGGGAGCACCGTCCGTACGATCGAGCAGCTGCCTCACTCCTACGAGCACGCTATCGCGATGCTCCGTTACAAAGGACTTCATCCCGAAGCGGAATTGTGCGGAGAAGAACGGGCGAAGGAAAATCGGGCGCCTTGGGACAGCTTTCTATCGGTTCAAGAGGTGAACCGGATTTTCAATCTATGCAAATCCCGCGACCATGACACGCTGCTCCAATCGGTGTTCGATTTGCTCGATGCGGGCAAGGACGCCCGCGCCTACGAGGTGAAATATTTATGCTCCGACGTGCTGAACACATGGATTCGGGCGGCGGAGGATGACCGGAACGATTTCAGCATCGCTTTCTACTCCCGCTTGTTCGACATGCTCAACCGATGCGTGACCGGGGACGAGATCCGGCAATGCTTCCGCGACATTCATGCCTTGATGTTCCGGACGACCGAGCCGTACGACCGGGGACGGCAGTTTGCCGAAATTTTGCAATATATTCATGATCACTATGCCGAAGAGCTGTCCATCGAACGGTTCGCCCAGCAAATGAACATGTCGGTCGGTCATTTCAGCCGCACGTTCAAGGAGGAGGTCGGAGAGAAATATGTGGAATATATCGCCAAGGTGCGGATGGGGAAGGCGAAGCAATATTTGCTGGAGACCGACTTGAAAATCGACGAGATCGCCGAGAAGGTCGGCTACTGGGGAAGAAATTCGTTTATCCCGATATTCCGCAAATATGAAGGCATCACGCCGGCCAAATACCGGACCATTTACCAAAGATGAGACTGCTTTTTTTCTGCGACGGCATAGTTCACTTGCAGAAGTACGTGCAGCGCATGATGAATGAAGGCTTGCCGCCTTGCAGGCGATTGAGACCGCGAATCCATAAATAGCGGTTCTGGAGTATGCTATTGATCCAACAAATCGGTGTAGACGGCAAATAACGGAAAGCCGTTCCTCTATCCCGCTGTTCACGATCAATTTTACCCCGAAAAGATTGATATAACGGAAGCCTGATCCGTTATGTTGAGATGTGTAACGGAATTCGGGATAATAACGGAATCCGGTTCCTCTATATACGCGAACGTTGCACACGCCTAATCAGACATTCTCGATATGATGAGACTTCTTTTTTTCGGAAGTCTCTTTTTTTTCCTCCCGACCCGCGCGGCTGTGCGGTTTTGCTGGCGATGCAATAATGGCGACTCCGCCAAAATATGCGCGCTTTACGCCAAGTCCCGGAGAAACGTATAGTAGGCACCAGGAAGCGGATGAATGGACAATCGAAATGTGAAATCGCTTTCAGAAAGGGGTGAGGTTATGTACCGCTTCGGGCTGTCGCTCAGAAAGCATAAGGCGCTCTATTTGTTAATGCTGCCGGGCATTTTATATTACCTCCTATTCAAGTATGTGCCGATGTACGGAATCGTCATCGCCTTCCAAAACTATTCGATCGGCAGGGGCATGCTGGGCAGCAAGTTTGTCGGACTGGACCATTTCATCGAGTTTTTCGTCAACACGCCGGATTCGTGGAAGCTGATCCGCAATACGGTCATGCTGAACGTATACGACCTGCTGTTCCATTTTCCGGCGCCGATCGTGCTGGCCTTGCTGTTCCACGAGCTGCGGATCCAATGGTTCAAACGGCTCGTCCAGTCGATCAGCTATATGCCGCACTTTCTGTCCACTGTCGTTATCGCGGGCATTATCGTCACGTTTCTGTCGCCGTCGACCGGCATCGTCAACCATCTGCTCGTGAAAGGGTTCGGCATCGAGCCGGTCCTGTTCCTCGGCTTGCCCGAATGGTTTCGAACGATATATGTAGGCTCGGAAATTTGGCAGAAGATCGGATGGGGCACGATTCTATACTTGGCGGCGATATCCGGGGTCGATCCGACCTTGTACGAAGCGGCCAAAATAGACGGCGCCAACCGGCTGCAGCAGGTGCGCCACATTACGTTTATCGGCATGGTTCCGGTCATGATCATCCTGTTCGTGCTCAATCTCGGCCATTTCATGGAAACCGGGTTCCAGAAAATATTGCTGCTGTACAACTCGATGAACTATGAGACGTCGGACGTCATCAACACGTTCGTCTACCGGAGAGGGATTTTGGACGCGGATTTCAGCTTCGCGACGGCGGTCGGCTTGTTCCAATCGGCGATCGGATTTATCTTGGTCGTCCTGGCTAACCGGATCGTCCGCAAATATTCGGAGACGAGTCTTTGGTAAAGGAGGGAACCCGATGAAAATCAAAGAAAGCGTCGCGTCCAGACTGTTCGACACGTTCAATGTGCTGCTGATGATCCTCCTGGTCATCGTCATGCTGTACCCGATGGTGTACGTGTTCTCCGCGTCGATCAGCGACGATGCGATGGTGGCGAGCGGGCAAGTGCTGCTGCTGCCGAAGGCGGTGACGCTACATGCATACGAGACGATCGTGAAAAATCCGGACGTCTGGATCAGCTACTGGAATACGATTCGCTACACCGTAGTGCACACGGTGCTTACCTTGATCGTCACCTCCGCGATGGCTTATCCGCTCGCGAAAAAATGGCTGCCCGGCCGCAGAGCGATTTTGCTTATGGCCGCATTCACGATGCTGTTCAGCGGGGGGATGATCCCGACCTTCCTCGTGGTCCAGAAGCTGGGGCTGCTAAACTCCATATGGGCGATCGTGCTTCCGACCTTGATCAGCACCTGGCACTTGTTCATCATGCGAACGTTTTTCGAAGCGCTGCCCGACGAGCTGGAGGATGCCGCCACGATAGACGGTTGCGGTTCGCTCCAGGTGCTGGTTCGCATCGTGCTGCCGCTCTCGATGCCCGTTATGGCCACGATCGGGTTGTATACGGCGGTCGGCCAATGGAACGCCTTTTTCGACGCGTTGATTTATTTGAACGACCGCAGCATGTACCCGCTGCAAATTATGCTTCGCAACATTCTCGTCGCCGGGGCGACCATTCAAGTGGAAGGCGACACGAGCCAGCTGCAGACGTTGAAATACGCGCTCATTATCGTGGCGACGCTGCCGATCCTTTGCGTCTATCCGTTTATCCAGAAATATTTCGTCCAAGGGGCCATGATCGGCGGAATCAAAGGCTAGTTGCGGGTTCCCGGGTCATCCGCAATCCGGGCATTCGTCGCTATATACAACCATTCGTTTGAAAAGGGAGGCAGGCCAAATGAAGAAACGGATCGCAACGGCTCTAGCAACGGTAATGCTCGGAGGAGTCGTCGTCGGATGTACGGCCGGCAAGGATCAGCCCGCAGGCGACGCGAAGGCGCCGGAAGGATCGTCCAAAAAACCGATCACCTTCTCGTGGCTCGTGTATGATCGGACGGAGGGCAAGGTGCGCCAGGATTGGGAAATATTCAAGGAAATCGAGGCGAAGACGGGAGTCAAGCTCGACTTCCAGGTCGTCAGCCAGGAAGGGCTGAACGAGAAGCGGCAAATTATGATCGCGACGAATTCGGTAACCGACTTCATTCAAGTGACGGCGCAGGAAGGCCGCGAGAACGGTCCCGAGAAAGTGTTCCTGAACTTGAAAGATTATTTGGACAAGGCGCCCAATCTGAAAAAGTTTTACGACAGCTTCCCGGAGGCGAAGGCGCTCGCGACCGGCGCGGACGGCGGCTTGTATACGGTGCCGGTGCTGGAGGGCGATGCGGAAGGAAAAGGCTTCAACTTCGTCTGGCTCGTGCGCAAAGATTTGACGAGCAAGGTCGGCTTGAAGGATCCGACGACGCCGGACGAGTTTTACCAATATTTGAAGGCGCTGAAGGAAAAATATCCGGACACGTACCCGTTCTCTCCGCAGACGATGGTCGGGGAAGTTGGACTGTACACGGTAATGGGCAGCATGTTTACCGGCATCCAGGGCTTCTTCAACCTCAATCCGCTGGACGACAAATACGCGTTCGCCCCTTACCAGAAAGGCTACAAAGATGCGATCGTCTTCATGAACAAGCTGTACGCCGAGAAGCTGCTCGACCCGGAATATCCGTTCCTGACGGGGACGCAGTGGGATGAGCGGATCATGAAAGGAAAGGCTCTGGTTTCCTATTATTGGAAAGCGAATTTGCCGACGTTGACCGACAGCGCCAAGAAGGCGGGAGCTCCCGCGGATTACGAGCTGGATGTCATCACTCCGTTCGCCGCCCCAGGGATCAAGCCTTACCAATTTTCCCGCGCGCTCGTCGGCGCCACCGGCCGGGCGATCTCGGCGAAGGTCAAGGATAAAGACCGGGCGGTCCAGTTCCTCGATTACTTGCTGAGCGAGGAAGGCACCAACTATTTGTCGCTCGGGATCCAAGGCAAGTCGTATACGCTGGACAACGGCAAGCCGGTGTACATGAAGGAATTCGGGGAAACGCCATACGTTCCGCTGCGCCGCGATTTCGGGGTGTGGTACGACAACATTACGCTCAATAACGCCATCTCGCGTGACGCTTGGGAGCGGGGGATGAACGAGAAGAGCAAGGCGATCAATACGAAGTATGCGCCGTACGTCATTCCCGCGCCGAAAGCGATCGTCAAAACGAAAGAGGAGCTCGAGCTGGAAAAGTCGAAGCTGAGCAACCTGAACAAGTTTTTGGAGCAAAGGCTGACCGAGTTCGTCACCGGCAAAACGCCGATCAACGACACGACCTACAACCAGTTTATCGAGCAGGCGAAGAAGCTCGGCTCCGATGACCTGCTCGCGATGTACAATACGTCCTACAAGCGCACATACGGCAAGTAAGAAGCGAGGAGGAGCCCGCATGTCCGAACGTTTCAAAGTCATCGACGTGGATGTCCATAACGAACAAAACGATTCCGCATTCGTGCCGTATTTGCCGGAGCCTTGGAAAAGCCGGGTGGCCGCCGGCGGCATCGGCATGGCCGGTTCGGGCTATTATTCGCCGGTTGGCGTACTGCGCCGGGACTCGGTTCCCCCCGGAGGAGGCAAAGCCGGCTCCGATCCCGATTTCATGCTCAAGCAGCTGGTCGAGGAATACGATATGGAGTATGCGATATTGACCGGGGTCATCTATAACATATCGGCCACCCATGATCCGGACTTCGCGGCGGCGGTCTGCTCTGCCTACAACGACTACCTGATCGCGGAGTGGCTCGGCAAGAGCAGGAAGTTCAAAGGCGCGATGGCTGTCGCCACGCAGGATCCGCTGTTGGCCGCGCGGGAAATCGACCGGATCGGCGGCCATCCGGATATCGTGGAGGTCATTATTTCAAGCGCGGCCCGCATGCCGCTCGGGCACCGGTACTATCATCCGATCTATGAGGCGGCGGAACGCAACGGATTGCCGCTGGCGATCCATCCTGGCGCCGAGGGGGCGGGCAGCTCGACGCCTCCTACCGCGGCCGGTTACCCGTCGAGATATATCGAGTGGCATACGTGCCTGTCGCAGATGTTCATGACGCATCTGGTCAGCATGGTGTGCGAAGGAGTGTTCGCGAAGTTTCCGCGGCTCAAGGTCGTGCTGGTCGAAGGCGGCATCGCCTGGCTGCCCGGCTTGATGTGGCGGCTCGACAAAAATTACAAGGCGCTCCGCTCCACGGTGCCTTGGCTGAACCGGCTGCCGAGCCAGTATATCCGGGATCATTGCTACGTATCCACCCAGCCGATCGAGGAGCCCGACAATCCGCAGCACCTGGTCGATCTGTTCGATATGATCGACGCCGAGAATATGATTTTGTACTCTAGCGACTACCCGCATTGGGATTTCGATCCGCCTACGGAAATATTGAAGAAGCTGAAGCCGGAGGCAAAACGGAAAATTTTCTGCGAAAATGCGCGGGCGCTCTATAACCTGTAACGGAAAGGCGGAAAAAGGCCATGCCGGTTCATTTCGTGATGAATGCTGGCGACATTCCGGAAAGCGGCCATGCGATCGTAAGCGTGGAAGGACGCGAAATCGGCATTTACCGGATCGGCGGCGAGTATTACGCGCTTCACAATTACTGCCCCCATCAGGGCGCCCCGCTGTGCGCGGGAATCGTATGCGGAACGAATTTGCCGTCCGACGTATACCGGTACGAATACGGGCGTCAAGGCGAGATCGTACGCTGTCCGTGGCACGGCTGGGAGTTCGATATCAAGACGGGCAAGTCGCTGTTTAATGAGAAGGTAAGAGCCCGGAGCTATAAAGTGGAATTGCGTGACGGCAAGATCGGCATCGTGATCGGGAGTACGATAACGCAAGGAGGCGGCTAAACGGTGACGGAATTAGGACGATCGTTTTACCCGACACTGGGATTAAGTGCCGCCCGACGGCACCTTGACGACGCGATCCGGGCAGGGTGCAAGCATTTGTTTACTTCCCTGCATATACCGGAAGCGGAGGTGGAGGACTGGGCGGAGGTAAGGCGGCTGCTGGAGATAGCGGCCGGCGCCGGAATTAGCGTAGCGGCCGATGTGAGCCGGGCGTCGCTCTCCATGTTCGGTGCCGCCCCGGACGATTTGTCTCCCATCGCCGGGCTCGGCATCGGTACGCTGCGCCTGGACCATGGCTTCACGATGGAGGAGACGCTGCATATGCTTCGGAGTCCCGGCTTTTCGTTCCAGATCAATGCGGGCTCGACGACACCCGGCGATTTACTGGAGATGGAGAACAACGGTATCGAGCGGGAGCGGTTGATCGCCGTGCATAATTTTTACCCGCGCCGGGAAACGGGAGTATCGTTATCCTTCTACCGGATGCAGAACCGGATGTTCAAGGAGCGCGGCATCCGGACGGCGGGCTTCATCCCCGCGCACGGCGAGCCTCGAGCGCCGTTGTATGCCGGTTTGCCGACAGTCGAGGCCCACAGGCACATGACTTCGGCATTAGCCGCAGCCGAGCTGATGGCGGAGCAGCTGACGGATATCGTCTATTACGGTGACCCGGCGCCAGACGAGTATGCCTGGATGGCCGCCGGTCTTATCGCCGGCGGAACGATCCCGCTGCGGGTAGCGTGGACGGAGACGCCGCCGGAGGAGCTGATGCCGCTTCTGTCCGAGACGCATACCAGTCCGTGGGACGGCGCGGAGCAGGTAATCCGTTCCGCGCGAGGCCGCAAGTATATGCTGGAGCGCGGCATCGCTCCGGCACCGTCGAATACGGACGCACGCCCTGCCGGGACGGTCACGATGGACAACGCGCTATATACCCGTTACGCCGGGGAGCTGCAAGTTGCGCGCATCGATCTCCCGGCCGACGAGCGGGTAAACGTCCTCGGTCGAGTCGTTCCGGAGGATCGCGGGCTGCTCCGGTTTATCGGCCCCCGAACGGCATTCCGTTTCGTTTAATAGGCGAGGAGGACTGGCCCGATCTGCGCAGCTCGTGCGTGGATAGTCCGGTCTTCCTCGTTGATCGTTCGATCGCCCTAAACATTCGACAAGTTTTGCGGATGGTGGTGACAAAAATATACAAATGGGGTACAATCAAACTATCGGATCATTTTAATTTGCATGCAATAGGTTTATAGAATCAATAATCGTGTTCATAAACGAATCCAAAGGCACACTTATCGAAAGATAGGGTCGCAAAACCAATGGGGCTACCATGTAATTCGACTTACATCACGCCAGCCAGGTTACCGAATTGTGAGACGGGCGCCCTCGAATTCGAGGGCTTTTTTTGTTGATCGGATTGACCGTACATAACAATGCCCCGTTCGATCCTGAAACCGTTTTTTTGCCGAATAAGGGGGATTATCTCATGTTGAACGCGATCAACCGTCTATTGATTCGATTGTCGGTTAAAGACAGGGAGACGTTCGGGCATGTGCTGCGAGTCGGGGCGCTGGCGCAATGCTGGACCTCGTACTACGAAATGCCCGTTCAAGAGGACAGGCAAGCTTTTATTGTAGGCTGCTGCGTGCATGATGTCGGAAAAATATTGATCGACAGCGCCATTCTTCGCAAGACCTCGAAGCTGGACAGGGACGAGTGGGACGTGATGAAAACGCATCCCGAATGCGGCGAGAAGCTGCTGCTGGAGCAGCAGATGACCGATAGCCGGCTGCTCGACATCGTCAAATTCCATCACGAACGATGGGACGGCAAAGGGTACCCGATGGGGCTTCAGGGCGAAGACATACCCGCCATGGCCAGAATGTGCTCGATCATAGACGCTTTCGACGCGATGATTTCCGATCGGCCTTACAAAGAGGGCATGACCATCGAGCAAGCGAAGGAGGAGTTGGCCGTACAAAGCGGCATCCAGTTTGACGAAGGTTACGTACGGCAATTTTTGAGCTTGCCGGATCCGATGCTGTACGATCCGAGTCCGGTTCGCTTGGAGCAGCTTGCCGTCGAAGGAACGTTATTCTATGTGCAATCTTTCCGGAGGGGGAAATGATTGGGCTTAAGGAGTATGCTCATCCATGAATCAAAAACGAATCTATTCGAGAAGAGCCACGCTGTCGTTGAAAATGTCCGAGTTCGAGGTGCCGCCGATGCAGGACCTGCTCGTGATCGGGCGTAAAGCTCCGATCGGGCCCGAAGCGGTCAGACGGATGGCGGAGGCGCTCTCGCCCGAGCAATTCACGATCATCACGATCGAGCATCCGAAGGTGGAGGCGGTACTGATCCGTACTTCGCTATTGCAAATGCTGGACAAGGACATCTTGATCAATATCGTTCTGGAGGAGGCGGACCGCATGATCAGCGATACGATGGTCATACGCTCCGAGCTGAAAATCGAAGTATCCGTTCAGCGGGAGGTGGAGCTTTCATGAAGGTGGGAGAGCTGATGTCCTCCCCGATCCGGACCGTTTCATCCGATAAAAGCGTGCGGCACGCTTCGGAGCTGATGGCCAAGCTGGAAATCGGCTCCCTCGTCGTGCAGGATCACGGAAGCATCGTGGGGATCGTGACGTCGCGCGACGTCCGCCAAACGCATCCTAATCGGATCGTAGCCGATGCGATGACGCGGAATCCGGTCAGCGTGCCCGCGGACAATTTCGTGTGGGATGCGCTCGGCACGATGGAACGGCTGCGGATCGAGCGTCTGCTCGTAACCGACAAGGACCGGGTGTGCGGCCTCATTACCCGCGATACGATCCGGATCCAATTGAGCGAGCTGCAGGATCCGCTGACGGGATTGTTCCGCCCGGCTTACGTGCAGTCGATCGGCTCGGAGCTGCTCCGAAGACGGGAGTGGTTTCACCTGCTGTTTATCGATTTGAACAATTTCGGGGAAATCAACAAAAGATACGGTCATCCGGTCGGGGACGACATGATTAAAGGATTTGCCGACCTGCTTCTGTCGATCGGCACGGCGGACGACTATTTGTGCCGGTATGCCGGCGACGAATTCGTCATCGTCACCCTTCGCTCGGAAGCTTCGCTTCAACAGCTTCTTGACGTTTTGCGCGAGCCGCTTGTCATCGAGGATATTCCCGTCTCGACGGCGGTTGGCGTCGTATCGGGCTCGCGAGAGCCCGGCTTCTTCTCGCTTTCCTTCCGCGACTTGGTCAGCAAGGCGAGCCTGCTGTCCACCTCATTGAAGCATAAAGGATTGTTATTCTCATAAGGCGTCCCGAGCCGGGAGGCCTCTTTATGCATCGCGGCTCTTACGTTCGTTTGCCGCGTCTGCCGATCTCCTGCGTTACGACGAAAGCAAGCTCTTCGTTGCCGAACAGCGACAGCACGCCGAGCACCGTATCGTCCGGAATATCGCCTGCCTCGTCCTTCGGCACGGTCAGCTCGATGGTCTGGAGCAGGGCGGGATTGTCGGTTTGATCCGGATAGGCGAGCTTGTACAGCTCGACCGGATCGAGATCGTTGTTGACGCACCATTGGGCGAATACGAGAATCATCATGTTCTCGTCGCGCTCGTAGTTGCGGATGATGCGTTCTTCCATTTCTTTATCGCGCATTGTATAATCCCCTTCGAACACGTAATATGGAACATTATAGCGAAAGTTCGGGGGTGTCCACAATGATAATGAATGAAAGAATCAAAGCGTCCGAAGTTTTGCTGACCGGCATCAACGGTGAAGATCTGGGTATTGTCGCGACGTCCGAGGCGCTCGCTTTGGCCAAAAAGCATAAGGTAGATCTGGTCTGCACGTCGCTGCTGAGCAGTCCGCCGCCGTGCAGGCTGGTCGGGGCCGGAACCGCGAAGCGGGAGGAGCAGCAAGTCCGCAAGCGCGATAGGGAGGCCAAAGTGAAAGAAATCCGCCTGACTCCGCACATCGAGGAGCATGACTACGATACGAAGAAGCGGCAGGCGGAGAAGCATTTGCAGTCCGGAGACGCCGTCCTGCTCGTAGTCCGCATCCAAGGCAAGGAAGGCGCCAAGGCAAAGGAGCTGCTGGAATCGCTGATCAAAGAGCTGAAGCCGTCCGGACGCCCGGCTACGGGAATCCAGCTCAGCGGCAAGCAAGCGGCGGTACAAGTCAATCCGTTGTAAAGATGCCGCTCTTCGGGCGTGAATGAACGAAAGAAAAGGGAGCGCTCGTTCGCGCTCCCGGATGCTACCGCTTCGAAATAGGATTAGTCCAGCGTGAAGTTCCCCGATCCGGTTGCGACCTTGAGCTTAGTCCCGCCGCTACCGAACGCGCCCTTGATCGTGTGGCCTTCCTCGTCCTTTTCTTGATAGTCGAAGCCTTTCCAGCGGATCTTCCCGTCTCCGGACTTGCCGCGGTAATCGACGGTCAACGATTTCGGTTCGCGGTCCAGCCCGATCGTCACATTGCCGCTGCCGGCCGACACGTCCGTATCGTGGAGCAACTCGTCCATCTCGATCCGGATATCGCCGGAGCCGGTCTCGCCCTTCAGCTCGGCTTCCCCGTCCTTCAAGACGACGTTGCCGCTTCTCGAATCGAACGAGACCGTATCGGCTTTGAAGTCGCTCGCCTTCACGTCTCCGGAGCCGGTCTTGAGCGCAATCTTCTTCGCTTTGCTTGCCGAAAGCTCTACATTGCCGCTGCTCGCTTCGGCCTCGATGGACGTTCCTTCGAATTCCGCGACCTCGACATCGCCGCTTCCCGCTTTCACCTTAAGCTCGTTCCATTGCTTCTCGGGCAGTTCCACGGTCATCGTCAGGCTGACTATGCGGAAGCCGAGCTGCATCCCTTCCGGTTTCTCGATGCCCAAATTCAGCGTATCCCCTTTCGAATCGGTCTTCAGCCCGATTTTGCCGGCATTGCCTTTATCCGTTTTGCCGTGGAGCCGGACTTCGATCTTGTCCGTGCTTCCGCGAACGACGTTCACGTCGGAGCTCCCGACTTCGATCCCGACATTCCGGTAGCGGCCGGCGTCAAACGATTCGGCCATGTCCACTTTATTCGTGCCGAACGACAACCAGCCCCATGCAAAGCCTTTCCCCGAATCCCACATCGTCAAAGCGCCCCAGACGAGCACCACGATCAAAACGACTCCAAGTATTGAAAAATTTTTCATGATCCGTTCACCTTACCTTATCGAATGGTTATAGTTTTTGTTTCCTGTTCCGGCGTAGCTTACTGTACTCAGTGTAGCATCGGAGGCGTTTGCCGGACAACGGGCCGGCGGCGGAAGCGAATTCCGGACTTAGGGCCAGTTTTCGACCGACGAAAGCCGGGCAAAAGTTAAGTTTGACGATGAAAACGAGGTGTGATATAGTTCTTTCATCAAATAGTTCTATAGTGAAATAATTTTAGAGTAGAATAAGTTATCGGGAAGGGAGCCCCCATGAACGAAGAAATGCTTAAGCAAGTCATTACCCGGTATGAGAACGCATCGTTCATCGTCAACCGCAGGCTTAACGCGCTGCTGCGGGACTTGGTGCCGGTAGAGCTGACGGTCGATCAGGTGTTTGTATTGCGTTACTTGTGCGCGCATGGCCGATGTACTTCCTCCGAGCTGGCGGATACGTTTTGCGTAGGGAAAAGCTCGATTACGGCAATCATTACGCGTTTATTCGACAAGCGGCTGATCCGGCGCATCCCCGACGACAAGGACAGACGGGTCACCTATTTGGAGCTGACTGAAGAGGGGAAGCGGGTAACGGGCGAGATGGAACGGAAAATCCAACTGCTGCTGACCCGGTATATCGCGCAATTCGACGAGCGGGAGGGCGAGGCGTTTATCGCGACTTACGAGAAGCTGGCCCGCGTGCTGCTGGAGGCCGACCCGACCCCGAAAAGCGAAAAGTAAGCCAATATTCGCGGATTCGGGTGAAATATTTGAAGGGAGCACGACAGGATGATGAAGACGATCATCAAGCTGAGATGGTTCATTTTGGCGCTGTGGCTCGCGGGAGCGGTCGCGCTGCTCCTGACGGCGCCGAACATGGCCGAATTGGTGCGGGACAAAGGACAAATTACTGTCCCGGAAGGCTATTCCTCGACGATGGCGGCGAAGCTGCTGAAGGAGATGAATGCGGGCAATGAAGGCGCCGGAGAAGCGCGCGGCCTATCCTCCGTGCTCGTCTTCCATAAGGACGGCGGTTTGTCCTCCGCCGATATGAACGAGGTCGAGCGCGGTGTCGACAAGCTGAAGAACGGCAAAGACGTCTACGGAATTGCTTCGGTCACGACGCACTTCGATATGAAGGAATTGGAGAAGCAGATGGTATCGCAGGACGGCGAAACGGTGCTCGTTCTCGTCAGCTCCGCGTCGGACGGCCGGACGCCCGCGGAAGTCAGATCGTCCTTGTACGACGCCGTATCGGACGTCAAAGTCGATCATTATTATACCGGCAATTGGCTCATTAACGAGGACGTGGTCGAGAGCTCGCAGGAAGGGCTGAAGAAAACCGAGGGCATTACGGTCGTGTTTATTTTGGCCATTCTGTTCCTCGTATTCCGTTCGGCGATTGCGCCGTTGATCCCTCTATTGTCTGTCGGGCTTACGTACTTGGTATCCCAGTCGGCAGTGGCCTTTCTTGTTCATTATTTGGATTTTCCGCTCTCGAACTTTACGCAAATTTTTCTCGTTGCCGTCTTGTTCGGAATCGGTACGGACTATTGTATTTTGCTGATCAGCCGCTTCAAGGAGGAATTGGCCCATCGCGGCGATACGACGGAAGCGATTGTCGAGACGTACCGGACCGCGGGACGGACGGTGCTGTTTTCCGGACTTGCGGTGCTGGTCGGATTCGCCTCGATCGGGATGTCCACCTTCGTGCTGTATCGTTCCGCCGTTGCGGTAGCTGTCGGCGTTGCGGTGCTGATGCTCGCGTTGTTCACGCTCGTTCCGTTTTTTATGGCCGTGCTGGGCAAAGCGATATTTTGGCCGTTAAAAGGATCGCTTGAGCACAAGCCGAGCCGGCTATGGGGCGCAGTCGGTTCCTTTTCGCTGAAAAAGCCGATCTGGGCGCTCGTCGTATTGGCGGTTCTCATCGTTCCGTTTCTGAGTGCCTACAAAGGCTCGATCTCTTTCAATTCGCTGGACGAGATCGGCGACAAATACAATTCGGTCAAGGCGTTCCAAGTCATTTCGGACAGCTTCGGACCCGGCGACTCGTTGCCTTCCGCAGTCGTAATCAAATCCGACAAGCCGATGGATTCGGCTGAGGGCTTGGCCGCCGTCGAGCAAATATCCCGGGAGCTCGCCAAGGTGGAAGGCGTCAAAACGGTACGCAGCGCCACGCGGCCTACCGGAGACGCGATGCAGAATTTTCAAGTGACGAATCAAATCGGGATGGTCGATGACGGTCTCGGTCAAAGCAAGGACGGCCTGGGTCAAATCGGTCAAGGCTTATCCGAGGCAAGCAAGGCGCTGAGCGGCAACGCCCCGAAGCTGAACGAGGCCGTTAAAGGCGCGGAGCAATTGTCTGAAGGCACGAATGCGCTGAAAACCGGCGTTGTCCAATTGGGCGACGGTATGAAGCGGATCGAAGCCGGCTTGCGCGACGGTTCTGCGGGTGCGGATTCGTTAATTGCCGGCCTGGGGGATGCGAAAGCGAGCGCGGAGCAGCTGGCCGCCGGTAGCCGGCAATTGCTGGCAAGCTACCGGGAAATCGGCGGCATCGGCCAATTGGCCCAAACGTACGGCGAACTGGCCGCCCGGCAAGAAAATGTCGCGAAAGGGTTGGCGGATCTGGGAAGCGGACTCGCAGGACTGGAGCAAAAATATCCGGAGCTGAAGCAGGACCCGGATTATGCCAGAATGATCGGCTCGGTGACGCAGCTTCAGACGGGTGCTGTCGGAATTGGCGACGGATTGAAGCGGTTGAATGCGCAGCTGGACGGGATCCATGCGGGAATCGGGCAAGCGAATGCGGGCTTCGAGCAAGCGGCAGCCGGTCAGTCGGCGCTGGCGGAAGGGCTTGGCCGGCTTGTAGAAGGAATAGAACAGCTGCAGGCTGGCATCGAGCAAGCTGCGAACGGCCAAGGGCAAATCGTCGCGAAAATTCCGGATATGACGAAAGGAATCGACGAACTGGCTGCAGGCCAACGTCAGCTCCAATCCGGCTTCGCCGATTTGAACGACCAGTTGGGTCAGCTGACGAGCGGCTTGGACCAAAGCGTCGGCGGACTGCAGCAGGTGACGGGAGGCCTTTCCTCGGCGCAATCGTTTCTGACCGAGCTCTCTGGCGCGCCGAACAAGCAATTGACCGGCTGGCACATTCCGAACGAAGCGATTGCGAATGCGGATTTCCAGAAATCGCTCGACGTTTACATGTCCAAGGATCGGAAAATCGTCAAATTCGACGTCGTATTTGCAGGCAACCCTTACGATACGGAAACGCTCGGCAAAACCGACGACTTGAATGCCGCCGTGCAACGGGCGTTGCAAGGAACAGGCTTCGAGAAAGCCGCGTATGCGGTAGACGGGGTCACGAGCATGAACAACGATTTGCAGCACATTTCCGCGGACGACTATTCCCGCACGATGATGCTCATGCTAATTGGCATAACGATTATTTTGATCGTGCTGTTCCGTTCGATCGTCATGCCGGTTTATCTCATTTTGTCGCTTCTCGTGACGTTCTATACGTCGATGGCGATTACCGAGGTCATCTATGTCCGGATACTCGGATATACCGGAATCAGTTGGGCTGTGCCTTTCTTCGGCTTCGTCATGCTGATGGCGCTCGGCATCGACTACAGCATTTTCCTGATGGACCGGTTCAAGGAGTATCGCCATATGCCTCCGAAGGAAGCGATTCTCAAGGCGATGCAAAAAATGGGGACGGTCATTATGTCCGCAGCCGTCATACTGGGCGGGACCTTCGCGGCGATGCTGCCCTCCGGCGTCATGTCGCTGCTGCAAATCGCCACGATCGTGCTGTGCGGGCTGTTCCTCTACGCGCTGGTCATCCTGCCGCTGTTCATTCCGGTCATGGTACGAATGTTCGGCCCGGCCAACTGGTGGCCGTTCATGGATCGGAAGGAGCGGATCGAATCGGGGGGGAAAGCGAAGAGCGGGCTTGCCTATGTCAGCTCGCATTCGGACGAACCCGTTTGATTCGGGGCGCAATACGCTGGTATAATTGAACAAGGACAAGGCACACAGCCGTCATCGCCCTGGTGACGGCTTTTGTGCACACTTTCGGGTCCCCTCGCAAAGGAGTTGGAATAAGCTGCAAAGCCTACGACATAACCTTGTGGGGGGATTTAACGGCAAGGTGGGGGAAATCGGTGGATTTGTTCACTTACGATGACGCGTCAAAGCCAGGCGGGAAGCTGCTGGCCGACCGGATCCGGCCCAGGACGCTGGACGAATATTTCGGTCAGGAGCATATCGTCGGACCCGGGAAGCTGCTGCGCCGGGCGATCGAGGCCGATCAGGTAAGCTCGATTTTGCTGTACGGACCGCCCGGGACGGGGAAGACGACGCTCGCCAATATTATATCGAACGCGACGAATGGGGAATTCGTCCGACTGAATGCGGTGGATGCTTCGGTCAAAGATGTGCGCGAGGTGATCGAACAGGCGAAGGCGAACAAATCGCTATACGGCAAAAAAACGATTTTGTTTCTCGACGAGGTGCACCGCTTCAACACGTCCCGTCAAGATGCGCTGCTGCCCGCCGTGGAGCAGGGGATTATTACGTTTATCGGCGCGACGACAGAAAATCCGTTCCACCATGTGAACGGGGCTCTTCTGTCGCGGTCTACGTTGTTCGAGCTTAAGTCGCTGACGCATGAGCATTCGCTGCAAGCGATGAAGCGGGCGCTGGCGGATAAGGAGCGCGGTCTGGGCTTTATGCGGATTGAAGCCGGGGAGGAGGCGCTGCAGCACATAGCGCGAATGGCGAACGGCGATATACGCCGGGCGTTGAACGCGCTGGAACTGGCCGCCCTTACGACATCGCCCGAGCCGGACGGGACGATCCGGATTACGCTCGAGGTGGCCGAGGAATCGATCCGCAAGCCGACGATCAAGGCCGACGAATCGACCCAGTACGACGTGCTGTCCGCTTTTCACAAAAGCGTGCGCGGCTCCAGCGACGCGGCGCTTTATTGGTTTCTGTACGCGGTCGAGCGGCTTGGCATGGACCCGATGACGTTTTTGCGACGTCTGATCGTGGCGTGCAGCGAGGATATCGGGCTGTCCAATCCGCAGGCGATGGTGCAGGCCGTCACGGCGATGGACGCCTATCATAAGATCGGCTGGCCGGAGGCGAAATACAATATCGCCCAAGCGATCCTGTTCGCGGTGGAAAGCCCGAAATCGAACTCGATCCCGATCGCGATCGCGAACGTCATGCAATCGTTCGAGCGTACGAAGTCCGCTGACGTGCCGCTGCATCTGCGAGACGCGCATTACAAAGGCGCCACTCAGCTCGGGCATACCGGGTATAAATATCCGCACGATTTTCCCGGACATTACGTGGAGCAGCAATATTTGCCGGACGCGATTCGCGACACCGTGTTTTTCGAAGCGTCCGAGCAGGGGACGGAAGAGAAGATGAAGCAAAACCAGCAGCGTCGCAGAAAAGCCGGGCGGAGTGAATGATTCCGTCCGTTTTTTTTATACGAGCGCATAATCCGCATACAGGCGAAGGCGTTTTGGCGGGCGTGACAAGACGTTGCCCGAATTATTACGGCACTGTATTCCGTTATGGTCTCGAATTTCGTTACACTCCTGAATAAAGCGGAGTAGACTTCCGTTATTTCGATCTCACACGGTGAAAATCGGTAGTGAATAGCGAAATAGAGGAATGGTTTTCCTTTATTTTGCTGTCGACACTTGTATACGGTCAATAATATACGCTGGTTCCGCTATTTCTGGGTTCGCAGTCTCGCGAGCGTCGGCAAAGCGCAAGCGCCCCATTAAGTTTTCCTTGACAAAAAAAGTTGCGCGAGTACAATTTGGGATATAAACATCATCGGATATAAACATCATCAACCTCAACCGGCAGCGGAAACAATGACTGCAAACTACTCGGATTCCATTGCATGACCTCAGTCGTGCAATTCTTTTTACTCCAAGAGTTTCCTTGGGTAAACATATTTTACGTAGAGAAACTTTACTGAAATCAGGTGATCATCATGAGCAATAACGGGTCAAACTTGCATGCGACGAGCGAAGAAGGCTGGAGACAGGCAAGAACGATGCCGACGCTTCCGGAAGTGAACGGCAGTCTCTCCGTTCCGAAAACAGGCTCGTGGATCAAAAAATTTCTCGCTTTCGTCGGGCCGGGATATTTGGTGGCGGTCGGCTATATGGACCCGGGCAATTGGGCGACGGACATTGCCGGAGGCTCTATGTTCGGATATACGCTGTTATCCGTCATATTGCTGTCGAACCTGATGGCCATAGTGCTGCAAGCTCTGGCCGGCAAGCTGGGCATCGTTACCGGGCGTGATCTGGCGCAGGCGTGCCGCGACCATTACACCAAGCCGATCGCTTTTACGCTGTGGATTTTATGCGAGCTGGCGATAGCCGCATGCGACTTGGCCGAAGTAATCGGTTCGGCGATCGCGCTGAATCTGCTGTTCGGCGTTCCGCTCGTATACGGGGTTCTGATTACGGCTCTTGACGTGCTTCTCGTGCTGTTGCTGCAAAATAAAGGCTTCCGGTTTATCGAATCGCTGGTCGTCGTACTGATCGTGACGATCGGAGGGTGCTTCGCCACCGAAATCTTTTTGTCCAAACCGGATACGGGAGCCATTATGCAAGGGTTTATTCCGCGTACCGACATTGTCAGCAATCCGGCTATGCTGTACATCGCCATCGGCATTTTGGGCGCAACGGTCATGCCGCATAATTTGTACCTGCATTCGTCCATCGTGCAGACGAGGCAAATCGAGCAGACCCGCTCGGGAAAAAGGCAAGCGATCAAATATGCGACATGGGACTCGTCGATTGCCCTCTGCTTCGCTCTTTTTATCAATGCGGCGATCTTGATCGTCTCGGCTGCCACCTTCCACAAGGCGGGAATGAACGAGGTCGCGGAAATCGGGGACGCCTACCGGATGCTGACGCCATTGCTCGGCACGACGCTCGGAAGCATTTTGTTCGGCGTCGCCTTGCTCGCTTCGGGACAAAACTCGACGCTAACCGGTACGCTTGCCGGACAAATCGTCATGGAGGGGTTCTTGAACATTCGTCTGGCCCCGTGGCTGCGCAGGTTGATTACCCGGCTGATCGCCATCATACCCGCGGTTATCGTCACGGCCATAGCTGGTGAGAAGGGAACGACGGAGCTGCTCATTTTGAGCCAGGTCATTTTGTCGCTGCAGCTGTCATTCGCGGTAGTTCCATTGATCCAGTTCACCGGAGACAAGAAGAAAATGGGGGAATTCGCCAATCCGCCTTGGCTGAAGCTGGTGGCGTGGGTAATAGCGGCCGTCATCATCGCTTTGAATGCCTACTTGCTGTACCGGACGTTTTTCGGTTAAAGAAAGGACCTCGCCATGGAGGTCCTTCGGGTCGTTGAGAAAGTGATCAAAAAGAGGATGCATCGAAGGCAATGGGGTGGGGGAATGCACTCCACTTCTGTTAAAATCGTGTTGTCTTCATGAAAAGTAGTGGTTACAACTCGATTATAAAGTCAGACGCTTCGCTTTACGTACATTTCCCCACCCCCTTTTAGAGGGTTCTATTCTCTTTATGACTTTCTCAACAGCCTGAAGGACCACCGCATGGAGGTCCTTCGTTTTACTTAATCACTACTCCACCACTACGTTCCATCCTTGCGAATCCGCCAGCTTTCCGCTTTGGATGCCGGTAATCGTGTCATACAGCCTGCGTGCGATCTCGCCCGTTTCGCCTCCGTTGATGGTCATCGTATGCTCTTCCCAGTGCAGCTGTCCGACAGGGGAGATAACGGCGGCCGTACCCGTCCCGAACGCTTCCTCCAGCTTGCCTTCCTCGGACGCGCGGCGAATTTCCTCGATCGAAATTTTTCTTTCCGTAACCGGATAGCCCCAGCTCTTCAACAGGCCGATGACGGAATCCCGGGTAACCCCGGCCAAAATGCTTCCGTTCAGCTCGGGGGTGACGATTTCCCCGCCGATCTTGAAGAAAATGTTCATGCTCCCGACTTCTTCGATGTAGGCATGCTCTTTGCCGTCCAGCCACAGCACTTGGGAGAAGCCGTCGTGCTTCGCTTCTTCCTGTGCCTTGATGCTCGAGGCGTAGTTGCCGGCCGTCTTGGCGAAGCCGGTTCCGCCGCGAACGGCGCGGACGTACTTGTTCTCCACGTTGATTTTGACGGGATGAATGCCTTCCTTGTAATACGCTCCTACCGGCGACATAATGATCGCGAACAAATACTGCTTGGCCGCACGGACGCCCAGACAAGGCTCGGTCGCGATAATAAACGGCCGGATGTACAGGGATGTGCCTTCGAGGGAAGGAACCCAATCGCGATCGATGGCGATGAGCGCTTTCACATATTCGACAAAAGCGGCTTCGTCCATTTCGGGTATGCTGAGACGCTCGTTCGACACGTTCAGCCGTTCCGCGTTTTTGTTCGGACGGAACAGCAAAATCCGGTTATCGCTCGTCCGGAATGCTTTCAAGCCTTCGAAGACGGCTTGGCCGTAATGGAGAATCATCGAGGCGGGATCGAGCGTCAGCGGACCGTACGGGACGATGCGCGGATCGTGCCAGCCCAGCTCTTCCGAGTAATCGAGCAAAAACATATGGTCGGTGAACAGCTTGCCGAATTCCAGCTGGCTGGCGTCGGGCTTCGGTTTGAGTGAGGCGCTTTTCTCGATACGGATTTCGTTCATCTTTGTTCCACTCCCTGTCGGTTTCGATAAGCTTATTTAATCATTATAGTCCTATTCCGATCATTGAACAATCCAATCGTTTCTATTATTATCATTGGTAATACCAATTATTGGCGAGGAGGACATGGGCATGGAGCTTAGGCATTTGCAATATTTCATGACGATGTGCCAAGAGCTTCATTTTACGAGAGCCTCGGAGAAGCTGGGCATCTCCCAGCCTACGCTCAGTCAGCAAATCCGCGCGTTGGAGCTGGAAACGGACACTCTGCTGTTCGATCGGGTCGGCAAAAAGGTCGTCGTGACCGAGGCCGGAAAAATCTTATACCGCCATTGCGTCCGGATGTTCGACGAGCTCGGGCAGGCGCAGACCGCGATCCGGGAATTGAAGGGCTTAAGGAGAGGGGAAATCCGCATCGGCAGCTCGGGCAATCATATGCTGATCAACTCCATTATTTCGTTTCACCAGTCGTATCCGGGCATCCAAATCAATGTGGCGGAATTAAGCACCGAGGAAACGAGACAAGGGCTGCTGGACAACCGGCTTGATTTGGGCGTCGTATTTTTGCCCGTCGAGGGCGAGCAGCTGGAGAGCATTCCTCTGTATACGGAAAAGCTGTCGTTGGCCGTGCCATACCATCATCCGTTGGCCGCCAGCGACGAGGTTGAGCTTGCAAAGTTGAAGCACGCGCCGATGGCGCTGCTGCCGCGCAAATTTCTGGTGCGGCAAATGGTCGATATCGCGACCAAATCGAAAGGGTTCCGGTTCGATCCCGTCGTGGAGATGACTACGCTCGATTCGCTGCTGGAGCTCGTCAACCGCAATATCGCCTTGACGATCTTGCCGGATACGTTCTTGTCCGGGGTCGATCCGAAGCGGACTCGCATCATAACGATTGTCGATCCTACGCCTCAAAGGGTGGTCGGCATCGTGTATCGGAACGATATGTTTATTTCATCGGCGACGAAGGTGTTTATCGACTATTTGAAGCAAACGTTCTGATGCCCGAGAAGATGCGGTTACGCTACGCGCAATATTCCCGCTGGTGGATAAGTTTGTGTACCGTTACGACAGAAGGCGCCGCCCGAGACCCGTGCCCACCCCAAATAGGAATTGTCAAATATTCACGGAAGCGGCTACAACTATATCATAGGCGCCTCCATGTTCGACGTCGGACCTGGAGATTTGATCGTCGGTTATATATGAGCCGGTCTTTTATGCGCCTGTGGCGGGGGGCACGACCGGCCGGGCATGCGCGGCAAGCGGATCGCCCGGTACGTGGAAGCCGCTCGGAACGATCGGATCGTGAAGTGCGTTTCGGTCTGGGCCGGGAATAAGGTTGGAAGCTTGCGGATGATGCGATCCGCGGGCTTTTTTTCTATGTCGGCACATTCGCGTACAAAAGTGCATGTATCCATGAACGGTGAAGACTGGCAGCCTTTGCCGGTGACCGCGGAACCGTGAATATCGAATAGCGGAACCGGAGTATGTTATTGGCCCCGAGTCGTTCTGTCGGCTGCAAGATAACGGAAAACGATTCCGCTATTCCGCTGTTGTACGTTCAATTTTATCCCGAAAGATCGAGTTAACGGAAGTCTGTTCCTTTATCCTCAAAAGTGAAACGGATTTTGAGGCAATAACGGAATCCAGTTCCTCTATTTACGACCATATGCGTCAGCCCTGCATCAAGAGTGCATACGGCTTATGCTGTCATAGTTTTTGTGGCTTCGAGTCTGTGGGAGGTTCGCCTTGTTTGACGCGATTGTTGAATGGTGCTAATAAATGTGGAATCGTTAATATCGTTTTGAAAGCCTTTCCAATATAATCATGGTGAACGAAACGCAATGCAGGTGAGAAGGGGGAACGGGATGAGGAAACGACAAGGAAAAAGGGCGGGTTTGATATTTGTTTCGATGGTGCTCATTATGGGGGCGCTTGGCTGCAGCGGCAAATCCGGGACGGGAGCGGACAATGCGGGGGAGACGGGAAAGACGGCCGACAAAACGTTCGACTTCCAGCAATCCGCGACATTGACCATGTTTAACGGAACCGTATCGCCGGATTACTACAAAGACTACGTCGAGCCGCATATCAAGAAGAAGTTTCCGAATGTCAAAATCGAGCATATCAATCCGGGAGACCCCGGAAACGGGTTGGACAGTCTGATAGCGGCCCAGAAAATTCCCGACATTTATTTGACCGCAACAAACGGCGTTCCCGCATTGCTGGAAAGGGGCTTGTTGGCGGACATAGACCCGATCGCCAAAACGAACAAAATCGATCTGACCGTCTTCGAGGACCCGATGCTTCAATCGATCCGCGGAATATCCGCAAAGGGCGAATTGTTCGGGCTTCCTTGGACCTACGGCTCGACGGCTTTGTTTTACAACAAAGACATATTCGACCGTTACGGAATCGCCTATCCGAAAAGCGGCATGACATGGGACAGCCCGGAATTGCGGGATTTGGTCGTCAAATTGAACAGACCGCAGGACGGCATTCGCGGCATCATGTTTAATCTCGGCAATATGTTGGGGCAAAATCAGCTGTCGCTCCCGTTAGTCGATCCGAAAACGGACAAAGCGCTCGTTCAGGCGGAAGGCTTTAAACGGATTCTCGATACGTTTGCTTCGCTTTACAAGCTGGGAGGAGAGGTCGATCCGGCCGATTTCGACGCCTCGGGCCAAAAAGCGTTTATTACGAAACGCAATGTTGCGATATGGGCCGGAAATGCCGTTTACCCGATGCTCATCGACCTCGAGAAGAAGGGGCAGGGTTTCAATTGGGATATCGTTTCGCTGCCCACGTTCAAGGAAGCCCCCGGCATAGGAACTCAATATTTTGGCGCGGTTTGGGCGGTTTCCGCTGCTAACGGCAAGCAGGAGCTGGCTACCCATATTATTTCGTTGCTCACTTCTGCGGAAGTGCAAATAGAAGGCGGGGGGCTGATCCGCTTCCCAACGCTAAAAGATCCTACGGTAAAAGATTCTCTCGGCAAGGGCGACAGCTTCCTGCAATCGAAAAATATGAAATCGCTGCAAATCAACAAAATCCCGGCGGCGACGACGCCGACCAAATACGATAGCGCGGCTTCGGGCGTGCTGGTGTCCAAAGCGGTCGAAGTGATCCGCGGCCAGAAGGACAGCAATACGGCATTGCGGGAAGCGGCCGAGGAGATCGAGAAGAAGATCGCCGAGATCAGAGGCGCCAAATAACGTATCCTTTCCCATAGCCCCTCGACCTGCCTCGTTCCGGATGCGGTTAAGGGGTTTCCCTTTTTTCGGTTGCCGAAGCCGATGTCCGCGGACCAACTGTTGAATGATCCAAAAAACAGTAGTTTTCTTTATCGTGAAGCGGCGGGATTGGCTCTATACTTGTTTTGATTCGACGACGATATGAAAGGGATGGCGTTATGAAAAAGGCGACAAAAGTGATCGATTGCGATGTCCATCATTCCTTCAAGGACCATAGCCAGTTCATGTCTTACTTGAACGGGCATTGGAAGGGCGTTATCCCCGGGGGCGGAGCGGGAGTTTACGCTTCGCCGATCGGCGTACATCGCAAGGATGCCTATGCCGACGAGGGAGAGAGCGCGGCGGCCGATCCGCAGCTTTTGACCGAATTTTTGATCGAGCCGTACAAGATGGAATACGCCATATTGACGGGCGGTTCCTACGACATTTCGGTCCACCCGCACGCCGATTACGCTTGTGCCGTAGCGGCTGCCTACAACGATCATTTGATCAACGAATGGCTGCCCCACAATCCGAAGTTCAAAGGCTCGATGACCGTTGCCGTCCAGGACCCGCAGCAGGCTGAACGCGAGATCGACCGGATCGGCCCGCATCCCGACATCGTACAGCTTGTATTGGCCAGCGCGGCTCGCATCCCGTACGGGCATCGCTACTACCATCCGATCTACGAAGCGGCGGAGCGGCACGGCCTGCCTGTCGCCATCCATCCGGGCAGCGAAGGCAGCGGCATTTCCAATGCGCCTACCGCGGCGGGCTTTGTGAGCAACTATATGCAATGGCATACTTCGCTTTCGCAAAATTTCATGGCTCATCTGGTCAGTCTCGTCTGCGAAGGCGTATTCGAGAAGTTCCCGAGCTTGAAGTTCGTCCTTGTCGAGGGCGGGGTCGCGTGGCTGCCCCATTTGCTGTGGCGGATGGACAAAAATTACAAGGCTCTGCGGGCGACGACCCCTTGGCTGAAAAAAATGCCCAGCCGGTATATTCGCGAGCATTGCTTTCTGACGACGCAGCCGATCGAAGAGCCGGAAAATCCGAAGCATTTGCAGCAAATATTCGAAATGATGGACGCCGAGAACATTTTGCTGTTCTCCAGCGATTTTCCGCATTGGGATTTCGACGACCCGTTTATGATCATGAGAGGCATAGACGAAGAAACGAAGGACAAGATCATGTACCGGAATGCGAAGCAGCTCTACAACTTGAGCTGACCCCACGGGTGTTAGTTGATTCAAAATCGGAAGAGAGCCGTCTATTTGGCTCTCTTTTCCGTTATATGGCTGGAGGGGGGGTATCCCATCATCTTTTTGTATACCCGGTTGAAGTACGACTGATCGCAAAACCCCAGCATGTCGGCAATTTGCCCGATCGTCAGGTGCGTATTGACGAGCAATTCCCGCGCCGCGGTAATGCGAACCTGATGCAAGTAACCGATCGGCGTTTGCCCCGTCACTTCCCGGAATATTTTCGTGACATAGTTCGGGGTGCGGTCTACGAGCTCCGCCAGCGTCTCGATGCGGATCGTCTCCCGGTAATGCGACAAAATATATTGCTGAATTTCGCTTGCCAAGGACAGCTTCTTCGCCGGCAAATGGGCGTTTTCCAGCTCGCGTCCGGCGATACCGAGCATTTCCAGCAAAATGCCCTGGCAAATCGTCTCATAGTGCGGCAGCTTGCCGAGCCATTGCTGGATCAGGAGCGAGAAGCGCTGCTTCACATAATCGTAATTGCGGCTATGGACCAGCCGATGCAGGCGGTTGTCCAGCAGCGGAATCGACGTTTCCGCGACGGTGCGCTGGAAGAGCACGGCATATTTTTGATGGCCGTGAATACCGTCTGCAGCCGCGTAACGCAAGCTCCCGGCGGGAAAATACAACAGGTCGCCCTTGACGAGCGGAAGACGATTCCCGTCGATGACGTATGTCAAGCAACCGCTCTCGACGAACAGGAACACGTCGTACTCCATGACCGACTCTGGCTTATGCCAGTCCGAGCCAACCTCCTCCGTAAATACGGATACCAATTCGAACAAGCGCATCCACCTCCCCTTTAAGTAGTTATAGATTGGACGGTCGTCTCCTTCCGCGGTTGTTGAATCGTCCAAATAATCGTTGATTTCTTTATCGTGGAGTGCTTGCTCTTTTTCTATACTTAGCAAGAAACCAATACAGCTGGAAAGGATGGGGTGGAGAGATGAGAACACCGACCAGGATTATCGATTGCAACGTTCACCACGCATTCCGCAGTCCGGCGGATTTGCTGCCGTACGTGGAGGAGCCATGGAAAACGCAGGTGAAGCAATTCGGCTTCCGCTCCCCGCGCACATACGGACCGCCGGGAAAATCGCACGTCGCTTCCGCCTATGTGCCCGAAGGCGCAGACGCCGCCGCCGATCCGGATCGATTGAGCGGGGCATTTCTGGACGCCTACGATATCGAGTATGCGATTTTGACCGGGAGCATGTATGCGATCTCGGTTCACGCCGACCCCGACTATTCGGCTGCCCTGGCATCGGCGTACAATGATCATCTCGTCGGGCAATGGCTGCCGAAAAGTCCGCGATACAAAGGAGCTATGACGGTCGCCATGCAGGATCCGCAGCAGGCTGCAAGGGAAATCGACAGGATAGGAGGTCATCCGGACATCGTACAGATCGGCGTAAGCAGCGGCGCGCCGGTTCCTTACGGACAGCGGTGCTACTACCCGATATATGAGGCCGCCGAGCGTCGCGGACTGCCTATCGCGATCCACCCCGGCACGGAAGGGGGAGGCATTGCCAATCCGCCCACCGCAGCCGGTTACGTAAGCGATTATTTCCAGTTCCATACCGCGCTTCCCCATAGTCTGATAGCGCATATGATCAGCCTGATCGGCGAAGGCGTCTTCGAACGATTTCCGTCTCTGAAATTCGTAATCGCCGGTGCCGGAATCGCCTGGCTTCCCCATTTGATGTGGCGGATGGACCGGAACTACAAGGCGCTTCGATCTACGGTACCTTTGCTGAAAAAAATGCCGAGCCAATACATTCGCGATCATTTCTACATTACGACGCAGCCGATTGACGAGTCGGATCATCCGGACTCTATGCGCCAACTGTTCGACATGACCGATGCGGAACGCATGATTGTATTCGCAAGCGGCTACCCGGATTGGGATTTCGACGATCCTTCGGCGATATTGCCGGGATTGTCGGATGATGCGAGACTCCGCATTTTTTATGCCAATGCCAAAGAGCTGTACGGATTGTAACGGAAGGAGAAGAGCACCATGGCTATATTTGACGCTGGAGACGCCGCGGATATTCCCGAAGGCTCCTTCAAAATCGTGGATGTCACGGGAAGATCGATCGGCGTGTACAATATTAAGGGCGAATATTACGCCATTCATAATTACTGCCCGCATCAGGGCGCGAAGCTGTGCAAAGGTCCGATATGCGGGACGACGCTGGCGTCCGGCGTGTACGAATATATTTACGGCAAAGACCGGGAAATCGTCCGCTGTCCTTGGCACGGCTGGGAATTCGACATCAAGACGGGCAGGTCGCTTTTCGACGGGAAAGTGAGAACGCGCAGTTACCCCGTCCGGGTGGATGACGGACGAATCGGCATCGTTATCGGGGAGGCTGAAGAGCGCAAGGCGGAGTAACGGTTCGGCTTCGCTTTATCGGTTTCCGACGGCCCGCCATCCTTTGCGGTTGCGGGCTGTTTGCCCTTTGCCGACCGGCTTCTATATGAAAATGAAAGACGCTTTTCTCTCAACCTTGTTGTTGTATATGGAGGCGGCAGCGATTAAGATTAAGATAAAGAAGGAACGAAGCGCGGCATCAGGCACAGTAGCCACCAAGTGGACGCGCTTATATATGACCGGGATTCGAGAGTCGCGGGCATTCTCCACTAATACGGCAAGGAACAGAAGGAGCGGAACTGATGGACAAGTACAAAGAGCTTTTGGAACAGGCGGGCCGGATCGGACCGGAGCTCGTCGGGCTGCGCAGGGAGCTTCACCGCCATCCGGAGCTTAGCTTTCAAGAATCACGTACGGCCGCACTTGTGGCCGAGCAACTGCAACGGCTCGGAATGAAAGTCCGCACGGGTGTCGGCGGACACGGCGTCGTGGCCGACCTGCAGGGCGAGCACAGCGGTCCCGCCGTAGCCTTGCGCGCGGATATGGACGCGCTGCCGATACTGGAGGAGACTGGGCTTGAATTCGCCTCCGAAACTCCCGGCGTCATGCATGCTTGCGGCCACGACATTCATACGACGGTTCTGCTTGGCGCGGCGAAGATTATCGCGGCGAAGAGAGCCGAGCTTCGGGGGACGATCCGGTTTATTTTCCAGTCGGCGGAGGAAATATTGGCCGGAGCCAAGGCGATGATCGAGCAGGGCGTCATGGACGGCGTCGATGAGATATACGGCCTCCATAACTTGCCGTCGCTTCCGGCCGGGACGATCGGTCTGAAGACCGGAGTTTTGATGGGCTCCATCGACCGTCTGGAAATACGCGTGGACGGCAAAGGCGGGCATGGCGGTTATCCGGAAACGTGCTTCGACCCGATCATCGCCTCCTCCGCGGTCGTCATGGCACTCCAGTCGGCCGTCAGCCGGGAAGCGCCGCCGACGAAAGGAGTCGTAGTCTCGATCGGCACGATACACGCCGGGACCGCGAACAATATTATTCCCGACTTTGTAGAGCTGACCGGAACGGTGCGCAATCTCGATGCGTCGTGGAGGGCGACGATGCCCGCCACGATTGCCAGAATCGTGGAGGACACAAGCAGAGCATACCGTTGTTCCGGCAAAGTCGACTATATCGAGCAAGTGCCGCCGGTGCTGAACGACGAGACGCTGACGGGCTTTGTCGCCGAAGTGTCGGACGGTATGCTGGGGCGCGATAATCGGTCGGAGCCGGTTCCGATGACGTACGGGGAAGACTTCGCGGAATATTTGCGGTTCGCCAGAGGCTGCTTTTTCTGGCTGGGCTCAGGGCCGCAGGAGGATGCCGAGCGGGCGGCCGGTCTGCACAGTCCGCGCTTCAATCCGGACGAGAGCTGCATCCCCGTAGGCGCGGCGCTGCTGGCCGGCATCGCTTTGCAGCGGCTGACGGCGGTATCGGAATGAAATAATAAGAGCCGCTTGCACCTCTTGGTTGACGCCAAATTGAAAATGTATCCCGAATAAGAGGTTCTCGTACCTTTTATTCGGGAGCATTTGTTTGTTGCGTCTCGATTACGGGGCCAATAACGGTCTCAAACCGCTCTTACTGGACACTGCGTTGGAAGAGCAGGTTGGCGGACTTTCGCATTCGTTCAGGGTACGTTTGGAATCGCGCGATTTCTCACCGCTGCTTTCAAATCTTCACTGCTCACAGTCTTCTTCGCTCCCGCCCTTGTAGAAACAGATGTAGATATTTCCACTTCGATGTGGTATCTTTTATATATCGCATCATTTTGTAATCGATTACACTCGGAGCTGCTTGCTGCAGCCTCCAGCTTTACTGCCATTACCTTATCCGCAAAGGAAGACAGGTCAGCCATGAGCTCGATCAAAGAGGTTGCCAAGCAAGCCAACGTATCCGTCGCGACGGTATCCAGAGTGCTGAACAACGATCCGGTCGTCAAGCCCGCCACGAAGAACAAGGTGCTGCGGGTCATTAAAGAAATGAATTACAAGCCGAATATGCTGGCCAAAAATTTAAGGAAGCAGGCGAGCCGGACGATCGTGATGGTGCTGCCGTCCATGTCGAACCCTTATTTCTCGGAAATCGCCAGAGGGGCTCAGGCTGCGGCATACGACAACGCTTATAATATCATTATCGGTACGATCGAGTCGAAGCGATGGATATTGGATACGTACATCAATATGCTCAAGACGAATTTGGCGGAAGGCATCGTCTTCGTATCGTCCAGCGTCAACAAGGAATTGCTCGAGGAGCTGATGGACGAGTACAAGATCGTGCTGTGCACGGAATATTACCCGGGGATCAACGCTACCTGCGTCGCGATCGACAACAAAAGAGCCGGCTACGAGGCGACCAAGGAGCTGATTCGCCGCGGCTGCTCCCATATCGCCTATATAACCGGGAACAGGGAGTCCAGCTCGGTTACGGCCCGGATCGAAGGATACAAAGAGGCGTTGAAGGAAGCGGGCATTCCGTACCGGCCGGATAGGATCGCCGGCGCGAAAAATAGGTTCGATCATGTCAAGGAAGCGGTCAACGGCATAATCGGCCAAGGATTGCCGATTGACGGAATCATCACTCATTCGGACCTCCAGGCATCATACATCTTGAAAGGGATCAAGGAAAAGTCGATTGCCCTTCCCGAACGGGTCGGCATGATCAGCTTTGACGGAACGTTCCTGGCCGAGATTACGAATCCGACCATTACGACGATCGTTCAGCCTTTGTACGATCTGGGCTACACCTCGGTCCACAAGCTCATATTGAAGCTGGTCAACGAATCCGCAGAGGCAGGGGAAGAGGAAGGCCTCGTCCTACTGCCCCACCATATGGTTATAAGAGAAACATGACGATGCATGTAAAAGTCGTTTGTTTCTATGACTAAAATGTAATCGATTACAAATGACTCTCGCGACAATTCAAGACGACGGTTCTGATAAGCGGTCGGAAGGAGCACGCAAAAATGAATATGATTTCCAATCCGAAAGTGCAAGGCTTCGTGCCCGTTTGGGCTCCGTTCAAAGGCTTCTCCCTATTATTCGATAATCCGGGAGACAGCTGCTCGCGGTTAAGCGATTTCCCGAGGCTTGCAAAGATGGATTGCCGTTACGATCGGCCGGAGCTGTCTTTTTACCGGACACTGTGGGACGTCGGCAGCGGCGCGAGCGAATTGGTATGCTCGTACTTGTTTTGTCCGCTGCCCTTGCATTCGTATCATGTGACGGTATGGGACGGCATTAACGATTTCAATGTGCGCAGGCTGCCTGAAGGGGAACGGGCCGAAGCGGAGAGATGGCTGCAAGGGCTGCCGGGCTCGTTCGATCCGGAGCATGGGCTCCTTGCCGGACGCGGCGGCGAACCGATCGGCATTCGCATGGACCCGATCGAATTCGAATTCGATCGCTTGGAGAAATGGAACAATGCTTCGATCGTGGCGAGGCTGAAGCCGGCCGACAGCCGTTCGGAAGACGTCCTGAGAGGGATCGAGGAAGAGAGAGAGAAGCTGAATCAATTATTCGAAGAGAGATTCGGTATCGCAACCGCATCGAAGTCGTATCGTCCTCACGTATCGATCGGATATTTGGGCAATAAGGAGCTAGGGGAGAAGGCAGAGGAAGCCGTTCGGCGGCTGAATGAGCGAATGGAGCCGGGCATGAGCGGATTGAGGCTGCGCTTTGCCGGCATCAGTATGTACGGAATGTCCGATATGGAGACGTTTTTCAAATGGGCTTGACGGGCGGACGCCGGAAATTCATCATTTCTTTACGAAAACCGGCATCCGATTTTACAATACGCTGCTATTGTGGTGTTGATCGGGAAATCGCGTGCAGCTTACTATGTAATCGATTACGGAAACAGCCCGCGAAGTTTCCGCTTCCCGAACCGTCACGTATGAATTAAGCTAAGGGGGTGAGCAAAGCCGGAGATCGTACGTGCAAGATGGATTCATACAGCAACCGCTAAGCGTTTCCCGAAATGTAATCGATTACGAAAAAGCGTATTTCCGAAGGGAGTCCTCGTACATGTTTAATTGGAGAAATGTAAAAACAACGGCCGGCAGCACGCTGCGATATGCAATCCCGGTTGCAGCGATAGCCGCGCTGGCAGCTTGCTCGCAATCCGCCGATCCGAAGACAGCGGTCAAGAAAGAAGAACACGCCCCCGTTACGCTCAAAATCGGCGTCAAAAAAAGCGGCTATTTGACGGATGAAGAGTTCAAGCGATTTTTTGCCGATCCGGTCGTCAAAAAATATCCTTGGATTACGACTGAACGAATCGACTACGACGACAAGCTGATCCCCGAGATGATCGCTTCGAACGGAGTTCCCGACATCATCGTCACGAATAACGTCAACGGGATTCCCGCGATCAGCGACGCGAAGCTGTTGACGTCCATGACGGAAGGGCTGAAGAAGCACTCCGTCGATTTGACTCGCTTCGAGCCCCAGTCGCTGGAAGCGATCAAAGCCGCCGCGCAGAGAGACGATCTGGTCGCGATTCCGTACACGAGAAGCTTCAGCGCGTTGTACTACAACAAAGACATTTTCGACAAATTCGCGGTCCCTTATCCGAAGGACGGCATGACGTGGCAGGAGGCGACGGAGCTGGCGAAGCGGCTTACGAGGCTGGACGGCACGACCCAATATCGCGGGCTGGAGCCGAACGTACCGGAGCGGATGGCCATGCAGCTGTCCTTGCCTTTCGTTGATACGAACACGAACAAATCTGTCATCAATAACGAGCTGTGGAAAAAAGTGCTTGTGCAGGCGGCCGATATATACAAAATTCCGGGCAATGAAAAGCATGCCTGGAAAACGTCGGGCATCAACGCGTTCACGAAAGACCGGACGCTCGCCATGCTCGCGGACGTCAACATCATTACCACCGCGCGATTGGGCGAGCTGACCGACCTGAAATGGGACTTCGCGGCATATCCGGTGTTCCCCGAAGCGCCCGGGAAAGGAATGGGGCCCGATCTGCACATCATGGTACCGACGAGCGCGAGCAAATATCCGGATGCGGTGTACAACGTTATCCAGACGGTGATCTCCGACGAGGTTCAGCTCGATATGGCGAAGCAGGGCCGCAACAGCATCATGAAAGACGACAAATACAAGACGGCGTTCGGCCAGGATTTGCCGTTCCTGAAAGGCAAAAACATCGCGGCCGTATTCAAGACGACAACCGCCGATCCGTATAAGCCGTCGCTGTACGATACGGGCGCGATGACCGTCATCCAAGCGGAGCTTCGCAATATGTTCCAGAAAAACAAGGACGTCAATTCGGCGCTGAGGGATGCGGAAGAGAAGATCAACAGCGATATTAAGGCGAAAGGCCAATAATTGCCGCGAGGTGGAGAAAGATGTCGTCCAATCGGGATAACCCCGCTTCGAAGTCGAAGCTCAGCAGAAGGAAGCTGCTGCAAACGTTTGGCGCCGTGGGCGCCGCCATGGCCGTCGGCTCCGTCGGAGCGGCAATGGCTCAAGGCAAGCCTTTTACGGAGAAGGATAAAGAGGAGGGCGGAGGTCATTCCGTGACGGAAAGCGTTTACTCCGGCAATCCGCATCCGGGCAAGCACGATCCGGCGCACGTTTACGATGTCAGGCGATTGGGGGCGAACGGAGACGGTGCAACGGACGATACGGCGGCTTTCGAGCAGGCGCTGCTCAAGGTGAAAGAGGGCGGCGGCGGAGTCGTCTATGTACCTCCCGGAACGTATGTCATCACACGGGTGCTCCGTCTTCACAAAAATACGTATATCCGGATGGAAGACGGGGCCGTGCTGAAGAAAATGGGCAATCCCGATTCCAACCTGAAGCTGTTCGTGAACGGCGACATGGGCGACGACTACTATGCCAACGGCTACGAAGGCGATGGCAACATTTCCGTCATAGGCGGGACGATCGATCTGTGCGGCGAATCGAATCCGCCAACCAACCCGGCGCGCAATTTCCAGGCGTTCGGCATCGCCCATGCCGACGGCGTTCATATCGAGAGAGTCCATTTCATCAACGGCCATAACGGTCATATCATCGAATTCAATTCCAGCCGCAACGTCAAGCTGCTTCACTGCACGTTCAAGGACCAAGTCGTCGCGTCGTCCGGCCAGTACGAGATGGTACAGATCGATTTCGCCACGGCCGAGGCGTTTCCGACTTTCGGAGCGTTTGACGATACCCCTTGCCAAGACGTGCTGATCGAAGGCTGCTCATTCGTTAACGGGCATAGAGGGGTCGGCACCCACGGCTCCAAATACGACAGCGCGGGCAGCCAAATATTTCACGACAATATCCGGATCGTCAACAATTTGTTCCGAAACATAGCCGATATCGCGATCAAGCCGGAAAGCTACCGGAACGCCGTTGTCACGGGGAATACGATCGAGAATGCGGGCAGTGCCGGTATTGCCGCATATTCTTGCCGGAATACGATCATTTCGGGCAACACGGTTCGCCAAACAAGCCTGCACGGCATCACCATTTCCCGCAAAACGGCGGCCGGCGTTTTCGACGAGCCCTCCGTCAACGTGACCGTGTCCGACAACGTCGTCACGAATGTGGCCAACTCTCCCATCCGCGTAATCGGAGGATCGGGTATCGTCATCGACGGGAATTACAGTTCGGCAGCCAATCGCGAAGGGGCATATATAACGAATACAAACGATATCGTGCTGAGAAATAACGTATTCCGGGGCGTCTGTCAGGCGCAGAACAACCAATACTACGGAATTCGCGCCGATGGCTGCGCGAACGTCGATATTTCCGGCAATTCGATCAGCAATGCCGGCTATGCGAACAATTACAAATACGCCGTCTATATTCCGGCAGGCAGCACCGACGTCAGAATAAGCGGCAACTCGGCGGTTCCCGGCGCGTCCGGTACGATCCGCAGCGATGCGGCCGATACGGTGGTCGTTGCGGACAACGGCGAGCGGTTTTTGACCGCCAATCTGAACGCGACGAGCGGGACGATCGCTCTGAGTGACGATATAACGAAGTATAGAAGCTTGATCGTGGCGACCGGCTCCGTCTCCGGGGGAGATCTGCGCCACGAAACCGCAAGGGGCTGGTATACGTCCGGCTTCCGACCCGGGACGGACTATTTGAATGTGGCCACGTCCAACGGCAAGCTCATTGCGTCGATCGACACGAACAATCAGATTACCCTTGTAAGCGCAAGCGACCCGCTCAGGTATATAATCGGATTTCTTTAGCAGGATTCGGCTACTCTTTGTCGTTGCGGATATATTCCCTCCCTGATGTCGGAATAGCAGGGAGGGTTCGTTCATGGACGGTGGGAATATTTAGGTTGCATGACCGGCCTTCTGCCTGTACATTAGGAAGAGACGATCATTGGAGAGGGGATAGGATCGAATGCAAAGCATCGAATTGGATCGTGCCTTGTTTCAAGGAGCGGTCTCTCTGGAGCAGGTTGGCGGCGGAATCAAGCCATGGCGAATTCCGTACAAGGAGTACGCTTTGTTTCCGCCGAACGGGATTAACAATACGGCGCATCTCTCGGCCGGGGTGCGCATCGGATTTGCAAGCGATACGACATCGGTAACGGTCGAGATCGAACCGGTGGAGGTTGTGGTCCAGCTTGATCTCGTTATTGGAAAAGAGCTTGTCAAAACGCAAATCGTGGAGGCGGGCGAATCCGTCGTTACGTTTGACGGCTTGCCGGGCAGCGAGAAGCTAATCGAGATCTATTTGCCGCAAAAAGCGCCGACCGTCGTGAAAGCGCTTCGCATCGATGAAAGAGCTGGATGGCATATACCGGAAGATTCGAGGCCGAAATGGATTACATACGGCAGCTCGATCACGCAATGCAACGCCGCATTCAGCCCGGCTCGGACTTGGCCGGCGATCGTGGCGCGCCGGTTCGGCCTGCATTTGACGTGTCTCGGCTATTCCGGCAATTGCCATATCGAGCCGATGGTAGCCCGTCTGATCCGCGATTTGGAGGCGGACGTCATCTCGCTTTGCCTGGGCATTAACGTCTATGGAGGCAATACGCTGAATAAGCGGACGTTCCAATCGGCCGTAATCGGATTTGTGCAAATCATCCGAGAGAAGCATCCGGACACGCCGATCGTGCTGATGTCGCCGATCTGGTCGCCGCCGCGCGAGGACGTGAAAAATACGGCAGGGTTTACCCTGATCGAGATGCGGGCGGAGATCGAGGAAGCGATAGCGAGTATGGCCGCCCTCGGAGACAAGCATCTGCATTACGTCAAAGGATTGACTATTTTTGACGAGCAGTCGGCCGAGCATTTGCCGGATAACCTCCATCCGAACGGTCAAGGCTACGCGATCATGGGTCAAAATTTCGGCGATAAAGCGATGCAGCCGCTTGTGGAAAGCTACGGGTTGATCCGCGGACAAGCCGTGACCAACGGGTAACGGGTAAGCAAGTTTAAGAAAGCAAAGTCGCCGAGGGAGCGCATTGTCCTTCGGCGTCTTATTTGCTTTTATTGAGCATTTTCGGTACGGGCGCGAATCGTTTTAATCATTTTTTCGACTTACGAACGATTGACAGACGAAATCCGCCCGTGATAACGTATCCTATGTAAGCATCATTTGTGAGCCCGGGAAGGAGCAGCCGTCATGAATAACGATAAATTCCGCCGCAATGCCGGTCGGCATGAAGCTATACGGAATTTCATCCTACGTGACAGGGTATCCTTGACGGACGGGAGAACGGCACGGACGCGTTAAATTCGGCGTTCCGAACATCCTCGGTATTCAAGGCGCAAGTCACGTCAGCTCGTGGCGTGCGCCTTCTTGATACGGCATGCACATCGCTCGCGGGCGGTGTGTTTTTTGTTGTTGGAGAAGTTTAGGTGTGTAGTCGTCGGACGCCAAAGGTTTGCATCCCCCGGGGATGAGGAGAGGAGTTAGAGAGAATGCTTTCCGTACTGCATAAGCTGGGCTGGTTTTTCAAGCAAGAATGGAAGAGATATACGGTCGCGGTCGTCCTGATCGTCATCTCCGGCATATTGGAGATCATTCCTCCGATGCTGGTCGGACGCTCGATCGATGCCATCAACATCGGAGGACTCGACTGGGAAACGATCCGGCTCACCCTGGTGCAGCTGCTTTCCATTACGGCCTGCGCCTATTTGATCAATTTCGTGTGGCATTACAAGCTGTTCGGAGGGGCGTTCGTGGTCGAGCGGCTGATGCGCTCGCGGTTGATGCGGCATTTTCTGAAAATGACGCCGACTTTCTACGAGCGGAACCGGACCGGCGACCTGATGGCGCTCGCGACGAACGATTTGCAGGCGGTAGCGCAAACGGCGGGCTTCGGCATATTGACATTCATCGATTCTACGCTGTGGATGATGACCCTGCTTGCGACGATGTGCGTGTTCGTCTCATGGAAGCTTACGCTGGCGGCGATTTTGCCGCTGCCGTTGATGGCGATTTTGGTCAGCATTTACGGCAAATGGATTCATAAACGGTTTATGGACGCGCAGGACGCCTTCGGCTCGATGAACGACGGCGTGCTGGAGACGATATCCGGCATCCGGGTCATCCGCGCCTATGTCCAGGAACGAGCGGCGGAGAGCCGCTTCGCCGCCGTGACGAAGGACGTGCTGGATAAAAACCTGGCGGTCGTGCGGATCGATGCCCTATTCGAGCCGACGATGAAAATATTGACGGGAGCGAGCTACCTGATCGGTCTCGGCTACGGCGCCTATCTCGTGTATCACAACGAATTGACGATCGGCGGTCTCGTCTCGTTCAACGTATACTTGGGGATGCTGATCTGGCCGATGTTCGCCATCGGCGAGCTGATCAATATTATGCAGCGCGGCAACGCGTCGCTGGACCGCGTCCATACTTCGCTCGGCTGGAAGCCGGACGTGGCGGAGCCGGAGCGCGAAGAGACGGTCCCGGTGGAAGAGCGTCCCGGGACAATCGAATTCCGCAACGTAACGTTCCGCTATCCGTCGTCCGCGGTGGACAATTTGCGCGAAGTTTCGTTCAAGCTGGAGCCCGGCCGGACGCTCGGCATCGCGGGACGAACCGGCAGCGGGAAGACGACGTTGATCAAGCAGCTGCTGCGGGAATATCCGCCGGGCGAAGGCACGGTGTCCGTCTCCGGCGCTCCGGTCGAACGCATCGACATGGACCGGTTGAAATCGTGGTACGGCTATGTGCCGCAGGAGCATTTCCTGTTCTCCAGATCGGTCAGGGCGAACATATTGTTCGGCAGCCGCAGCGGCGATGCGACAGAAGCCGAGCTGCAGGGCGCGATCGCCAACTCGGCGTTGGCGGGGGACATGGCGTTTTTGCCGAAAGGTCTCGAGACGACGGTCGGAGAGAAAGGCGTTTCGCTGTCCGGGGGACAAAAGCAGCGGGTGTCGATCGCGCGGGCGCTGATCGCCGATCCGCAGATCCTGATGCTGGACGACGCTTTGTCCGCGGTCGATGCCCGTACCGAAGCGGAAATCGTCGGGAACATCCGCACCGCGCGCGCCGGAAAGACGACCTTGATCGCCACGCACCGTCTGTCGGCCATTCAAGAGGCGGACTATATTGTCGTCATGGACGAAGGAAGAATCGCCGAGCAGGGCACGCATGAGCAGCTGATGCAGCTGGGCGGCTGGTATAAAGAGCAGTTCGAGAAGCAGCAGGTGGAAGCGAAACGATCGGAAGGCGGTGAGAAATAAGTGAACGATGAAACGGAACATTACGATCTGGAGCTCGACCGGTCTACGGGGAACCAGCTTCAGACGTTGAAACGATTGGTGAAGTACGCGCTGCATTATAAAACGCAACTGCTGCTCGCGCTGCTCATGCTCGCCGTCGCCGTCGGCACGGAGCTGGCGGGGCCGCTTGTGGCGAAACGGTTGATCGACGTCCACATTACCGGCATCGAGAAGCCGTGGCACCGGACGGAGGCGGACGGCCCCTATGCGGTCGGTTACGACGGAGCCACATTCAAGCGAACGGATCATTTCGGGGAAGGCGAGCCGCGCGGAGCGGAAGCGAGAGTGCTGCAGGCGGACCGGAATTATTATTTCATTGCCGGACCGGTTGCCTTCGACGGCGCGAGAAGCGTGACGCCTGACGGAAAGCTGCACATCAAGAGAGGCTCGGAGGAACGACTGTACGACGCGCGCAAGCTTGCTTCGGCGGAGCTGTACGCGTTCTTCCGGCCGGAGCTCGGCGGGCTGATCCGGCTATGCTGGTATTACTTCGGGCTGCTCGTCGTATCGGCGGCGTTCTCGTACGGCCAGCGTTATGTTTTGCAAGCCGCCTCGAACCGGATTATCCGCGATATGCGCTCCGACGTATTCGGGCAAATGAACCGGCTGCAGATTCGCTATTTCGATAATTTGCCGGCTGGCAAAGTCGTCTCGCGCATTACGAACGATACGGAGACGATTCGCGAGCTGTACGTGACGGTACTGGCCAACTTTTTCACCGGGACGATTTATATGGCGGGCATTTTTACCGCTCTGTTCGTTCTCGATGCCAGACTGGCGTCCATCTGCCTGTTTATCCTTCCCGTGCTGGCGGTATGGATCTACGTGTACGGGAGAAAAGCGAAGCGTTACAACCGGACGATCCGTTCCGCCGTGGGCGAAATTAACGGCGTAATCAACGAGTCGATTCAGGGGATGCAGGTCGTGAAGGCATTTCGCGGCGAGCGAAAGATGGAGGCGGAGTTCGAGGCGATCAACGCGAGGCTGTTCGCGTTCCGCAACAAGCTGCTCGGTCTGAACTCGTGGACCGGCTACAATTTGGTCGGCGTCATCCGGAATATCGCCCTTGTAGCGCTCATCTGGTATTTCGGCGGCGAGGCGGTGAGCAGTCCGGAGTCGGTCGTGACGCTCGGGGTGCTGTACGCCTTCGTCGATTATTTGAACCGTCTGTTCAATCCGATCGTCAATATCGTCAATCAGCTGCCGAATCTGGAAACGGCGCTCGTATCGGCGGAGCGGGTGTTCGTTCTGCTGGACGAGGAGGGCGAGGACGTATCGGACCGGAGCATGAAGCGCTTCGAGGGCAATGTGAAGTTCGACGACGTTTCGTTTGCCTACAAGGAAGACGACTACGTGCTCAAAGGCATCTCGTTCGAAGCGAAGCAAGGCCAGACCGTCGCGCTGATCGGTCATACCGGTTCGGGGAAAAGCTCGATTCTCAACTTGCTGTTCCGGTTTTACGACGCGACCCGGGGCAAGATCACGATTGACGGCGTCGATATCCGGGAAATGCCGAGACAAACGATGCGCGAGCATATGGGCATCGTGCTGCAGGACCCGTTCCTGTTCACCGGAACGATCGCCTCCAACGTTTCCCTCGATGACCCGGGAATAACCCGGGAGCGGGTGGAGCAGGCGCTTGCCGATGTTGGAGCGGAGCGGCTGCTCAAGCATTTGCCGAAGGGCATCGACGAGCCGGTAATCGAGAAGGGGAGCACGCTGTCCGCGGGACAGAGGCAGCTCATCTCATTCGCGCGGGCGCTCGCGTTCGACCCGGCCATCCTTATTTTGGACGAAGCGACATCCAACATCGACACCGAGACGGAGGCGCTTATCCAGAATGCGCTGGAGGTCGTGAAGCAAGGCCGGACGACGTTCATCATCGCTCACCGGCTGTCCACGATCAAGAACGCCGATCTGATTCTCGTGCTCGACCGCGGCCGAATCGTCGAGCGGGGCAGTCACGATACGCTTATGCGGCGGCAAGGGAAATATTATCAAATGGTTCAAATTCAACAAGGGGAGCTTGCGCCCATCGTCACAGGCTGACGGGGAGCGCGAGCTCTCTTTTTTTTCTACGACAGCATAATTCGCGTACAGAAGTGCATGCATCGGATGATCGGTGAAGGCTTGCCGCCTTACCGGCGCTCGGGAGACCCGAATCCATGGAATAGCGGAACTGGCGTATCTTATTGACCCCATTCCCAGTGTCGATACCAACATTACGGAAATCCGCTCCGCTATTCTGCTGTTCACTACCCATTTTCACCCTGATAGATCGAAATAACGGAAGCCTGTGCCGTTATATTCAGGGGTGGAGCGAAATTCGGGACAATAACGGAATCCAGTTCCTTTATATACGGCAATGTGTTGCTCATGCCTCATCAAAAGGGCATCCAGGTTGTATGCGGATTAAGCTGCCGTAGTTTTTTTTCATCGCTATTCCACGGTGTCCGAAACGGATGCATGCGATGTCTGAATCGGCGTTGATAACAAGAGCCATTCGCTCTATCCTATCAGTAGAAGTGTCCGATTAAAGGAGGTGTCCATCCGTTGCGAGGGGGCGGGAGTAAGGGATGAACAAAACGAAAGTCGGATGCAGGCGATAAACGAAACCATTCAAAGGATGATGATACGGCATGGCGTTCAAGTATGCGACCCATATGTTTATGGATGCCGAATTTCCGTTCTGGATCAAAAAGTATCGTCACGATTCGGACCGCATTCCCCATTTCCACGATTTCGTCGAATTGGTGTATGTGGAGAAAGGCGAGGCGATCCACGAGTTCGAGGGCGAGCGCTATTCGATCGGACCCGGCGACGTGTTTATCATTAATCCGGGGGAGGTGCACACCTACAGAATCAGGAACGGGAAAACGTTGGAGATTATCAACTGCTTGTTTACTCCCGCTCTCATTCACGAGTCGCTGCTGCACGAGCTTCAGTTGATGAAAGCGATGGATTTTTTGTACGTGCTTCCTTTTCTGAACGACCGAGAGCGCTTTCACCACCGGCTTCGGCTTGCGGGCCGCGAATCCGCTACCGTCCTGCATCTAATGGAGGGCATGATCGAGGAATGGAAGGAGACGAGCGCCGGCTACCGTACGTTAATCAAGATGAAGCTTGTCGAAATTCTCGTGCTGCTGTCACGGTACTATAAGAAGCAGCTAAACGAAACGGTTGCGGAAGGGATAACGGATGTGGATGACGATATGAGAGCCAGGCGCATTAGCGGATATTTGGAAAGGCATTGCTTTCAAGCCATCGATGTCGAATCGATCGCCCGATTGTTCCACGTCAGCTCCCGACAGCTCAACCGGATATTGAAAAATGAAACGGGTTTGAGCGTCATGGAAACGATGCACCACAATCGGATGGAACGGGCAAAGCAATTGCTGCGGGAAACGGACGAAACGATTATCGGCATTGCCGCTCTCGTCGGGTACGAAAGCCCTTCCTTTTTCAACCGGCTGTTTGCAAGGACGGTCGGATGTCCGCCAAGCGTGTATCGTTCGGAAGCCCGGCTTAACGTTTGAAAATATAGAAATGCCGCGAACCGGGATGCCGGAACCGATAACATCTTCAAGGGCTCCGCCCCCGGGCAAGCGAGTAAGCGCTTGCCTCCCATCCGCAACTTCAGAATGACGGAACGAAAGGCTTGGGCCGACGCGTGATAAAAATCGCGAAAGCGCTATCTAAGGAGTCGTGGCGAAATCCGTATACGATACGATCGTTTCGCAACATTCGGAACCGGGTTGTCGGCCCGACGATGCACGAATGCATCTAATTCAGAAGGGGTGTCCCATGATAAAGAAAATAACGATTGCGGCGGTGCTGGCCGCCGCTGTGGCCACAGGCTGCTCCAATACGGAGCCCAAAGACTCGGCCGCGAATCCGGTCCCGGCCAAGGAACCCGTATCCCTTACGCTGTTCCGGTATTACGCGGGACTTACGGAGCAGGAGTTCGACCAGTATATCGCCAAGCCCGTCAAAAGTAAGTTTCCCCACGTCACGATCAATTTCGTGAGCGCGAAGACTACCAATGCAAGCGAGCTGGAGCAGATGCTCGCTTCCGGGGATCAGGCGGACATTATTTTCACCAGTAATTATTCGCTGCCAGTCGTCATCAAGATGGGGTTGGCGGAAACGTTGGACGAGTCTATGAAGAAGGACGACATGAAATTGGACCGCTTCGAGCCCTCGGTCGTGGACGCCCTGGCCAAGTACGGAACCGCAGGGAATACGTATGCCGTCCCGTTCTCGCTTAATTTCGCCGCCCTATTGTACAACAAAGATGTCTTCGATCGGTTCGGAGTCCCGTACCCCAAAGAAATGTCCACATGGGACGACATTCTCGAGCTGTCGAAGAAACTGACGAGAATGGACGGAACGACCCAGTTCCGGGGCATCATCATGCCGGCCATCAAGCAAGTAGGCGATCAGCTATCCCTCGCCTATGCCGATAAGGAGAAGCATAAAGCGACCATCCATAACGACGAATGGAAACAAGTATTCGAGTTTATGGCGCCTTTCTATGCCATACCCGGAGCTTCGGACAACGGCAAAACGCCTGCGGCGCTGAAAACGTTTATGGAAGATCGCACGCTCGCCATGAATGCGGAGTGGATCTCCAATGCGATCGGCCCTCTGACGGAGCTCGAGAAGAACGGACAGCCCGTGAACTGGGGGATGACGACTTACCCAAGCTTTAAGGGCAGACCGGGAATAGGAAGAGCGGTCGATTTCCACCTGATGACCGTATCCAAGACGAGCAAGCATAAAGAACTGGTTTTCGAGATTTTGAACGCTCTGGCAGGCGAAGAAGTCCAGACTACGATCACCAAAAACGGCAGATTGACCGTGCTGAACAACGATGCGATCAAAAATCAATTCGGCGGCGAGCTGGCGGTCATGAAGGGCAAAGATCTGACTGCGGCGCTTAAGAGCAAGCCGGCCCGGATGGTAACGCCGACGGACTATGACGTCATTTCCTCCACGTTATTAGCCCAAGGGCTGAGCAGCATGCTGGCGAATAAAAAGGATCTGAACACGGCGCTGAGAGACGCCCAGGAAGCTGCCGACAAGAAAATCGCCGAAGAACGGGCCAAATAAACCAAATTTCCAAATCCTATTATGATTATGGGAGTTGATCGCGTATGGAACAAGCTCGGATGGAGCAAACGATGAGCAGACGCAAGCTGTTGGCGGCGATGGGGATGGCGGGCGCAGCGGCGGCGCTGGGCGGAACGGCGTTCGGATCGGCGCAAGGAAAAGGACAACAGACGGTATCGGGAGCCGTATACGGCGGCAACGGAGGATGTTCCCGCTGCGTCGAACCGGCCACGATCGCGCAAATTCGCTCCTGGACTACTCCAGCTGCCGATGACGTCTATTATGTGACGGATGCCGGACAAGAAGGGCTTTTCGTATACGATGCCGCCGATACGGTGTCGGCGGACAATACGGGGACGATTCTCGTTTCCGCTTCGGGGGCCCGGTACCGCAGAACGTTCGATGGAGCGGCGAACGTCAAATGGTTCGGAGCGAAAGGTGACGGCGTCGCAGACGATACGAATGCGATACAGCTTGCGATTGATTCGTACTCGAACGTCTATTTTCCGCCGGGCGACTATAAAATCGGCAATCCGCTCTTTTTGCGGGATCGTTCCTGCATTCGCGGAACCCGCTCTGCGAAGATTTTTATGGAATCGAACCCGACCGGGATCAACATGCTGAACGCCAAGGACAAAAGAAGCATTACGATCGACGGGTTGTCGATAGAAGGAGTGACCGGAGCAGGGGTTTCCTTTCCACCGGCGGGAGTGATCGACGGACAAGGCGTTACGCTCGCCATTTACGGCTGCAAAGACGTGCTGGTGACGAATTGCTATTTTACGCGCAACGGCGAAGGCTCCGGCAACATCTACATTTCCAAATGCAAAGATGTGATCGTCTCGAACAACATGATCGAGAAGTCGGAAAACGGCATTTGTTTGGACAATTGGTATGGGGAAGACGCGACTCCGGGCGGAACGCATTGCGAAAATATTACGATTGCCGACAATGTTATCAGCGATATGGGCGGTAGGGGCATTGCCGCCGATTTGATGGAAAACGCGGCGCGTCATTCGAATTTGACCATCGTCGGCAACACGATACGCGCCGCCGCCTGGGCGGGCATACAAGTCAACGCGAGAGGCGCGGCGATCGTCGGAAATATGGTGGACGGCAAAAGGGACAGCGGCATATCGACGGTCGGGGGGCAGCAGTCGCTGCCGACCTATTACGGTTTTTTGTCCAATCTCGGCTGCTCCAACTTGCATTTGGCCGACAATGTGTTTACGGAAATTTATCAATATTGCGTTAAAATTACGCGCGGCTCGAACGTTTCGATTGCGGGCAACCGGCTTTCGTTTGCCGTAAGCTACATCAACCGGAGTACGCTTCAGGTCGTCAATATCCATAGCTCGGCTTTCAAAATGATTTTGATGGATTGGAACCCGGGAACGAGCGTTCCGCCATTGACCATCGCCATCGACAACAACATAATGGAGAACGATCGCAGCCCGGCAGACAATCAGCCCGCTTCCGATCTCATTTATTTGAACGATTATTCGGATGATACGGCCATCGCGTCCGAAGCGAATTTTCAAGTTACGAACAACAGCATGCGGTCAAAAGCGTTTGGAAATGTCATCCAGCTGTACAAAGTGAACAACCAAAAGAGGGGACGAATGGTCATATCCGGCAACAACATCGCGTCTCCGGCCAACAGGGGGAACGGCGTCGTCGCCTTGCGGCTCGAAGAGCTTTACGTGGAAAACAACTGCATAGCGGGTGTCGGTACCGGGATCGTCATGGGGCCGGTCGGAACCATTCTTTCTCAAGGAAATACGATTCGCAACTATTTGTCGGCATACAAGTTTTCTTTGGGCGATTTGAACGCCGAAATAGACCGGCTTGCGGTCGGCGACACGATCATCGGAAACCCCGGAGCGAACATGTACGTGTTTAACGGGGCCGCCCCCAATTCGTATGTGGTGACAAGCTCCAATGGCGCGGGCATGAAATTTGTTGATGTCGACCTGGACAAAGTGAAAGGGACCTACTACCCGGCTCGCCTCGTTTACGATCAAGCCTCGGATACGGCGCCCACCGCCGGCCGCTGGGCCGTAGGGGACAAGGTGACGATTCGAAGCGCGACGCCTGGAGGGTATGCGGCCTTCGTCTGCGTAACCGCGGGCAACCCGGGCGTCTGGAAGCGATTCGGCGCGATCGAGAGCTAGAGACCCGAGGATTTCGGTTCGGTTCGTTCGATGAGCTCGCCCCTATTTTGCGGTCATACAGAAATCCGACAAGGAGAGCTCGCGTTTTCCGTTGCAAGCCGGCGGAAGGGCGAGCTCTCTTTTGCCGTTGCAAGCCGGCGGAAGGGCGAGCTCTCCTTTGCCGTACGGTCGGGGCCGGAGCGTTTAAGAAAGCTTGTCCTCCATCCTTTGCAGCACGGTATCCAGGTCGTCCAGACGGGCCCAGTAAAATTTCAGCTCGTCCCGCATCAGCGAGAAGCTCGTGAACGGGACGTTCAGCTCCGTAAAGAAGCGGAACGTCGGCATAATTTCGCGAAACAGATGGAAGCGGGAAGGCCGATTGCCGACCGTTTCATCGCCGTTCCATTCGGCGGCGATTTTCAGCGCGGGAATATTCATCGTATTTTTGCGGATCGACAGCTGCGATTCGTGCGATACCAGAAAGTCTATGAACAATTTGGCGGCGACCTGCTGCTTCGATTGCCGGTTCACGGCCAATCCGATCAGGCTGAGCAGCGTTTTCGGCTCGCGATAATACGGCAACGGTGCGATATCGTAGGCAAAAGGCGCGTCGCGGAGCGCGTTCAGGCTGTTGTAGGTTACGACGATCATGGATACTTTCTGCTTCAGGAACAACGCCTCCACGTCGACATTGCTCTCCGACAAATAGGCCGGGAACAAATCGCGATCGTTCATCAGGTCCATGCAATATTGCAGGCCTTCCCTGATTTTCGGGTCGTCCAACTGGTATTTTCCTTGTCCGTTTTTCTGAAAGGTTACTCCGTTCTGCAGCAAAAACAACGGCCAGCGGTTATCCGACAGCACGTGGAAATACAGTCCGTACCTGTCGTTTCCATTGGACAGCCGCTTCCCGGCCGTCCTTACGTCCTCCCAAGTCCAGCTGCTGTCCGGCTCGGACAAGCCCAACTCGCGGAAATGGTCTTTGTTGTAGCACAGGATGACCGGGGAGTAGATGAACGGTTGGGCGAGCAGCGTGCCGTTTTTCGTAAAGTGCTCGGTCAGGAAAGGATAAATGCCGGCATTCGCTTCGAGCGGCTCCAGCAAATGCTCCTCCTGCCCATTCCCCTCGATCGTCTCGAAATGGTAGGCGTTGACGATCATGACGTCGATGCCTTTCGTTTGCGTATGGCTAATGATCGCCGGCCTGTTGTTGGGGAAATAATGATCGACCATCTGAATGCGGATATTGGGGTATTTCCCGTGAAAGACGTCGATAAGCTCCTGCAGATTGACTTCGTTCAGCAGGCTGGAATAGATGCCGAATATCAAGTTGACCGTATCCGACTGCGGCCGCTTCTTGACCTTCGTGCCGATCCGCTCGACCTTCTCGATATAGCCGTCGGCCACGAGCGTCTCGAGTCCTTTGCGAACGGAGCTGCGGCTTAGCCGGAACTGCTCGCACAAATTCAGCTCCGAAGGAATAAATTCGCCTTCCCTGCGTTTGCCGGCAACGATTTCCTCGCGCAATGTCGTGACCATTTTGAGGAGTCTGGCCTTGGGAGTCGTCTTCGCTTCGTATACGTTCATGGCTATCCTCCGTGTGATCCAAATCAAATGCTGCATGACAGGACGCTGGTATGTTATTGGGCCAAAGGCATGTCGTCCTTTTTCATCTATTATTATAGTTCAAATGGACCGTTTTGTCATGGCGCGGTGCGATCGATCGACAGTTGGACATATGGATTTCATGTATTGACAGCGGTTTCAATGGCGGCATATAATCAATAACATACCAAGAAAATACCAAAGAGTGAGGTGTTGACGTCAATGAGCTTAGTGCCGCGATAATGCGAGCATGTCCGATTTGCAAGCATGGCATCGACGGGGGAACGAGTTTCATACTTTTATCCGGAATGGACCATTCAGGGAAGAGGCAAGGAACCAAGTTCGGGGGGTGCGGTGACAGTGGGATTTCGGGGGACGGTCGCAGTATGCGCAATGGCGTTGATCGTATCGACGCTGGCAGGATGTTCGGACGGGAAGGGCGCGGGAGAGCCGGCGTCGGGGAAAGACGGTGCCGATACGACACAGGCGGAGAAGCCGCCGGTACCGGTAACGGTCAAATTCGCGATGAGCGGCAGTTTGATTACAGCGGAGGATTTCGATACCTTCGTCAAAGTCCCGGTTAGCAAAAAATACCCTCATATTACGGTGGAGCGGATCGATTTCAGCCAGAAAGGGACGACGCTTACGGAGCTCGTCGCCGCCAGGGAAATACCCGACCTGTATATGAACGGCGCGCTGGATCTGTCCCAGTACGCGGAGCTCGGGCTGGAATATTCGATCGAGGAACTGATCAAGACGAACAAATTCGACACGGCGAGAATCAATCCGGAAATATTGAATACGATCAAGAGTACGACGGGCAGGAAAGATTTGATCGGACTCCCTTTCTACAATCAGGCTTTCGCCTTGTTCTACAACAAGGATTTGTTCGACAAGATGGCGTCGCCGTATCCGAAAGACAATATGACTTGGGAAGAAATCCGCGATTTGGCGGTCAAATTCAGGAGAGACGACGGCGGCGTATCCTACTATGGCTTGTACCCGGACAATATTTTCCGGGGAGCCTATCAGTTGAGCTTGCCTTGGGTCGATGTGCAGACGAACAAAAGCATGCTGCAGTCTCCCGGCTGGAAGGAACTGTATGAGCTATGGTACAGTCTGTACAACGTCCCTGGCTTTCCGCCGAAAGGCACCGACAATCTGGGCCTGTTCACGAAAGGGAGCCTGGCGATGATCGCCAGTTCCGCTACGCGTGCAAGATCGATGAGGACCGTGCCGGGGCTCAATTGGGATATCGTGACGTATCCGCAGAATAAAAAAGCTCCGGGCTACGGAGCCCGGGTCGACCCCAATTTCCTGCTGATCCCGAACGGCGCCAAGCAGAAGGAGGCCGCCTTCAAAGTCATTTCCGTCATGCTGTCCGACGAGGTGCAGCTCGACATGTCGCGCCATTTGTGGATGTCCGTTTTGACGAGCCAGCCGATTCATAACGAATTCGGCAAAACCTACCCGGAGCTGGCTTCGAAAAATATGGTCGCCTTCACGAAACCGAAGATGGCCGGCATCCAGACGTTCGGAGGCGTAGCCGCCCATACTTTCGCCAATAATGCGTTCGACGAAATCGTTTACAGCGGCAAAGATATCAACACGGCGATGCGCGAGGCGGACGAGAAGCTGAACAAGGCGCTGGAGGAATTGAAGCAGAAAACGAAATAAACGATATAGGGAGAAGGAGTGCGTGAGATGGCCAACTATGTAAAAATCAGCAGTCTCGGTCCGGCGCCTTGCGTTATCGAGGCAACCGTCCCGGCGGAGGAAGCGGTCGGAAGGATGATCGCGCATTGGGAGCGGATGCTCGGTTTCGTGCTTCCCGACAAGCCGGATCTGATCGTCCTGCCGGAGGCGTGCGACAGACCGAGCAAATCGTCGTATCCGACAGAACGGCGGATGGAGTATTACCGGGTGCGGGGCAACCGGATACGCGACTTTTTTGCCGGCATTGCCGCAAAGCATGGCTGCAACATCGTATACCCGAGCCACATGCAAGCCGAAGACGGAAGCTGGCGCAATACGGCGCAGCTGATCGACCGGCAAGGTCGGGTGACGGGCACTTATCACAAAAATCATCTCGTCCCCAACGAGTACAACCTGAACGGCATTTTGTACGGCAAGGATGCCCCCGTGTTCGAGTGCGATTTCGGGCGGGTCGCCTGCGCCATCTGCTTCGATTTGAACTTTGACGAGCTGAGGTTGAAATACGTACAGGCGAAGCCCGACTTGATCGTCTTCCCGTCGATGTATCACGGGGCGCTTATGCAAAATTATTGGGCGTATTCGTGCCGCGCCCATTTCGTCGGATCGATCGCCGGCTTGCCGTGCTCGATCGTCTCGCCGCTCGGCGAAACGGTAGCCCAAAGCACGAATTATTACCCGTACGTGACGACCACGGTCAATTTGGACTGTGCGGTCCTGCACATTGACGAGAACGGCGCCCACTTCCGGGCGATCAAGCAGAAATACGGCTCCAAGGTGAAGATCCACGATCCCGGTCTGCTCGGTTCGGTTCTCCTTTCCAGCGAAACGGATGAGTTTACGGTTCGGGAGGTGATCTCCGAGTTCAAACTGGAGCTTCTGGACGATTATTTCAGCCGGTCTTTGACCCATCGATGCGCCCCGGGACATATGGAGCCGTAAACCGGCTTTTGCCCCGGCAGGCGATGCATACCTTTGTCCATACAATGGAAACCTGTACATGAACGACAATTCCCAAGGAGGATGCCGATCATGGCTTTGATTCCATTCGAGCCATTCCGCAATGTGGATGGCTGGAAACGAGATTTCGACCGTTTGTTCAACGACTTTCCCGCATTCGTGCGCGGGGACCAGCAGTTTGGCGCGCATCGGATCGACGTGCACGAAACGGCCGAGGAAGTCGTGGCTTCGTGCGATTTGCCGGGCTTGGAGAAAAAGGAAGACGTGCAAATCGACGTGCAGGGCAATATGCTTACCTTAGCCGGCTCGATCAACCGGACGCATGAAGTGAAGGAAGAGCAGATGCATCAGCGCGAACGCTTCTTCGGGCGTTTTCACCGGTCGGTCACGCTGCCGTCCGCCGTCGACGAGGATGGCATCAAAGCGAGCTACCGGAACGGAGTTCTGGAAATCCGCATGCGGAAGCTGCAGCCGCCGCCGAGAAAGCAGATCGATATCGAGTTCCACTGAGCCCGACGCGGCAGGGCTCCGATTCGGCCGAAACCGCCATGACCTATTTGGTCGCGGCGGTTTCGGCTTTTCGGCATGGCGCTTATAGTTGAGCCGATGACAGGCTATCGGTTTCGTGCAGTCGGGTGAGCGGCGAACAAGCCCGCTCCCCACAACCGGATGCGAGTCGGTCCGCGTTCGAGCAGCTTTAGCGGTCTGCGTTCGAGCAGCTCCAACTATTAGCGGAACTCCAGTACGGTATTTGCGCGAAAACAACAAACTTTCAGCATATAGAGGAACTGTATTCCGCTATTTCTTCATTTCACCGTTCCGATACCAGCATAGGAGAACATTAGCGGAATAAATTTCCTCTATTTTCTCGAAGTAACAAAAAAACGGGGAATAGAGGAATTAAATTCCGTTATTTCCCGTGATCGTTGGCCTAGGCCGGGTACTCTCGGCCGATCCGGAGCAAGCCCGATCCGGGGGGAGCTGGAGCCCGCGCGAGCGGCCGGTTTGAAGCGGGACGTCCCCCCGGACACGTCAGCGCAAGCGCCGCACGCGGCCGGTCGAGTCGAGTCGCGCCGCCGTCGTCGAAGCGTCAATACCCGTCCGTGCTGCGGCCCATTTCGTCGGCCATCTCTACGCCTTGCTGCTCATAGACCGAGCCCATCCGTTCGCCGATCGAGCCCGCCTTCGCCAAGCTTTCGGACACTCTCCGGCCATAGTCCGGGTCGGCGTTCGTGAAATATTCGATCATTTTCTCGCGGATGACCGGACGGCATACAAGGAGCGCATCGGTCAAATTGGCGATCAATTCTTCGCGCTCCCAATCTTCGAAGCGGCGGTACGTTTCCCCGGCTTGCTTGAAGTCGTTGGCGCGCTCGATTTTGCGGCGGACCAGCTTGTCGCTATAGGCCGGCTCGTGTTCTTTGCCAGTAGGGACGGCTTCCTTCAGTCCGCCGATCGAGGACGGCTCGTAATTGACGTGCGGGTTTTGATCCGGCGCCCGATCGACCACGAAAGCCATTTGTCCGTCCCGCTGGTTGGTAGCCACATGCTTCTTCGGGGCGTTGACCGGCAGCTGTAAATAATTGGTCCCGACGCGATGCCGCTGGGTATCCGAATAGGAAAACGTGCGGCCCTGCAGCAGCTTGTCGTCGGAGAAGTCCAGCCCGTCGACCAGCACTCCGGTGCCGAAGGCGGCTTGCTCCACCTCGGCGAAATAGTTTTCGGGATTCCGGTTCAGCACCATTTTGCCTACAGGCAAAAAAGGAAACTGCCCGGCATCCCACAGCTTGGTCGGGTCCAGCGGGTCGAAGTCGAGCTCGGGATGCTCGTCGTCGCTCAAAATTTGCACGGCCAGCTCCCACTCCGGATAATCGCCTCGTTCGATCGCCTCGTACAAATCTTGCGTAGCGTGGCTGTAGTTTTTTCCTTGTATTTCGTCGGCTTCCTTCTGCGTGAGGTTGCGGATCGCCGTCTTTAGCGGCTCCCAATGGTACTTGACGATGACGGCTTTGCCTTCCTCATTTACCCACTTGTACGTATTGACGCCGGAGCCCTGCATTTGCCTGTAATTGGCCGGAATGCCCCACGGGGAGAAGAGGAATGTCACCATATGCGTCGCTTCCGGGGAGTTGGACAGGAAGTCGAACATTCTTTCCGGGTCGTTGATGTTCGTCACCGGGTCGGGCTTGAACGAATGTACCATATCGGGAAACTTCAACGGATCGCGGATAAAGAAAATTTTCAGATTGTTGCCGACCAGATCCCAGTTGCCGTCCTCCGTATAAAACTTTACGGCGAAGCCTCGCGGATCCCTCAGCGTTTCCGGCGAATGGCCGCCGTGCACGACGGTAGAAAAGCGGACAAATACGGGAGTGCGCTTGCCCGCCTCCTGGAACAGCTTGGCCCGGGTATAGGCGGCGATCGGCTCGCTGCCGACTTTGCCGTACGCTTCAAAATAGCCGTAAGCGCCGGCTCCGCGTGCGTGCACGACGCGCTCCGGAATTCGCTCGCGATCGAAGTGGGATATTTTCTCGATAAAATGGTAATTTTCCAGTGTGGACGGTCCGCGGCTTCCTATCGTGCGGATGTTCTGGTTGTCCGAGATCGGGTGCCCTTGGCGATCGGTAAGCGTCATCTCGCCTTCGCCCGACCCCATCCTCGGATCGGCGGCGCTTCCCGCTCCGGCGGCGTTCGTTCCGTGCATTTGGTCCGAATTCATTTGTAAATCCTCCTGGGCAATTTTTGCGAACAAATCCATTTTTTGCCCATGCGGCACCGAATATGCATCCAACAAGAAAAAAGGCGGCTACCGGTCAGGGCAGCAGTTCCAGCAATCGCTGTGCGGCTGCGGACAGCGGGACATCGCGCAGAGTGACGAGACCGACGCGTCGGGCAGGCAAAGCTTCCTCCAGCGGCAGCTCGCGAAGCGTCCCGTCAGCCAACTCTCCGGCCACGAATTCGCGAATGACACAGCCGACTCCGAGGCCGATGCGCGCGAACTGGACGATCAGCTCGATGCTGCCGAGCTCGATTTCCGGGCGGAGGCGGACGCCTTGCCGCTCGGCGAAGGCGTCGGCGTGGCGGCGTATGCTGCTGCCCCGCTCCAGCATGAGCAGCGGGAGGCGGGCCAGCTGCTCCCAGCTTAACGGAAGCGCGGCTGTGGCGGAATGCGCCGGTCCGGCGACGAAGCAATCATGCAGCGCGATGCTTTCGCGAATTTGCAGCTGCCGGTCATCGATCGGCAAATTGACGATGCCGAAGTCGATGCGGCCTTCCTTCAGCAACGCGACCGTCTCCCGGGTCGTCCGGTTCGTCACCTGAATTTTGACGTTCGGGTGATCGCGGTGGAACGATTCCAGGTAAGGGAGCAAATAGTAGCGGCACAGCGTATCGCCTGCCCCGATTTTCACCTCTCCGGCCATCAGCTTGCGCATTTCGGCTATTTTTTTCTCCCCGTTCTCGAGAAAATGATGCGCTTGGGAGACGAACTTCAAGAGGACTTCCCCTTCGGCCGTAAGCTTGACCCCGCGGGACGTGCGGAAAAACAGCGCGCCCCCGAGCCGGAATTCAAGCTGCTTGATCGCGTGACTGACCGCAGGCTGCGTGATGAACAGACGCTCGGCCGCCTTGGAGAAGCTGCCCGTCTGGGCTACCTCGTAGAACGCGCGGTACCATTCCATATTTTCGATCATGGCGAACATCCTTTGTCCATTTAGTATTAATTCAATTTATATCAGCTATCAATACTATTCATTTTATTTATGGTAACAGCTTTATTATAATCGGATTGCAAGGAAGATGCCAAGAACGAGAGGGGTTATGCCATTATGCCGGTTACGGCGATTGTCGGTGCGAATTGGGGAGACGAGGGAAAAGGCAAAATTACGGACGCTTTGGCGGGAACGTCGAATATGGTGGTCCGGTTTCAAGGCGGAAGCAATGCGGGACATACGATTATAAACGAATACGGCAAGTTTGCGCTGCACTTGCTCCCGTCGGGAGTATGCCGTCCCGGAACGATCAATGTGATCGGACCCGGAGTGGCTTTTCATGCCGGAGATTTTTTCGCGGAGCTGGACAATTTGGCGGACAAGGGAGTTCCCGTCCCGGATGTGAGACTGTCCGAGCGGGCCCAGCTCGTCATGCCGTATCATATCCTGTTCGACGGTTTGGAGGAGGAGCGGCTGGGCGACCGGCAATTCGGTTCTACGAAGAAAGGGATCGCGCCGTTTTATGCGGACAAATATTTGAAGCTGGGCATCCAGGTGGCCGATTTGTTCGATAAAAGCAGGCTGTTGGGCAAGCTGGAAGCGGCGCTCGAAGCGAAAAACGTGCTGCTTCGGCATTTGTACGGCAAGCCGGAGCTCGATGCCGCCGCATTGGCGGAGGAGCTGTTGTCCGACGCGGAACGGTTGAAGCCCTATGTATGCGACACAACCGAGCTGCTGCAGACGGCGTGGAAGCGGGGCGATTCGATATTGGTCGAAGGCCAGCTCGGCGCGCTGCGCGATCCGGACCACGGTATTTATCCGTACTCGACGTCCTCTTCGACATTGGCCGGATTCGCTTCGGTCGGGGCGGGACTTCCTCCTTATGCGATAGACCGCGTAGTCGCCGTGACGAAGGCCTATTCCAGCTGTGTCGGCACCGGGCCGTTCGCTACGGAGCTTCATGGCGAGGAAGCGGAAGAGCTGCGCAAACGGGGCGGGGACGCCGGCGAATACGGAGTCACGACCGGCAGGCCGCGCCGGGTCGGCTCGTTCGATGCGGTAGCGACGCGGTACGGCTGCATGGTGCAGGGGGCGACCGAGGTAGCGCTGACGAACCTCGACGTACTGGGCTATTTGGACGAAATCAGGCTGTGCGTCGCGTATCGGACCGATCATGGAACGACCAACGCATTCCCGGTCAACGCGCAGCTGGAATCGGCGAAGCCGGTATACGAGACGATGCGGGGTTGGCGAACGGGAATTTCGGATGTGCGCTCGTTCGAGCAATTGCCCGCGGAGGCGCAAGCCTATGTGCGTCGCGTCGAGGAGCTGATCGGTGTGCCGGTGCGGATGGTATCGGTCGGGCCCCGCAGGGAGCAGATGTTCGAGCGGTGAAGATGGGACCGGGTTCGTTAACTGTGATCCGCATTATGTCGCACAGCGCAATCGAATCATGCAACTTTGCTCGTGTATGGTATAATGGAGCTAAAACCAAGAAGAGGTTCTGAAGATGTCGGAACAGAAGGAGCCCGTCCACAATCCTCATGTACGCCAAAGGATCTCGAGGAGTTATCCAACCTGTTCGGCTCGGTGTTTCTTATCGAGCAGCAGTCGGATTTGAAGATCAGCGAATTGGTGGGCTTGTTTCGAAAGCTTGCTCCGGCCATTGATCGTACGCCTGCCGAGCAGCGGGAGCAATTTGCGGTTTGGCTGGAGCATATTTTGCTAAGGCTGCTGAAGACGAAGGACAAAGAGCTGGATGTTCAGAACATCGTATCGGATATTCGGAAGAAAGGGTTGAAGGCCGTGATCTCCAATCTGGAACGGAACTTGGAATGGATCGAAGAACAGGGCATGTTGAAAGGATTTGAACAGGGGATAGAAAAAGGCGTAGAAAAAGGCATTGAACACGAGAAACGCGAAATTGCCGCGAACATGCTGCGCGAAGGTTTGGACGCGACTCTTGTAGCCAAAGTAACGGGACTGTCGATGGACACGATTGCATTGTTGAAAAGCAAGCAAAAGTAATGCGGCGGACGAATGCGTTAAAGATGCTCTCCCGCTGGAGAGCATCTTTAACGTTCCAGAAAGCTTAATGCGGCTGCCGCTTCTTCATTCAAAAGAACCGAGAATAAGGTTGGAATGAACACTGTGTACGCCGACGAGGCGCTGTTCCATGAAAATAATGCTCAAACGCACCTTATTTTTATCCAAATACTTTGATATTCAGGTAAAGGTACCGATTCGCAAGAAATAAAGCTTAAACAAACGCTATTCGCGACGGACTCGCGGTAAATCTCAGAAATAGTGCTGATTTGAACGTTAGCCGTTCCGGCTTTGGCGGTGGGAGGACTGGGCGCTCAATGCCCGAAGTGATGCCGGATAAAAGGCCACACCCGCTCTTTATAATACCGATGCCCGCCGCTTCCTTCATACAGCTCACACAGGTCCGTGCGTGTCCGTTCGATCGCTTCGTAAATCATCTTCGTATGGGCGAACGCTTCGCGGGTTTGTTCGATCGGGAATATGGCGTCTTTCACGCCGTTTACGAACAATACCGGTCGCGGCGCGATCAGTCCCGAGATGTCGTACATCTCGCCCAATTCCATGACGCCCGGAATAAAATTGCACAGACAATGAGGGACATGCATCAGCGAGCCACGGAACGTGCAATAATACGAGCTTGGCACGCAGACCGAGATTCGTTCGTCCAAGGCGGCCGCAAAAAACGAAACGGTACCGCCTCCCGAGTTCCCGGTGATGGCGATCCGGCTTGTATCGATCTCGGGACGCGTGGAGGCGTAGTCGATGAGCCGTCCCATGTCGTGAACCCTTTCGCCGATTAAAGTACGCCCGTACATGAACGCCCGTTTCTGCAGCTCGTCGCAGGAGGACACCTTGCTTTTGCCGAACTCCTCTTCCCGGGACATTTCCCAGAAGCCCCGCACATCCATCGCGATCACCGCATAGCCTTCCGCAACCGCTTGCAGCGCGACATCACGTTCGCCCGCCAATGATTCACGGCGCTCCCCGTCGTCGGCGAAGTTGCCCACATACACTTCTTTCCCCCTTCTGCCATGACCATGAGGGGTCAATACGAGCGGATAAGGCTTCGTGCCGCTCTCGGGGATTAGCAGGTAGAACGGGATCTCGACTCCCGGTTCGGTGGAAATATACAGCTTTTCCCTGGAGTAACCCGGAAAAGACTCGACTTCCGCCGTTCTCGGATTAAGGGGAACATCCCGATACAGCTCCCGCATGCGGGTCAGCCCTGTCAAATCTGCCAATCGGTTTCGAAACGCATGCTGCCACAAGGTCCAATCTCCGGATTTTAAGACGCGGGTATAGTCGAACTCCCGAGCCGTTTGATCGTGCAAGTTGTCCATGTAGTGGTCCGTCGCGAATAAAAGGTGGTCCGCCATCGTGTTCACCGCCATTTTGGTTTTTTATTAATCGGAATGAGAACATGCTGCAAAGTCTTACTTTAAAAAGTATGATAAAATTCCGTATAGTTCTTCCGGTTTTTTTGCCGATTTTACGAAAAATGCTGTTTTTTTTGCTCTTTTCATGACCCTAAAGTGCTAAACTGGGCTAAGCGGCAAAACGAAGCCCGACGTTGCTGCGATACCTTAACTGGGAAGGGGGGTGCCGGTTATCCGAACCAAGCTGAGTATTCCACCGGCCTTGTCCGACGAAGCGGAGTGCACGTTTTATTTACAGAAGGGATTCAGGAGCAGCAGCGAAATGCGACAATCCCACTTTCACGATATTTACGAAATTTATTATTTGGTTTCCGGTGAACGAAACTATTTGATCGGAGACAGGACTTACCGGATCTCTACCGGCGATCTCGTGTTTATATCCCCCTATGAATTGCATCGGGCGACGAATACGTCCGTTCCTTATAATGACAGTATCGTAATCAATTTCAGCAAAACGTTTCTGGGCGACGATCGGGTCTGGATCGAGGACGAGCTGTCCCCTTTCGCCTCGGGCCGTCATGTGCTTTCGCTGCCCTTGCCCGTCCGTACAAGGGTGGAAGAAATATTCCGAACGATGGAGCTCGAATACCGCGAACGCAACATCGCGTTCGAAGGCGTCATCAGAGCGGCCCTCGCCGAGCTGCTGATCGTCGGCATAAGGCACAACCGGGCCGCAAGCGACAAGACGAACGAGTATGACGACCCGCATCATCAGAAAATTTCCGAGATCGTCCGCTTTATTAACGACAACTACGGACAGCCGATTACGCTGGATGCTCTGTCCGCCCGGTTCTATATAAGTCCTTATCATTTGAGCCGCTTGTTCAAGAAGATGACCGGATTTACTTACGTCGAGTATGTCGCCACCGTCAGAATATATGCCGCCCAGAAGCTGCTTCGCGAGACGAAGTGGAAGGTGCAGCGCATTATGGAGCATGTCGGTTTTCAAAACTTGGCGCATTTCGGCAAAGTGTTCAAAAAAACTTCCGGCTGCACCCCGCTGCAATACAGGAAAGGTTCCGGCGTCTGAGCCTGTTTATTGCGTGGCGGCGACTCCTCGTGAAGGATGATGCCGGCAGTTGAAAATGGCCGACAGTACGAAAGTATACCCGAATAAAAAAACACCGTATTTTTTAGTCTGCAAGATTGCTTATAATCCGGAGCGAACGACGAATCCGAAAGATCGGTTCCGTCGTTTCTTTGTGTTTGCTCCGACATAAGGCCGCCTTCGTCCCGCAGTCGAGAACGTAGTCAGACAGCAATAATTTGAACTGGAATCAAAACAATCTCCTATTTTTAACTTGGCCGATAATCTATATAATCCAAGTAACAAGCAATTTTACGACTTACGAAGCGATATACGCCTATTGGAAATTGCGCATGGAGCAGCAGCAATCTTTTGCGATTCGCCCGATTTGTAAGCGTTTACCTTTTGTGCGCGGGACCATTTGATAAGGGAGGAATAAAGATATGACGCTAATGTCGCATGTCAGCAGAAGGGAGCTGCTTGCTTTGCTGGGTACGGCGGGAGCGGCTGCCGCCATGTCCGCAGTAGGGAACGTGAATGCGCTGTCGAACGGCGAAGGAGGGCAGTCGGTATGGACGTCCGTATACGGCGGAGAATCCGGCTTGCCGGACTTGAACTATTGCATAGCGACCACGATTGCCGACCTGGAGGCGTCGAACGATCCGAATCCCCAATACGTTTACTTTGTCGTCGATCCGGGCAAAGAAGGGCCGTTCCTGTACGATCCCGGCGATACGGATACGGCTTCCAATATGGGTACGATCGTGGTGTCGAGTGCGGGTCACAGGTTCAAGCGCATATTCAAAGAGCCGATCAACGTTACCTGGTTCGGTGCGACTGGGGACGGTGTGACGGATAATACCGCCGCTTTCACAAATGCGTTGAACGCCGTACGGGCGAACGGAGGGACCGTTTTCGTTCCGAAGGGCACGTTTTTGCTGAAGAAAGCGCTAGTCTTGAACGACAGGATGAACTTGACGGGGCAATATGCCGACTCCAAGCTCGTGTTCGAGCTGGCCGGCAATACCGCTACAACAACGGGCGTGCTCGTGCTGGGGTCCGATTTGGTCGTCGAACGGCTGTACATCGACGTGAAACTGACCTCCACCCTGCACGGGTTTCGCGGCAACAATGTGACAGTAGGGGAGTACGAGTCGGCGAGCTACAAAAATTTGCACAATATCGTCATCCGGGATTTATGGCTGACCCGGCAGGATACGGGCTATCTTAACAACGCCTTGGCCATTTCGGGCGACGCGCATCATGTGCTGGTAGAACATATAAAGGTTCGCGGCAAAAACGTTATCGGCATTATGGCGCACTGGTCCGGCGACGCTCCCGCCAACAACAACTCCCTCGTGTCGTACCATCCGCACGATATCGAGATACGCAACGTCGATATCGAGGATTCGCAGGAAGCCGCCATCTGTCCTTCGTCCACCTACAATTTCAGAGTATCGGGCTTCAAGGCCAGAAACGTGAAAACGGTGTTCCGGGCGATTCCCGGAGACTTGGGCGATTCGAGAAGCTATGCCGGGAACGGCACGACGCATGAAGACCAGCGCGGAAAGGCGATGACCGGGATTGTGCTGGAGAATGTGTACGCGGAAAAGGTCGAGACGACCGCGATTTATTTCGGCCTGATGGGTGCCATCAAGGACTCGCAAGGAAATACGGTCTGGTACAGGGCGAGACAATCGTCCGGCATGATCAGGAATGTGGAGGTTAGCGGCCTCGATACGTCCCATTATGCCTTTCAGATCGACCGCTTCTCCAATTTGACGATAGACCATATCCGGGCGGCCAACTATAAGGGCTACTCCGTATATATGTATCGCGTAGACAACGTTCGTTTGTCCGACCTGATTTTGCAGGATGTGAAGAGAGGCGTCATGATCCAGCAAAGCAGCCATGTCAAAATCACGGACGGGAACATCCGGCTGGAACAAGCCAATGTGAGAAACGATGCGGATGCGTATCCGGTGCGCATCGAAGGAACGCTCAAAACGGTTGCGCTGGCGCTGCCTTTGCAGGTCGGGGATACGACGGTGACGGTGACGGCTGGCTTCGATTCATTGGAATACGGCCAATTGCTTGAAATTGTCGGTGCGGGTACGGTTAAAGTAAGCGATTACTACGTTACGACTACGGCAACTTCATTCCATATCGAGCCATCCGCGATTGCGGCGCCGGCGGGCGTGCAAATCATCTCCTCGAACGTCGCGCGCGAAATCGACATTGTCCGATGCAGCATACGGAACGGCCATTCCGGCGTTTATTATCCGTTCCATGTCGATGGCGTTACCGTCAGAGATTGCGAAATGGACAACTTGTTCTACTACGGCATTTACGGCGGCATGGGCTCGTCGGTCGGCTTGTCCAACGTCTCGATCCTGCGCAATCGGATCCGCCGTTGCGGCGTGAACGTGCTGGATCCGAACGTCGCTTCTCCGACCTATACGGGGCAAATCGTAGCCAAAAATACGAACATGCTGACGATCCGCGACAATGTGCTCGGAGATAAGGCCAACGAAACGGCCTACTCCGTTCAGGTGCACGATACGTGCTCCAACACAGTCGTGGAGGACAACATTTCGCTCGGAGTCCGAAATACAACGGAATATGCCTTCGACTTCTTCGATCAGAATGCGGCGGCGCTGGCTCTCGGGACGAACACGTATAAAGCGAACCGGCTGCTAGGCCAAGGCAAGCTTCGCAAAGGCGCCGGAGTGAGCCATGCGCTGGCGGATAGCGGCAACCGGATCGTCAGAGCCGCGATGGCACCGATTGCCGGTATTTGGATGGCCGCCGATCTTGTATACAATACGGCCCCGGCAGCCGGAGGGTACGTAGGGTGGGTATGCACGCAAGCCGGAACGATGGCGAATGCAGCCTGGAGCGCCTCGACGTCCTTGACTGCGGGCTCGGTCGTGTATACGACGGCAAAGCGGGTGTATCGATGTACGGCGGCGGGGGCGACTGGAACGGCCGAGCCGACCCATACGGGCGGGATTGCTTCTAACGGAACGGCCGTCCTCCGATACGAGGGACCGCTTGCCGAGTTTAAAGCATTCGGCCCGATCGTCTCTCCGTAAGACGGAGCAGCAAGCGTTAGGGAGGTGATGCCGCGCACTGAATCGAACATACGTTCCTGTTCGTTCCATATTTACAACTATTCGGTCATATTTCATGGGGAGGTCCTATCAATGAAAAAGAAACTCGGGCTTACGCTGGTGCTTGGCGGCGCGATGCTGGCACTATCTGCATGCGGCGGTTCCAACGGACAATCCGCACAAGGGAATACGCAACCCCCGGCTGCGTCGCAAACTCCGGAAGTAAAAAAAGATCCGATCACGCTAACCGTATTCGGGCTCGGGGTTCCCGAGCAGGAGTTCAACGACCGGTTCCGGGCCGCGCTCGAGAAGAAGTTCCCATACATCACGTTCAAATACATCCCGCCGGATAAAGGCAACTCGCTGCCGGAGCTGGTCGCCCGCGGGGAAACGCCGGATTTGATCCGGACCGACGTGCCGAATTTGAAAAACAACTACCTCGATCTGAAGCTCGGCACCGATCTGAACGAATACGTGAAAAAGTTCAAGGTCGATTTGACCCGCTTCAACGCGCCTTTTATCCAGGAAATGATCGATGCGGGGCAGACGGGGGCGCTGTACGGCATTCCGTATCCGCCTTACTTTCCGATGGTGCTGACTTACAACAAAAATTTGTTCGACCAGTTCGGAGTCGCGTACCCGAAGGACGGCATGACATTCGACGACGTATACGCAATCGCCCAGAAAATGAGCCGGGCCGAAGGCGGCAAAACGTACCGCGGCTTCAGCGCGAACATTATGGCGATGCTGCGCGACAACCCGTACGGCTATCCGATCCTCGATCCGAACGCCGACGCGCTGTACGATCCGGAGAAATGGAAGCCTCTGTTCGGCAACTTCAAACGATTTTACGAGCTGCCGAACAATACGATCGAGGCGACGCGTCCGGCGGAAATCAACGACGCCTTCAAGAAGGGCAACGTCGCCATGCAAATCAATCAATACAGCCAATATTTGCCGATCCCTAACGAAATCGATTGGGACATCGTCTCTTACCCGACGTTCAAGGATGCGCCCAAAAAGATGGCCTGGCGCGGTTCCGCCTACTGGTCCGTCTCGGCGACGAGCAAGCACAAAGACGATGCGTTCCAGGTCATCATGGATATGGTGTCCGACGAAATCCAACTGGCCGACGCCAAGAAAGGGATGCTGCCGACCGTGGCGAACAAAAGCATCCAGGACGCATTCGGAAAAGAGCGTCCGGACTTGCAGAGCAAAAACATCAAAGCGCTGTTTTACTATTCGGAATGGGCGCCGTACTCGCCCAAGCGGAAAGCGGGACTGTCCAACGTCGCAACCGTTATCCAGCAAGATTCGATGGCACAGACCTTCCACGACGTGGCCACGAACAAGGCGGACATCAACACGGGCTTAAGACAGCTCGACGAGAAGCTGAAGGCGGAGCTTGCCAAGGAGAAGAGCAAATAAAGCCGGATGCGGGACGGAACGGCAGCCGGGATATGGAAAGTCGAGCGCGCACTCCGTTCACTTCTCGATGCGCAGCGCGTGCGAGGATTGGGCACCCGTGCTGAGTCGATATTGGTTCGGAGTCATGCCGACGAGCGATTTGAAGACGCGGATGAAGTAGTTGCTGTTGTCGAAGCCGGTTTCGCGGGCGATGATCTCGAGCGTCTTGCCGGTCTGGCTGAGTAGCGCGGACGCTTTCTCGATGCGGATTTTGCGCAAATAGTGCATCGGCTGGATGCCGGTTTTGCCCAGGAAGACGCGGCTGAAATGGTATTTGGACAGTCCGGCCTTGTCGGCGATATCGTCCAGCGAGAGCGATGCGGCGTATTGCGATTGCATGTACCGGATCGCCGTGCGGACCGGCTCGGGAGAATCTTTGAACTGCACGATATCGTAGCCTTCGGAAATGCGGTGCAGCTCCATGACGAACCGGTACAGCTGGGAGGAGACGTAATATTTGTCGAGCTGGGTATTGCTGTAAATGAGCGAATACAGCTCGCTGATGCAGGCAATCGGATCCAGCTGATGCTCGAACGAGATGACCGGTCCGAACTGCTCGATCAGCGACTGCCAATGCCGGATGGCGTCCTCTCCGCGTACGGCGATAAACAGAAATTCCCAATGACCGAACGCGGAATCGAAAAAGTAAAGATGATCGCTCGGCAGCGTGCACAAAAAGCCGCAATGCTTGGGTACGACGAATTCACGGTCGCCGTACCGGATCGCGCCTTGACCGGACAGCGTGAACTGGAAAATGACGCCTTCGCCGTCCGTACGCTTGATCCCGTCCCAGCGGTAGCTCGGCGAATCTACGTACTCCCAGCCGATGCCGCCGAGGCGCATGCTTAACGTGGATGGGGTCAAGTACCGGTACTGAAACGTTTTACGGCTGCATTGCTCATGCGGGAAGAGCAATATTATCCACCCCGATCATCAGAATTTGCTATATATATTCAATAGTATAGCAGATAAGATAACGATTGTAAGAGATTTTATAGCACAAATATAGAGCAAAGAAATGACATTTGCTTCGGAGGGAATGGAAAGTGGACAAAATTACGTTTATTGGAGCGGGCAGCGTGGCGTTCGCCAAAAACGTGCTCGGCGATTGTATGCTGGTGCCGTCGCTGCAGTCGTTCGAGTTCGCCTTGTTCGATATCGACGCGGAGAGGCTGAAGGATGCCGAGCGGATGCTTAGCCATCTGATCGGCAAGCTGGGCAGCAGCAGCTCCGTGAAGGCCTATTCCGATCGCAAGGAGGCGCTGCGGGGAGCGAAATATATTATCAACACGATCCAGGTCGGCGGCTACGATCCGTGCACGATTACCGATTTCGAGGTGCCGAACCGGTACGGATTGCGTCAGACGATTGCCGATACGGTCGGGATTGGCGGCATTTTCCGCAATTTGCGCACGATTCCGGTTATGCTGGATATCGCCCGCGACGTACGGGAGGTTTGCCCGGAAGCCTTGTTTTTCAACTATACGAACCCGATGGCCGTTCTGACGAACGCGATGAATACGTACGGCGGAGTGAAGACAGTCGGTCTGTGCCACAGCGTACAGGTGTGCGCGCCACGGCTGCTGAAGCACCTCGAAATGGACCCGACGGACGTGCAGTGGAAAATAGCCGGCATCAACCATATGGCCTGGTTGCTGGAGGTGACCAGGAAAGGGGAAGATTTGTACCCGGAAATCAAGCGCCGTGCGGCCGAGAAGCAGCGGGAAAAGCACGGCGACATGGTCCGCTTCGAGCTGATGCGGCGGTTCGGCTATTACATTACCGAGTCGTCGGAGCATAACGCGGAGTATCATCCGTATTTCATTAAACGGAATTACCCCGAGCTGATCGAACGGTTCAACATTCCGCTCGACGAGTATCCGCGCCGCTGCGTCTGGGCGATCGATCGGTGGAAGACGATGCGCGACGAGCTGGTCGGCAACGAAGGACTGACGCATACGCGCTCCCACGAATACATCTCGTATATACTGGATGCGATCGAGACCGACGTGCCGTTCAAATTCGGCGGCAACGTGATGAATACCGGGCTGATCACGAACCTGCCTCGGGAAGCGTGCGTCGAAGTCGCCTGCATCGCCGATTCGAGCGGCGTTACGCCGACCCATGTCGGCGATCTTCCGCCGCAGTGCGCGGCGCTGAACCGGACGAACATCAATACCCAGCTGATGACGCTCGAAGCCGCGATTACGCGGAAGAAGGATGCGATTTACCAAGCCGCTCTGCTCGATCCGCATACGGCGGCAGAGCTGTCGATCGACGATATCGTATCGATGTGCGACGATCTGATCGAACGGCACGGCAGCTGGCTGCCGGCTTATCATTGATCGCGAAGGAGGAGAGACGAATGACGACGAGCCGGTGCGAGTTTCGACTGACAGAGCCGTTTATCGTCGACAAGGCGGAAGGGGAACGGCTTTGCGCCTTCCCCGCGGCTGCGGCGTTTCCCGTCGATTCGGGAGACGAATCGTTTACGAGACTGTTCGTCTATTTCAGCCAGACGAAGGACGACGCGAATATCCCACCCTCCGTCGGGCTGCGCATGTCCGACGACGGCGGGGCTACGTGGCCGCATTACCAGTCCCACGAATGGTTTCCGATCTCTCTCGCGAAGCTGGCGGACGGCGCGATCGGCGGTCCGTCGTTCGTGACGGAGATGGTCGGCGGGGATGTGTCGCGCGAGCAGCGAGTCCGCTGGATCGAGTCGCCTGACGGCGGAACGACCTGGCGCGTTATCGAAGGCCGGCTGATCTCGCCGCACCCGATGAGAAGCGTCGTCAAAGGCTCTGGCCGCGGCGGATTTGCCTTCACCTGGATGCATGATATGGGGGCCGGGGTGCTGGGCGCGGTACTGTACGGCTACTACGAAGCAGACACGAAATACAGGACGGTATGGGCGGAGTCCACGGACAGAGGCGTGACCTGGACCATCGTATCGACGGTCGCCTATGATCCTGCGATCGGCCCCGAAGGGTATTGCGAGCCGACCGTAGCGCGCGTCGCGGACGGTACGTTACTGTGCGTCATGCGCATCGGCAGCAACAAGCCGTTGTACCAATCGCGTTCCGCCGACAACGGACGGACGTGGAGCGAGCCGACTATCCTGCCGGGGCCGGAGCCGGAGCTCGCCTACAGCGTCCTGCCGGCATTGCGTGCGCTTCCCGACGGCAAGCTCGTGCTCAGCTACGGCCGTCCGGATACGCGCTTGTTGTTGTCGGAGGACGGTATCGGACGCAACTGGTCTTCTTTCGCGACAACGTACGAGGGCACGACGACTGGATATACCGGCCTCGCCGTAGGCGCAGACAACCGTCTGTTTCTGACGGGTGACAAAGGGGCGAACTGGCATTTCAGCTTCGCTGACGGATTCCCGAGCCCGAATCCTTTTACGATATGGGGCAAATGGGTCGATCTTATAAACAGTAGCCAAGAGTAAGGCGGTTTATTATTCCATACGGGAGCGGAGGCTTCGGACATGGCGGAACAACGCGAATCGATAGCGATGCCGGATGAAGAAAATGGAGCTGCGGTCAGGCCGCGGCAGCTTTCGAGAAGGGCGATGCTTTCCTCGCTCGGACTGGCGGGGGCCGCCATGGCCGTCGGCGGCGTAATGGGCGGGACGACCAGCACGGTGCTTGGAGCGGGAGCGTCGGTAACGAACCAGGTATATGGATGCGGCTCGTCCAATGCGGACGGCTTGGACTGTTGCTTGTCCGTCACGATCGACGAGCTTCGTTCGTTGACGGTGCCGGAAGAGGGGCGCGTTTATTTCGTCACCGACGACAAGCGGGCGGGACCTTTCCTATACGTCCCCGGGGATACGTCGTCGGCGGATAACGGCGGCACGGTGCTCGTGTCGGCTTCGGGAGCCCGATTCAAACGGCGGTTCGACGGTTCGTTGAACGTCAAATGGTTCGGGGCGAAAGGGGATGGCGCGAACGATGACGGCTCCGCTATCCAGAGCGCGATCGACGCAGGCGGAGCGAGAGGCAACATCTACTTCCCGCAAGGAACGTACCGGATTACCGCATCGCTCGTCGTGAGCCAGCCCGAAGTGACATTGTATTCCGACTTCAAGAGCGAATATACGCCGCGTATTCTGTGTACGACAGCAAACACTTGGATCGTCCGGGCGAAGCACTACGCCTTTTGCATGAAAGGACTGCAGCTCGAAGGCGACGGCGTTCTGACGCAAAATCCGTACGTGCCGACCGTCGGCGGCATTCTGTTCGACCGTTCCGACGGAACCGGGGCGGAGACGCTGTCCAATCTCGACGGAGACATCCAGTTTTGCGGATTTTTCAAACTGAACGAATGCGTCCGTTGCGTCGGCCGCAACGTCTTTTTCAACTACAACATTTTTTCCAACAGCGTGAAAGCGATCATCGTCGACCAGTATCCGAACGCGGAGTGCCGGGGCTACCGCTTCGTCCAGAACCGGTTCCACTCGATGGGCAAAGATTTGTCCTCGCTTGCTCCCGGCGTCGAATCGTGGTGCATCGAGTTTACGTCGATACGGGCATACGGCAATCAGGTGCTCGGCAATATGGCCGATTTTTGCAAAGGATTTTACAAAGGCCCGGTCGACCGCAGCTCGATCAACGACAACCAGGCGTACAATTCGTTCGGCGATGGCGTGAGAATCGTCAATGCCGACGGCGTGACGACCTTGTTCCAGCAAGGCTACGAGATTGGCGGCAATATATTCGTCGGCGCGCAAAATCTCGGCTGGAACAAGACGACGAGCGACGCCACCCAGCAGATGAATCACGGCATCGTAGCGGAAACGGCATTGCTGCAGAACGGCTTTATCAACGACAACGTCATTACTTTTACGAACCGGGACGGCATATACATTTACAACTTGAGCGCGGGAGTCATACAGGACAACTACATTTTGTCCCCGAACAAACGGGCCGACATCGACGGCTCCCTATATGCCGGCATCCGTATCGGAGCCGGTTCGCAGAACATGATCGCCGGCAATATGATCCGATCGACGGTGCCGAACGGCGCGGCACATAAAAACGGTATTCACAACGGAGCGACGGGCTCCAAGCTGATCGACAATTTCGGCTTCAACCAATCGGGCGATTTTATCGTCAATACGGCTCCGGATACGACCGACGTCGTCGAGCCGGGAATACCGAGATACGCGGAGGCATACAAACGCAACGCGGCCGCCGAGACATTCGGCATGCGGATGTACACCCATAACGCTTCGGCGCAAAAAACGCTGTACGGCGAAGTGGTCGCCTTGCAGCAAAGCTCGTCGGCCGGCGCGGAGAAGGCCGACCTGCAGTTCAACGCCATGTCGAACGGCACGTTCAAGCCGCTCATGAAAGCGGCATGGCAAGGGGCTTTATCCGTAGGCGATCGAACGGGCAAAGAAACGCTGCAGAACGGCTATGTCAACGCCAAAGCGCTTAATGGCGAATTCGTGTCGTTTCTGCTGAGCGCAGCGGCTTCCGTTCCGAACGGCTCCTTGTTCATGGATTCCGCCGACGGCAAGCTGAAATTCAAGGACGGCTCCGGCGTCGTCGCCAGCCTGACTTGAACCGTACGCGGAGCGGATAGCTGCACGTTGACGGAGGAATCGGGAGGGACTTATGACAATCGTACCTGTAAAACATATTATTCTGTACAAGGACCGGCGGTACAACTCGTTTCCGAACGTCGTCGCAAACGGCGAGGGAACGTTCGTCGCCGCCTTCCGTCAAGCGCCGGATCGGCAAAGCACGTACGGCTTGCAGCATGTCGATCCGTCGTCCAAGGCGGTGTATGTCACATCCGCGGACGGAGAAAGCTGGAGCTCCGAGGCGAACGACCTGTACGACGATTTCTTCTACGGCGTGCAGGACCCGTGTCTGAACGTGCTGGCGGACGGCACGATATTCGCCACCTGCTTCATGTGGAAGGTTGCGGAACGCGAAGATGTGCAACAAAACCCCGAGTTCGAGTACAAGGTGTACGGCAACTGGCTCGGCAAGCTGGTCGGGGCTTATACGCTCCGATCGGCCGACGGCGGTAAAACGTGGGATCGCCCGCTTCCGATCGAACTCGGAACATTGGCGATTCGCGGCAACGTCGTCGAGCTGGACGGCGGGAGCCTGCTTGTTCCGTTCTACGGCGTCCGGAACGGCGTATCGCGAGTTGTCGTGGGAAGAACGGACGATCGCGGAGTTGCATGGTCCGAGCATGCGGTTATCGAACCGGAGGAAGGCTACGGTTTGTTCGAGCCGAATTTGTACCGGACACCTTCGGGCAAGCTCGTTCTGTTCGTCCGCTGCCATAAACGGAATCCGCTGCCGGAGGACGGCCGCGAGGCGTACCCGCTCGTTACGGCGGAGTCGCTCGACGACGGTTTGACTTGGAGCGCTCCGGTCCGTCGTCCTTTCTGCTCGCCGAGTCCGTTTCATCCGCTTCGTCTGCGCGACGGACGCGTGCTGCTGACCTACGGCTACCGGTATAAGCCGTACGGCATACGAGCCGTCATGCTGGACGCGGAATGCGAGCGTTGGCCGGAAGCGCGGGAGACGATTATCCGCGAGGACGGATACGGCGGGGATATCGGCTACACGTGCGCCGTACAGCTCCACGACGGCCAAGTGCTGATCGCGTATTATTATTCCCTGGAGGGCGAGCGGGAGCGCTACATTGCGGGGACGATTTGCTCGCTTGAGAGATAACCTTTTCAATGGAAGCTGCAGCAATATAGTTTACTTCGATCGAAACATAATCCTATATAGATCCGATCGTATTGCAGATAAGATAATAGGTGAACAAAACGGAGTGCGATTCCGGTGAAGGAGACAGGAGGATTCCCGAGCATGATATCACGGCAAAATTTGCGAATACGCGACCCGTACGTCCTGACCGACATCGAAGAAGGGCTCTATTATTTGTACGGAACGAATCATTTGATAGGCTTCGACGTATATACGAGCCGGGATCTGGAGCATTGGGAGGGGCCGTTTCCCGCTTTTCGTCCTGAAGCCGGTTTCTGGGCGGACCGCGACTATTGGGCCCCCGAGGTTCACGAGTACCGCGGACGGTACTATATGTTCGCTACCCTGAAGGCGGAAGGAGCTTGCAGGGGAACGCAAATTTTCGCAGCGGAGCATCCGCTCGGTCCGTTCCGTCTATGCAGCGACGGCCCGGTTACTCCACGGGATTGGGAATGTTTGGACGGCACGCTGTATATCGATGAGCGGCAGAAGCCTTGGATGGTGTTTTGCCACGAATGGCTGCAGGTGCACGACGGCGAAATGTGCGCGATACCGCTGACCGATTCGCTCGATGGGCCGTCCGGCGAGCCGACGCTGCTGTTCAATGCGTCCGGGGCGCCTTGGGCGATGCCGAGGGGGACGGGCATCGATTATATTACCGACGGTCCGTGGCTGTTCCGCTCCGGGGGCCAATTGCTCATGATGTGGTCGAGCTTCGGCCGCGACGGATACGCGATAGGCTTATCCCGTTCCGTCTCCGGCTCGGTCCTTGGGCCCTGGACTCATGACGAACGGACGCTGTTCGGGAAAGACGGGGGACACGGCATGATATTCCGCGATTTGCAGGACGAGTGGATGCTGACCTACCATATTCCGAACAAGTCGCCGGAAGAAAGGGCCGTATTCATTCCTTTGAAAGAAGCGATCCCCGAATGGTCGGTGAAGTCTATCGAAATCTGAGTGCGGAATCCGCCCGATCGCGGCGCAAAAAGCCGCTCTCTTCCTCGGAAGAAAGCGGCGTACGGCCACCCGGAGCGAATCAGATTTCCACTTTGATGACGATTTTCTTTACCGGACCCGGCTTGCCGTCGACGGCAACGCAAGGCATATGTACGTCCTGAGGGGCGAAGAAGGCGAAATGCCCTTCCTTCAGCGTGAAGAAATTGCCGCTGTCCGCCGAGAACAAGGCGTAGTCGGACTCTTCCTTGTAAGCGGTTGTAACCTCGGTCAGCCCGATCGGCGAATGGCCCAGCGTCTCTTCGCCTTCGGCGACGATTTGAATGTCGAAATATTTGCGGTGGGCTTCCCAGATGCTCTGCTCCTTTTGCTTCGTCTCGTAATGCTGGACCAGAGCGAATAGGTGCGAGCCGTCGATTTCATACTTCCCGGGCTCCAACTGCTTCACGTCATGCGTGTTCAGAAACTCGATCGCTTGCTTGAAGCGGGGATGCACTCCGGCATATTGGCCGAGGTTGGCTACTGTGTCGATTATCAATTCGATCTCTCCCATACTTGTAATGAATGCATTTATTGTGACACGATTAGAGACAGCGTGTTTCCCGAGTTCATTGTAGTTGGTATCGGTAGCATTTGTAAAGCATAAATAGGAGGCGGCTGGGAATGAAAGAAACGATATCGATCGGGTCGCGTATCGAAATGTTCACGGACGACCGGCTTATCGCCGATATGCGGGGATTGCGACTTCAACTGAACCGGCCTGAGCGCAAGGAAGTCGTGCTTACGTTTCCGGAATCGTGGGAAGGACCGCAGTGCACGTATTTCACGGTTTTACAGGATAGCGACAGCGGGAAAGTGCGCATGTATTACCGCGGCAATTGTTCGACCGACGATTCGGAGGAGCAGGTCACCTGTTATGCGGAGAGCGCGGACGGCATTCATTTCGTCAAACCGGAGCTGGGACTGTTCGAGTTTAACGGAACGAAGCGGAACAATATCGTTCTGAAAGGGGTGCTGGCGCACAATTTCGCCCCATTTTACGACCGATCCCCCGGAGCGGAGTCGACAGGGCGGTATAAAGGCGTTGCGGGAATCGGCAATTCGGTGCAGACGCTCAACAACCAATCGCCTTTGTATGCCTTGCGCTCCGAGGACGGCATCCGCTGGTCGATGCTGAGGGAGGAGCCCGTACTGACGGACGGAGCGTTCGACTCGCAAAATATCGCCTTCTGGGATGTCAACATCGGCAAATACCGGTGTTACAACCGCTACTTTACCCACGATAGGATCAGGGGCATACAAAGCACCGTATCGGACGATTTTATCCACTGGGGTCTGCAGCAGCGAAATGCATATGCGCATGACGTCCCGCTGGAGCAATTTTATACGAATGCCACGATCGTTTGCCCGCAAGCCGAGCATCTGTATTTGTCGTTCCCGATGAGGTTCGTTCAGGAGCGTAAAAAGGTGGAAGCACACCGGCATGTCGGCGTAAACGACGCGGTTCTGATGACGAGTCGCGACGGAACGACTTGGGACCGGACTTTCATGGAAGGCTGGATCCGGCCCGGTCTGGACGAGCGCAATTGGACGGATCGGAATATTATGACGGCGTACGGCTGCGTGGAGAGCGATACGGAATTTTCGTTCTATATTACGGAGCATTATCGCTTCGAAACCGTTCGCCTGCGCCGGGTGGCCGTCCGCAAGCACGGCTTCGCGTCCGTACACGCCGATTACGCCGGAGGAGAATTTGCGACCGAGCCGGTTCGGTTCGCGGGAGAACGGCTCATGCTGAACTACTCGACGTCGGCCGCAGGCTTCCTTCAAGTCGAGGTTGCCGATGAATCCGGCGTCGCGTTGGATGGGCTGTCGTTCGACGATATGCTGCCGTTGTACGGGGATTCGCTGCAGGAAGAGGTGCGATGGAAGTCCGGTACAGGACTTCGCGGACTGGAGGACCGACCGGTCCGATTACGCTTCCGGATGAAGGATGCGGACTTGTATGCGTTCCAGGTAAAGTAAGAGCAATTTCAAGAAGAGTCTCCGGTAATCCGTCCGGAGACTTTTTTCTGTACCTGCGATTCGGGAATTCGGATCACCGTTAACCGGTTCGGCTATTCCGCGGAGCTCCGGTATACGACCGTCCTGTTTTTCCCCGCAAGCTTTGCGTCATATAGCGCTTCGTCCGCTCCCTTGAACAGCCGCTCCTTCCCGATTCCCGGGACATGACCGCGCAATCCCGCGCTAATCGTCACGGGCTGCCGGCCCAGCTCCTCATGGTCGTATCGCGATACGGCGTTTCGGATTAGCTCTACCGTCCCGAATGCTTCATCCTCCGTTTTATCCGCGAAAATGACGACGAATTCTTCCCCTCCATACCGTGCGGCGAAATCGTCGCAGGTCAGCGAGCTTTTGATCGTCTGTGCGACCCGGTTCAATACCAGATCGCCGACCCAATGGCCGTACGTATCGTTGATCGTCTTGAAATTGTCGATATCCATAATCGCGAGCTGAAGCTTCAATCCGTGCTTCTCGCCTTGCTCGACGAGCCGGTCCAAATATTCGTGGAACGTCTTGTGGTTGTACAGTCCGGTAAGCGCGTCCGTCTTGGACAGCTGTTCCATCAGCGCGTTGCGTACGAGAAGCTCCTGCTGCTCCTGGGTCGTGCGCACCCAATATTGTTGGATTTCCGCTCCGCGGCTCATAATGCCGTAAGCCAGCACGACGCCGCAGGTCATGAGGGTAACGGCGCTGACTACCTCGCGCCAGTCGACGTCGGCCGAATACTCGGGATCAAGCAGCAGGATGAGGCACAAGGCGACAAGGTTTACGACGAAGGAGAACATCAGCTTGCGCCATTGAAAGTAATAGACCGAGACGAGCATCGGTATGACGAAGGTCATTTGCAGGCCGTCGATTTTCGGCTGGATCGTCACGAAGATGGCGGCGATCAGCGTGCCGGCCGTGATGAGCAAATAGATGCTCCATGCGGGTAAGTGCTTGTTGACCCATTCCGAGACGAGCACGGTCGCGGCCGCAAGAGAGGAGGGCAGCAGCAGCGTCTCGAGGAAATAGAGGCCTAGCGGTCGCGAATCGAGCCGCCACACAAAAAAAGCCCCGACAAGTTCGGCGACGACCGAAATGAGGACGACAATCCAATACGCGTTCAACGTTTTGCGGTTCCATTTCTCGAAATGAATGGAACGTATGGCTTCGGCTTCCGCCATGTTCATGGGTTATCGATTCTCCCGCCGCTTCAACTATCCGTATCATACCACAAAATGGAATACGGATATGGAACAATTCGCTTGGACTCGAATCGAAACACGGAGTGGCCGCTCTTTCCGTGTACTGCGAAAGCCGGCCGCACCGTCGTTCCTATTTCAGGACAATATTCGCAGAAAGATGTCCGTTCAGCTTGTTGTTGGCTGCTCGTTTCGTCGGCTACACTTGTGGTGAAAGTCATCGCGCGAGTATGGCAGACAAGGAGGTGATGCAGCCTCGTCCATTGCAGCATCAAGTGTTACCGGGCACGGTATTTCGGTTTTGTTCCATGTTGCGGTATTCCGAGGGGGTCATGCCGGTCTTTTGTTGAAACAGATAGCAGAAATACTGAGTCGACGCATAGCCGATATCGCCCGCGATACTCTCGATAGACAGCTTGCTCCTTCGCAGCAGGTCCTTGGCTACTTCCACCCGCGTATCCATCAGTTTGTGCTTGAACGAGGTATTGAAATGTTTTTTGAGAAGCCGATTCGTCTGCTTGGTACTCAAATTCAGCGTGGACGCCAGCATATCCAGCGTCAGAGGCTGCTGGCAATCGGAGAAGAAGCTGTCGATAAGAGGAGACCAACGGTCGTGCTTTTCCTTGTTGGGCATTGGATATCCGAGATTCGTCTTGTGCTCCATTTGGATGGCGCGTATTAGATCGACGATAATCTGGGCGAACAAGCTGAGTACTTTCGTATAGGAGCCTATGGAAGGCGCTTCAATTTCGGTTCGTACGTCGGACAGCAAGCTGAAAATGGCACGATTCGGGGTTGCGTCGGTCAGTTGGCTGTAAGTCAGCCCGGATAGCACGGACTTGATCTGTTCCGCTTCCTCTTGCGGAAAGCAGGGGTCCACGGTCGGAACGTCCCGGAAGGTGAAGCGGAGAGTGGAGCGCTCCCCCGGATGAACGGGATCCGGCTTGAACGAATGAAAGATGTGTTGGCCGATGATATGAATGGAACCGGTTTCAAGATGCTGCTCGCGATCTTCCAATACAAGCGTCCCGATACCGGAATCGATGAATTGGAGTTCGATCGCGGCATGGTTGTGCTTCTTGTTGTAGTCGATCTTCATCGGGTAAATATTGCTGTCGAGCAGAAAGTCGAACAGCAGCGAGCCGAAGCGGACTTTAAAGTTCAATTGATCCCAAGTGACAGGGACGGTCCGGATTTGCGAATTCGTCATGGGGTTCACTCCTCAACGGCAAAGTTCGCGGTCAAATTTATTACATTGTATCACAGGGGCGGACTGGATCGTCAACAGCAAGCGGTATCGCAGTTTTGACTGGGCTGCGTCGGAAATGATCAAACGAGGGGGACATTTTCCATGAAGAGAAGCGGCCGCTTTTTCATTGCATTATCGACGATAGCTATACTCTCCGCTTGCAACAACTCGGACGCCAATCCTGGCACCGGCTCGGAAGGGAAGGCAAAGGAGATCGTCAAAAGTGTGCAAGAGCCGGCAGAAATTGTCATCTATACGATGGCCGGCGATACGGAGGATTACTTTAACCAGCGGTTCGGCGATCAGGTGCGCCGAAAATTTCCGAATTATACGATCAAGTATATGACGGATACGGCCGGAAATAACGACGAGAAGCTGACAAGATTGGCCACGACCGGAACGCATGTGGATCTTGTCTTCGCCTCGACCGGCTGGCTCGAGAAGCAGCTGTTCCAATACGGCTACGCATACGATATGACAGAACTGGCCAAAAAGAACAAGGTCGATCTAAGCCGGTTTAATCCATCCTATAGCGACATCTTGGGTAAATCGTTTGGCGGAGGCATTTACTATTTCCCGGTGCAAGCCGACGTTCCCCTGCTGTACTACAATAAAACGCTCTTTGATAAATTCGGAGTTCCCTATCCGAAAGACGGGATGACCTGGGACGACTTGTACGCCGTATCCCGACGGTTGACGCGCAACGAGGGAGGGGTTCAATATTCGGGATACATACCTTCCCTGAATTATTTGTTCCGTGCGAATCCCCTTTCCATCCCGATGTTGAAGCCGGGCACAACAACTCCCACGATCAATACGGACGACAGATGGAAAACTTTTTTCCAGAAGTATATTGCGGATGCCGCAAATACGGTCGAGCCGGCATACTTTAAAGGCCGCAACGATATTAACGAGTTTCTTACGGCCGGCACGAGCGCAATGGGAACGCTTGTCGGCGCCAATATGATAAGTTCCAGAGCGCAGCTCGAGCCCATGAACTTTGATCTGGTGTCGCTGCCGACATGGAAGGAGCTGCCCGGTACGGGTCCGCAGCCGATTACGACGGGGATGGCCGTTACGAAGATGGCCAAGAACAAAGACGCCGCCATGGAAGTGCTGAACTATATTGTCTCCAATGAAGTCCAAAGCGAATTGGCGAAGAAAGGGATCGCTCCGGTAGTGAAAAACGTAGAGGTGCAGAAGCTGCTGGGAACTGAAAATTTCTTTAAAAGCAAAAACTGGGGCGCGGTTTACTACAACAAATGGGCCACCTTTACGTATAACGGCGCCATGGCAGTCGACCTGAATACGATCTATGCCAACGGCGGAAACTCGGTGCTGCTCGGTACCGCGGATATGAACACGGCATTGCGCAAAGCCGAAGAAGAGGCGTTGAAGAAAGTCGAGGAGCTCAAGAAATTGATCGTGGTGGACAACGCCTATTAGCAGAAAGCACAGCCATCGTTTCTGCTTGCGCGAAGGAATTTCAAAGTCTGTTAAAACTTGATCGGGGGAATACAAGCATGTTTTATTTTCAATCCACGGGAATAGCTGCAGAGAGGGCGAGCCTGTTTTCATTCGACGACAGCTGCTTCCCGTTCCGGAAAAATGTATGCGTGCATATGAACAAACCGATCGTCAGACCGGAGCCTGTCTTGACTCCAGGCGGTCCGGGCGAGCCGGATTCGCTGGCCTCGCATTTTTACGGCACCGTGTTGTTTGACGAAGGGAAATTCAGGATGTGGTATGTGGGTATGAGTCTGGGACTCAATCCCGACATGCCCCCGGAGGATTTGGAACAGCTTCGGGTAAGGAAGTCGCTTGCCAAAATTTTGCAGGGACCGATTTGCTATGCCGAAAGCGAGGACGGTATCCGGTGGGAAAAGCCGAATTTGGGGCAGCTGCCGTTTCATGGCGGCAAAAACAACAACGCCATTTCTTTTCCCGACTCCATTATCCATTGCCCAACGCTAATTAAGGATGAAGACGATCCGGACCCGAGTCGGCGCTATAAAATGGTGTACCAGTATTACCTCCATACGGAAGAGACGAACAACTGGCCGACGATGCGTACGGCGACTAGTCCCGACGGCCTCCATTGGACGGCGGGCGCCAAAGTTCCGGTCAAGGAATTCGTGGAGCACTGCTCTTTCTACAAGTTCAACGGCTATTACATCGTTAACGGCCATTCAAGCAACGGGTGGCGGAAAGGCGAGGGAGGATCGGATCGGGGCAGACAGGGCTTCGCCTATATTTCGGCCGATTTCGACAGCTGGCTGCAGGAAACCGCGGAATCGTTCGCGCTCCCCGACCCGCAAGATCCGGCCAAACGCGGGCAACAAGGCAGCTACGATCAAGTGCATCTTGGGACGGCGCCGATGATCTATGGGAATGTTGCCGTTGGTTTGTACTCGATCTGGCACAATAGCGAAACCTTTACGGAAATAAGCGGGGATTTCGGTCTGGTGCTGAGCGATGACGGTTTGCGTTATCGCGAGCCGGTAAAGGGACACGTGTACTTGCATAGTGAGCAATCGCTTGTTACACCGCACCCGGATAAGTATTACCACACCGTGCTTTGCCAAGCGAACGGATTTTTGAACGTAGGCGACGAAACCCGGATTTATCATGGCAGATGGCGGAATACATGGAATGATGTTCTCGATCGCTATTATGGGGAAATTGCTCTCGCTGTACTGCCCCGCGATCGTTGGGGCTCAATGCGACTGCATTCCGATCAAGAGGAAGGGTCGTTATGGTCTTCGCCGGTTACGCTGCCCCAGCGCGATTTCGAGTTTCGGGTCAATGCCGAGGGGGTACAAGGAATTCGCATCGAACTATCGGACGAACAGTTCCGTCCGCTTGCCGGATTCTCGGGAGAAAACGGCGGGATCGTTCGTCAGGATGGCTTGGAATCGTCTATGGAGTGGCCGGGCGAGCCGCTTGAGCGACTGGCAGGGCGAAAGGTGCGTATCAGGGTTGTCTTCCATAGGAGCGGCGCCGAGGAGCCCATCTTGTATGCCGTATACGGAGTAAGCCTGAGTAGCGTCGAACCGACCCCGATCGGAGGATAACGCCGTGAAAGGTTGAGAAACCGGAGTGCTCCTCGCGGGATAAGGGGCGCTCCGCTATTCGAAGAGGTGTTGATTAATGGAAGAAGATCGTAAGGAACTGGTTTCCGAGCATGTGATTCAAAGCTGCGGCGAGAGCTTGAAATATGTAATGAGGCGTCCGGCAGGTCACCGTATTCATGACGATCCGCAGCTTCTCATTACGGTCGGCGCCGATTGGAGAACGCCTCTGGCAACTGAGCCTTACCGCGCGACCGCCGACGGTTTTCTGGCTAACGGCCATTATGCCATAAGCTTCGATATCCCCTGTCACGGAGAGCGCATCGAGCCTTATGGCGAAGGGATTGGCGGATTTTGCAATGCATTGCGATCCGGGGAGGATCCCTTCGAACGTTTCGTACGGGACGCCAGGGCAGTCATTGATGACTGCATCCGATCCGGCTTTGCAACCCCGGGCAAAATCGCGGTCTGCGGTGCTTCCAGGGGAGCGTACTTGGCCTTTCGGTTGCTTATCGCCGACTCGCGGGTAACGCGGGCAGCGGGCTTTGCGCCGGTTACGGATTGGCGTTATTTGAGCGAGTTCGGCGCGATCAAGGATTCGGACGAAGTGGATGCGCTCAAGCTTCACCGCTATGTCGAGAACTTGGCGGGCAAACCGTTGTTTATCGCTATCGGCAATCGGGATATCCGGGTAAGCACGTTAAGCTGCTGCAAGCTGTATACGGAGCTGACCGAGCGTAATCTGGCTTGCGGCCATCCCGAATCGCTGGTCGAGTTTTTCTGTACCGACGATCCCGGCCATACGATGGGCGACCGCTGGTACGAGAAAGGAACGAGGTTTTTGCTGAATTTGTAAATGAATGGTTTTGATGATTAAGAAGGGGCTCCCCGAAAAGTACTAGGAATAAGCTTCGAAGGCTGCCTTCACTTATTGGGGACCCGTTGGAGGTTCCTATGTTTAACATATTGGTTGATATGCCGATAGACGACGAGCTGCTGCAGCAGTTGCGGAGCATGCCTGGCGTCCGTGTCCGGACGATTGCTCCACGCGAAAGGCCGGAGCCATTGCCGGAGGAACTGGCAAAGAACACGAACATTTTGTTTTGCACATTCCCGCCGTCCAACATGGACGAATGCGCTGCACTGCGTTTGATCCAGATCAGCTCCGTCGGTTATACCCAAGTCGTAAACGTCGGTTTGGCGGAAAGGGGCATTCGCGCCTGCAACGCGCAGGGCGTATTCGACGTGCCGATCGCGGAATGGAATATGGCGATGATGTTTCAGCTGGCGCGCGATATGAGAGGGATGTTCCGCAATCAGGAGCATAAAGTATGGGATCGCTCGGCAAAGTTTCAGACGGAAATCCGCGGCTTGCACGTAGGGATATGGGGTTATGGCGGAATCGGGCGGGAGACGGCGCGTCTCGCCAAAGCGATGGGCATGCATGTTCAAGTGCTCGTTCGGGAGCAGGTTAAGGAACGCGGTCATACGTACCGCGTTCCCGGCACCGGCGATCCCCGAGGCACGCTGCCTGACCGGGTATTCGCTCGCGGGCAGGAGGCGGATTTTTTGCGGGATTTGGATGTATTGGTCGTAGCCGTCCCCTTGACCGGGCAGACCGAGGGGATGATCGGGGAGCGGGAGCTGCGAGCTTTGCCGCGGACCGCTTTCGTCCTTAATCCGTCCCGCGGGCCGATCATTCGCGAAGACGCTTTGCTTTGCGCGCTGCGCGAGCATTGGATCGCCGGAGCGGCATTGGATACGCATTACCATTACCCGATGCCGCCCGACCATCCGCTCTGGGATTTTCCGAATGTGATTATGACGCCGCATATTTCCGGATCTTCGCAGAGCACGCATTTCAAACAGCGGATATGGTCGATATTTGTGGACAACGTGAGGCGGTTTGCCCAAGAGGAGCCTCTACTGAACGAATTGTCGCCCGCCCAACTGGAAGGACAATGATACCTTAGGGAGCTATGACTATGAAAATTACCGATGTTCGCACGGTTCTGCTGACAGGACCGTGCACGAACGATCCGTTTTTAAGCGAATCGCGCAAGCTGCGCAGCGCCGCCTTTATCGAGATTGGGACCGATACGGAGCTGGTCGGCATCGGCGAGACCTATATCGGCTACTTTTTTCCGGAAAGCGTGCCGACAATCGTCGATTTCTTCAAACCGATTTTGATCGGACAGCCGGTGGATAACATTGCGGAATTGTGGCAACGCATGTACCATAGCGGAAATTTCTGGTGCAGGGTCGGCATGGGCCTTTCCGTACTGAACGGCATTGAAGCCGCGCTGTGGGATTTGAAGGGCAAAATGTACGGACTGCCGGTATACGAATTGCTGGGAGGCAGGAAATATAATCGCCTTCCTTGCTATGCCACGGGAGGTCCGAGCAATTATCCGAAGGAGAAGCTTGCGGCCAAGCTGGATCATTATTTATCGCTCGGCTTCAACGGAGTGAAGCTGGGAGCCGGCTGTCTAGATACGAGCCGCGGCGGCTGGCACATGCCGAATTCGAAGAGGGAAATCGCCGAATTCGAAGCCGATAAACTGGAATTCATCCGCAACCGCGTCGGCAAGGATGTTCACCTTATGCTTGACGGGCATATGGGGAACAGTCCGACGAATACTTGGGATGTGGATACGGCCGTTACGGTGCTGCAGGCGCTCGAGCCTTACGATCTGTTGTTTTTCGAGGAGCCGCTGCATTATACGGATGCGGCGGGCTATGCCGAGTTGCGCAAAAAAACGACGGTTCCGATTGCCGGCGGCGAATGCTTGACCGGAAGCTGCGAATGGAAGCTGTTTGACGATCTGAATTGCTTCGATATCGGCCAGCCGGATGCCGCCTTTACCGGCGGACTCGGCGAATTTATGAAAGTGGCGGCCATGCTGGAAGCGAACGGACGCAAAATCGCGACCCATGCCTGGGGAGCGGGCGGCTGCCTCATGCAGAACATTCATTGCGGTTTCGCCAGCGGAAACACGCTCATCTTGGAAATTCCGCCCGATTACGCCGGACTTCACAGCGATATCGTGCGCGATTCGTTCCGGTTGGAAGGGGGCTTCGTATGGCCTCCGGAGCAGCCCGGCCTCGGCATCGTTATGACCGACGAGATTAAAAACAAATATCCGTTCGTTCCGGGCAGCGGCGAATTTAATTCGGTCCCCGGGAAAGTGTTGACTACTTAAAGCCGGCTGTCGGCTATGTAAAGCATAAAGCATATACAAGGGAGAGAACCCGCATTGATTACAGATTCGTTACGGCACATCGGACAATATGCAAGCGTGCACTCCAGGCTGAAGCTGGCGGCGCAATTTCTTGCGACCCGCGATTGCGAGATGCTGGAACCGGGGAAATACGAGATTGACGGCGATCATGTGTATGCCCTTGTTCAGCATTATGAGACCAAGCCGAAGGAGAAAGGGCTCTGGGAGGCGCATCGGCAATATTTGGACGTTCAGTATATGGCGGAAGGCAGCGAGACGTTGGGGTATGTCCCGATTGATCGGACTGAAGTGACCCGCCCTTATGACAAGGACGGGGACTACGCCTTATTCGCGGCATCGGGCGATTTTTTCACGCTCCATGAAGGACACTTTGCGTTGTTCGCTCCGCATGACGTGCATATGCCCGGCATCCGGCTTGAAACGGCCCTACCGGTCAAAAAAATCGTGATCAAGGTCATGATCTAATTTGGGCACCGGCCGGCGAACGGTAAGATCATGAACAGCACCGGGCAGCCGTGGGCTCAAAGATGGACAAACCTCCAATTCAAAAGCCGCTTCCTTTCGGGAGCGGCTTTACTGTTTCAATGATGAACGACGACGATTACATAGTGTACTCCCAGATCGTCATATGCGGCGATTTTCACAACGCCGTTTCGGTTCCCCGTCAGCCTGCCCTCCGGATCGATCGATGCGATCGCGGAGTCGAAGGAGATCCAGCGGATAGCGGGGGCCGTTCCGACGACATCCGCGGCCATTTCTCCCAAATCGACCGTTGCTCCACGCTCGGCCTTAAAACGGGGCAATGTTCCGTTGCCTTGTCTCATCGGGTCTTCCGCTTCGGTTAATATGGCTTGAAGAGATTGAACGATGCCGTTGATACGGGCGGAACGCTTTGCCAAGCTATCGATATGACCTTGTACAACCGGTTGATCGGATGCCGGCAAAGCGACGATCAAGCTTTGAACGTTCTCGCGCAAATCCCGGACTTTCTGCAATTCCGTTCGCAGACCGGCGAGCGTTCGCTCGCGTTCCTTCGGGTTGCCGATCGACAAATCCGCCTGCTGCAGCGTTTGTTCGAATGCGGCGGCCGCCTGTTCCGCCGCCGGCATTTTCCCGGATGCGGCAATGACCGCTTGAAGTGCTGCGAGCCTTTGCAGCAGTGCTGTTTTATCCGCGCTATCCGCCATCGCATTGACTGTGGTCCGGGCTTGATCCGCATGCGATTGAAGGGCTGTCGTCTCGGCTTGAACGACGGCGAGCTCGTTCGGAACCGCATCGGGGCTTCCCGCAGCGAAAAACAATCCTAACGGTAGCGAAGCCGACGGCATGACCATCGTTCTTAGCCGATACGTTCCGGTCGATGCGACGGGTACTACCGTGTTCGTGCTAAAGTGATAGTTCAGCGCCGGCGCCCCGTTTACCTGATAATTGACGAATCCGGGATTCGAACCGTTGCTTCCGTACAACGTATGGACGATCGGATAACGGGTCTCGTTCGTAATGTTCACATCGACGTTATAGTCCGTATACCAATAAGCCAAACGCAGCTTGTTCACCGTCGGGGTGATGAAGCGTACTTCGCGCTGTTCCACAGGGTTTCCGAGCACGTCCCACCGCGTCATCAGCTTCTCTTGCTCTCCCGAATAGCCCAGATCGGAGATCCTCAATCCCGTAAACGGGTTGGCGTCCGTCAGCGTCAAGTTGACAGCCCCCGCTCTACCCCAGTGCGCCAACAATCCGCGATAGTCGTCGGACCGGTCGGCGGTTGCATTCGTACGGGCGATCGTCGCGGTCGCGGCGTAAGGAGTAGGGTCGTTAACCGAGTCCGTTGTGACCACATGCGACATCAATACGTTGGCGCTCGCACCGTCGTCCTCCGCTACGGCGTTAAATTCGGCCAAATAGACCATCGATTCCCCGATACTCACATGATCCGCATCCGAGATCGCAAAATAATACGAACCGTCTGCGGGAATCGTTGCGAGCAGCGCCGGGTTCGGCTCAGCGTTCATAAACCGTTTCGTCACATTGCTCGCCGCTGCCGTGACATTCGCATCGTCGTAAGCTTCCATCGTTTTGTAAAACCGGATCGGCTCGCCGGAGACGTTTTTCACATGCAGCCAAAACTTCAGCTTATGCGTCGTTTTGTTGTAATGCGATGCCCAGAAGCGGAACGGCCCCGTTACCGTGTCCCTGTACAATGCGGCGTTGTATTGTCCGGTTATTTCGCTACCGTCCGCACGCTTCGCGCCGTTCTCGTTAATCGTTTCCGGCGCGTTCGAGACGAGGACCTGTCCTCCTGTTGGGGTAAAGTTGACGTACGGCGTGTCGAATGGCAAATAGCGTTTCGGAAACGGGATAGGGACCTCCTGTCCCGGGGTGTACGCGAATGCGGCGACAGGAGTCAAGGCCAGCGCCAGTGCCGATGCGAGTATCGCTCTCATCCATGTTCGGACCATAAATACCCTCCAATAACGATGGTTTGTTCGGTAGTCGTTCTGGATGCCGGATTATGCCCGCGTGCAAGCAGGCGTCGAGAACTGCCGATTTGCCCTCCTCTCGTCGTTGTTCCAAGATGCTCCGCGTGAATGTTACCTGCATTATAGCCGTTCTTTTTCTCGGCTAACAGGGACGCGTATTACTCCAACCGGTACTTTGGTGACTATTTGGTATCAGCTGAACTCCACGAGCAAAATCGTTCCATCCGATCGAAACTTCGTGCTATTGTCGGACTTTGCGGGAACGAATATGGTTAATTTGTCAACGATGAGCTGCATTCGTCTGGAACGCCGCGCTTCGATAATATGGCATAAGGGAGATTACACAAGCTATGTTCGTATTCGAACGAGAAACAACATCCATCGCGTTCACCGGCGAACCCGCCATCGTCCTGAAGGAATTCGGCGTCCGGGTGTCCGTCGCTGGCGAGGGAGAAATCGAATTGCTGCTGAAATCCGCGAACCCGGCAACACCGGATGCAAGTACCGGCACTCGGACGGAGCAGTATAAGCTGCTGTACGAGGATTCGCAGGGGAGAATCCGGGCGGAGCTGCATTTGTCGGCAAATGGGCCGTTCATGGCGGTGCGCGTGGACGCCGTTATCCGCAACGATACGGCATACCACGCCCAGCGCACGTTCGCGGCCGAAGGTGGCATCCGCATCGTGTTCCGGCAATTAGACGGGCTGCAAGGGCTGTTGGCCGCCTCCAGGCATAAGGAATGGTGGACGAGGCCGCATTTCGATACCGATCTGCGCCTTCTTCCGGCGCGGACCCAGTCGCTGCTGTGGAAAACGGATGAAGGGTACGGCTACATGCTTCCCGTGTGCGACGAGCTGTACAGAACCGACCTGACCGGGTGCGAGGACGGGCTGGCCGTTCAAATATCCGCCTTCGAGAGCGGTCGCGAATCGATTCGTACCGTTTCTTTCGTTCTCGGTGCTGGAATCGATCCGTACCTTCTGGCAGCCGATGCCGCTGCTGTAGGGTTTGCCGAGCGGGATGCCGGAGGGGTTCCGAAGGAAGAGAAAGCGTACCCCGAAATATTGGAATATTTGGGCTGGTGCAGCTGGGACGCCTTCTATGCCGATGTGGACGAGAAGGGACTGGAGGAGAAGGCCGCGGAACTTGGAAGACTGGGGCTGCCCGTACGCTGGTTCATGATCGACGACGGTTGGTCCGATGTCAAGGATCGCAAGCTGGCCTCCTTCGGCGCCGATAAGGAGAAGTTTCCCGGCGGACTCGGCCGCACCGTACGCCGATTGAAGGATGAGCACGGCATCCGCTGGGTTGGGGCGTGGCACAACATTGCCGGTTATTGGGGTGGGATCGATCCGGAAGGAGAGGCGTTTGCGGAGGCGCGGAACTATGGGTACAAGACGCGAACCGGCAGGTGGATCCCGCATCCGGACGCGGGGCGAAACTTCGGCTTCTGGCAGCTGTGGCATTCCCGTCTGAAGCGGCAGGGCATCGATTTCGTCAAAGTGGACAACCAAAGCTCGCTCTATTCGTACATGGGCGGCGAGCAGTCGATCGCCAAAACGGCGCATGCCTTTCACGCCGGTCTGGAGGCGTCCGTCGCCCTTCATTTCGACGGCTGCATGATCAACTGCATGGGCATGGCGTCGGAGAACGTCTGGCACCGGCCGTTGACCTCGGTATCCCGGAGCAGCAACGATTTCCTGCCGAAAATCGCCGACGGGTTCGGGGAACACGCGCTGCAAAATGCATACAACTCGGTGTACCACGGCCCGTTCTATTGGGGAGACTGGGACATGTTCTGGACCGGGCACCACGACGCCGTTCCTCATATGACGCTGCGCGCCGTCAGCGGGGGGCCGGTCTATTTCAGCGACGGTCCGGGACGGACGAACCCGGACATCATCCGGCCGCTTGTATACGGCGACGGCAAAATCATCCGTTGCGAACGGGTCGGCCAGCCTACGAAGGAATGGCTGACAGTCAATCCGCTGATTACTCCCGGTGCGTTCAAAGTATGGAATACGGCGGGCGGGGCGGGCATAGTAGCCGCTTTTCACGTGTACGACGGCGATCGGCCGGTCGAAGGTGAAATAGGCCCGGACGATATTCCCGGACTGGCCGGCAAGGCGTTTGTCGTATACGATTCGTTCCGCGGTACGGCGCACCGCTTGCGGCGGGGAGAAACGGTCCCGGTCCGTCTGGAGCGGCTCGAAGCCGCGCTATTCCTGATCGTCCCGGCGGCCATAGGTCCGTTCACCGCAATCGGCTTGACCGACAAGCTGGTCGCCGCCGATGCCGTATTGGAGACTGCATGGGAAGGGGGAAACGTGCAGGTGAGGCTGAAGGACGGCGGCACGTTCTCGTTCGTCTCGGAGAGGAAGCCGCTCTCGGCATTCGTCGACGGCAAGCCCGCCGATGTGGAGACGGCGGACGAGAAGGCCGGATTGTACCGGGTGTTCTGTCCGACGGAAGACGTAGCGTCCCGCCGGGAAACGGTGGTCCGCATCGAGCTGTGACCGTCATCATTTCTCGATGCGCAGCGAATGCGTCGACTCCGCGCTGCAGCTTTGGCGGTATTCGTTCGGCGTCATGCCGACGAGCAGCTTGAACACCCGGATGAAGTAGTTGCTGTTGTCGAAGCCGGTCTCGCGGGCGACGGTCTCGACCGTTTTGCGCGTCTGGCTGAGGAGAGCGGACGCTTTCTCGATGCGGATTTTGCGCAAATACTGCATCGGCTGCAGCCCGGTTTTCGCATGGAACGTGCGGCAGAAATGGTACCTGGATATGCCGGCGCAATCCGCGAGCTCTTCAAGCGTAAGCGGCAAGGCGTACTGCGACCGCATCAGTTGGATCGAGCGGCGGATCGGCTCCGGCGTTTCCGCGAGCTGTACGATATCGTGTCCTTCCGCGATTCGCTGCATTTCCATGACGAACCGGTACAGCTCGACCGAGACGGCGTATTTGTCAAAGTCGAGGTTGTCGTACAAATGAGCGTACAGTCTGCTGACGATGTACATCGGTTCGGGTTGGTCCTGAAACGAGATGACCGGCCCGAACAATCGGATTAACGACTTCCAGTGCCGGATCGCGTCTTCGCCCTGAACGGAGATGAACATAAATTCCCAATCGCCATCGTCTTCGTTGAAGTAGTAGACGTGGTCGCCCGGTATCGTGCACAGAAAGCCGCAATGTTTCGGGACGACGTATTCCCGGTTGTTGTAGCGGATGACGCCTTGCCCGGACAAGGTGAACTGAAAGACGCCCGCGTCCTGCGACAGGCGGTTCAGGCCGTCCCATTTATAGGCGGATGAATTGACGTATTCCCAGCCGATGGACGTCAGCCGAAGGCTGTCCGCCATCGGGGTCAAGTAGCGGGTATGGAACGATTGGCGCTCCAACTCGGCGTGAGGATATAGCAAAATAATGCACCCTTATCGAAATTTCATTCTATTGTTAATAACCATTGTACCGTATATTCTAAATATATCAATACGGTTTTCGCCGAATGAAACCGTTTCCCTTCTATGTGGGAGCAGCGGTTATCGCCGGCAAAATAGTATCATTATTGCAAGCCGATATCGCCATGCAAATCGGGGGCAAACAAGAAAGGTTGGATGATTATGTTCAAGAAGAGCGCATTGGCGCTGCTGTCGGGATCGCTGCTTATAGCTGCGGCCTGCTCGAACGGCAGCGGACAACAGGAGCCGGGCAAGGCGGCCAAGCCCGAAGAAAAGGAGGCGGTCGCGAAGAAGGAACCGGTCGAGCTCGTATTCTACGACGGGGTATCCGATTATACCGAGGAGCGGTTCATGAGAGAGATCGGCGAGCCGATCAAGAAGAAATTTCCGCACGTGACGCCGAGATTTTCGCCGTTTACGAAGCTGACCCAAGTGCAGGATTTGATATCCGCCGGCCAGCCGCCCGATATCATTTTCGCTTCGAGCGGGCTGTTCAACGACGTCATTAACAAGTACAACATGCAAACCGATATTACGCCGCTTATCCAGAAATACAAGTACGATCTCGGCAAAATCGATCCGGTATCCGTCGACATGATGAAGGAAATGTCCAAAGGCGGTATGTATGCGCTTCCAACTTTGATGTCGCCGTCGCCTATTTATTACAACAAAGACATATTCGACAAGTTCGGGGTTCCGTATCCGAAGGACAACATGACCTGGGACGATTTGTACGAGCTGTCCAAAAAGGTGACCCGCAAAGACGGTTCCGTTCAATATTACGGATTCATGGTATCGTTCCAGCATCTGATGGTGCGCAACCAGTTCTCGCTCAATATGGTCGACCCGGCCACGGACACGACTTCATTCGCCGACGAGAAATGGAACAAAATGACGGCCAATGTGGCCCGGTTTTTCGAACTGCCAGGCGTAGAACCGACACAGCAGAAGCTGTCGGCAGGTACCATGCGCGACATGTTCACAAAAGATAAGACGCTTGCCATGCTTCTTCCGGTTAGCACGCTATATACCGAGAAAGAGCTGGGAGGAATGAACTGGGATATGGCGGCTTTTCCCGAGTTCAAAGAGCTGCCGGGCGTAGGGCCGCAGCCTTACCCGATTTCGTTCTACATGACGGCGACGAACAAGCATCGCGACGTATCGTTTGAAGTGATCGCATTCTTGGCATCCGAAGAGTACCAGCTGCCGATGGTGAAGCAAGGCCAATTCCCGACCGCGTTGGCGAGCGAGACGCTGCGCAATTCGTTCGGGCAGGACACCGCCATGTATAAAGGGAAAAACGTGAAGGCGATGCTGCCGGCCAAGTACGCGAAGGCGTCGGCGTTCACGAAATTCAACAACTTGGCCAGAAACCAGCTTCAATATGCATTGGAAGCGAACGTCCTGCAGAAAAAGGATGTCAATACCGCGCTGCGCGAAGCGGCCGAACGGGCGAACGCCGCGATCAAGGCGGAAAAGGCGAAGTAGGCCGTCAGTACTTGGGTTTTCGGTTTTCCGGGAAGAAGAATATGCCTATCAGAGAGGAGCAAGTCCATTGTCAATCAAGCCTGTCCGCCACATGATCGTATACAAGGATGAGCAATACAATACGTTTCCGAACGTTATCCGCAATCGGGAAGGACTGTACGTTGCCGCTTTCCGGCAAGCCCCGAACCGGCTGGATACGTACGGCATGGATCATATCGATCCGTCGTCCAAGGGGGTGCTCGTTACGTCCGAAGACGGGATCGAATGGAGCAAGACAGCATCCGTGCTGTACGACGACTTCTTCTATGGCGTGCAGGACCCGTGCCTGAACGTGCTTCGGGACGGCAGCCTGTTCGCCACGCTGTTCATGCTGAAGGTGGCCGATCAGACAGACGCGGAGCGGCTCGGAGGGTATACGCACACCGTCTTCGGAAAATGGGCCGCCAGGCCGGTCGGTTCTTATACGCTGCGCTCGTCCGACGGGGGAAGGACGTGGGATAAACCGGCGGCCGTGAACCTCGGAGACGTATATATCCGCGGTAACTGCGTCCAGCTGGACGACGGAGCGCTGCTCGTCCCGTTTTACGGTTCGGAAGGCGGCGTGTCGAGGGTAGTCGTCGGGAAGACGGACGACCTTGGCGTTACATGGTCGGTTCATGCCGAAATCGCTCCCGAAGCGGGTTACGGTCTCTTCGAGCCGAACCTGCATCGAACGCCGTCGGGCAAGCTCGTCTTGTTCATCCGCTGTCACAAAGCGAAGCCCGAGCCGGCGGACGGCCAGTCGGCTTATCCGCTAGTCACATGCGAATCGAGCGACGGAGGACTGACTTGGAGCCGCCCGGTCCGGCATCCGTATTATTCGCCCAGTCCGTTCCATGTGCTCCCTCTTGCCGACGGCCGGGTGCTGATGTCTTACGGTTACCGGTTTCGGCCGTTCGGCATTCGCGCCGTGCTGCTGGACGCCGAATGCGAACGGCTGGATGAGGCGGAGGAAGTCATTCTTCGCGAAGACGGACACGGCTCCGACATCGGCTACACGAGCGCCATCCAGCTTCAGGACGGCCGGGTAATCGTCATGTACTACTATTCGGTGCCGGGCGAGCGGCATCGATACATCGCGGCAACGATCTGCGAGATTGATTGATCGCCGCCATCCGCGAGGGTCCGACGGGGAAGGGATGGCATAGGAACAAGAACAAACGAGGAGGAATCGGAAATGGAAGCGACTTTCATTCAGCGTATTTCTTATGCGGCGATTGCGGTATCGTTATGGCTATTCGTTGTTCTGCTTTTTCCCGCAGGCAGGGCGCTCGCGGAGGTGCGGCATACGACCATTCCGGATAGTACGGTCGTATCGGCCTCCGGCAGCTACAAGCCGTATTTTCCCGATATCGTCAAAGCGGGCAATGGCGATTTGGTCGTCGTTTACTATTGGTCCGAAAGTCATGCAGGCGGCAATGGCAAGATCATGATGAAGCGGAGCACGGATGACGGCGTCTCCTGGAGCGCGGCGCAAACCGTAACCGATACGACATACGACGATCGCGATCCGTCGATTGCCGCATTATCGGACGGGACGCTGCTCGTATCGTGGTTCACGTACAGCGGAGGGGTTATCGACGTACGCGTTATTCGCAGTACGGACAACGGTGCGACTTGGGGCAGTACGGTTACGGTAGGAACGAATATGGCTTGGGCGGCGACTTCGTCCAAAATAATCGAGCTGTCGAGCGGCGATTTGCTCATACCGCTGTACGGCCCTGCCCCCGGTCAGGGTTATCAGCAAACTACCGTAGTGCGGAGCACCGATCAGGGGGCGACATGGCCTTCTACGACCGAGACGGTTATGGGCTACATACAAGGCATTCATATGGTGGAGCAAGCGATCGCCGAGCTGGAGGACGGACATATTCGCGGGCTCATCCGAGTGTCATCGGCGGACAATTTGGGCTATGAGGCAAATTCCTATGACTACGGCGCCACATGGGGCACTCCCGTAAAGCTTGATAAGAAAATACATGCCCCGGAGCTGTTCCGCATTCCCGGTACCGATCGAATATTCCAGGCATGGAGCGAATTTCAGTATCCTGGCGGGGGCCGCCCGGTCGTCGTGAAAATCGGCGACCTGAGCGACCCGTGGAACGGCTCGGCAAGCCGGCTTTTATATTCGAACAGACTGACGTCCGATATGGGTTATTCATCCACCGTCCTGCTGGATGACGGCCGGTTGTTTACCGTCTATTACGATGCGCATAAGCAGATCCTGGGCGGCACGTATTCCAAGCTCGGCAATTGGGAAGGCGATTTCGGCACGAAGATGAACCTCGCGGGCATGTACCAGTCATCGGCCATTACCGTGACGGCGGATATGCAGTATTCGGACCCGAACAACTCGGCCACAGGTCCGAAAGGCGCGCTTGACGGCAGCATCGCCTACGGCAGCGCAGCTTTCAAAAATGCGACCGCAACACCGACGTCTCCTGCGACATTCATGATCGATTTGCAAGGCAACCATACGATTGGAACTATCGGTATTTTACTAAAATTAGGCTATGCGGAAACCGCGGACGTGCAAATATCGACGGACGGCATTAACTGGGATAACGTACAGATGTATACGAACGCGAGCATGAACGAAGTAGATTACAAATATTTCGATTGCGGCAAAACGATCCGCTTTGTCAAAGTGACGGTAACGGCATCGTTCGGATGGGCCGGGTTGAATGAAATTCAATTGTTCGAGCTTGCCCCTTGAACGAGGCGGCCGACAAAGGGGGAGTGACGTATGGAGAAATCTCAGCCGGACCGCATTCAAGTTGCGGCGTATTATTTTCCGAATTACCACCCCGATCCGAGAAACGCGAAATGGCATGGCGAATGCTGGACCGAATGGGAGCTCGTCCGGATGGCGACTCCCCGGTTTCCGGGACATGCGCAGCCGAAGGTGCCGCTCTGGGGCTGCGAGGATGAAGCTGATCCGGAGGTAATGGCGAGGAAAATCGACGCCGCTTCCGACCATGGGATCGACGCGTTCATTTTCGACTGGTATTGGTACGAGGACGGACCTTATTTGCAGCGCGCCCTGGAGGAAGGATTTCTGAAGGCGGAGAACAATGGCCGGATAAAATTTTCGCTCATGTGGGCGAACCACGACTGGCAAGATATTCACCCCGCCACGCGAAGCCGGCCGTACAAGACGCTCGCCTCCGGCGCCGTCTCGAGAAAGGCGTTTCTTGAGGCGTGCGAGCATATGATTCGCACCTACCTCCATCACCCGTCCTACTGGCGCGTTGACGGCGGGTTATATGTTTCTATATACGAATTGATGAGCCTCGTCGCCGGGCTCGGTTCGATCGATGCGACGCGCGAGGCGCTGGAGCGGTTCCGTAGCATGGTGCGGGATGCGGGGCTGGGGGAGCTTCACCTCAATGCGGTCGTATGGGGCGTGCAGCTGCTGCCCGGCGAGAAGAAGGTGACGAACGCGAACGAAATGCTCGATCTGCTCGGGTTCGATTCGGTCGCCTCTTATGTCTGGATCCATCATCACAGGCTGGAGCGGTTTCCGGAGACGCCGTACGGCGAAGTCCGCGAGAAAGCGAAGCAGACGATGGAGACGCTGACCGGGCAGTACCGGCTGCCTTATTTCCCGAATGTGACGATGGGCTGGGATTCCTCGCCCCGGACGATCCAATCGGACCGGTTCGACAATCTCGGATATCCGTACATGCCGGTACTGGCGGACAATACGCCGGAGCAGTTCGAGCAGGCTTTACGGGATGCGAAAGCTTTCGTGGAGGAAACGGACCGGAGTCCCCGCATCGTCTCCATCAATGCATGGAACGAATGGACGGAGGGCAGCTACCTCGAGCCGGATACCGAATACGGTATGGCCTATTTGGAAGCCGTGCGCAACGTATTTCTGACGGAACGGGGCGATTAAAAGATGCAGGAAACCAACACCATGACGAGAAGGGCCATGCTGACATCGCTCGGCTTGGCCGGGGCGGCTATGGCCGCGGGAGGGATTATGGGAGGAAGCGCAAACGCCGTATACGGAGCGGGAGCGGCGGATATCAATATCGTCGATTACGGGGCGGTTTCCGGCGGAGTGGCGGACGCCTCGGACGCTATCCAAAGCGCCATCGACGCCGCGAAGGGCGGCTTGTCCGGCGCGGTGCGTTTTCCGAAAGGACGCTGGAAAGCCAAAAATATCGTCGTGGAAAACTGTACGCTGGCTTTCGACGACGGCGCGGTTCTCGTGCTCGAGCTGGGAGCGAACGACAACGGTTTGCTGCTGCGCTCCAATACGCGGGTGCTGAACGCGACCTTCGAAGTTACGAATACGGCTTCGCCGCCGGACGGCAATACCGGGAACGTGTTTCGCCTAGGGGACTATGAGGCCGTTGCGGGGGAAGTTTGCTCCGACGTCAGAGTGTACGGCGCCAAGCTGTATTGCCTTAACGCCACCCGGAAAGCGCAGGCGGTCGAGGTGCTCGGACAAGTAAACGATTTCGCTTTGGAGGATATCGTCTTCTACGGTCCCTTCGACGCGGGCATTATCGTTCACTGGGGAGGCGATGTCGGCAGCGGCGATGCTCATAACAAGCCCGTCACGTATTCGTACCATCCGCATGACGGCGTCATTCGCAACATCCGCTTTTTGCCATACAACGACATAGTCGGCAACTATGGCATCATCTTGTCGGCGGTATACGACATAATCGTGGAAAATATCGTTTTCGACGGATGGATATGCCCGATCCGCATTCTTCCGGGCGACGTCTACGCCCAGGTTGCCGTATACGCGGAGAAGCACAAAGTCCAGACCGGCATCGTCATCCGCGACGTCGAAATAGGGGACCCGCCGGCAAGGCCCGCCAACAAGGCGTCCGCGCCAATTTTTATCCAAGGCTCCTCCGCCACGGTGCGTACGCCCATCGGGCCGACTTATACGCTGGACGCGATATCGTCCATTCGCATAAGCGGAGTCGCCTATTCATTGTCGCCGGAGAAAGCATACGGCGGCAGTCCGCTAATTCTCGTGTACTACTCATCCGGCGTTTCACTGGAAGACGTGACGGCCGTCGGCTTCGAATCCGTTGGCGAGTACTTGGCGCTGGTCGAATACAGCAATGACTGCCGGATCGCCTATACCGGCGCGACTGCCAACGGCAGCCGGATATACGGGTGCATCGGCTGTACGATCGATGCGCGGACTGCGGGGACGGCGGCGGCGCAAACCGGAGGCAAGACCGGATTGACGGCTGCGGGCGCCACGTTCGCCGGCACATTGACGACCGCACTGGCCTTAGGGGCGACGACGATGTTGTTGTCCGCGATCAGCCCGGCCGTATCCGTTCCGAGAGGTCACCGGATTTGGCTCGGTGAAGATAAATCGGTCATCATCGCCAAGACGACGCCTCTGAGCGCAACGGAGGCCAATGCGGTGCCGATCGAGCCTTCCAGGGTTTCCGAAGCGGCCGGGACGGCTGTGGCGATCAAGCTCGTATGCGCCGGTCTGACCGTAACGGGCAGTTTCTCGAAATGGGAGCAGGGCGTCATGCTGTCCGACGTATACGGAGCGCGGATAGAAGCGGATTTTGCGCTCAACGGCAAATACGACGTGCTGTTGTCCGGCAGCCGGTCGGACTGCATCCGAATCGATCATTCGCGATTTGAAGCATGCGGGCACAAAAACGACGGCTCCTTGATGGCGAACATCCATCTCGGGACGAGCGGAGACAGAATCGCCGTGACGGGTTGCGTATTCGAGCCGCAGGGCAATCCGTTCCTTAACCGTCATATTGCCGGAAACGCCGAGCTTTCCAACGTCACGATCAGCGACAACGACTTTGGCGGCAGCGCGTTGCCCGCCGTCGCGATCGGTCCCCAATCCGCAGCGGCTTCCGAGAAGGGGAAAATAAGCATATATGGCAACACTTGCAGGAACGGGGCGGAGCTGATCGCCGCCGGTGCGATTCAGGGTATGTACGTTGGCGGCTCGTTCCAGGGCCTAGCGAACGCAGCGCCGACGACGGGATATTGGCGAGCGGGCGACTCCCTCGCGAACCGGACTCCCGCGGCCGGCGCGCCGAAAGGGTGGAGGTGTACCGCAACCGGTACGCCGGGCACCTGGGTGAGCGAAGGGAATTTGTAGTCGGCGCAGCGTGCCGCGAATTCCTTTCATTTATTTTTTGAAGTAACGCTAATCCCGTCCAGGCCGATGACAGGCAGGGGCGGGATTTTGATCTGCAGTTCCGTTGTATGGAGAGGAGAGGCGCAGCGACATCCAGCCTATCTCCCCTGTTCTGCAATTCGCTCGCCCGCCAGCTTGGAAGCCGGGAGCAGACCGGCTTTGGCGACTCCGGACATGACATTGCCGGATGCGGTCACTTCGAATTTCAGATTCAATCTCATCGGCTTCGTTACCCGCTGAGACCAGCATAGCCGGTTTCCGTCCATGACGGGCTTTTGAAACTCGGCAACCTCGCCGCCCTGCTTAGCCGTTCCGATTATCCGGCCATCCTTGGAAGAAATGCTTAGCAAGACGGAAAGCTTGCCTACCGGCGTAGCGATGGCGACGTTCCAGTCGCCGTCGAATCGGGAATGATCGCCGGGATTGCGTGCCGATTGAAGCGATTCATCATGGTGTACAAAGGGAGAGGGCTCTTCTTCCGAGACGGGCATGGCAGGGCCGTCGACCGGCGCAAGCCCCCTATTTCGCCATACCGTTCCCCTCCGCTCGAACTCGAACAAAGTTTCGACGGCATGGGCGATTCGCGGACCCAGCTCGCGCTCGACCAAGTATAATGCCACGTCCAGACCGGATGTCACTCCGCCGCCGGTAACCAGATTGCCGTCGTCGACAATTCTGGCTGCCACCGGATGCGCGCCCGTCGCTCCGAGAACGTCCATGCCGAGACGGTTGGTGACCGCGTAACGCTCTTCCAGCAATCCCGCCAACGCAAGCACGAGGGACCCTCCGCAGACGGTAGCGACGGTAATATCGGACCGCTTGAACGATTGCCCGATCATGAGCGGTAGCTGCGTTTCCGCCGTCCTCCGTAAAATGGCCGGAACGGAAGCCGGTCCGTCACCCGTTACTTCTCCTGACGCGCCGGGTATCAGAATGATCCCCGCCCGTTCCGGGTCGAGCACTCCGCTTGCAACAATCGGAAGGCCGTCGATTCCGCTGGCGACCGATCTCGCTCCTTCGGCGGTGACGAGCTCCACGCTCAAGGCGCCGCCCGAGTACATTTTCGCGGCACAAAATACTTCATATGGCGCCAAAGCGTCCAGCAGATCGAATCCGTCGAACAACACGATTTGCACATGCATCGTAAATCCTCCTTCGCTTTCATAAAATATTAGATTTCGGATACTGAGCTGCATGTTCGGCGTCTTTCAAGCCGATCATCACTTGAGTAAAAAGTCCGAAGAGCTACCACACCGTCATCTCGGCAGGACGGAAATACCATTCATTTTTAGAAACCGTACCGTCCGGTCTCTTACTTTATTGTAATCCAAGCTCGAATGGAATACACGTACGAATTGTTACAATATGGAGAGAAGCGTCAACCTGAAGTTATTTATTTATAGCCAGCTGCTGCCTAAGCTGGAATGAGTAAAATGAAGTTCATTATTAATGAATCCGGGTGTTACTGCTTAGGTCCCTATTTCGAATTTCTAGATAGGGGTTATCGAAAACCAAGTCTGGAAACTTGGAAAGCAGAATGTAAGGCGAAGCAGAGTGCCGAAAAGGTCATTGAAATCAGTAAAGGCGGTGCTGCCGAAATAGAAGCCATTTGGCCGGATTTCATCTCCGTCCGTGCCACAATAAGGTTGGTTTCAGCACTGTCCGCATCGTTTTCCCGCTTCGCGCCGACTTTAATGCCTGTTTCAACCTTATTTCCTTCAGCAAGCCGGATTTCGACAGGAATTCATCCGTCTGCGTCCCAAATAAGGTTGATTTCAGCACTATCCGCATCGTTTTCCCGCTTTGCGCCGACTTTAGTGCCCATTTCAACCTTATTTCTGTCTTCCCGTCTCATCGGCGGACCAAGCCGGCCTAAGCAATAACATCTGGGTTCTCTAACCCCGAATATCAAAACAGGCTGCTCGCGATGTTCCTCTTAATAGCCGAATAAAGGTTGAAATTGACTTTTTTACAGGACTATACTGACACTATGGAATCCCGAATGAAACGATAGGATCCGTTCCGGAGGTTGTCATGACGATACGAAGACCGATCGAATCGATGCAAGGCCAAATGTATTTCGGCTACGATTTTCCCGTGTACGTAAACAGGGCGAGCGAGACGTTCAACCTGCAGGAGCATTCGCACGATTTCGTGGAAATCGCTTACGTAGCGGAAGGGAAAGGCTTTCATTATATAGGCGACGAGATCGTTCCGGTCAGGAAAGGCGATCTGTTCTACATCCCGGTCGGCATCTCCCACGTGTTCCGGCCGGCGGACGCCGCGGTGAAGGAGCCGTTGATCGTGTACAACTGCATTTTCGGACTGGAGCTGTTCGACCGGATTATCCGGAGCCATTCGCTGCTCCTCCCGTCGGAGGATGCGGGCGCTCTGCTGGCCGTTCGGAGCCGAACCGAGTGGCTTAAGGCTGAGGAACAATCGGCCGACGTAAGAAATCTGGTGCAGCGTCTTTACCAGGAATATGCGTTGAGGCAGGAAGGCCGCGGTCTGATGATCCTCACCTATGTGGTCCAGCTGCTTCTGACGTTGTACCGTTCGACGGATGGCGGATATTCCCGTAGTACGTATGCCGATGCCGATTCGAGAATAGAGGAAGCGATCCGATACATCCAACTCCATCTGGATGCGCCTTTGTCGCTTACCGACATTTCCTCGAAAATCAATATAGGGAAGAGGCAATTTAACCGTTTGATCAAGAAAGCGACCGGACAGACATATACCGATTATTTGCACTCCCTGCAAATCGAGAGTTGCTGCGAGCAGCTGCGGACGACGGATCGGAAAGTGTACGAGATCGCCGAAGCGATGGGCTTCAAGGACATGAAGCATTTTCATGCCATTTTCAAACGGAAAACCGGGTTGTCGCCAAGGGAATACCGGAAACGAACCGTGTAGCGGGCGAGCGGGCTTGTTCGCACATTTTTCAATAAGTTTTCGAACCGATCTGGTATAATAGGGAAATAAGAACAAAGGCCTATTGAGCGATGGTAAAATAGGACATATGACAGCCTGTGCTTGTCGAATTCGGCATTAGAGAGAAGCAGGGCACGGAAGGGAATCGGGGTCATGGTACATTTCATGAAGAAGCATTTGGTCGTTCGCATTCTCGCCGTCATTACGGCGGTTATGGTCGCGATCGCCGCGGGCAACGTCGTCACGCAAATCGTTCAAACCGAATCCGCCGTCGAAGAAGCGGTCAACAGCTACAATATGCGAATAGCCGAGAGCTACGCCGGCCAGCTGCAGCCTGAGCGGTACGCCGAGTTTTTGCAGCGTCCGGAGGAGGGCGATCTGTACTGGTCGCTGCGTCAGGAGCTGGACCGGTTCCGCAAGCAAATCGGGGCGCTCTACGTTTACTTCGTCAAGCTGGATGAAAATAACGAGCCGCGGATTATGATAGACGGCCGGCCCCAGGGGGACACCGATGCGTCTCCCATCAACGAGCTTGCCGACATGCCTCCCGATGCGATCAAGGCGGTCAAAGCCGGCGGTACGGCCAGCACTCCGATTATCGTGAACCCGGAATACGGCACTTATTTGTCCGCTTACGCTCCCGTCAAGCTGGCGAACGGCACGTTGGTCGGAGCGCTCGGCATCGATACGGACGCCGCCGTATTCGATCGGCTCACCGCAAATATCATCAAGGACAGCATACCGTTATATGCGCTCGTTTTGGCCGTAACGGTTGCGGGTATCGCCATCGTCATCTGGTTCGTAAGACGAGCCCTCAAGCCGCTCCATACGCTAACGGCAAGCGCGGAGCTGATGGCCGGGGGCGACCTCGCTCAAGCGAGCGCGATATTGCGCGCCACGCCTGTCCGTTCGGCGGACGAGATCGGCACGGCCTACAAATCGATGCTGACGATGTCCGGCAATTTGCACGAACGGGTTCGCGGCCTCGTGGTCAATATGGACAAAACGTCGGATCAGCTCGTCGCGTCTTCCGAAACGTTCGCGGGCCATGCCGATCGGATGCTCGCTTTAAGCGAAACGATGAACGAATCGGTCCGGCACATCGATGCGGGCGCCGAGTCCCAGAAGCAAAGCGCCGACGACAGCGCGATCGCGATGGAAGAGATCTCCCAAGGTATCGTGCGCATAGCGGAGTCGTCCTCCACCGTCTCCGATGCGGCCATCCGCGCACTTGAAATCGCCCGTGCCGGCGAGCTGGCGATGGGCTCGATGAACGGCCAAATTCGCGACATCGCATCGACGGCCGCGCAGACGCTCGACAACGCCAAACGGCTGAAAGCATATACGGACGAGATAGACGATGTGCTCGGCTCGGTCCGCGAGTTCGCCGAGCAGACGAAGCTGCTCGCTCTGAACGCCTCGATCGAAGCGGCACGGGCCGGCGAGCACGGTCAAGGGTTTACGGTCGTTGCGAAGGAAGTACGCAAGCTCGCCGACGCATCCGCCTCGGCCGTTCATCGGATTACCGACCTGCTAGGCAATATAGGCAAGGAATCGGGCAGCATTAGCGAGGAGATGGAAGGAGCGTCACGCGATATAACCGAGGGCGTCCGACTGTCCGGCGAAGCGGCGGAATCGTTCGGGCATACGGTATCGGCGTTCCGGCTTGTCAGCGAGCAGATAATCGACATCTCCGCGACTACCGAGCAGTTGTCGGCAGGCTCCGAGCAAGTGGCCGCAACGGTAGGCAGCATCGCCGATATCGCCAGCCGCGTCTCCGAGCAGAGCCGCAAAATCCGTACGCTTAGCGGCCGTCAGCTCGACATGATGAAGCAGGTGAGCGAGGCGTCCTCCGTCTTGAGCGACAGTACGCAAGAGATGAAGAAAGCGATCAAGCAAGTGAACGTATAGAAACGTACAAAGCGAAAAACCTTCGAAATCGTTGACGATAACCGGCGATCTCGAAGGTTTTTTCATTTTCCGCAAATATGCAAATCGCGACATGCGCCATTTCGAATCCGGGCAATCAAATGAAGATTTACAGCCCCGGCAAAGTCGGATATAATGAAATTGCAATATTAATTAGATACATAGTCTCATAATGAGAGACGAAATAATAGCAAATAGGGAGAGGAAAGCCGACATGACAGTACAGAGAACGGCTGCAAACGCTGCCGTCCGTCCGTTGGTCGAGCGGGACACGATCCGTCTCGCCATGCTCGGGATGGTGGATGGGAACGGACATCCATATTCCTGGAGCGCCATATTCAACGGCTACGATCCGGAAGAGATGAAGCACTGCCCGTATGCGGCTATTCCGGCGTACTTGGGGAAAGAGCCGAAGCGCACGCTCAGAATCGGTGGAGCGAATGTGACACATATATGGACCGACGATCCGGAGGATGCGGTTCGGGTATCCCGGGCGTCGCTCATTCCGCATATCGTATCCCGCCCGGAGGACGTCATCGGAGAAGTGGACGCGGTAATCGTCTCGACCGACAAAGGACATGAGCATGTGGAACGATGTCGTCCGTTCGTGGAGGCGGGAATTCCCGTTTTCGTGGATAAACCGCTCGTCGACAACGAAGCGGATCTGCTCGTATTCGCCGACTGGGTGCGCCGGGGCAAGGCGATCTTGTCGTCCAGCAGCATGCGCTATACGAAGGAATTTATGCCTTACCGGATATCGACGAGCAGTCTCGGGGACATACGGTTCGCGACGATTACGACTCCGAAATCTTGGGAGCGTTACGGCATCCATGCGTTGGAAGCGATCTATCCGATTGTCGGGCCCGGGTTCGTCTCTGTTCGCAATACGGGCAGAGCCGATAAAAACGTCGTCCATCTCAAGCATGCGAGCGGGGCGGATATTGTCATCGCGGCCCACGCCGATATGTATGGGGCGTTCGGCATGCTGCAGTTGTGCGGGACGGCCGGAAGCGCCTTCGCTCAGAGCCAGGATACGTTTTACTCGTTCAAAACGCAGCTTCAAAGCTTTATCGATTATTTGCGGACCGGGAGCCGGCCGTTTCCGTTCGAGGAGACGGTCGAGCTGATGAAGCTGGTCATCGCCGGTATCCGCAGCCGGGAACAAGGGGGCCGGGAGGTGGAATTGGCGGAAATCGCCCCGGCTCTGCAAGACGGGCATTATACCGTATAAATATCAAGCACTTATACACGCTACTTGAATCGGGGAGGAAATGACTTATGGCGAAAATAACTTACGCGATGCGGCCAAGCCGCGTGCTGCAAAAGCTGAGGGCCGGAGAGATCGCTTACGCGACGAAGTTGAATTTGGGCGATGCCCGGGCGGCCGAAATCGCCGCGATGAGCGGATTGGACTGCATATGGACGGATATGGAGCACGTGCCGAACGACTGGTCGGTCGTGGAGAAGCAAATTTTGGCGGCCAAGGCGCACGGCGTCGATACGATCGTACGCGTCGCCCGGGGCGGCTACAGCGATTACATTCGCCCGCTCGAAATGGACGCGACGGGGATTATGGTCCCCCATATTATGAGCGCGGCCGATGCGAAGGCGGTCATCCGCAGCACGAAGTTCCATCCGCTCGGTTTGCGGCCGGTGGACGGCGGTAATGCCGACGGCGCCTATTGCAACATCGATTTCACCGAATATTTGCGGCAGGCAAACGAGCAGCGCTTCAACGTTTTGCAGATCGAAGACGTGGAGCCGCTTGACGAGCTGGAGGATATTATCGCCCTGCCGGGGCTGGATATGATTTTTTTCGGTCCGGGCGACTTCAGCCAATCGATCGGCGCTCCGGGACAGATGGACCATCCGCTTATCGGCGAGACGCGCAAGAAGATCGCGGAGCTGGCGGTCAAGCACGGCAAATTCGCCGGAACGGTCGGTTCGACGGGCAACGCGGAGGAGCTCGTGGCGATGGGTTACCGGTTCATCAGCGTGGGGGCGGACGTCATCGCTTTGACCCAATATTTCCGGGGCATCGTCGGGGAGCTGCACAAGCAGGACGCCGGACGAGTGCGCAGCGTGTACGCGGATCGAACCGAGGAGGTGGCGCCATGACGGTTATGCAATCGTTTTCGCTGGAAGGCAAAGTTGCGCTCGTTACCGGCGGAGCGGGGCTGTACGGAAGGCAAATCGCGCTCGCGCTCGCTCAGGCCGGGGCGGCGACGAATATGACGACCCGTAATGCCGAACAACTGCAGGAGCTGGAGGAGAGCTTCGCCAAGGAAGGCGTATCCGTTAGCGCGCATGTGCTGGACCAGGAAAGCGAGCAATCGATACTCGCCCTGCGGGATCGCATCGTGGAACGGCACGGACGGATCGATGTTCTCGTCAACAATGCCGTCGCCCGCACGATGTCGTCCTGGGACGACCCGCTGGAAGCATTCGACCGCAGCATGCGCATCAACGCGACGGGCATGTTCGCCGTTACGCGCGCATTCGGGGATTTGATGGCGGAGCGGGGCTCGGGCTCCATTATCAACATCGGGTCCATCCAGGGCATGGTCGGCGCCGACGGGTCGCTCTACAAAGATATGGGCTTCCACGGATTCGTCCCGGACTACTTTTTCCATAAAGGCGGAATGGTCAACTTCACCCGGTTCGCAGCCAGCTATTACGGGCCGAAAAATGTTCGCTGCAACTGTATCAGTCCCGGGGGGCTCGCGTCGCACCGGACGCCGCAGCCGTTCGTCGAGCGCTACTCGGAGCGGACGCTGCTCGGGAGAATGGCGAACGATACGGATTTGATGGGCAGCATCGTGTTTTTGGCTTCGGACGCTTCGGCTTATGTGACCGGGGCGAATTTGCCGGTTGACGGCGGTTATACGGCCAAATAAAGCTTCATGGGGGAATCGGCATGTACGAGAAACTGTTTTCATTGGAAGGCAAGCATGCGGTCGTAACGGGCGGCAACGGCTATCTGGGCGCGGCTTTGGCGCGTGCGATGGCGGACTTCGGGGCGGACGTGGCCGTGGCCGATCTGGAAGTGCGGGAGCAGGGGCACGATCGGATCTCATCGATCGCTTGCGACGTATCGGACACCGGATCGATTCGCCAAATGTTCAAGGAAACGGCCGACCGGCTCGGCGGCATCGACATCTTGATCAATTGCGCCACCTACGGGGCCGGCTACGGGCCGCTCGGCACGGTCGAGCGGATGAGCGACGACGATTGGCAGAAAGGGCTGGACGGAGCCGCCGGGACCGTGTTCCGCTGTACAAGGGAAGTCATTCCTTATTTGGAGCGGTCGGGCGGAGGCAGCATCGTCAATTTCGGCTCGATGTACGGTATCGTCTCGCCCGATCCTTCCATTTACGGAGACAGCGGTGCGAACAATCCTGCGAATTACGGCGCTGGAAAAGCGGCCGTCATCCAATTTACCCGTTACTGCGCCGCGCATCTGGCAGGCAAAGGAATCCGCGTGAACAGCGTTACGCCGGGGCCTTTTCCGAATCCGCACATTCAGCAAAACGAGCCGTTTCTGGAGCTGCTCGGCAAGAAAACGATGCTGGGCCGGGCGGGCAAGGCCGAAGAAATCGTCGGCGCCGTCGTTTTCCTCGCTTCGGGGGCATCCAGCTATATGACCGGCTCGAATATCGTCGTCGACGGCGGCTGGACCGCCTGGTAAAGGAGAATGAACATGCAGAAGAGAAACGGCGGCAGCCCGGGTCTGTCGAAGCTTACGCTCGGTACGGTACAGCTGGGGATGCCGTACGGCATTCATAACCGCGAGGGGATGCCCTCCGAGGAAAGCAGTTTCGAGCTTTTGAAGTACGCCTGGGAAGGCGGTGTCTCCTCCTATGACACGGCATCGGCTTACGGGCTGTCCGAAATCATATTGGGCAAATTTTTCAATGGCAAACAGCCGCTGATCACCAGCAAAATCCATCTGAAGCCGGAGCCGCATGCGGACGGCAATCAGATCGAGCGGACGATGCGCGGACTGATCGAAAGCTCGCTGGAACGGCTGGGCATGCGTTCCGTTCCGATTCTGATGCTTCACAACACGGATGTCATGGAGCATTTCGGGAATCACATTACCGCTTCCTTCCGGAAGATGCGGCACGAAGGCTTGATCGGGCAGGCCGGCATATCCGTAGGGGTGAATACCGAGGCGGAGTACCGGATACTCTGGGACTACTTGCGGGACGAAACGTATGAGGCGGTACAGCTGCCGATGAACGTGCTGGACCACCGCCCGCTCGTCAACGGTTGTCTCGACATGCTGACCGGCGCGGGGAAGACGGTGTTCGTCCGCAGCGTATTTTTGCAAGGACTGCTCTATATGAAGGATGAAGAGCTTCCGGCCAAGCTGGAGGAGGCGCGGCTGCCGCTCGCGGCGCTGCGGGAGCTGTCCGAACGGTACGGCGTGCCGCTGCCGCAGATGGCCGTCTCTTTCATCCGCGATCTTCCGGGCGTGCACAGTCTCGTCATCGGCGCAGAGACGAAGGAACAGATCAAGGACAACCTGGTCCTGATCGAAGGACCGGCCATTCCCGAACGTTTGAGGGAAGAAATTGCATTGCGGTTCCGCGAAGTTCCCGAGAAGGTTGTTACGCCCCTCATGTGGAAGTAATATAGGAGCCGCGCGTCGGCACTGGCCGGCACACAAACAAAGAGGGGGGCGTCCATGAAAACGATTGGCAACGCGATTCGCCGGTTTCACGACTTGACGCTGGCGAGAAAAATGTGGCTGTCCGTCGCGTTCGTTTCGCTGCTGACGCTGGCCACCTTTGCCGCCCTGTCTTCCACGCAAATCAAAAGGCTTATTACCGAACGGGAAGGAAAGGTGATGGTGCAGCAGATCGAATACTATACGAGCAGCATCAATCACTATTTCCAGAACATCCAGAAATCGGCGCAAGTGCTGTTGTACAGTCCGGACATCCAGGAACGGTTCAGCAGCGACATGTCCGCCCTAAGCGGAGGCGAACGGATCCGCGCGTTCAACGAGGTATACAATCAGCTGCACCGGATGTGGGACAATTTATACGGGATCGACGCGATTTACTTGATCGACCGGTACCAGAACGTGTTCAAAATCAGCGTCGAGGACGCCAACATGCCCACATTCCTGACCGGGGAGGAATTCGCCAGCCAGGGCTGGTACGACAGGCTCGGCAAGTCGGACGGCTCCTCCTACTGGTCGTTCGTCAGGTGGAACGATCGTAAGACGTCGATCATGATGTTCAACGCGATGTACGACAAAACGGATTTGTCGCTGATCGGCCATCTGGTCATCTCCGTCTCCCCACAAGTGTTCGACGGGTTTCTATCCGTCTCCAACCTGGGCGAAGGCACGAACAGCATCGTCGACTCGGCCGGAGTCGCTTACACGTCGGGCAACGGCGCCGGAGCTCGCTCGCAGATCGATTTATCGTTGCTGACGGGAGAACAAGGCTACACGTTCCTTCATCAGAACAACGAGCCGTACATGCTCGCTTATGCCAAAAACAAGCTGACCGGCTGGACGTTCGTTCATTCCGTACCGCAGCGAATCGTATTGAAGGATTTGCGTAACGTCAATTCGCTCTGGCTGTTTTTCCTGTTCGTCTCGATTTTGCTGATGACGGTCGTCTCGGCTTTCCTGCTGCGCACGATTACGATGCCGCTCCGAAAAATGGTCAAGCTCGTCCGCGAGGTCGAGCGCGGAAGCTTGAGCGGACGGTTCCACGTGCAGTACAAGGATGAGCTGGGCAGGCTGGGCCATGCCTTCAACCATATGCTCGACAAGCTGCAGGACGGAATTCCGCTCCTCCGGGAGAAATTGATCCGCTCCTTGCTGGAACGCAATATGTCGGTGGAGGAGCTACGCGAATACGAACGGAAGCTGGACTTCCGGTTCGAGCGGCCGTGGTTCCAGGTCGTACTGCTATACGTCCACGATGTCAAGGACGAGAACGCGTTATCCGCCGCGGAAAGGGCTATCCGCGATATGGAGCTTCACGGCGGGATGATTTCGGATACGCTTGCGGCCAATCAGTTTTGCCTCATTTTCAATTGTCCCCAGGATGAAATGCTGGCACTGCTGGAGCCGCTGCTCGACCATCTTCGCGATGAGCTGAAGCTGCAGCCATACGCTTTCGTAGGGAACGGGTATGAGGATATCCATTTTGTCAAAACGTCGTTCGAGGAAGCGAAGACGCTGCTCAAATACCGGGTCGGCGAGCGGATGGAGGAGGAGCCGGCGATCTTGTTCTCCGGAGCCTCCTGGGAGCACCAATACCCCGAGTCGTTCGAGAATCGGCTGCTGTATTATATGGACGAGGGCGATTTCGACATGTGCGCAGGCGTAATGGAAGAGCTGATCGCTTATGTCCGGGCCAGATCCGTTGCTCCGTCCGTCATCCATTCGCTGCTGATCTCGCTGCACAATCATATGAACAAGCTGCTGATCCAGTTCGGCGGCTCGGATCGACGGATGGACGACGATTGGCTCGACAAGCTGAGCGCCCGGCTGACGCTGGAGCCGTTCGAGAAAAATGGCCGGGATTTTATCGCGTCCGTCAAAAAACGGCTCGGTCCTTTGATCCATAAACAAATTAGACACAGCCCCAACGTAGCCAAGTCGCTGCAGCTGATCCGCGAGCGGTTCGCCAATCCGAACATCGGCGTCGATTATGCCGCCAGAGAGCTCGGCTTGAATACGAACTACTTCAGCCAGCTGTTCAAAAGGGAAGTCGGCGTCGGCTTCGCCGAATATGTAAGCGGTTTAAGGCTGGAGCACGCGCAAAAGCAGCTCGCCGAAACGTCGCTCAAAATCAAGGAGGTGGCGGAGAAGACCGGTTTCGCCGATTCCCATTACTTCGGGGTCTGGTTCAAGGACAATACGGGATTGTCCCCGTCGCAATACCGGAAAAGCGTTCAAGCCCAGCCTGCCCGGATGGAGTCTGAGGCCGCGAAAAGCCGTTCCTCCGCGAATTAAGGCGATTTGCGCGGCCCAAGCTGAGGAAACCGCACCATTCCTGACGAATTTCACCTATCGCCCCTCCGTACCGCATGGTACGTTGGTAGCATGACGCCGACGCGCTGCCGTCGGACATCATCCTACACAACCGAACAGGAGGGGCGAATGATATGGGGAAATTATGGAGCTTGAAATACCGGCGAGAATTAAGCGGCTGGCTATTCGTATTGCCGATGCTGCTATTTTTCGTTGCTTTCGTCGTATATCCGATTTTTTCGTCGATATGGAGCAGTTTGTACTTTTTCAACTACTCGGAGTACGTATTCGCGGGGTTGGACAACTACAAGACGCTGGTCAACGATTCGTTGTTTTGGAAAGCGGTATGGAATACGCTCGTCTTCGTTCTGTATTTGGTGCCGTCCATTACTGTAATCGCCTTGCTGCTGTCGGCCATCATTCATGTGTATCCGAAGAAGCTGCAATCGTTTTTCAAAGCGGCCTTCTACATCCCGGGCGTGACGTCCATCGTCAGCTTGGCGATGGTATGGGAGTACATGTACAACAACCAGTTCGGCCTAGGCAACTATTTTTTGAAGCTGATCGGACTTGCGCCCGTCAATTTTCTCGGTTCCGAATACGCTTACACGTCGTTGTCGCTTATTCTGATCACGATCTCGCTCGGAAGCTCCGTAGTCGTATTCACTGCTGCGTTGAACGGAATTCCGAAAGATTTGTACGAGTCGGCTTCGCTGGACGGCGCGACGTCGGTCAGAGCGTTTTTTCACATTACGCTGCCGATGCTGAAGCCTTCCGTCCTGTATGTGGTCGTAACGTCGACGATCGGGGCGTTCCAGGTGTTCGCGATCATTTTGCTGATGACGGGAGGCGGGCCGGCCTACAAGACGACGACCATCCTCATGCTCATTTACCGGGAGGCATTCGTCAACATGAACTTCGGCATCGCCAACGCGATGGGCATCATGCTGTGTCTGATCATTTGTCTCATCGCGTTCCTCCAATTCAAGCTGTTGAAATCCGACGTGGAATATTGAGAAGGGGGCGGGACAAATGCTGAAGAAATGGCCGATGCTGCTTGGACATGTATGGATTTGGGCGTGCGCTTTGTTATTCTTGTGGCCGCTGTACTGGATGCTGATCGGGTCGTTCAAAAATTTGAAGGTGGCGCTGCAAATTCCGCCGGAATGGATTCCGCGCCAACCGACGCTGGACAATTTCCGCATTCTCGTAACCGATTTTCCGTTATTTCGCTGGTTGTACAACAGCATGTTCATCTCGGTCGTGGCGACGCTGCTCGTCATCGCGGTCAGCTCGCTGTCCGCCTATGCGTTTGCCAAAGTGCCGTTCAAAGGCTCGAAATGGCTGTTCGCGGTCATGATCGCCTCGATGTCGATTCCGCATACGGTGCTGCTCATTCCGCTGTTCCAGATGATGAACAAGATCGGGCTGACCAACTCGCTGTGGGGCGTGCTGCTCCCGCTTGTCGGCTGGCCGTTCGGCGTGTTTCTGCTCAAGCAGTTCATGCAGACGCTGCCGGGGGCGCTGATCGAAGCGGCCAAAATCGACGGCTGCAGCGAATGGCAGACATTCTCCCGGGTCATTTTGCCTTTGGCCAAACCGGGCATAGCCGTTCTGGGCATCTTTACGTTCGTGAACTCGTGGAACGATTACGTATGGCAGATGATCATGCTTAAAGACAAACTAACTTATACGCTTCCCGTAGGCGTGAAAATTGCAAGACAAGTGCAAGAGGTGGATATTAATTACGGGGTCGCCATGGCAGGCGCCTTATGCGCTACGCTACCGGTACTGCTTGTGTTTCTGTTCTTCCAGCGCTATTTTACCCAGGGCATAACGCTCGGAGCGGTGAAGGGATAGCAGGAGTTGGAAAGCGAGCCAGCGGCACTTTTCGAGGGGGAGATATATATGGACGGACAACTGAAAGCGATCGTTAATGCCAAAATCGTTACCGCGCTTTCCGTCATAGAAGACGGTGTATTGCTGATCGACGGAGAAACGATCGCGGATATCGGCGCGAAGGGGAGCGTCGAAATACCCGAAGGGGCGGAAGTAATCGACGCCGGCGGCGAATACGTCGGTCCGGGTTTTATCGACATTCACTGCCACGGCGGCGGCGGATACTGGTCCTGGGAGGAGCCTTATTTATTCGCGCTGTCCCATCTGAAGTACGGAACGACCGGAATATTGCCGACACTCGTGTACAACCAGAGCCGGGAAGAGATGCTCGAGGGCGTGCGCAACATATTGCGCGTCGGGGAGCGGCCCTACAGCGGCGCGATCGTCGGTATTCATATGGAGGGGCCGTTCATTAACAAAAAGTACGGAGCTGTAACGTCCCCGATACGCCCGGTCGATCCGGACGAATACAACGAGCTGCTCGCCGTCGCGGGGGACCGGATCAAAGTGTGGACGCTTGCTCCCGAGCTGGATGGACAAGCCGAATTCGCGGAGGCCGCCTCGAAATACGGCATCGCCTTGTCGGTCGGCCATTCGGAAGCGGACGCGGAGACGATCTTCTCGCTCGTGGACAAAGGGCTGCGGATCGGCTGCCACTGCACGAACGCTTCGGGAACGTCGCCTTCGCCTTCCCGGTACGAGGGCACGAGGGAAATCGGCGTCGACGAAGCGGTACTCGTCCATGACGACATTTATGCCGAAGTCATCCCGGACGCCCAAGGGATACATGTCAGACCGCTCATGTGCAAGCTGATTCACAAGACGAAGGGCACGGACAAAGTGATCGTTATTACCGATGCGATCGACGAGGCCGGCTTGGAGAATGGGACGCCGGGCGGCGAGTATGAGGACGTACGATTTATCGAAGGTGTCGGCTTGTCCGGCAGCAAGCTGACGATGGACCGGGCGGTGAGGAACATGATGCGCCACACCGGCGTAGGCATCGTGGACGCCTTCGTCATGGGCTCGCTGAATCCGGCCAGGGCGATTAACGCCGACAGGGAGATGGGCAGCCTGGAGAAGGGCAAGCTGGCCAATCTCGTCATCGTATCCGAGAACATCGAGGTTCGCCGGGTGCTGCTGCGGGGGCGTGTTGTGGAGCAGGGAGTGGACGTGCATCATCGAAATTAGGAAAAGTGGCAACGGCAAGCTCCATCAGGAGCTTGCCGTTGTTCGCTTGGCGGCCGGAGAACAAGCCGACGGCGGGACCGTCCGTCCGGGATCTACATGCAAATGTGCATCTTGTTTGGCCCCAATTCGGCCTGTTGACGCTTTTACCTGCAAATGTGCAGTTAGATCGCGCCTTAACTCGCTAAAAACGGCTATTTCCGGGAATCTACCTGCACTTTCGCTTTTGCAGGCAGATAGGCGGATAGGGAGCAAGCAGAAGGAGACAGGGTTCATCGTAATGGCTGTCCCCCTATTGTTACGGTATAATAGTGGATAGCCAAGTCTTGAAGGAAGCACAGCCGATTCGGGTGTTTTTCCCGGCTTTCGGTTCAAATGCTCGGACGACAACGCGCTCCTGAACAATTCGACCCAAACCTTACGAATTTCACCTACTGGCAGCGGGTGTTCCATGGTACGGTGGCATCAGGTTTCCGGATGTTTTGCGGGACAGAGGCCCCATACACGGAACGCGATAGAACAAGGGAGGGTTTTTCGGAATGAGCAAATTTTTCGGGTTCAGTACACCGACCGTAAAACGCGCATTCGCATTGCCGCTTGCGCTCGCTTTAACCGTTTTTGCATACGGCTGCAGCTCCGGCTCGGGAAGCGGCACGGCGAATAATGCGCAGGAGCCGGCCAAGACCGGGCAAGCGGCAGTGAACGAGAAGGACGAGAAGGCGGAGATTACCGTCTGGATGACGCAGGTCGGAACGCTCAAGTCCGGTCAGAAGCCGGGGGATTGGGTCAAAGAGGATCTGGTGCCCGAGTGGAACAAGCTGTATCCGAACGTCAAAGTAAACGTGGAAATTATTCCGTTCGACGGCATTAACGAGAAAATTACGACGGCGATCGCTTCGAGCACGGCGCCGAACGTATTGCTGGATACGCCGGTTCGGACGCTCGCTTACGCCCAGATGGGGGCGCTGGCCCCGCTTAACGATGTGATCCCGGCCAAAGATTTGGAGCAGATCAAGAAAAACCCGGACGTCATGAAGATGGTATCGGTCAACAACAATATCGTGACGATGCCGTATTCGGCCACGATATCCGCGCTAATTTTGAACAAATCGCTGTGGAAAGAAGCTGGCGCGGAGAAGCTGCTGCCACAGGACGAATTCCGTACATGGACTCCCGATCAATTTCAAGCCGCTTTGAAAGCGGTTGCGAACAAGGATAAGGGCACGTACGGGATGACCCTGTTCGCTTTGAACGAGCAAGGGGACCAGCTGTACAACAATACGATGGTCGCGTTCGGATCCAAGCTGTTCAGCGACGATTATTCCAAATATACGGCAGCGGACAGTCCGGCAGCGGAGCAGACGCTTTCCTTCTATAATACGCTTGTCTCCGAAGGGCTCGTACATCCGCATCCGGAGACGCTCTCCGCCGTCAACGCTCTCGATTACTGGAAGCAGCGCAAAACCGGCATGATCGTGGCCGGCACTTCCCACGCGGATCTGGTCAAAAACGGACTCAAGGACGGCTCCGTCGTCGGACCGCACGAGTATATGTATGTCAACTACCCGTCCCCGACGAAAGGACAATCGGCGCTGAAGATGGAGTTCGGCTTCGGGGTCGTGTTCAAAAACAAAGACGCCGCGAAAGAAAAATGGGCGAAACGGTTCCTGTATTGGTCGCAAACGGAAAACCAAATTTACACGACGGCCACCAAGGCGTTCAATCCGTTCGGAGAAGCTCCTTCGTGGACGAAGGACGATCCGGAGCTGCAATTCCTGTTCAAGCTGACGACGAAGTCCAAAGATTGGCCGGTTGTCGACCCGGGCTGGGGGATCAAGGGTTATCCGGAAATGCGCGCGGCGATGTTCCCGGAAATGCAGCGGATGTTCATCAAGGACGCTACGCCGAAGCAAACGATCGATTCGATCTCGAAAAAATTCAACGACACGATCAAGAAATACAACAAGTAAGCGGACGCCACAGCTGTTGGCGCACCCGTGGCCGTCCGGCGAGTCTTGACAGACTCTTCGGGCGGCTCTATTCATTTTGGGCGAATGTTTGCTATAATAGGCGTATCGCTATAAGAGACGGCGGATTTTATTCGTCCGGCAATAAAAAGGAGAACGTGAATGCACATGGCTGAAGAACAACTGACAGAAAAAAGCAAAAAAGCACAAAAAGATGCACCCTACTTCATGATCCAGTCGGTCGACCGGACGCTCATGATTTTGCAATGCTTTATTTTGGAGCGGCGTCCGCTCGGGGTAAGCGAAGTCGCCCGGCAGCTCAAGCTGAATAAAAGCGTCGTTCACCGACTCATGCTGACGCTGCTGACGCATGGCTATCTCGAACAATTGAAAAATACGGACAAATACATGGTCGGTCCGAAGGCGTTCGAGCTCGGTTCGGTATTTACCAATTCGACCAGTTTGGTCGACGAGGGGAAAAAGGTGCTCATCGAGCTGGTGGACCGGATCGGCTTTACCGCCCATCTGGCCATTTTGGAGAACGACTCCGTCTTGTATCTGGTCAATGTGGAGCCCGACCATCTCAAATATTTGTTCGGCGCCGTAGGTCAGCGCAGACCCGTCTACAATACGGCGCTCGGCAAATGCTTGACCGCATGGCTGCCCGAGGAGCGGATTCGGAAAGTGATGGAGAACTGCATCTTCGAGAAGATGACGGACAATACGATCACCTCGCTCGAGGCATTCCTCGAAGAGCTCGAGCGCGTACGGCAGCTCGGCTTCTCCGTCGACAACGAAGAGGCGAGCTTCGGGGTGCGGTGCTTCGCGGCTCCGATCCGCAACAAGGACGGGGACGTCGTGGCCGCCATCAGCGCCAGCGGGTACGGGGTAACGGAAGACAAAATGAACGAGTTCGGCATTACCGTGAAAAATTTGGCTTCGCAATTATCGCGGCGTATCGGCTATTTCGCCAATCCGTGAGTACGCCAACGTCGGGTGCATGGCACCTAGCGGCAATAAAAACGCGAAAGCTTCCAATCGGCAGTCACCGGGAGAGAAGCTTTCGCGCTTGCAGTCAAAACGTTTTATCGATAACGGCTCCGCCCAAGCACGTTTCCCCATCGTAGAACACTACGGCTTGTCCGGGGGTTACGGCTTTTTGCGGCTTATCGTAAATGACTTCGCATCGGCCGTCTCCGAGGAAGCGTACGGTTACGCCTTGATCGGGCTGGCGGTAACGGAATTTGGCCGTGCAAGCGATATCCGAATCCGGCAGCGTCGGACTGATCCAGTTCAGATCGGTCGCGATCAGTCCCTTCGTATACAGGTGAGGGTCGGTCTCGCCTTGAACGACATACAAAATGTTCCGTTCCAGGTCTTTGCCCGCCACGAACCATGGCTCCCCGTTCCCCGAACCGCCGATGCCGAGTCCTTGCCGTTGCCCCAGCGTGTAGTACATAAGGCCGTCATGGCGTCCTTTCAATTCTCCATCATAGGTGCGGATATCCCCTGGCTTGGCGGGCAAATATTGGCTCAAAAATTCCTTGAAGTTCCGTTCCCCTATAAAGCAGACACCGGTGCTGTCCTTTTTCTTCGCCGTGGCGAGACCGGCTTCGAGGGCGATTTCGCGCACTTTCGCTTTCGGCAAATGGCCGATCGGGAACATGGCCTTGGACAGCTGCTGCTGATTGAGCGCATTGAGGAAGTACGTCTGGTCTTTATTCGAGTCGACGCCTCGCAGCAGCCGGAATTCTCCGTCCTTGCGTTCGACTCGGGCATAGTGGCCCGTAGCCAAATAGTCCGCGCCGAGCGTGAGCGCTTTTTGCAAAAACTCGCCGAATTTGATCTCACGGTTGCACATGACGTCCGGGTTCGGCGTGCGGCCCTTCCGGTATTCGTCGAGAAAATAGTCGAATACTTTCTCGGAATATTCTTTCTCGAAATTGACGGTGTAGAACGGAATATCGATTTGGGCGCATACCCGGCGCACGTCTTCGGCGTCTTCCTCTGCGGTGCAGTGTCCGAATTCGTCGGTGTCGTCCCAGTTTTTCATGAAAATGCCGATCACATCGAAGCCCTGCCGCTTCAACAGCAGTGCCGTAACGGACGAATCTACGCCGCCCGACATGCCGACGACGATTCGCGTATTTGCGTTGTTTGCTGCCATGCCGCTTACCTCTTTCTTCATATAATACTCGTTCATGCTGTCTTCCTATCATACCACAAACGGAGTACAATCGCTTTTTTGCGTCTAAAGTATACAAAAACGATAGAAATTATTAAACTTTTCATCAAGATGTCAAGGTTACGGATACCATAACGTAGCTATATATGTTAACATATAAATGATATTTGCTGCCATATGCAAGTTTTTTCCAAATTTCCGGCCAACAGGCACGTAAACATAAGGATGAAATTGGCTAAAATAGTAAGGAAAGAAGAAGCGATGAATGAGGTGCAACTTTGAAAATATCGACAAAAGGCCGATACGGGCTTACTATCATGATGGAATTGGCCTCGAAGTTCGGTGAAGGTCCTACTTCCTTGAAAAGCATTGCGGAAAAGAATCAGCTTTCCGAGCATTATTTGGAGCAGCTGATCGCTCCGCTTCGCAACGCCGGTCTGGTCAAGAGCATTCGCGGCGCTTACGGCGGGTATATATTGTCGCGATCGCCCGAAGAAATCACGTCGGGCGACATCATCCGCGTATTGGAAGGGCCGATCAGTCCGGTAGACTTTACCGATGAGGACGATCCGGCGAAGCGGGACTTGTGGATACGCATCAAAAACAGCATCGCGGAAGTGCTCGACTCGACGACACTGGCCAATTTGATCACGTATCAGGACGAAGGCAAAAACGAGAACTTCATGTTCTATATTTAACGGGTGTCAGTGATGAGCCCGATTTATCTAGATCATGCGGCTACGACTCCGATGCATGCCGAAGTATTGGAGGCGATGCTCCCTTACTTCACGGAGAAATTCGGAAATGCTTCCAGTCTGCACGGGTTCGGCAGAGAGTCGCGAATCGCGCTGAGCCGTTCGCGGGACCGGTTGGCCGCGTTGATAGGCTGCTCGCCTTCGGAGCTTGTATTCACGAGCGGAGGTACGGAGAGCGATAACGCGGCCATATTCGGAGCCGCAGCCCGGTATGGCACAGACAAGAAGCATATGATTACGACGCAGGCGGAGCACCATGCCGTCCTTCATGCATGCGAGCAGTTGGAGAAGCGCGGTTATGAAGTGACGTATTTGCCTGTTGACGAGTATGGCCAAGTACGAATGGAGGAACTGTCCGCGGCTATCCGTGACGACACGTTTCTCGTCAGCGTCATGTACGGCAACAACGAGGTCGGAACGCTCCAGCCTATCGTCCGGATCGGGGAACTGGCGCGCGAGCGAGGAATCGCGTTCCATGTGGACGCTGTTCAGGCATTAGGCTTGCTGCCGATCGATTTGGCCGCGCTGCCCGTCGATTTTATGAGCTTCTCGGCCCATAAAATTTACGGACCGAAAGGCGTCGGGGCGCTTTACATATCCGGAAGGATATCGATTCCGCCTTATTTGGTCGGAGGCTCCCAGGAACGGAAGCGCAGGGCGGGCACGGAGAACGTGGCCGGCATCGTCGGCTTTGCCAAGGCGGCCGAGCTGGCGGTCGGATCGCAGCACCATAACCGTCTTCATGTAGAAATGCTGCGGCAGGAAATGATTCAGGCGTTTACCCGCGAGCTTGAGGCCGGAGCCTTTATTGTGAACGGCCATCCTACAGACGTTTTGCCCCACATCCTAAACGTAAGCTTCCCGGGAGCCAATACCGAGACGATGCTGATGAGCCTCGATCTTGAAGGAATCGCCGCCGCAAGCGGTTCGGCTTGTACGTCCGGGTCGCTCGAACTATCCCACGTGCTGCGCGCGATGCATCTGCCGGAGAGCGTCATGCGCTCGGCTATTCGTTTCAGCTTCGGATTTACGCAAAATCTCGAACAAATTCGTACCGCAGCACAAAAAACTGCAACCATTTCGCGGCGAATTCGTAATAGAAATTAAGGGCATCCCCCGTATAGTATCGATAAGGAGGTGGGAAAGGGCAAGCAAATCCCGCAAGCACGATCGCCAACTGATCGACACCGTTAGAAAAAAGACATGCGCCGAGGACAACCCGCGCTCGGATGGAATGAAATTCCGTCTGGCGTGCCATCATATAGACGAATGATAAGCAAAGCCGATGTTTGCGAAGCCAGCTTTGCTTCGCAAAGCTCTGTTGATGCTTACGAAGTCGGCTTTGCTTTGCAAAGCTCTTAGGAGGTTACACCTTGCGTAGGGCACAAGACATCATGGGGCTGCCTGTCATCGAGATTGAGACGGGCAAGCAGTTAGGGACAGCAAAAGATTTTGTGATCGATCGCGATTGGAATATTCAAGGTGTGCTTCTAGAGTCGAAGCATTGGTTCGCTTCATCCCGATATATCGCCTGGGACGACATCGTATCTTTAGGAACGGACGCCGTTACCGTGAAGGACGAGCAGGTCGTCCGGGACCACGACGAAGATGACGACCGCACGGTCTGTTTATTGGACGGCAGCTTCAAAATCAAGGGCTTGCCGGTCATTACCGTAAATGGCGATCATCTCGGTTTGGTGGAAGATGTTTATTTCGGGGAACAAATGGATAAAAAGATAATAGGGTATGAGTTGTCCGGCGGTTTGATCTCCGACCTCAAGGAAGGGCGTAAATGGCTTCCCTCATCCGAAGCGATGAAGATCGGGGAGGACGCCGTCATCGTGCCCGTTAGTTGTATCGTGCAAGAAACGCCATCATTTCAGGAAATAGGGTGAGAATCATGCTAAGATGTCCGAACTGCAATTCTAAGGATATAGGGAAAATCGGCTCCCATCAATATTATTGCTGGAGCTGCTTTATCGAATTGACCGTCAACGGTGACAAAATGTCCGTCTACCAAGTGGAAGAAGACGGTACGCTCAGCTCGCTGGACGATCTGTTCTTCGAGGAAGAAATGCCGGAAGTTCATGCGAACTGATGCATTTCGATAAAGAAGATCGGGGCATGTATGCTCTGGTCTTTTTTGTTTTTCAATTGTCCGTCCCGAAAGGGACGGTTTTTCTTTTTGAATGAAGTCGGGCGGGTTGTACATATACTGTAAGGGGAAGGGGGCGGGTGAAAATGGATAAGTTTTTGAAGAGCAGACTGTTCGTGACGATGGTCTATATTTTGCTCGGTCTTATTATTTTGTTCATGATGCAGCAAATCAAGCCGATACTCGCCACCGCTTACGGATTTTTGAAAGCCGTGCTGGCTCCTTTTCTGATCGCCCTCATGATCTCCTACGTGCTCAACCCGATCGTAAGGCTGTTAAACGAGCGCAGAGTGCCGCGAACGGCCGCGGTATTGCTCATTTATGCGGTTTTTATTACGTCGCTGACCGTTGTCGTGATGAATTTGACGCCGATATTCGTGAAGCAGGTAGGAGAGCTGAACGAGCATATGCCGGAGCTGACGATGCGGGCGCAGGGGCTGTTCAACGGGTTGAACGATAACCGGATGCTGCCGGAAAGCGTGCGAAGCGGCATTAATGACGCTTTGATGAAAATGGAAGACGCGTTGTCCGCGTTCATCGCCAATTTCGTCGACGGCATCGGCAGCACGATCAATATGCTGATGGTTGCATTCATCGTTCCGTTTCTCGCCTTTTATATTCTCAAGGACTATCAGGTGATCGAGAAGACAGTGCTGGCCACCGTGCCGCGAACCCATAGAAAAAACGCGATCAAGCTCGTCATCGACATCGACACCGCCCTCGGCAACTACATCCGCGGTCAATTTCTCGTTTGTCTTCTGGTCGGCTTGCTCGCGTATATCGGATATTGGCTGATCGGAATGCCCTATGCTTTGCTGCTGGCCAGCATTGTGGCGATTTTTAACATTATTCCGTATTTGGGACCGTTTTTCGGAGCGGCGCCAGCCATCGTTATGGCCTCGACCGTATCGTTCAAGATGGTGCTGCTCGTCGTCTTTGTCAATCTGCTCGTGCAAATTTTGGAGGGGAACGTCATTTCCCCGCAAGTGGTGGGGCGGACGCTTCATATGCATCCGCTGCTGATCATCTTTGCCTTGCTTGTCGGCGGCGAGCTTGCCGGCGTTATCGGGCTCATTTTGGCCGTGCCGTGCTTTGCCGTGCTGAAGGTGATCGTCCACCACATTTATATTTACTACGTGCATCGGAAGCCTACGACTTGACGTGTGTTGCATACAGCTCGGGACGTCGGTCGTAGAACGGCGCCACGGCTCCCTTCGAACGGTTGTGCGTAAGCATGTCCAAGTCGGCGGGCGCGCATACGATTCCGTTCCGGTTGGCGGAGCCGACGGCCAAAATGCCGTTGTCCGGAAACGGTCGGTCGCATGGGGCGAATATGCCTGCCTGACAGTAGCCGGAATCGACCTGCTCGACGTCTGGCATATTCCCGATCAGACCGCTTAGCGCGACGTAGAGCTGGTTTTCGACCGCGCGGGCTTGGCTGCAGTGGCGAACGCGCCAATAACCGGCTGCGGCATCCGTATAGGACGGACACAATATGATTTCGGCTCCCATGTCGGCAACGATGCGGGAGCTTTCCGGGAATTCGATATCGTAACAAATTTGGATCGCGACGCTGCCGACTTCCGTTTCGTGCACCGCATAATGGTCTCCCGGCAGCAGCGGCCAAGCGCGCTGTTCCTCGGGCGTCAGGTGGATTTTTTTGTAGCTTTCGATCCGTCCCTCCGGAAAGAAGAGAAACGCTTCGTTGTAATACCGTTTGGAAACGGTACCTTCGGGGGCGCCTTCGCGATGGATATGCGTACCGCCGAGAATCGTGATGCCCGTTTCGCGGCTCATTTTCGCGAAGCGGGTTTTGTATTCGTCGGTAAAACGGTGCAAATACTCGCAAGCCTCTTCATTGTTCATCGGAGAAGCGAGGGAGAGCAAATGCCCGGTCAAATATTCCGGAAATACGATGAGCTTGGCGCCCTCGGACTCGGCTTTGGCCAGATGACGGCGAAGGCGGTTCCAGAACTCGTTCTCGGACCTGAGCGGTCCGATTCCGTATTGGACGGCAGCGATCTGATATGGTTTCATACGGCTTCATCCCCTTCGGGTTGATCGGCAAACGCCGGGTTTTTCCATTCGACGAGCACCGCCTTGTCCAGCGATTCTTCGTCTTTCAAATAGTTGTCCAGCACCTGTATCGGTGTTAGTCCTTGCCTCAGCATGAAGGACAGGACGAGATCCTTGAACTCGCCCGATACGACGCGGCGGACGTATTCGTCGGCGTCCATGCGGTCCGCATGGAGATGGTAGCCGGGTATGCGGCATCCGGCCAGGAAACGCTTCAAGCCTGATCGGACGACCAGCTCTTTCCTCGCTTCGTACAACGCCCCGGCAATCCCTTTGGAGCGGTGCGAAGGACGGACGCATAGGTCTATTCCGTACAAACTGTCTCCGTCCGGTTCGTGGGAATGCCGGATATAACCGTTATCGGATACTTCTTCCCACGTATGGGGCTTTCCCGCAAAGGTGACGATCAGCGAGGTGGAGGAGCCGGCGACTATGCCGTCGCATACGGCGACCATGGCCCCCGTCGGATAAGTTTCGACATGGGCCGCTATTTGCTCCTTTTTCCACCAGAGCGATTCGGGAAAGGGAGGGGGAAACGCCTCGCGCTGAACAGCAAGCAGCGCTTCGTAATCGTCGTTCGTATATGGACGGACTATGACGGACATAAGGGCTCTCCTTTCACAATAGCGCCTTGATGAAGCGCAGCGGGTCGGTAACGAATAAGTAGGCAACGCCGCCGCACTCTCTAAGCGTATAGTACGCAAGCCGCAAAGGGCGGACTTGGACCGGTTCGACGGTCGAATCGATGTCCAGCATGTCGGCCATCATGCGCGCGCGGAAGGCGTGATAGCCGTGCGTAACGAGAATCGCGCTGCGCATGTCGTACCGCTCCATAAGCTCGCGGCTGTTTTGCAGGTTCTCGTAGGTGCTGCGGGACTTGTCCTCGACGAGGATGGCGTCCGCCGGAACACCGCGCTGGACCAAATAAGCTTTGATCGTGGCCGCTTCCGATGGCTCGCCGGGCAGACCGATTCCGCCTGTGGCGATGATCCGGGGGGCCAGCTTGTTGTTCCATGCGTCCAGCGCTATTTCGATTCTTTCCCGCAGCGCCGGGCTCGGCTTGCCGTTCCATACGGCTGCCCCCAGCACGATGATGCCGTCGCTTGGCGTGCCGGAGGACGTCTTCCAAGTATGCAGGATCACCCAGCTCATGCCGCCGAAATACAGAACGACGGCGAGCACGGCCGACAACAGCAGGCGGAAAAACAGCCTTACCGGATGGAGCTTTTTCTTTTTTCGCTTTTTCATCATCTAATCTCCGCCATTGCTGCAAATATGATTCATTATAACCTGTTTCGGTCTCGACAAAAAGAGACGTTTCCTCGACGGCCCGTGAAACGGTTCAGGGGACGCGCAGGTATCGCGCATTTCCGTGTCGGTTTTCGTTGGCAAAAACGTCGGCAATTTTGTCGAAATTGTGAAACCTCTCAAAGAAAACTGCGTATTACTTAGTGACTGGCAGCATCGTGCAAGTTATGGAAAATGAAGTTAAAAAAGAGCGGAGGAGACCGACGTGGAGCAACTGTTTTGGGCTTGCCTGGCGGGCGGCGTCCTATTCGCCATCGTCACCGTCGTATTCGGCGATTTGCTCAGCCATGCGCTTGACGGCATCCTTGATTTCCTTTCGGTGGATGCGGTCCGCAAGCTGCGCCCGATGGTAATTGTGAGCGTCATAACGGCATTCGGAGGCGCGGGCCTGCTGGTGCTGCATTATACGCCGCTTGGCAGCGTGCTTGCCGTCCTGCTCGCCTCGGCCGCCGCGATCGCAGTCGGGATATTGGTTTATGTCGCTTATGTCCGGCCGATGGAAAACAGCGAAAACTCCACCGGCTTCTCGATCCGCGAGTTGTCCGGCCGCATCGGCGAGGTGCTGGTCCCGATTCCGCCCAGAGGCTACGGGGAAGTGCTCGTAAAAGTAGGCGCCGGACACACGAACCAAATCGCGGCCAGCTTCGACGGAGACACGCTGGAGGCCGGCGTGCGAGTCGTCATTGTGGAAGTTCGGGACGATACGCTGTTCGTCTCGAGGCTCGAAGACAACTTGGAATAAGAGAGGAGAGATTGGATGAATTTTTCGGAAGCTTTGGTTATCCCCGCAATTGTGATCGGCGTTATCGTGGTGCTCGGATTGGCGTTTTGGGCGAGGTACAAGACGGTAAGTCCGGATCAAGCGATGATCGTGACCGGATCGTTCCTGGGCAACAAAAATGCTTTGGTCGACGAATCCGGAAGGCGAATCAAGATCGTACGAGGCGGCGGGGCGTTTATATTGCCGATATTCCAGAAAGCCGAATTTTTGTCGCTGCTCTCGCACAAATTGGACGTTTCCACACCGGAAGTGTATACCGAGCAGGGTGTTCCGGTCATGACCGACGCGGTGGCGATCATCAAAATCGGCGGTTCGGTCGAAGACGTGGCGACGGCGGCCGAGCAGTTCATGGGCAAGCCGACCGAAGCGCTGAAGAGCGAAGCGCAGGAAGTGCTGGAAGGCCACTTGCGTTCGATCCTCGGTTCGATGACGGTCGAGGAAGTGTACCGGAACCGCGACAAGTTCGCTCAGGAAGTGCAAGGGGTTGCGGCCAAAGATTTGAAGAAGATGGGCTTGCAAATCGTCTCCTTTACGATCAAGGACGTTCGCGACAAGCACGGCTATCTCGACTCGCTCGGGAAGCCGCGGATCGCCGCGGTGAAGCGGGATGCGGAAATAGCCGAGGCCGAAGCGGTGCGGGATGCGCGTATTCAGAAGGCGAACGCGGAAGAGCAGGGGATGAAGGCGGAGCTGCTGCGCGATACGAACATCGCCGAAGCGGCCAAGGAGAAAGAGCTCAAGACGGCGGCGTTCAAGAAGGATCAGGATATGGCGAAGGCCGAAGCGGACCAAGCCTACCATATTCAGGAGGCGCGTTCGAAGCAAAGCGTCGTCGAGGAGCAAATGAAAGTCGAGCTCGTCCGCAAGGAGCGGGAAATCGACCTTGAGGGCAAAGAGATTTTGCGCCGCGAGAAGCAGTATGACGCGGAAGTGAAGAAAAAAGCGGACGCCGACCGGTATGCGGTCGAGCAGGCGGCGGAAGCGGAGAAGGCGCGCCGTCTGCGCGAAGCGGACGCGCTGCAGTACACGATCGAGGCGGAAGCGAGAGCGAATGCCGAGCAGAAGCGGCTCGAGGGTATGGCGATCGCCGACGCGGAGCGGGCGAAAGGGACGGCCGACGCCGAGGTCATCCGGCTGCGCGGACTTGCCGAAGCCGAAGCGAAGCAGAAGCTGGCCGAGGCGTTCGAGAAGTTCGGCGAAGCGGCTATCCTCGACATTATCGTGAAAATGCTGCCCGAGCTTGCGGGCAAGGTGGCCGCGCCGATCAGCGCGATCGATAAGCTTACCGTCGTCGACACCGGCCATGGCGAAGGGGCGGCCCGTATAAGCAACTATGTGACGTCCCTTATGGCGACGGCTCCGGAAATGCTCAAGAGCGTATCGGGCATCGACGTCGACCAGCTGGTGAAAGGGTTGACCGGCAAATTCGGGGCGTCGGCCCCGGCCGAAGTGACCGCGCTTAAGCCGAAGTCGCTTCCGATAGAGCCGGTTGCAACGAATTTGGACGCGGATAAAGGTTGACGAAACTGCAAAGTGCAAGCGGCAAGCCGAGAGCTGCGGAGAACCGGACAACGGTTTTTCCGCAGCTTTTTGTTTTCGCCGGAAGCCTGCCGCCGATGCGTATCGATCGAGGCCGAAAGGGGAATTCTAATCCCAAATAAGGAGGGATGGCATTGCGATACCTTCGAATCGGCATTGGCTGCTTATTGACGGCGGCAGCTTTGGCTACGGCGGGCTGCGGCGACAAGTCCGCTGGCGCGCAGAAAGCGAACCAGCAACAGCAGCAGAGCAACCAGTCCAAAGTTATTGATCAGGAGCTGAATAAGCAATACCAGATGTACAAGGAAATGCGACAGTATCAGCTGGAGCAGCAAACGAAAGCGGAGCAGGAGCTAAAGAAAAAAGAGCAGGAATCGAAGAAAAAAGAGCAGGAATCGAAGAAAAAGGAACAGCAAAAGCAGCAAAAAGGGAACGGAGGCTCAGGAGAAAAGTCGGGCGGGCAAAGCGGCGAATAGAGTCGATCGTCTTTCCGGTGAGGCCGCCGCACGAAGACTGCAGATTACGTTCACTACATTGCAAAGTCAGGCAACAAGCCTGGCTTTTTTGGCCTGATCCAGCATATGACTCCGAATGATGATATTTCGGGACTGTTCAGGAAGATTGTTCCTGTGTTACACTCGATGTAAACTGACTAGTCAGTACAAATTAATATTGGCGGAAGAGCAGCGAGTCTTGAAAGGATGATCAAGGATGAGTCGAATCAAAGTTTTGCAGGCGGCGATCGGGGTGTTCGCCGAGAAAGGGTATCATCAGGCAAGCATGGACGATATCGCTCTGAGGGCGGATGTGGCAAAGGGCACGCTGTATTATCATTTCAGCGGCAAATCGGAGCTGTTCAAGACTGTCGTTAGCGATGGTTTGCGGCATTTGAAGGCACGGATCGATTCGGATCTTAACGCGGGACTGAAGCTGGAGGAACAAATCAAGCGGATAATCGGGCATAACCTCGACTTGTTCACGGATAACAGCGGGCTGGCCCATATCGTCTTTCACGAATTGACGAACGGGATCGACGAAGAGGTGCTTGCGGAGCTGAAGAAGCTGCGCGAAGAGTACGTGTGCTACATCGCAGGCATATTGGAGGAAGGCCAAAAGCACGGAATCGTTCGCGCCATGAACTGCAGGCTGGCCGCGACAGGCGTTATTGGCCTCGTGGACAGCAGCTGCGATTATTTCCTGAGCAATGAGGGCGGCATATCGCGGGAAGAGATCGAGAATTTTCTCTATATGACCGTTACATCGGGTTTATTTATCGGGAATAGCGGGGGTTAATTTTTTGATTTTTTGCACTGACCAGTCAGTTCGAAGATGGAGAAAAAGGAGATACGCCCATGATCCCGATCGTTCCGGAGGAATTGATTCCCTTATCCAAGTTCCGGCAAATGAGAATGTCTTTCCCCGTACAATTCCAAGAGCAAAAAGGCTCGTGGCACGTGTACAAATATGAAGATGTCAAAACGGTGCTTTCCGACCATGAGCGGTTCTCATCCCAGTTTCAGACTGTTCGCTCCAATGATGAGCCGATCGAGTCAAGCGTACTGAGAAGGGACCCGCCCAAGCACAGGCAACTGAGGTCGCTTGTATCCCAAGCGTTCTCGCCGAGGGCGGTGGAAGCGTTGATTCCTCTGATCCGCTCCGTAACGCATCAGCTTCTGGACGAGGCGCAATCGAAAGGAGCGGTCGACGCGCTGCGCGAGTTTGCCGGTCCGCTGCCGGTAATCGTCATTGCGGAGATGCTCGGCATTCCTCGGGAAGACCGGGACCGGTTCAAGCAATGGTCCGACGAGCTCGTCGGCAACGATTCGGATAACTATTTTCGCTGCCAAAAGGAGATGACCGACTATTTCTCATCGGTCGCCGAGCAGCGCAGGCGCGAGCCGCAGGACGATCTGATCAGCCGGCTTACGGCCGTTAACGTGGACGATGAGCGGCTTAGCGATGCGGAGCTGATCGGGTTTTGCATTTTGCTGCTCGTAGCCGGCAACGAAACGACGACCAACTTCATCGGCTCGGCCATTTTGTGCCTGGACGGCTTGCCGGATGAACGGGATCGTCTTGCCGCCGATTCGGATCTGGTTCCCCAAGCGCTGGAAGAAGTGCTCCGTTATTGTTCTCCGGTACAGACTATGGTCCGCCGGGTCGTGCGCGATACGGAATTGCGCGGGCAGCGGCTGATTGCCGGGCAGCATGTCCACGTCCGGATCGGCTCCGCCAACCATGACGAGGACGTGTTCGAGCGGCCTGATATTTTCGACGGCTCGCGCAATCCGAATCCGCATGTCGCGTTCGGTCACGGTATTCATTTTTGTCTGGGCTCGCAACTAGCCCGACTGGAAGCGGGCATTGCCGTAAAGGCGCTGCTGGAGCGTTTCCCGCGGTTCGCGAGAGACCGCTCGTACGATTTGAAAAGGCTGGACAGCTGGATCGTCTTCGGGGTGAACCGTCTCCCCGTTCGGCTAAACTAATCAAGCTCGAGCACGGTTAATTGCCGCTGGCGTCGATTTTGCACAAATATTGCTTTGGCGTACAGCCGTTGAACCGTTTGAACAGCTCGTAGAAATGGGCCATATTCTCGATGCCTACGGCTCTCGCGATGTCTCCGACGTTTTGTCCGCTGGTCACGAGCAGGCGTTCCGCCTTGGCGATCCGCTTCCGGTTGACATAGTCGGTGAACGGGGAGCCCATCGCTTTTTTGAAATATTTGGAGAAGTAGAAATAGCTCATGCCGGCAATCTGGCTCACCTGCTCCAGCTCGATTTTTTCCGACAAATGAGTGTCCACGTATTCCAAAATCGGTTTCATTACCCCCGGGTCGATCAAATCGTGCGCCTGGAGCAGTCCTCGCGAATCCCCCCGGAGCAACGTAAGCAGCAGGTGCTTGATATGCATGCTGGCGGCGATTTCGTACCCGGTCGTTTTGTCCATAATTTCCTGGTGGATCCGTTCGATGATCGTTCCGACTTCGGCACGAACGCCCGGGTTTTCGCCGAACATGTAGTTCAATTCCTCCAGCGGGTGATGCACCTCCGAGAAATGCCGGTAATATCGCATCATCGCCGGATCGAAATACGGCTCGAAATCGACATGCAGCACGATATAGACGAGCTTCTCGGGGCCGATGATCCGGGAGCGGTGAAGCTGCGAAGAGCCGACTACCATCACTTCGCCTTCACCCAGCATGTAAGTGTGATTCGGGGTATGCATCTCGTGAAGCCCTTTTTTCACGAGTATAAACTCGACTTCCTTATGGTAGTGCCAGCGGACCGGCTGGACCGACTGGACAGGCTTGGGCGGAACGGAAGCGCTGTGCTGGGCTTCGAATTGCCATACTTTGATGCACAGCACGGGATTTTGATAATGGATCGGTTCTTTGTATATTTCCATAAGGTCGCGGTTCCTCCCATACGGGCATGGCAAAATTGGATATAAAACCGACAAATGACGGCATATACGCCGGACGGCAAAGGCTGTATCGTTGGCCATAGGGTTATTATACAACGAAATGAAGAGAGGGAAAGCCATGAAAGTAGCCATCGTCGGCTGCGGAGGATTGGGTAACGTTCATGCGAGCAGCTATGCCAAAATTCCCGGCGTAACCGTTGTCGGAGTATGCGATCTGGACGAGAAGCTCGTTCAGAGACTGGCAGAGCGGACTGGCGCGAAAGCGTATACGTCGTTCGACGATATGCTGGAGCAATCCGGCTGCGAGGTCGTCAGCGTCACATTGCCGAGCTATCTGCACAAGCCGTTCGCGATCAAGGCGGCCAGTGCCGGCAAACATGTTATTTCGGAAAAGCCTATCGCGCTCAGCCTGGAGGATGCGGCCGAAGTGATTCGCGTATGCCAGGAAAACGGTGTCCGTCTGTTCGTCGGACATGTCGTCCGCTTCTTCCCGGAATATGTGCAAATGAAAAATAGAGTCGCTCAAGGCGCAATCGGTCGGGCCGGCGTAGCTCACGCGAAACGCATCGGGGGACATCCCGGCATACGCCGTCCGTGGTTTAAAGACGACGAAAAGAGCGGCGGCGTCGTGATCGACCTGATGGTGCACGACCTCGATTTCCTGCGCTGGACGCTCGGCGAAGTTCGGTCGGTTTACGGACTCCGCAAGCTGGAGGGCGATGTGGATTACGCATCGGCCACGCTCATATTCGAGAACGGAGCGGTTGCCAACGTGGAAGCGTACTGGGGATACCCGGGGGCGTTCACGACCGCCGCCGAGATCGCCGGCAGCTCCGGCATTATCCGCAGCGACAGCTCCAAATCGGTATCGCTGCAAGTCCGGAAAGCCGCCGGTGCGGAATCGGGCGGTCCGTTCGTCGAAGTTCCGCAAAGCCCGGGCTTCAACAGTCCGTTCGAGCTGGAAATCCGCCACTTCATCGACTGCATCCGGGAAAACCGCGAGCCAATCGTGACGGCTCACGATGCTTACAAGGCGCTGGAGATCGGTCTGGCGATCATGGAATCGGCGCGAACCGGCCAAGCGGTTTACTTGGATAACAGCGTACGGGAGGGATCGCGATGAAAAAGCTGAAAATCGGCATGATCAGCTTCGCCCACGGCCATGCCTTCTCCTATTTGAATGCTTTGCTGTCGCTGCCGGAAGTGGAAGTCGTCGGCATCGCGGACGAAGTCAAAAGCCGAGTGGAAGCCGCCGTTGCCAAAAACGGCTTGAATTATTACGAAGACTACCGCGATCTGCTCGCCGTAGCGGACATGGATGCAGTCGTCATTTGCTCGGAGAATGCGTTCCATGCCCAGCTCACGATCGACTCGGCCAAAGCGAAGAAACACGTCATTTGCGAGAAGCCGCTAGGTATATCCGTCACCGAGATGGAGCAGATGATCGCAGCCTGCAACGAAAATGGCGTTCAGCTGTTCACGGCGTTCCCTTGTCGTTATCTGGCCGCAGTCATTAATGCGAAAGCGGCCGTTGACCGCGGCGAGATCGGCGCGATATTGGCGATTAAAGGCACGAACCGCGGCTCGATGCCGGGAAAATGGTTCGTCGAGCCGGAACTGTCCGGCGGCGGCGCCCTGCTGGATCATACGGTCCACGTCATGGACCTGATGAACTGGTTTACCGGTTCCAAGGTGACCGAGGTTTATGCATACGCCGCTACTTTGTTCCACGAGAACTTGAAGGTGGACGACGCGGGCATGATCCATGTCAAATTCGAGAACGGCACCGTCGGCGTGCTGGACACGAGCTGGTCGCGCCCGAAGGCGTTCCCGACATGGGGCGACGTGACGATGGAAATCGTCGGAACGAAGGGCTCGATCTCCGTAGACAGCTTCGCGCAAAAAAACGAGCTGTTCAACGAGGAGATCGGCAAAGGCCAATATTTGCCTTGGGGCGACAATATGGACCATTACATGGTCAAAGCGTTCGTCGAAGCGCTCATCGCCGGCAAGCCTGCCCCGATCTCGGGCGTGGACGGTCTCCGCTCGGCGGAAGTGGCTTTGGCGGGATACGAGTCGGTGAAGACCGGCCAGCCGGTGAAGCTTCAAGCGTAACTATAAGTAAAGCAGGAACGGGCAGAGACGATTTAATTCGTCTCTGTTTTTTTGTATAAGTTCTTGGAAACGACACACCGAATTCGTTCTGGACAAAAAAGGCCGTCTGCCGATATAATTCAATATATGTATAAAACCTATTGTTCCTATTAAAATAGTAAGAAAAATTCCTGGGCGAAAGGGGACCGGTCAACTCATGCGGATTCCGACCTATTTGTTTCGCCTGATCGGCTTCACCTTTTGTCTCGGTGCGATTCCGTTGCTTATACTAGGCATGATTTCCTATCGGATCTCGTCCGACGAATTGGTGGCCAAGGCGAAGCAGACACAGCTGCAGCAGCTTACCCAAACGAAAAGCGATGTCGAGAACCTGCTCGCCAAGCTGGACTTGAACAACGCCGGCCATGCAAAAGCGGGCGGCATCGTCCCGATGGCGGCGCTTCGAACGGCAGTCCGGCTTAAGAGACAACTGAAGCGAAAGCAGGCTTCCTAACGGGAAGCCTTTATTGATTTGCCCCGAGCGCTCCTTCGACATTTACAGGAACCTATTTGGTCAGCTCCTTCACTGCCTGCTCCAGCATCGTCGCGCTGGCGATGGGCCCTTCGCCTTGTATCCACAGTCGTTGGTCCACCGGATAAATGCGGTTGTTTTTGACGGCTTTTAAGTTTTTCCATAGCGGACTGTTTTGCAGCTCCTTGATTTTGGCTTCGGCGTCATCCTGGGCGAGCAAAAAGATATGGTCAGGATCGAAATCGGGCAGCGCCTCCATCGAAACGGCGAGTTGCTTCTTGTCCAGCGGAACGCCTGAAGCGGGGCGAAGCGACAGATCGTCATACAGAACCGATCCTGCCGGACTGAGTTTCCCGTATACCCGGTATTCTTTCGGCAGAATGCGCAGGAACATGACCGTTTGTTCCCCGATGGCCGATTTGAGCTGTTTGGCGGCATTTTCCATCCTTTTGTCGTAATCCTCCAACACCTGTTTGGCTTTATCCTCTTTCCCGACGATGGGGGCGAACTCGTTCAACGTTTTACGCCAATCGAATTCGGACTGGGAGAGCAATATCGTTTTGGCAATTTTGGTCAACTGATCGTATGCTTTGTCGCTTCCGGGGGATGCGCCGATAATCAAATCCGGGTCCGCGGCCAAAATGGCTTCGGGATTCGCTTCGCCGATCGTTCCGAGAAATTTGACTCCGGACACCCGGTCGGCCAAATAGGGGGGAAGCTCATTTTTGACGAACGAGACCGTTGCTCCGGGCCGGACGTCCAGGGCGGCGAGATAATCGACGAAGCTGTAATCCAGAAGCGCGATATTTCCCGGCCGGGCGGTAAGCACGGTCTCTCCGGCAGCATGCCTGATCGTACGCTGGAACGGTTGGGCGTTCGCATCGGCCAATGTTTTACTTCCGGATGCGGAAGTGGAAGCGGCCGACGGCGCATTGCCGCTGCAGCCAGCTACCGCTACCGCTAACGCAGTCAAGCCGAGAAGCGCTGAAGCGAGTTTGAGTCGAGTTTCGTTCATGATGAATGAATAGCTCCTCCGTATAGTAGGTTTAATGCGGTTTTATACATAGATGACAGTTTATAGATTATATGATAATGAGAATCATTGTCAATATTAATTTTTGTTGCATCAATGGATTGGCTATCAAGCAGCGAGTACTGCATTACGTTTTCTAATCCGATTCCGATCTCCGTCAGGCGAGTGTCGGAAATGGATAAAAGCCCGAAACTCCTTGTCAATGTTGAGATAACCGTTCGGATAACTTGTTGTATGATGGATATTTACGTGCCGCTTTTCCGGTCCCTATAATCGGGCTTAACGATAACCGCACAGGACCCGGATGAACGAACCGGGCGCAGGGCGGTTCCGACCGATAACGGATGGGAATATGAGAGTTCTCAGAAGATTGTCCAGAGACAAGCTGTTATACGTGATGGTGCTGCCCGGCTTGCTGTATTTCGCCATTTTCAAATACGTTCCGATGTGGGGCGTGCTGATGGCGTTTCAGGATTTCAAGCCGCACCTCGGCTTTTGGCAAAACGATTGGGTAGGACTGAAGCATTTTAACCGGTTTTTCGGCGAGCCGGAGTTTTGGATGCTGTTCCGCAATACGATGGTGCTCGGAATATACAACCTGGTTTTCTTCTTTCCGCTGCCGATCGCGCTCGCTTTGCTGCTGAACGAGGTGCGCCGGACTGTCTACAAGCGGTTCGTGCAGACGCTGCTGTACGTGCCCCACTTCGTTTCGTGGGTCGTCGTCGTTGGCATTTACTACATTTTTTTCACGACGGAGGGCGGTGTGGTCAATGTGCTGATTCAGGCGGCGGGAGGTACGGAAGTTCCGTTTCTGATGGAGCCGGGCTGGTTCCGCACGCTTGTGACGTCCCAAGTGATATGGAAGGAAACCGGCTGGGGAACGATCATTTTTCTCGCCGCTCTCGCCGGCGTAGACCCGGGGCTCTACGAATCGGCCCGCATCGACGGCGCGAACCGGTGGAGGCGAAAATCGACGGCTGCAACGACTTCCGGGTTTTTGTCCGCATCGTGCTGCCATTGTCGACCCCGGCGCTTGCCACCTTCGCCTTGTATTACGCCGTCAGCAACTGGAACGAATACGTTGACGCGGTGCTGTACATCAACAGTGCGCAGAAGTGGGTCGGCGAGCTCGTGGACCGGCTCGAACGGAGGGGCTTCGCGGACAATACGATCGTCGTATTTTGTTCGGATCACGGGGAAATGCTCGGCGACCACGGCCTGTTTCTGAAGACGGTTTTTTACGAGGGAGCTCTGCGCGTGCCGCTTATCGTGGCCGATCCGGGAGGAAACAGGCGCGGCCAAGTGAGCGACGCGCTCGTCGAATTGGCCGATCTGCATCCTACCCTGCTCGATTGGGCGGGGCGGAATACAGCCGTTCGGCAATGGACGGCAAGTCGCTGCTGCCGGTGCTGGCCGGCGATACGGACGAGCACAAGCGTTATCAGGTAAGCGAACTGCTGAACGGCAGGGCGATCGCCGACCGAAAATATAAATATATCGAGACATACAACGATATCCCCGAGCTGAACGATCTGGAGCTTGATCCCGGGGAGCGCCGCAATTTGGCCGGCGAGCTGCCGGAGGCGGCGGCCGAGCTGGAGAAGCAATTGAAGAAAGCGTGCAAATAAAACACCGGGGAGGGCTCGCGCGATGGGTTTGGCAAACCGGGGATCTTTTCGACTTTCCCGTACTATAATCCCCCTTTGGACAATGAAGGGAATTCTCACTTATACTTAGGAAGAAATTCGGGGAAAAGGGGAAGTCGAAAAACTATGAATCGTTACGCCATCGTGTTCGATGTCGGGGGAACCTCGATCAAAGCAGCCGTCGTCCGGGAAGATGGGGAGACCGTCCCCGATACGGTGGAAACGTTTCCTTCCTGCGGAAAGGAAGGGAAAGAAACGCTGCTTGCCCACTTCTACGGCCTTATTGCAGGACGGGTAGCGCTGCTTGACAAGCTGTCCGGAGGAGCTCCGTTCGAAGTGATCGGCGTCGGCTACGCGTTTCCATCCCCGTTCGATTACGAGAACGGGATATGCTACATTCGCGGACAGGACAAGTACGACGCGTTATACGGTACGAATTTGCGGGAGGCGATGAAGGAGCGCATAGCAGCCGATGCGGAAGTCGGGGAGAAGCTGTCCGCCCAGGCGACTATCGTGTTCGATAACGATGCGGCCATGTTTGCGGCCGGGCAATTGGCTTTCGGGCACGCGAAACGTTACCGCCGTTCCATTTGCATTACGATCGGAACGGGTACGGGGTCCTCGTTTATCGACGAGAACGGGATCGTGAAGGGCAGAGAATTGTGGAACGATCCGTTCCGCGACGGCATTGCGGACGATTACATATCGAAGCGGGGCATGCTGCGGGTAGCGGCCGCCTATGGCTTGGGCGCGGATGGGGACGTCAAGGCGATCGCCGACGCCGCGCGTACGGGCGATACGAAGGCGGCGGATGCGTTCGCGAGCTTCGGCCGCCTGTTCGGCGAGCTGCTGGCGCCGTATATCCGCGAGTTCCGGCCGGAGGCGATTATCGTCGGCGGCAATATCGCGAAAAGCCACGAGCTGTTTATCCCCTCCGCAAAAGCGGAGATCGTGGTCTGCGGAGTGCCGCCACAGGAGGTTCCGACGTTCGAGACCGTGGAGGATACGTCGGGCAGCGCATTTGCCGGCGCTTTGTCGCTGCTGAAGGCTGAGAGGTGAAACAAGGAAAGCGGCACCGCGAATGGTGCCGCTTTATTTGCGTTTCAGTGTCGATATGATGAAATCGACGAGCCATCCGACCAGTCTCGATATCGCAGGCAGCCGGAAGGCCGTTGTTAGTTTCGGGGTCCCCGCAAAGTACCGTGGATAAGCATCGGAGCAATGCCCCGCTTTGTGGGGTTAATATAAGTATGTCGGTCCGTCTCTCCACACCGGTTACTCCTGAGAATCGACGTTCGACGGGCCGATCAGATCGTCGTCTTCCTTGTTGTCTCTGACCGTCTTCTGCAGCACGAACGAGGACATGGTGAGAAAGAGCGCTGTTACGGCGTAGTAGCCTTGCACGGACAACGGTTGATTCAAGTTGTAGATACCGATGAACATGGCGATCAGGGCGGTGGCGAAGGCGGCCCAGGCCAGGAAGTTGAAGGCGCCCGTGTTCCGTTTTTTGCCGGTGTGCTCGTCTTCCTGATTGTCGCGGACCGTTTTCTGCAGGACGAAGGCGGACATGGTCAAGTACAAGGCGGCGACGGCGTAATACCCTTTGACGGAAAGCTCTTCTTCCAGCGTGTAGATTCCGATAAACATCGCCAGAAACGCACTAGTAAACGATGCCCATGCCATAAATGAAAATGCTGCCGTATTTCTTCTTCTCATCATCATACAACACCTCGGATAAGGAGTATTGGCGCCTGACGCCGCGCCGGCCGAATTTTGTCGATTGCCGTCTGTCGGAGTGCCGTTCGTTTAGCGCTTAGTCTTAGTACCTGATCTTATATTATATCCGCGTCCCTCAAGCGAATAGTACTAACTTTTCGTAGTACCCGGCATGTGGTACACTTTGGGACAGGAGCAAGGCTTCGCGCCACGCGTGCCGACTTCGGAAGGGGGAAACGGATTGTTTGCGCAGCAAAGGCATCAAGCGATCGTCCATAAGCTGGAACGGGAGAAATCGGTCAAAGCGTCGGAGCTGATGGAGCTGCTCGGCGTTTCGTTCGAGACGATCCGGCGCGATTTGGAGCATCTGGAAAGAGAAGGACTGCTTACGCGCGTCCATGGCGGCGCGATATCGAAGCAGTTGGATTACAGCAGGGAAATACCGCTGACCGTGCGGGAAACGGCTTTCCTCAAGCAAAAAAGCGAGCTGGCCGAAATCGCCTCGCGATATGTGGAACAAGGCATGTCGATCGCCATGGACGTCAGCACGACGAATACCGAATTTGCCAAGCTGCTGAAGCGCAAATTCGAAAGGCTCACCGTCATTACAAACTCGCTTCCGATCGCGACCTTGCTCGTCGATATGCCGCATTACACGATCGTGCTGATCGGCGGGGTCATCCGCAACGAGGAACAGAGCCTGATCGGCGATCTGGCCGAGCAATTTGCCGCCCGTTTTCATCCCGACCTGTTTTTTATGAGCATGAGCGGGGTGACGTTGTCCGAAGGAATTACCGATTACGGGATCGGAGAAATCCAGGTGAAAAAAATATTGCTGAACAACGCGAAGCGCACGATCGCGCTTGCGGACAGCAGCAAATTCGATTGCGTGTCGCTCACCAAAATATGCGGCGCGACCGAGGTGGAACGCTTCGTCACCGATCCCGATATCGACCGTGGGCTCGTGGAGCGGTACGGGCGGCACGGCATCGAAATTGTGTGCGAGTGAGAAAGAACAGACGACGGGATCAATGCGTCTGAGGCAAGCCGCTTTAATACTTGTAGGATCGGGCGCTGCGCGAATGCAGCTGTTCCGATCCTTTTTTGCATGGCAAGCGTTGTGGCGGAACGGAAACCATTCTCTCATAGGTACTGGATCTCAGCTTGGCTTAGTACCGTCTTTGTTTTTGATTTCGGGAATTGGGGTTGTATATGTGTGAATTATATTGCGTATTTGTGTATATATGTGCTAATTTGTGTATATAAGTGGTTTCTTTAAGAGTAGGAGGCTGGGTATGCCTTTACCGGAGCTGTCGTTGCTTCTCGTAGTCGGTTCGGGGCAGGCGCATGCGGTTTGGAACCTGTTTGCCAAAAAAAGCGAGAGCAAAGCCGTTTTTCTGTGGGCCATGTACATCCCGTCCACGATCGTGCTGCTGCCTGTCGCATGGAAGGAGCTGACGAAAGGAGACATAGCCGCGGAGGCGTGGTTCCTGATCGCGTTATCGATCATTTTGCAAAGCGTCTACTCGCTGCTGCTCGCGGTGACCTATAGACGCAGCGATCTGTCGCAGGCTTATCCGATCATGAGGGGGACCTCGACGCTGCTCGTGCCGGTGCTGGGCGTCGCGTTTTTGCACGAATCTTTACCGGCCATCGGTTGGCTCGGCATCCTTTGCCTGGTCGCGGGCTTCGTGGCGATGAGCGGCTGGACGCCGACGCGGAACGGGGAACGGTTGTCATTGAAGCCTATTATGCTGGCCCTGTCCGTCGGATTATGCACGACGTCGTACACGCTCGTCGATAAGCTGAATCTCGGGACGCTGTCGCCGCTCGCCCTGCTCGCCGTCACGAACATCGGCTTCATCCTGGGACTCACTCCGTCCGCGTTTTCTTCCCGGAAAATAACGGCGATCGTGTTTCGCCAATGGAAGACTTATGCGGTCGGAGCGGTTTTATCCCCGGGGTCCTATTTGCTATTTCTATACGCGATGCAGCACGCGCAAGTAACCTATGTCGCTCCGCTCCGCGAAGTCGGCATCGTGTTCGGTGCGCTCCTAGGAGTGATCGTCCTGAAGGAAAAGCACGGAGCGAGGCGTCTGGCGGCATCCGTTGTCGTTGTCGCGGGAATTTTTCTTATCGCGGTTTCGGGATATTAGTAGAGCTATCGTCTGGGATAACGTATCCCTTCATCGATTTTCGCTCGGGCCGTACGACCCGGACTAACCCGGTCATGGGCAAATAGCTTTTTAGTTGCATTGAAGCCGTTTTTAGCGGAAAAACGCAATCTTTTCGTATGAATTAAATACGCCGATCTTTCTACTCGAAAATTTTTTTCATCGAGAATTGCTCGCCGCGTACGCGGGGCGGTCGCGGAAAATAAGGCTGGAACCAACCTTATTTCGTGAAATCGGAGCACCTCAGCAAGAACCATGCTGAATTTAGGCAAGCGACCAGCGATCATGGGCGGAGGGAAATCGAATGGAACAGAAAGCTAATACGTCCGTAAGCGAATCGGCAGGGCTGCCCGACTATTTGGCGGCCGAGGCGGAAGAAGTGTTGACCCGTTGCCGTTCGGTGCAGCATGCAGATACGGTCAATTTCGTCTTTATTACCGATATTCATCATAGCGCGGGCGGCAACCAGCTGTTCGCGGTGGAGGCGATTAAACGATTGGCCGGCCATATTCGTCTGGAGGCGATCGTTTGCGGCGGCGATCACAGCAAGAACGGTCCGAAAGCGGAGTTCATGGAGTCCCAGCAGCAATTGATGAACAGGCTCAACGACATCGGTCTTCCCTTTTTTCCATTGAAAGGGAATCATGACGATAATTCTATTTACGACCACTATCGCGATCCGGACCGGACGGGGAACGTCGTTTTTCCCGAAGAAAGCTACGACTTGTATGTCCGTAGAATCGAACGGTCGGTGTCGCTTGATCCGGCTCGCCCCAACGGTCTGTACTACTGCTTCGATATCCCCGGCAATAAGGTCAGAATGATCGTGTTGAACTGTATCGACATTCCTTACCGGACAACGGATAGAGGAGGGCTGCGGATAAAGGGGCAATGGCAATATGCATTCTCGAACGAGCAGCTGCGCTGGATGGCACACGACGCGCTCGACATGCGCGATAAACCGGATCGCGGGGAGTGGTCCGTCGTCATTTTCTCCCATGTCTCGATCGGGCAGGAAGACGTATTCGGCGCCGACCATCCGATAGCGAACGAGGAGGCGATGTGGGGCATTATCGCGGCTTACCGCAACGGCGGCACGTATCGGTCCGTTCCGACGGACGGCGATTTCGCCCAATCGGTCGAGGCCGACTATTCGGCGTGCGGTCCCGGGAGCGTGGCGGGATGCTTTTTCGGCCATGTCCATTACGACCAGGTGCTCGTTAAGGATGGAATCCCGCTCATCTCGACGCTTAATGCCGTGACGAACCGGGATTTCGAGGTAGCGCCGGAGAGGGTTGAGGGAACGAGGACCGAGACGGCTTTCGATATCGTGACGCTCGATGTGCGGCACCGTATGCTCCACTTGACGAGATTCGGCGCGGGAAATGACCGGAGCTTGCGATACTAGCAGGCGATGACGGGCAACAAGCAAGAAAGGATGCGGAGCCGGGCGTGGCGCAGTGGGAATGGTAGTCCGGGGCAATTGTGGTTACAATAGGTTCAGTTGCAAGAGCGATCCGTATCGATGAAAAGGAGACGTAGGATTGGCTACACTGGACCAGCCGCTGCCGGCGGAGCTGTGCAGGCAGCATAAACGAAGCTCGAAAATTCAAATCGCGAGAAGAGCGGTGTTCATTTTTCTCGGGGCGGCTCTCGTATCCGTCGGGCTCGAAATCTTTCTAGTGCCGAACAATATTATCGATGGCGGCGTTGTCGGCATCTCGATCATTTGCCAGCATTTGACCGGCTTGCCGCTCGGCTTGTTTTTGACGTTGATCAACTTGCCCTTTCTGCTGCTGGGCTACAAGCAGATCGGCAAAACGTTCGCGATCTCTACGCTTTACGGGGTCATCGTCATGTCAATCGGAACGGCTCTGCTGCACCCTGTCGAACCGTTAACGATCGATCCGCTGCTCGCTGCGGTGTTCGGAGGCATCATATTGGGAATCGGCGTCGGGATCGTGATCCGCGTCGGCGGCTCGCTTGACGGAACGGAAATCGTAGCGATTTTGCTGAACAAAAAGTCGCCGTTCTCCGTAGGCGAAATCGTGATGTTTTTCAACTTTTTCATTCTCGGCAGCGCCGGCTTCGTATTCGGGTGGGACCGGGCGATGTATTCGCTGATTGCCTATTATATCGCGTTCAAAATGATCGACCTGACGATCGAAGGATTCGACGAGTCGAAATCGGTATGGATCATTAGCGAGGATGCCAAAATGCTCGGAGACGCCATTCTTCAACGGCTCGGCCGAGGGGTCACTTATTTGAACGGGGAAGGCGGCTTCAGCGGCGACGACAAGCAGGTCATCTTCGCAGTCATTACGAGACTGGAGCAGGCAAAGCTGAAATCGATCGTGGAGGAGCTCGATCCCGGCGCCTTTCTCGCCATAGGCAACATTCACGATGTCAAGGGCGGGCGCTTCAAAAAGAAGGATATCCACTAGAATTCCCCAAAAAGTGAAGTATGGCGCTGTAGTGTAATCCGAATACTTTTCGGGGACCCCGAGTTAGCCCCAAAAAGTAAAGCGAACCTTTGCAGCGTAATCCTAATACTTTTCGGGGGCCCCGAAAAACTGCCCAGAAAGTGCAGTATGGCGCTGAAGTGTTATCCGAATACTTTCCGGGGACCCCGAGCTGTGCCCCAAAAAGTGAAGTATGGTGTTGCAGCGTAATCCGAATCCCAAAAAGTGAAGCGAACCTTTGCTGGCAAAGTTCCAGAGCCCAGTACCAGTAGTTCGTAACCTAGCGGTAAGTGGAACAAAAAGTTCCTCTATTGTTCCCCATGGCGTGGAAAAGGGGCCTAACGGAACGAATTGTTCCTCTATTACGCTCGGCGACTCGGTATACGGCCTGATTCCGGCCGATAGCGGAACTTTTCGTTCCGTTCGGGCCTTCTCACTCGGTTTCACGACTACTTAAAGGAACGATTTGTTCCCTCGCTGTCAAAATAGCGGAACTCATCGTTCTAAATCCCGATCGTCCATCCTCATCGCGGCGTTCCCATCGTGAAAAACCGAGTTGTGCACTAAACGATAAAAGGGGGCCGATGCGGACCGATCGAATTTATCAAACGATGTACACGCCAGATTCCGCACTAACTTGCAGTCATGTTCACTGCTCCAAATGTAAAAGTGCAGTTTGTACAAGCCAAGATCCTGATTTTCGCTAATCTGCCTGCAAAAGTGCATGCCGTTTGCCCCGATTTTCCGGGAAAATCGATTTCCGGGGTCATTTACCTGCATTTTTGCATGCAGAATCGCGCCAACTCCGCTATTGATCGAAACTGCATGCACTTTTGCATTTACGCTACCTATGCGGGTAAGCCGCAATCGACGATCGGTCGGTCATCGCGGGATGGGCCTCGTGTTCTCCGGGGAAACCGGACTATGTCCATAGCAAATCGAGAAAGAGACGGCGGGCCGATTACGGGGCACGACGTCTTTTTTCAATGAAAATGCAGGCCGGCGTGCCGCGTATTGCAAGGGACCTCGGCAACGAAGAAGTGGAGAAGACCGGCTTCGAGCTGGCGAATAAGGTTCCAAAAAGCTAAAGCGAAGCGGGCCTATGCGGCATGCTACGCCTCGGGAGGGGACGGACCGGAACGTTCGTCCCGAGCTCCGCAGGGGCTTTTTTTCGTTCCGCACACCGTATTTCGCCTCGAATTCTTCGGTCCTCCTGTTACCGTTCAGAGCTCGTGCCGGGCTCCTGTCTGAATTCGCTGGGGGTCAAGCCCGTCTCTTTTTTGAAATTGCTGCTGAAATAGTGGAGGCTGGAATATCCGAGCCTCTCCGAGATCGATTGGATCGATTCGCCCCGCAGCAGCATTTGCTTGGCTTGCTTGACCCTCTCCGCGACGAGAAATTGCTTCGGATTAGTCCCGGCCTCCTTGTTGAACAGTTTCGTGAAATAGCTCGGATGGTAGCCGCACAGCCCGGACAGCTCGGTTACCGACCAGTTCCGGTCCGGCCGTTCCCTCATGGCCCGCAGCGCCGGGCCGATTTTGCCTATTCTCTCCGCAGTATCCCGTGCTGTCCACTGCCTCACGGCAAGCGTGATCAGTTCCATCAACAGCGCTCTCAGCTGAAAAGAAAATCCGAGATGCTCGTGCTCGTATTCCTTCACGATTTCGTCCAATAACGGCTCCATGCCCGGCATGCGGAAGTGGTGCGGAATCGTGATTTCCGCGTGGCCGGGAATGTCCAGCCGGTGCTGCTCCGCTTTCAGCGATAAGGCTTTCGCAGGGAGCGTCTCGATCCGGTAAGCGGGATGCACGGGCTCGGGGGCGGAAGCTTGCCAGGAAAAATGCAAGCTGTAGTAGTCCGTCGGACGCACGATCGTCAGCAGATGCGGAGAACGAGCGCCGTAGAAGACGCACTCCCCCGGCTCGATTTTATACGTATCCGGTCCGAGCTGAAGCGTCGCTTCTCCTGCGACGACATAGAACCACTGACAGTCCGGAATTTGTCGGGGTCCCCAGCTGGTGCCTTTGGCGGCGCGTGAACGGCTCGCGTAATTGACGGCGGGCGCAAGCTCCGGCAACGATCCGATGTTCATCGGCATTCCCTCCAACAATCTTGAAAACTTGTAAACGAAGCGCGATTTGTTGCAAATACTCGGCCGGCCGGATCGATTACGATTAAAGCGTCATCAAAATCATAATCATTCCCGGAAAGAGGTGCAATCGAAATGTTGACGCAATCGCAATTGGACGAGTTTGCCCGGAACGGGTTTCTGAAAGGCGACATTTTGCTTGGAGACGAAGAGGTGGAGGCGCTCCGGCACGAGCTGGACGATGTTATCGAAGGAAAAACGGTCAACCGGCCGGTACTCAACCGCAACTTATTGGAAGGCTCCCTGTATGACGATATGAAAATGTCGGTCAGCGAGCGGGTCGTGCAAATCGTCAATATTTGGATGGCAAGCGAGAAGTTTCTCCGGCATGCCGCCCATCCGGTCATTTGCGCGGAAATCGCGCAATTGTGCCGAACCGATACGGTTCGAATCTGGCACGATCAAGTGCAATACAAGCCCCCGGTATCCGGCGGACCGACAGGGTGGCATCAGGATTACCCCTTGTGGCCGATCATTCGGCCGGCCGAGCTGGTCAGCGCTTGGGTGGCGCTCGACGATGCCGTAATCGGGAACGGATGCATGTGGATGGTGCCGGGCAGCCACAAATGGGGCGATCATCAAAAATATTTGGCCAGCGACTCGGACTTCAAGCCGTACCATAAACAGCCGGAGCTGCTGCCCGAGAGCGCCGTCGTCGAAGCCGTTCCGTTCGAGATCAAGAAAGGCCAAGTGGGCTACCACCACTGCATGACATGGCACGGAAGCCCGCATAATCGCTCCGATCGGAAGCGCAGAGCGATAGCGGTTCACTACATGCCCGGGCATACGCGCTACGAACCGAGCGGAAATCATGTGATGAAGGGGCACGTCGCCGTACGACCGGGAGAAATTTTAGCCGGCGAAAATTTTCCGGTCGTTTACGGAGCTCCCGCCGACACGGAGCTCCCGCCAGCATTGACAATGACGGGTGGCAACGATAAAATGATGGAATGAAAGCCGTTTCCGGGCAATATGCCGGACGGCATACTGTCAAAGCCATGACGAAACGAGTAAGCCGTCGACCTTGATCCAGAGAGAAGGTTCCGGCGCCGGACCGCTGCAGCGTCCGACGCCAGGCTGCAAGAACCTTTATGAAGAAGGATGGCCGAAGCTGCTTCGGAGCGTGGACAAACTCCACCGGGTACGGAACCGTTATTTTCCGCTTAAGGCGATTGAGGGCCGCAGCCCGTTCGCGACGCGTCCCGCGATTCCCCGTTGAATCCGGCAGGCGCATCGTTCCTGTCTGCGTCCGCAATAACCAGGGTGGTACCGCGAGAACGATCTCGTCCCTGACTTTCAGGGGCGTTTTTTGTTTTTTTCGGGCCGATCGTGAACCAATATTGTTTATTAGAGAATCTCATTTGCTTCCTTTTATGGAGGAAGGTCGACATCGTCGCGTATATGGAGACAGCGGCCTACCGCGAGTGAGAATAAGCCCATTCAAACGGAGGAGCATAACGATGAAAGCAAGTGAAGTTCGCCGAAAGTGGCTGGAATTTTTCGCAGGCAAAGGACACAAAATCGAGCCGAGCGCATCGCTCGTGCCGCATAACGACCCATCCTTGCTCTGGATCAACGCCGGTATGGCGCCGCTCAAGCCGTATTTCGACGGCCGCGTCGTTCCGGAAAATCCGCGCATCGCCAACTCGCAGAAGTGCATCCGCACGAACGACATCGAGAATGTCGGCAAAACGCGCCGTCATCATACGATGTTCGAAATGCTCGGCAACTTCTCGATCGGCGATTACTTCAAGGAAGAGACGATCTCCTGGGCATGGGAGTTCCTGACCGACAAAAAATGGATCGGCTTCGATCCGGACCGGCTGTCCGTTACCGTGTATCCCGAAGATACGGAAGCCTACGAATTTTGGAACAAGAAGATCGGCATTCCGGAAAACCGTATTTACAAGCTCGAGGAAAACTTCTGGGACATCGGCGAAGGTCCGTGCGGTCCGTGTACGGAAATTTTTTACGACCGCGGCGACAAGTACGGCGATTTGAGCGATCCCGAGTGCTGGCCGGGCGGGGAGAACGAACGGTTCCTCGAAGTATGGAACCTCGTATTCTCGCAGTTCAACCATAACAAGGACGGCAGCTACACGCCGCTGCCTAACAAAAATATCGACACGGGAGCCGGTCTGGAGCGTTTCGCCTCCATTCTTCAGGACGTCGATTCCAACTTCGACACCGACCTGTTCCAGCCGATCATTCAGGAGACGTGCCAAATCGCCGGAGTCGCGTATCATACGAACGCGGACCACGATGTAGCGCTGAAAGTAATCGCCGATCATATCCGCACGGTCGTATTCGCCGTCGGAGACGGGGTGCTTCCGTCGAACGAAGGCCGCGGCTACATTATCCGCCGCTTGCTGCGACGCGCCGTACGCTATGGCAAGTCGCTGGGCATCGACAAGCCGTTCATGTTCAAGCTGACGCCGGTCGTCGGCGAAATTATGGGCTCGTACTACCCGGAAGTGGTGGAGAAGCGGGAATTTATCGAGAAGGTGATCCGTACCGAGGAGGAACGGTTCCACGAAACGTTGTCCGACGGCCTGGACATGCTCTCGGCCATTATTGAAGGCTTGAAGAAAGAAGGCGGCTCCGTCATCGGCGGGCACGATGCGTTCCGCTTGTACGACACGTACGGCTTCCCGCTAGACTTGACCGAGGATTTCGCCTCGGAGAACGGGTTTACCGTCGACCACGAAGGCTTCGAGAACGAAATGGAAGCCCAGCGCAGCCGCGCCCGTTCGGCCCGTCAAGAGACGGACAGCATGAAGGTGCAGGGCGGACCGTTCGCCGACTTTACGGTTAAAACCGAATTTGTTGGATATACTGATTTGGTAACAAGTGCTAAAATTACCGCTATCGTGCACGGAGACTCGTTCGTCGATATCGTGGGCGCGGGCGAGACGTGTCAGGTCGTGCTCGACCGTACGCCGTTCTACGCCGAAAGCGGCGGCCAAGTAAGCGATCGCGGCTCGCTGTCGAACGATCAGGTTCAGGCTGAAGTGGAGGACGTGTGGAAAGCCCCTCACGGCCAGACGGTGCAAACCGTCAAGGTTGCGTCAGGGACTCTTCGCGCGGGAGATACCGTCCAAGCCGCGGTTCACGTCGGCAAGCGCGACGATATCGTCAAAAACCATACCGCCACGCACCTGCTGCACAAGGCGCTCAAGGAAACGCTCGGCGATCACGTCAATCAAGCGGGCTCGCTTGTCGAGCCGGACCGGCTGCGCTTCGACTTTTCCCATTTCGGCAGTATCAGCGCCGAAGAGCTGGCGCAGATCGAGCAGCGCGTCAACGAGCAGATATGGAGACAGACCGGCGTGACCATCGAGCAGAAGCCGATCGCGGAAGCGAAGGCGATGGGCGCGATGGCCTTGTTCGGCGAGAAGTACGGCGACGTCGTCCGGGTCGTGCAAGTCGGCTCCTACAGCATCGAGCTGTGCGGCGGCTGCCACGTCCGCAACACGGCGGAGATCGGATTGTTCAAAATCGTCAGCGAGAGCGGCATCGGCTCCGGCGTGCGCCGGATCGAAGCCGTCACGGGACGCAGCGCTTACCTGTACTTGGACGGTCAGCTCCAGCTTCTGCGCGAAGCGGCAGGCTTGCTCAAGTCGGGCGTGCCGGACGTTCCGAAACGTGTCGAGTCCGCACTCGCCCAGATCAAGGAGCTGAACCGGGAGAACGAATCGCTGCGCGGCAAGCTGAGCTCGATCGAAGCCGGATCGCTCACCGACAACGCGAAATCGGTCGGAGGGGTAACGCTGCTTGCGGCCAAGGTCAATGCCGGCGATATGGATTCGCTGCGCAACATCGTCGACCAGATGAAGGTGAAGCTGGGCTCCGCCGTCATCGTCCTGGGAGCGGTCAGCGACGACAAGGTCAATCTCGTCGCCGCCGTGACGCCGGACCTCGTGCAGAAGGGGTTCCACGCCGGCAAGCTCGTGAAGGAAGCCGCATCCCGATGCGGAGGCGGAGGCGGCGGAAGACCGGATATGGCGCAGGCCGGAGGCAAAGATCCGTCCAAGCTTCCGGAGGCGTTGGCGGCCGTGGAATCGCTTGTGGCCGGGCATGCTTCGGCGGCCAACTGATATTTATACGAACAAGTTGTGAATTTTTCTCCGATCCGACAGGAATTTTGCGGAGAATGACGAATAAATAGATTAGAGCGCATACTAAAATTTTACATTCGCTGCACACTATGGCATTACAGCAATCGGGGGGTGTTCTGGTAATGAATCCGATGGACAAAACGATGAAATTCGACGTCAAAGCCGATGGCGTGGAAACTTCGCCGAAGGAGGTACTTCTGGCGGTGTATGACGCCTTGCAGGAGAAAGGATACAATCCGATCAACCAAATCGTCGGTTATTTGTTATCCGGCGACCCTGCGTTCATACCCCGCCATAACAACGCGAGAAGCCTTATCCGCAAAAGGGAACGCGACGAGCTGATCGAAGAATTGGTCCGTTTCTATCTGCAGCACCATAAATGACCGATGGCCGGTGGAGCTTTCCATCGGCTTCCGTGCTTATTCGCGGGGAGCGGATAACGGGAAGCCGGCCGTCGGCGACGGGAGAACACAATGGCTCGAACTATGGGATTGGACTACGGTGATAAAACGATCGGCGTAGCGGTCAGCGACGAATTCGGGTGGACGGCGCAAGGGGTCGAAGTGATCCGGAGGCGCAAGCCCGAAGATGATTTGGAGCGTTTGCGACAAATCGCAGGGGAATACGAAGTATCCGATATCGTGGTTGGTCTGCCGAAAAACATGAACAATACGATCGGTCCGCGGGGAGAAATCTGCATCGCCTTTTCCGATACGCTGCGGGATGCGCTGCAATTGCCCGTCATGCTGTGGGACGAACGGCTAACGACCGTTTCGGCGCAGCGGACGCTGCTCGAGGCCGATGTCAGCAGGAAGAAGCGGAAGCTGGTCGTCGACAAGATGGCGGCCGCGCTCATTTTGCAAAACTATTTGGATTCCAAATCGAAAAGGTGAGGTGTGCCCATGTCGAAGGAAGAAGAGTTGAACCTGGAAGAGCCGGAAATCATTTATATTCCGGATGAAGAAGGCAACGAGGAAGAATTCGAAGTCATCATGAAATTCGAAGTCGAATCCGGACAATTCGCCGGCAACAAGTACATGATGGTCGTACCGGTCGAGGTGGACGAGGAAGACGAGGAGACGGACGAAGTATACGCGTTCCGGTACGAGGAAGACGGCGACGACCTTCAGCTGTATACGATCGACAACGAAGAAGAGTGGAACGAAGTGGAAGAAACGTTCAATACGCTCGTCGCGGAGTCGGAGCTCGGGGATAAGGCATGAGCGACGGTCAAGAGGGATGGAACCAAGCGGAGGCGATACGCACGCTGCGCGAAGCCTACGGGAACGAAATAGTACTGTTCGACGAGCAGGATGAATCGGTAGCGTACCGGATTTTGGCCGAGTTCCGGCACAACGGAAACGATTACGCGGTTCTCCAAACGGATGAGCTGAAGAAAGAAAAGGAAGTTGCTATCTTTAAAATTTCCGTTTCCGGCGATGGCGAGCCCGAGCTGGAAACGATCGAAGACGACGACGAATGGGAGACGGTTTCGGAAATATACGACGAAATGTCGTTTCCCATTCAGGATCGGCCTTAATCCGGGTGGCACCCACCCGGTCCGGCCGGATACGAGATAGCGACTACGGGCGGCTCACGGACCGCTCTTTTTTTCGTATTCCGGTCCGGCCTGCCGGGGAAAGCTGCCGCGGAACGAACCTCGAAACGACATGGGAGAGGAAGCAGATTGAAACGAATCGCATTCATCACGCTGGCAATCGTCCTGCTTGCCCTGGTATTGGCCGGGGCGGGGACGGCGATGTATGTCGCTTATGCGCTGAAGCCGACCGAGGCGGCGGATAACGAAGTGCGGATAACCGTTCCGCCCGGGATGGGGTCGGGACAAATCGCCAAGCTGCTCGAGAAGAACGGGCTGATCCGCGACGCGAAAGTATTTCGCTATTATTTGATTTATAAAAAGGAAGGCGGCCGATTTCAAGCCGGCGAATACGTAATGAAACCCGGCATGGAGCTGGACGAGATTATCGGGAAAATGAACGAGGGCGATACGGTCAGGCAGGAGGCGCTCCGCTTTACGATTCCGGAAGGCTATACGGTGCTGCAAATCGCCGACAGGCTGGAAGGACGGCAGGGCTTCGACCGTCAAACGTTTCTCGACCTGACGAATAGCTTGCAGGAGTTCGCATCGGTCAAATGGGTGGGCGACATTCCGGACGATCCCGGGCTGAGGCATCGGCTGGAAGGGTATTTGTTTCCCGAGACGTACGAGCTCAAGACCGACAGCACGACGAAGGACATGGTGCTGCGCATGGTAACCGAGCTGGACAAGAAGCTTGCGGGGCTGCCGGCGGATTGGCCGGACAAGCTGAAGCAAACGGGCTTGACCTTTCACCAGATGATGACCGTCGCCTCTCTGATCGAGCGCGAGGTGGTCGACGACGAGGAACGGGCCATAGTGGCCAGCGTCATCTACAACCGGATCAAAATCGGCATGAAGCTGCAAATCGACGCGACCGTTCAATATATGCTGGACAAGCCTAAGGAACGGCTGTTCGAGAAAGATTTGCTTGTAGACAGTCCTTATAACACTTATAAAATCGCCGGACTTCCTCCGGGACCGATCGCAAGCCCCAGTCTGAAATCGATCCAGGCCGCGTTGTACCCCGTGGAGACGAAGTTTTTGTTCTATGTCACGAAAAGCGACGGGACGCAGAAGCATACGTTTGCGGAGACGTACGACCAGCATTTGAAAAATATAGCGGATAGCAAGAAGAGGTGACAACCGCAATGAGCGAGTTTGCAACACGAGAACAAGCGGGCTGCCGCAAGCCCGAGCTGCTGATCGGCGCCGGCTCGATCGAGGAAATCGGGCGACTGGCGAATGCCGGAGCCGATGCGTTTTATATCGGGGACGACCGTTTCGGGATGCGGCTGACGGGAAATATTCCGCAGGAGCGGATCGGGGAAGCGATTCGTTTTGCACATGACAAAGGGGCAAAGGCGTATGTCGTATGCAACGGTATTTTGCATAACGAGGTGCTTCCCGAGCTGCCCGACTACTTGAGGCTCATCGCGGATGCTGGCGCGGATGCCGTCGTGTTCGGCGATCCGGCGGTATTGATCGCCATGAGGCAGGCCGGCGTCAAGCTGCCGCTCCATTGGAACGCCGAAATGACGTCGACGAACTACGTGACCGCCAACTATTGGGTCGGCAAAGGCGCGACGCGCGTCTTTCTCGCCCGGGAGCTCAATATGGACGAGGTGGCCGAAATCAAACGGCACGTGCAGGCCGAAGTGCAGGTGCAGGTGCACGGCATGACGAACATTTATCATTCGAAGCGGACGCTGCTGACGAATTATTGGAAGCATCAGGGACAATCGGCGCAAGGCGAACGTCTCGATGCGGACCGCAAGCTGTTTCTGATCGAAGAGGAGCGCAAGGACGAGAAATATCCCATTTACGAGGACACGAACGGAACGCACGTAATGAGCGGGGACGACATGTGCATGCTGGAAAGCTTGCACGAGCTTATAGAGGCCGGCATCGACAGCTTCCGGATCGAAGGGCTGCTCAAGACGCTCGAATACAAGGAGACGGTCGTCCGCTGCTACCGGAAAGCGATCGATGCCTATAAGGCCGATCCCGGGGGCTACGTCTTCGACGAGGCGTGGCTAGAGCCGATTCGCGAGCTGCAGGACCCGGATCGGGAGCTGTCCTTCGGCTTTTACTACAAGGAGCAAGTATACTGACAGGGGGCGGGATCATGATGGGCAATACGCTGGAACAAGCCGTTCATACGAAGCTGAGGCCGGGACAAAAACCGGAGCTGCTCGCTCCCGGAGGAAGCTTGGAAAAGCTGAAATTCGCGATCCATTACGGCGCGGATGCCGTCTATATAGGCGGGCAAAAATACGGGCTGCGCTCGAATGCCGACAACTTCACGTTCGAGGAAATGCGCGAGGCTGTCGAGTTCGCGGACCGGTACGGCGCCAAAGTGTTCGTGGCGGCCAACATCTATGCGCATAACGAGGATGTCGCCGGGATCGAGGACTATTTGCGCAATTTGCAGGACGCCGGTATCGCGGCGATCATCGTTGCCGACCCGGCGATTATCGAGACGTGCAAGCGGGCCGCGCCGAAGCTGGAAATCCATCTAAGCACGCAGCAATCGACCGTCAACTGGCAAGCCGTGCAGTTTTGGAAGGAAGAGGATGTCCATCGGGTCGTGCTGGGCCGGGAGGCTACGATGGAGGAGATTCTCGAGATCAAGCGGAACGTCGACATCGAGATCGAGACGTTCATCCATGGCGCGATGTGCAGCTCCTACTCCGGCCGATGCGTGCTGTCCAACCATTTCACCGACCGCGATTCGAACCGTGGCGGCTGCTGCCAATCATGCCGTTGGAAGTACGACCTGTTCGAGGACGGCGACGTTGAGCTCGAGCAGATCGTGACGGAGCGGGAAGCGCCATCGGACCGGCCGCCGAAAAAGTTCAAGGATGGTATGACTGGGATTCCGCTGTTCCAGGGGGAAGATCCGTTCATGATGAGCGCCAAAGATTTGTGCATGATCGAGCATATCCCCGAGATGATCCGTTCCGGCGTGGAGAGCTTCAAAATCGAAGGCCGGATGAAGAGCATCCACTATGTAGCCACGGTCGTAAACGCGTATCGTCAGGCGATCGACGCTTACTATGCCGATCCCGAAGGGTATGAGCTGAAGCAAGAATGGCTGCGGGAAATATACAAGGCGGCGAACCGGCCGCTGAATACCGGCTTTTTCTTCGACGCTCCGGACCACGAGGATCATATTTTCGGTCCGGAGGACAAGCGGATCGACTACGACTTCGCCGGACTTGTCGTCGGTTATGACGAATCGACGGGGGTAGCGACCGTTCAGCAGCGCAATCATTTCAAGCCGGGCCAGGAAGTCGAGTTTTTCGGTCCGGGCGGAACGTTGTTCAAGCAGAGAGTCGGCGAGCTGACCGACGAAGAGGGCAACGTGCTGGACGCCGCGCGCCATCCGCTGCAGCTCGTGAGGTTCAAGGTCGAGCAGCCGGTCAAGGCGATGGACATGATGCGCAAGCAGGTCGGGCGGAAGAAGTAATCGCATAGCTACGACGTTGGAGGGGGGACGAATGTCCGCCCTTTTTTTTGCGCGAAAGTTACCTTCGCTAAACCAGGAAAGCGATATGAGACTTTCATTACCGGGAAAACAACCGCTGAATCGCGGTCGCTCACCCTTGAAATACGCTGACGGACGGTTTTTATAACGTTACGGACAAACATGCCGCTCTTCGGGGCCCCACAGATGACTCTTAAGCTCGGATGCACGTCATCGATCGGGTTTCGATCTGAAGCTTTTCTTCGCAGACTGCAGCGAATTCGAAATTAACGGAACGGTTTTCCGCTATCGTCCCGATTTACACGGCTATTCCGAAAATAGCGGAACTTCGCTCCGTTATACCCGATTATCGGGAAGAACAAGGTTTAAAACCATTTCATAGCGGAATATTATTCCGTTATTGTGCGGTTTGCAGTGGTATACGGACCAATAGCGTACGTATGTTCCGTTATTACTTTTTTAAAACCCGAACAGCTGCCGGGACCTGTCTAACCACTCGGGTGACGAATGAAGCGGCAATGCTTCAGAAAAGCGTCGCTTATCCCGTCCTCGGCAAATAGGTTCCGTTTGCCCGTTCCCCTCTTTGTCGATACTGGTAGAAGACGACAAGGACAGGACGAAAGAGGAATAAGCCTATGAAGAAGCGCAGAATATGGTTCGGTTTGCTTGCCATGACGCTGATGTTATCCGTTCTGCTGGGGCGTCTGGCGTGGATACAGATAATCGATTCGGGCAGCTTTTCGCGCCGGGAAATCGATCTGATCGGCAACTCGGTCGGGCAGCGCGAGCAGGGGATCGAGCTGGACAGCGGCCGCGGGCAATTTTACGACCGCAACGGCTTGCCGATAACCGGGGAAACGGTACGGGCGCTGGTGCTGTTTCCCGTTAAACGGAGCGCAGCGGACAAAGACGGCGGGATGCGTCAGATCGCCCGTATTTTGGGTGCGGAGGAAAAGAGCTGGAACGATTTTTACGCCAATGCGAATGTTCCGAAAATGTGGACCGAGCCCGGAACCGGGCTTCCAATCCCGCTTAATGCCGACCAGGCGCGTCGTATCGTTCAGCTCGCTGTCCCCGGCGCGGAGGTTATGGAGACGGTACGCCGCTACCCCGCCAATGCGGCTGCCAAGCATGCCATCGGGTTTATCGGGCAAAATCCGCAGCGGATCGAGTCCCGATTCGCCAAGCAGCTGTCGCGGGGCAGCTTATCGCTGACCAGCCGGATCGGGGCGGCCGGACTGGAGAAAACGATGGAGCCGTATTTGCAAGGCGTCGGCAAAACATCGGTCAGCTTGTTCACGGACGGGAACAACCGTCCTTTGTCAGGCCTCGACGTGCGGCTGGTCAGTCCGGGCAACCCGTATTACCCGCTGCGGGTGCAGACAACGCTCGATTTGAACGTGCAGAGGAAGGTCGAGCGCATATTGGATCAGGCGGGCATCGCGTCAGGAGCGGCCGTCGTTCTGGATGCGGAGAACGCCGATGTGCTGGCGATGGTCAGCAAACCCGATTTCGACCCGTATCGCATCCTGCCGGATAATGGCGATTGGGGGAATAAAGCGATCAAAGCTATCGCTCCCGGCTCCGTGTTTAAAACCGCCGTCGCCGCCGCCGCTCTGGAGGAAGGGATCGTCAAGCCCGACGAGACGTTCGAGTGCAACGGCACATTCGGCAAATACGGCTTTACTTGCTGGCTGCACGGAGGACACGGAACGATTACGCTCGAGCAGGCGTTCGCTCAGTCGTGCAACGTCGTGTTCGCGAAAGTGATGCAGCGCCTAAGCGGCGAAAAGCTGCAGGAGATTGCCCACAAGCTCGGTCTGGACCGGCAGGTCGGTTGGACGGAGGAAAACTCCGGCGGACAAGCTTGGAGCCAATTGGACGGCGAGGAGCGGGGGCAAATTTTTGCCGGGAGGCTGCCTTCCGAGGATGAGGGCATTCGCGTTCAAACGGCTATCGGACAACGGGATGTGCTCGTTTCTCCGCTTCAGGCGGCAAACCTCGTCGTAACGCTGCTGCACGGCGGGGAAGTGTTCAGCCCGCGCATCGTCCGGGACGTCCGATACCGATCCAATACGGTAGCCCAGTCATTTCCCGTGCACGTCTTATCCTCAAGCCAAGATGGCATTTCCTCCCGTACATCGCACGAGATCGGGAAATGGATGCAGGAGGTGGTGAGGACCGGTACGGGCAAGCCGCTTCAGCAGGCTAAATGGAAGTTGGCGGGGAAGTCAGGAACCGCGGAAACGACCGTCGGGGGACGGGCTGCCGTTCATCAATGGTTCGTAGGCTACGGACCGGTCGAGCGTCCCCAATATGCGGTTGCCGTCGTAGCCGAGAACGAGCCGGAGAACGGTCCGAACCGTTCGTTAGCCGCATTCCGCGATATTATGAATGCGCTGGCCGCACAGTAGAAGCGGCATATGCCCGGGGGCAAACGAACAGGAAGATGTCCCCGGCCCGGCATACGATATATCGTTATCCGCACATGTATAGCTTATGCGTCACGATTATTGCCGCATTCGACATTCGGTAAAGCTTGGCTTCCGCTAACGAAGGCTTTGGCGACATCGAACGGGATGGCTTCGTCAGAAACGTTTGAGGAGGGATATTGATGGAACAAACGCTGCAAGAGGAGGGAATGGAAGCGAAAATCGCATCGTCCGAGCCCGAGACGGCTGCAGCCGTTATCGAGGAGCCCGCCGTAACGGCGGCTTCCGCGCATCCGCCGGACGTCGAGGAGAAAGCGAGAATATCGCGTCAGGTCGCAAGCAAATGGGTGAAAACGTCCGTTCTGCGACAAGACGGGAGAGTCGCCCAGCATATTCCGGAAACCCGCATCTTCACTCCAGATAATTTGTCCGCCATGTTGGCCAGATACGGGAAAGTCGTCATGAAACCGGTCGTCGGCACGGGTGGCTCGGGCGTCATTATGGTCATCAAATCGGGTTCCTCGTATACGATCCGCCATCGCCGCAAAGCAACCCGATACCGCAGCTTCGGCGGCATGCTGGCTGCGGTAAAGGCCATCAAGCGGAAACGGTCTTATCTCGTGCAAAGAGGAATTCATCTGGCTACCATACGGGGACGTCCGATCGATTACCGGGTCAAAGTCGTGAAGGTAAACAGCAGATGGGTTACGCGGTCCATGGTAGGCAGGCTGGCGAATCCAGGCATGTTCGTCACGAACTTGTGCCGCGGCGGGACGATGCTATCCTCGGCGGAAGGCATCAGGCGTTCGCTGTCAGGCTCGCTCGTCAGGCGCAAAAAAAATGAAATGCGCAATGTGACCCGCATCAGCACTCATTTATTGGAGAAGCATTTTCCGGGTATCGGGGAGCTTGGCTTCGATTACGGCTTCGACCGCTCCGGACGGTTGTGGATTTTCGAAGTCAATACGAGACCGCACTAATCGAATCTCTTGTAACGCGTTGAACCGCAATGGATCGCCGGGAATCAGACCGGCGATCCATTGCGGTTTAAGAATGTGTAGCCAAGTGGCGCGCGTACTGATACGGGAGCAGGAAGCTCCTCCTGGCGGCATCTTCTCCGTACACTTTGCGGATAACCGATTTGCCCGGCTTGATATTCGCTTCCAGCAGCCACAGCTCGCCCGACCGATCGACGGCGAAGTCCAGGCCGAATTCGGTAAACCGTTTGCCATAATCGGCTTCCAGATGAGGAGGAATATGACGGGACAGCTCGCCAAGCCGATCCATCAGTTCGTCTACCTTGTCCGGCTCGAAAATGCCCTGCAAATACGCCCTCGTATCACAGGCGCGGCCGCCGCCGCAAATGTTGGACGTAATGCTGTTCGGAGGCCCCTCGCGAACCGCGGTTCCGGTCGTCACCCATTCGCCGCTTCCGTTCTTCTGTACGAGCGAGCGAATATCGAACACGCGGCCTTCCGGGTTGCGGATGTCGATCCATCGTTGCAGCAAGTAGCTTCCGCCTGCCGCAGCCTTCCGCAATACGGAACGGACGTTGCGCTCGTTGCCGGAGAGGACCGCCCTGCCGTTTCGACGCAGTGTCCAGCCGTCGTCCGCACGGCTCAGCTTCATAATGCCTTTTCCGCCTTTGCCGTTTATCGGCTTGATCATAATCGTACCGTGCTCGCGCGCGAAGGCGAATGCGTCTTCCGTCGTCTTCATCGGCTTGGTCGGCAGCAGGTGCGGCCTAATGACAGGCGATGCGAGCAGATGCTGCTGGATGGTCCATTTGTTTCCGGAGGCGAAGCCGGTAAAACGGATAGGCGTCGAGTTTTTGATCCGGATCGACTGGTGCACGGTTTCGCGTTTCGTGTAATAGCCGATGTCGATCGCTACGGTCGGATACACGCTCGAGGTTTTTCTCCAGCGCGAGCCGGACACGTAAACAAATCCTTCAATTCGTTTGCTTGTCAACCGGACACCGCCCGGCGCGAACAACAAGACGCCGGAGAAGCCGGCGGAAACGGCTGCGCGCGCGTGCCGCATGAAGCGGCCGGGGGTGCCGATTCGTTGGGTCATAATGCCTAACAGATTCGTTTTCATACCGTATCACCCGAAATGTCGAATGCGTGCAGATTGTAAATGTCATCCATTCAGCATATGCCGGCCCGTATTGTTGGTGCAGCGGCCCCGCTGCAATCGGGCGGTGCGCGTTTAAGGCTTCCCCGAAACGTGAACAATGGTGTAACGTATGGCCAACACGAACACCAACATTCGGGAGGTTAACAGCATGAATGGAAAACAGTACGGTTTGCTTTCGCTCGGGCTGCTGATGCTCGCTGCTACGGGTTGCGATTCGAAGCCGGTCTCGGGACCGGCCGCAGCCGAATCCACGGAGTCCATGGTTCGCGCTACCGTCGTGAACGCCGAAGGGAAGCCGATCGGAGGGGCTACGTTTACTCAGGAGGCCGGTGGCGTACGGGTGCGTTTGGATGTGACGGGCATCCCGCAGGGAGTACACGGCTTTCATTTTCACGACACGGGAAAATGCGATGCGCCCGATTTTACGAGCGCCGGTCCCCATTTGAATCCTCAGGGCAAAAAGCACGGACTGCTCAGCATGGAAGGACCGCATGCCGGTGATTTGCCGAATGTGACGGTCGGCGCCGACGGAGCCGCCAAGGCGGATTGGCTGGCAAGCGGAGTGACGCTTGCGAAAGGAAAGCCGAACTCGCTTCGCAAGGAGGGCGGCACCGCCATCGTGATCCACGAGAAGGCCGATGACGGCATGACCGACCCGGCAGGCAATTCCGGCACTCGCATCGCTTGCGGCGTCATTCGCTGATCGGCTGCGTAATTACGGCCGTAGAGCTCCAGCTTCAACTTGTCCGGATGATTCCGTTCAATGGTCGAGACCGTCCCGTGGGGCGGTCTTTTTGGTCAGAATTTATATGTCTCGGGTCCCGCAAAGGTACCAGGATAATTATCGGAGCAGACGCCCCACTTTGCGAGGTTATTTGGTCGGTTCCGAATAATTCGACGTAGTCTCCACTTTATCTGGCAAATTATGATACACTCCAGTTAGGAAGCGCTATCATCGTATTTCCTGGAGGGATGTATTATGACCGCTGTATCGCCATCGAAATCAGGACCGGTAACCGCGATTATCGTCGGAGCCGGTCATAGGGCGATTATTTATGCCTCTTACGCGAAAAGGCATCCGGACGAGCTGCAGATCGTAGGCATCGTAGACCCGGATCCGACCAGGCGGAGGCGGACGGCCGACATGTTCGGATTAACGGACGAGGCGTCCTACGTCGACGTGGAGGAGCTCATAAGCAGAAGCGGGAAAATTGCCGATACGGCCATTAATGGAACGATGGACGCTCAGCATGTGCCGACTTCGCTGCCGCTGCTGGATGCCGGCTATGACGTGCTGCTGGAAAAGCCGATCGGCACCGGGCAAAGCGAAGTGCTCGAGCTACTCGCCAGCGCGCGCCGGAACGGGCGCAAAGTGATGATTTGCCACGTGTTGCGATATGCTCCGTTTTATGCGGAAGTACGCCGTCGCGTGGCAGCCGGCGAAATCGGCGACATTATGAGCCTGCAGACGGCGGAGAATGTCAGCTACCACCATATGGCGATGGGCTTCGTCCGCGGCAAGTGGAGAAGCAAGGAAACGGGCGGATCGTCCATGCTCATGTCGAAATGCTGCCACGATCTGGACCTGCTCGCATGGATGAAAGGGGGCATCGCTCCGACAACGGTAAGCAGCTTCGGCGGACGCAGCTATTTCCGGGCCGAGAAAGCTCCCCTCGGCGCGGGCGAGCGTTGTCTGGACTGCGCCATAGAGGAATCGTGCAATTATTCCGCCAAGAAGCATTATTTGGAGCAGAAGCTATGGGCGCCGTACTTGTGGCCGGACTATCATCTGGGCGTCGTTCCGTCCATGGAGGAAAGGATCGAATCGTTGCGCACGGATAATCCGTACGGACGCTGCGTCTGGAAATGCGACAATGATGTGGTCGATCACCAATCGGTCGTCGTAGAATTCGAGGACGGGTCAACCGCTTCCCATAATATGACCGGAGGGACGTCGAAGCCGTGCCGCTCCATTCACTTGATCGGGACGTTTGGAGAAATACAAGGGGTCATGGAGGACGGATACTTCGTCGTCCGCCGGCCGGACCCGCGTGCGGGGCACGAATACACCGAGGAGCGGATCGAGCTTAACGTATCGAAGGACATGCATGGCGGCGGCGATTTGCGGCTGGTCGAAGATTTCGTTCGGGTCGTACGCGGAGAAAAGCCTTCCATCTCCTCTACCGCGCTGGAGGAATCGATATACGGCCACTTGATCGGCTTCGCCGCAGACCGTTCGATGGAGAGCAGGAAACTCGTGGCGCTGGAGACGTTGTAAGGGATCAATAAGCTTGATTTGCAGGAGGGATGCGGATGACTTTGCTGGGTGGTGTCGATATCGGAGGAACGAAATGCGCGATTTCGATCGGACAAGCACGGGACGGCAACATAGAGGTTATCCAAAAGATGCAATTTCCGACCCCGCCGACGCCTGAGGCAGCGATTGACCGCATTGGCGAGACGATGGAACGGCTGCTTGCGGACGAACGGCGGGGCGAAACGATCGGCGCGATCGGCATTAGCTGCGGCGGGCCTCTGAACAGCAAGTCCGGGCTTATTTTATCGCCGCCCAATTTGCCGCTATGGGACCGGATCGATTGCGTGACGCCGCTTCGCGACTCATTCGGCGTTCCGGTGGCGCTGCAAAACGACGCGAACGCTTGCGCATTGGCGGAATGGAAATGGGGTGCCGGCCGGGGGACGCGCAACATGGTCTTTCTTACGTTCGGAACCGGCATGGGGGCCGGGCTTATATTGGACGGACGGCTGTACACGGGCACGAACGATATGGCCGGCGAGGTCGGTCATATTCGGTTGGCCGAGGACGGACCGATCGGCTTCGGCAAAGCCGGGTCGTTCGAAGGCTTCTGCAGCGGAGGAGGCATTGCCGGACTGGCGCGGACGGAAGCGGAGAAGGCGATCCGCAGCGGTAGTGCGCCATCTTTTTGCACCGGCCTGGAGCAGCTGGACGCCATAACCGCGAAATCGGTAGGCGAAGCGGCCGAACGGGGAGACGACCTTGCTTTGCACATTTACCGTACGGTCGGCCGCAAGCTCGGCAGAGGACTTGCCTTGCTGGTCGACTTGCTGAATCCCGAGATGATCGTCATCGGCAGCATATATGGCCGTCAACGCTCTATCCTGGAGCCGATCGCGCTGGAGGAGCTGCGAAACGAGGCGCTGTCGATTTCCGTGGAAGCTTGCCGGATCGTGCCGGCCGGACTGGGCGAGCAGGTAGGCGATCTGGCCGGTTTGTCCGTAGCCTTGAATGTTCTCGAAGCGTGACGGATCGGCGGCAGCATTGTCGGATTCCTGTCACCTTCGCGGGTGCGATGCGACTTGACGGAACGAAATAAAACCGTTTTAATTATAGTAAACGATTTCCCGGAAATTGAGGCGTTTAGATGAAAAAGTCGTTAACGATTCACGATATTGCCAAGATGGCCAATGTATCGTCGGCTACCGTGTCGCGGGTGCTGAGCAACAGCAGCTACCCCGTCAGTCCGGAGCTGCGCTCCAAAATTTTGCGCATTGCCAAAGAAACGAATTACGTTCCGAATTTGCTGGGCAAGCAGCTGAAGACGAAGACGAGCATGACGATCGGGGTTGTCATCCCGACGATCACGAACTTGTTCTATTCCTCCATCATTCTCGGCGTCGAAGAAATCGCCCGCAAAAACAATTATCAGGTTCTGCTGTGCAACTCGTTCCAGGACCCGGTGCTGGAAGACAAATATATTCAGGCGATGTTCGAGAAGCAGGTGCGCGGTCTCGTCATATCGTCGATTTCGAGCGACAAGAAGCAGCTGAAGCATTTTATCGACATGGGCTTGAACGTGGTGGCGTTCGATCAGAAGATGGAGATGGAGGATGTCAGCCAGGTCGATTTCGATTACCGCAAAGGCGGCTACATCGCTACCCGTCATCTGATCGGCAAAGGCCATGAAAGGATCGCCTATGTGACCGCGCCGCTGGACCGGCCGAGCCGCATCAGTATTCACGAAGGCTATTTGACGGCGATGCAGGAGGCGGGCTTTGAGCCGATCGTGCAGGAAGGCGGCAACGAAACGTACAGCGGCACGTACGAGTTCGAGAACGGCAAGGACCAGACCCGCCGGTTGATGGAGAGAGGGGTCCGGCCGACGGCGATTTTTGCCTGCAACGATATGATGGCGTTCGGCGTCGTCAACGAATTGTCTACGCAAGGCGTCAAAGTGCCGGGCGATATATCGGTGATGGGCTTCGACGGCATCGACTTCGGACAGATGATGACCCCGCCGCTTACGACGGTGCTGCAGCCGACCTACGAGATGGGCAGGCTGGCCTGCAACATGCTGCTGGACGTGCTGATCGACGGCAAGAAGCCGGAAGCGGGCGTCATGCTCCAGCCGAAGCTGCTGGAGCGCGAATCGGTTGCGGATTTGCGGTAAATAGGACAAGCTCCCGGACATTCGGTTCCGGGAGCTTGTTTGTTGTCGTGACAGCTGTTATTTGCAGTTGCGTTGAACGGCTGCGATTGCAAAGCTACGACTGCAAAGC
>NZ_VDCQ01000004.1:0-436 GCF_006265175.1 Paenibacillus hemerocallicola | reverse complement strand
CTACGACTGGACAGTAGCGGTTGAACTGTTACGACTGAACTGTTACGACTGGACAGTAGCGGTTGAACTGTTACGACTGGACAGTAGCGGTTGAACTGTTACGACTGAACTGTTACGACTGAACTGTTGCGACTGAACTGTTGCGACTGAACTGTTACGACTGAACTGATTTGTTCGGACAGATACGGTTGGCCGGTAGCTACTGTGCAGCGTTGCTTGCAATTCCGGTTGGAAAGGCTTACTGTTGGCTGCGAAACGATAGTGAACCATATGTCATTATTAGAACACATAATTTCCATAATTGGAGCCGACACGGCTGAATTAGTGAAATGAACTGTTTTCAACCTTATTTCCTTCAGCGAGCCGAATTTCGACCGGATTTCATCAGTCAGTGCCCAAAATAAGGTTGGTTTCAGCACTATCTGCGCCTTTTTCC
>NZ_VDCQ01000039.1:16157-88595 GCF_006265175.1 Paenibacillus hemerocallicola | reverse complement strand
AGGTTGAAACTTGGGAGCCAAAACTCGCTCACAAGGCAATTACCTTCTTCCACTGCATTGGTCTACTCTTAGTTGGTTCTTTCCTTCATCTTATATAGACGGATTTTACGAATGGACGAACCCGCGACAATCTTCATGTTTTGCGTTTACTTGCCCGCACTTTTCAATTCCGCCACCGTTTTATCCGCCAATGCCGCCGTTTCGCGCATAATCGTATTCACGTCTTTTTGGCCTTTTACCATATCGGCTATAGCGGTCGAATAAATGCGCTCGACCTGCAGCTCGTACACCGACCTGTAGGAGACGGGAGCCAGCTTGTTGTAGAACACGCCCTTCCAGTTTTTATCTTTAAACTGGCTTTCCTGTCCGAACGCCGCCTTCACCGATTCGTCCTTCAGCACAGACAATACGCCTTTCTTCGAATTGGCCGTCTGGGCTTCCAGCGATGTCATGAACTTGATGACCTCCATGGCGGCGTCTTTGTTTTTGGCCATCGACGTAATGCTCATGCTTACCGCGGCAGGCTGTCCGCCGACTCCGTTCATTTCCTTGAAGGTAGGGAAGGCCACCATATCCCAGTCGATCTTCTCCAGCTCCTTCGGCACGGCGATCGGAAATTCCGAATGAAAGTGAAGCATCGCGATATCTTTCGAATTCGTGAAGCCGACGCGGGTCGGCAAACCGTTTTTGGCCAGTGTCCACGTTTTCAGGGCGTTGTCGGAATCCGTATCGAGAAATACGGTCTGGAGCATCTTCTTCCACGTCTCTCGCTCGAACGTCGATTTCCCCGTCTTCTCGTCCAAATACGGCTCGGAGAACGGATTCATTTTAAGCGAGAATTGCTGCGAGCCGACGAAGCCGAAATATTGGACGCCCCCATCCTTCCGCGTCAGCTTCTGGGACATGCCCTTCATTTCATCCCAGGTCATCCCGTCCTTCGGATAGGCGACTCCGAATTTATCGAATATGGCCTTGTTGTAGTACACCATCGGCACTTGAAGACTTGTCGGCAGCATGTACAGCTTCCCGTTCCCGGCCTTGCGGATCCCCTCGATAATGGAAGGCTCGAACCGCGCCAAATCCACTCCGTGCTTCTTGGCCAGCTCCTCCATATCGTATTGAATGCCATAATTCAGCAGCGGCTCCAGCACATAATCGAACACGTTGTAAATGATGTCGACGCGCTTGCCCGACGCAATCAAATCCGGAATCAGGGCGCCAGGCTCGGCACGCGTATACTTGATCGCGTAATTCGGGAATTTGGCTCTCAAAGCGTCGCCGAACTTGCCGTTGAAGCTTTCCTCCGCTTCTCCGGAATTGCTGTAAAAAATAAGCTCGACAGGCTCTTCCTGTTTTGGCGATGCGCCCGCCCCGGCATTTGGAGCCGGATCGGCTTTGCCGGAACCTCCCCCGGTCGAGCATGCCGTCAACAGCGAGCCGAGCAGCATCGGAAGCAACGTCCGTCCAATTCTTTTGTTCATCGTTTAACCCCTTCTTGTACATGTCATTGTCTCAAGGCACTTCCTCAATCGAAACATCGTCCAGCCAGGCGGGACCGTCGGTTTGCTGGTCCGATTTGAAATAAATCGACACAAACCGAGCCGTCGGCGCAGCCATAAAGGAAACCTCATACGGCGTCCAATCGGAATCCGGCTGTGCGCCGGGGTGCCACGCATAACCGATGCTGCCGTTCGCAGCGTTGATTTGCCTGACGCCCAGTGATACGTTGCCAGTCATCGAACCGTTTTTGATCCAGCCTTTTACTTTGTAGGCTTGACCCGGTACGACCGGTATCCATTTCGATACGGCGGTATAGACGACATGAAAGGCGTTCGCCGGTTCCGGGTCCAACCGAATCGACCGGCTGCCGCCGTGCGCCGTACCGGAGTCCCACACTCCTCCCGCCGCCTGCCACCCGTCGGGATACGGTCCGTCCGGCGCCGCCGTCTCGAAGCCCGGATTGTACGCTGCGGGCGGCTTCTCCCGAACGGCGACGATGCGATCCACGTACAGATTTTGAATCGCTCCGGAAGCGGAGGGCTGGAACCACAAATACTGGACGGACAACTCCGGATTGTACTTGTAGGTCCACGGTATTTCGACCGCGCGATACTCTCCGTCCGACACCTCGCCGAACGTTACGCCCGCAGGCGCCGACACCGTCGGATATAAACCGAACCGGAAAGCTCCGGCTCCGGGCGAGCCGCTGCCGGGGTCCACTCTCGCATAAGCGTACAGCTTCCATCTGCCGTCGCGGGGGAGACTCGTGTTGTTCAGTTGAATGCCCCAAGCCGTCGAGCTGCCGCTCAGTCGGGCGGCGGCATGATCGGACGCTTTTCCGTCATACACCGCGGTCGCCCCGGACAGAAGCCGGAAATCGATATCTTGCACGTCGATCCAGTCCTCGGCAGGCATATTTTGCACGATATCCGGGACGGGGGGCGCGATGCGCTCCAGCTCCAGCAGCTGATACAGCTGCTGAATGTCGCCATTGTCGATCCGAAAGCTCGGCATGTTCTGCGTGAGACTCTTGAACCTTTGCAGCCGGTTTGCGACGTCAAGGCTCCAGACGATATTGCGTTCGTCGGCTTCGTGCGCAAACTCGGCGCGTCTGTGCAGGATGATCAGGTCCGCGCCGGTTCGCATTCTTTGCACCCGATTCAGAGCGGCGGGGTCTCCGGATACGGCGGCTTCCGCCTGCCCGAACAGTCCGTCTGCCTGACGCATCGTCTCGAAGGACAGGTAGGGCGAAGCGATCGGCGTGGAGATCGTCAGCGTGGCGCCGCTATCCGCCAGCGACTGATGGATAAGCTCGATATACTCACCGATATAAGGAGCCGCGGCCCCATAGTAACCGTTCACAAATTCCGCGATTAAATCGTTGACGTCCTCATCCGGGTTCCACAGCAATCTCGCCCCGACCCACGTGCGCAGCTCGTCGAACCCGACGCCTACCGGTCCGCGGGCGCCGCCGGTCTGCTGACCGAAATACCCTTTAACGGCAGGATATTGCGCAATATGCTTGATCGTATCCGCCATGGCGTACAGGTTCGGATAAGGCTGCAGGTAGCCGCCTCCGTTGAAATTGGTCAAATAATCCCAGACGACGAGATGATCCGATATGGCGGCCCACTTTGCAATCTGCTGCCCATACCGCTCATTGCCGGCACTATCGATCGACTGCCCGTGATCTTTGTCAATAGGGGCAAGCGTCACTACGACGTTGTCCGGCAGCGTCAAGCCGGTCGGCGCGGGATAGCTGAACTGATAGGCGAGCGTGCCGATGCGCGCTTCGGGAATTTGCGCCCTGACCCGGTTGGCCGCGTCGCCGATCATATCTATAATCGGCGCGGCCAAACTGCCGCCGTGCGCCTCCGCGAACGATCTGCTTTGCGGATCGGGGTTCCACGTCGTATCCTGCTGGCTGAAGCCGTAGGACGGGTCCAGCCCCCCCGCCTTCCTCTGCGCAATTTTCCCGATCAGACTTTCGGCGGCGATGCGGCGGACGTCTTCGTTCATGGCCAGCAGCTGACCGCCGGAATGATAGACGGCATCCGTAACGAGAGCATGAAAGTTGTGAACGCCTGTCGGCACATAATCGGACCAGCTGTCGAGACCGGGTACGGATGCGACCTGCGCGCGGTAATGGGATTTCCCGTTCAGCAGATTGTGCGCCCGGAACTGCTCGTCATTCCCGTCATTTACAAACATTTCGCGGTATTGGAACCGCGGGACTTGCAAATCGGAATCCACGCTTACCTGCAATTTCCTCTTGTCGGGTACGAACGTGTACGTCGGGGAGAACCATTTCACGCCGACATAGCGGTCCAGGAAATAATTTACGCCGTTCATCGTCCCGCGCGAGCCGCTGCCGGCGATTACGATACGGGAGCCTGACGAACGGATAACAAAGCCGTCATCTCCGAGCTGGCCGTTGGAAAGCTCGGGCACCAGCGCATCCGTCACGGGATGCTTCCCTACGATCAAGGCAGGACCTTCAGGTGTCCCGTCGCTGATCGTTAGCCCGAAAGGAGCTCCGGCGACCTGCGTCAAATAATCGACGAGCTCCTGCGCCGCATGCCGCACGGTGGCATCTGCAGTCGAGCCGACATACACGCTGTACATCACATTGCCGTTATTGGCGAGCATCGCTTTTTTCCCGTTTCCGTGTTTTCGTTCCAGCCATGCGCCTCCCTCCGCAAACGCCAAGCTGTAAAAGACGGACGTCACCGCAACGAGCAGCAGCATGCCGACGATCACTCTTTTTCTTGTCACCTGGGTCACTCCTGTTCGAGAACGAAATGGATTGCCGTGCGACTTCCGGACCCTGTCATATAAGTCCACCTTCGACTGATTGCGCCATGCGGTGCATCCCGACTATGCCGACCTGCTCCCGTATCCTCCTTTCGTCCGATCGGCATGACAACGCTTACGATGAACGCCCTGCGTATCACCTACTATATAAAAGCCCCTCCGACGGTTCCATTGCCGTGGCGGACTTTTACTTTGCCGATTGGGTCATGTTTGCAACGAAGAACAAAAAAAACTCCGCATCGCTCGCGGAGTTTTTATCGATTCAGTTCCCGGTATTTCCCGGGAGAACGGCCGACTTCCCGGGTAAACGATCTGCTGAAGGAGGCCGCATCCTCATAGCCTACCAATTCCGCGACAACGTTTATTTTCTCGTCCGTTTCCACAAGAAGACGCTTCGCCTTCTCCATCCGAATCCGGTGAACGTATTCGATCACGCTCGATCCGATGTGCCTGTTGAAATGCCGATTCAGCTGCCGGACACCGATATAGAACAGCTCGGACAGCAGCGGCAGCGTAATTTTCTGGTTATAGTGCCGTTCCACGTATCCGCATACCCGGCGGACCAGAAGCTCGCTCGGCGAACGTTTGTCGGCCTTGTTTTTCCGCTCGTTATAGTAACGGGACAGCAATATGAACAGCTCGGTCATCCTCAGCTGGACAAGCGCCTGAAAGCCGGGGCTTTGCCCGACCATCTCGTGATGCAGCTCCTCCAATATCCCCTTCGTCTTATCCGCCGTCACTCCGCGCAAGTTCAGCTTGTGATAAAATCTGGCATCCCGGTTCAGGAACGGCTGGACGTAGAAAAAATCGAGGGAATCGGAAAGACGCAGCTCTCGCAACAAATAAATCGGAATAAAGCCGGGCTCGAACAAGCAGTTGATGACCTGAATGCTCTGCCCTTCCCCGATCACGTAACCGTGCTTCTCGCCGGGGTTGATAATGAACACGTCCCCTTCGCCGATCTCGTAGGAAATGTCCTGAAACAAATGGGTCGCCTGTCCTTTGGCGACGTAGATCAATTCCACGAATTCGTGACCGTGCAGGAGCGGCATGTCCCGTTCATCGTGGCGGTTTCGCTGAATCCAGAAAGGAAAGTTGCGCGGATGCTTGTATTGGTTCAACGATTTAATCAACATGCGGCGCACCCCTTTTACCGTCGTTTCAAAAAAATGGCAGCGTTTCCTAAGACGTATGCTTCGACTATACGGATGACCCGCCCGATTTGTCAATCGTGGCTAATCGACCGCTTGTACGGAAAAAGACCGAATCGGCATATGAAAAGTCCACAATTCCCATGTCCGGAGTCGAGTTGCCCATGCTATGGTTAAATGGTCGCGGCTTTCCGGTCGTAATAACGCCAAAAGCCGCGAATCCGCGGCTTTTGGCTCCTCTATTAAGCTGTCCGTCCCTGTATGCGACTATGTCGTGCTGCAACCCGCTACGAAACGTTCCCGCATCACACCGCCACCCGCGACCGACGCTGACGAAGCAGCTTCCGGACGACGCCATGGCTCGGGCTGAACAGGAAGGCCAGCACGAACAGAATACCGGCTACGGTGACCATGCAGCCTGCGATCGAGGCGTCCATCGCGTCAGCAATGAAGTAGCCGATAACCGAGCTGGCTATGCCGATCAGCACGCTGTACAGCATCATGACTCCGAGACGCTCGGTCAGCAAGTACGCCGTGGCCGCGGGCACGATCAGCATGCCGACGACGAGTATTGCGCCGACGCTTTCGAACGAGGCGACGGTCGTTACCGAAACGAGACCCATCAGCATGTAGTGGAACAGCGCCACGGGTATGCCCACGGCGGCCGCCATGGCCGGGTCGAACGCGCACAGCTTGAACTGCTTGTAGAACATGCCAAGCACGACCCCGCTCAGAACGAGCACCGTACCGACCATCCATACCGCCTTCGGAATGTCCAAGCCCAGCCAGCCTACCGTATCCAGACTGACGAAGGCGATTTCGCCGTACAGGACGCAATCCAGATCGAGATCGACCTTGCTCGCGAACATGCTGACCAGCAGGACGCCGACGGAGAACAAGGCGGTAAAGACGACGCCGATCGAAGCGTCCGATTGCACGCCCCCTTGCTGGAACAGTTGAATCAGGAACACCGTCACCAGCCCGATGACGGCTGCGCCGAACAGCATCGCGACCGAATCGCGAGAGCCGCTGATCAGGAAGGCGATGACTATGCCCGGCAGCACCGAATGACTGATCGCATCTCCGATCATCGCCATGCGGCGAAGCACGAGAAAGCTTCCGAGCAAACCGCAGGCGGCGGCCACGAGGGCGCCGGTCAACAAAATCCATACATCGCCCATGTTCATGCCGTTCCCCCCCGTTCCACCGGCCGCGATTGAATTTCGGCTTTCGTCTGGCGCTTTACCGACGCGCGAAGCAGCAGCTTCGAGACGACGCCGCGCTTCGGCGCGAACAGCACCGATAGGACAAACAAGCTCGTAGCGGCCAACACGCTAAGCGGTCCGGTCGGCAAATGATCGTCCGCCGTGCTGATCAGCGTGCCGATCATTCCGCTCAAGCCCCCGAACAGTCCGGACAACGCCACCATAACCCCGAGACGCTCCGTCCAGTAACGGGCCGAGACGGCCGGAGTGATCAGCATCGCGGCCATAAGTACGACTCCGACGGCCTGAATCCCCACTACGACGGCCACGACGATGAGGAACATCATCAGCTGGTCCAGAAACGCCACCGGAAGCCCGAGGCCGCGGGCAAAGCCGGGGTCGAAGCTGAGCAGCTTGAATTCTTTGTACAGCAGCGCGCAAGCGCCGACCAGCAGGCAGGAAACGATCGCCATCGTAATGACGTCCGAGCGGACCATGCCCGCCGCCTGCCCGAACAAAAACTTGTCGAGACCGCTCTGGTTGCCGCTGTCGCTGTGCTGGATTTGCGTCAGCAGCACGATCCCGAGTCCGAAGAAGACGGAGAGCACGATGCCGAGGGCCGCATCCTGCTTGATGCGCGAGTGGCGCGTAATGTATCCGATGCCGAATGTGGCGATCAATCCCGCCACGGCGGCGCCGATCAGGAAAAACAAGATCGACTTCGAGCCCGTCAGCATGAAGGCGATGCAGACTCCGGGAAGCGCCGCATGCGCGAGCGCGTCGCCCATCAAGCTCTGCTTGCGAAGGTAGGAGAAGCTGCCCAATACGCCGCTGCTGATGCCGAGCAGCACGGACGCTATCAAAATCCACTGGACGTTCGGGTCTTGCAGCAATTCGATCGCTGTGCTCACCATCCGTTTATCACCTCGATGTCATGACGAGCGCATCCGGAGTGCGATCCAGCACCGCCAGACGGCCGCCGTATGCGGTTTGCAGATTGTGGGCCGTAAATACGCTCTCCGTCGGGCCGATATCGATCAGGCTCACGTTCAAGAGCATCACCCAATCGAAATACTCCTTGACGGTAGATAAATCGTGATGGACGACGAGTACGGTCTTGCCTTGCTTCTTCAGCTCGTTCAGCAGCGTTATGATCGCCTTTTCGGTAGCCGCATCCACGCCGACGAACGGTTCATCCATAAAATACAGCTTGGCGTCCTGTGCCAGCGCCCTCGCCAAAAAGATGCGCTGCTGCTGCCCGCCGGACAGCTGGCTGATTTGCCTGCCGGCGAAATCGGCCATGCCGACCTTCGCCAAGCATTCCATGGCGATGCGCCGTTCGGTCATCCCCGGCCGTTTGAACCAGCCGAGATGTCCGTACCGTCCCATCATGACGACGTCGAGCGCGCTGGTCGGGAAATCCCAATCGACCGATTCGCGCTGCGGCACATAACCGATCATCTTGCGCTGCTGCGCATAAGACTTGCCGTATATGAACACGTCGCCCCGCACTTTCGGGATCAGCCCGAGCGACGCCTTGATCAGCGTCGATTTGCCTGCGCCGTTCGGTCCCACGATCCCGATCAGCTTGCCTTCCGGCACCTCGAACGTGATGTCGTCCAGCACCGGCTTCCGCTGGTAGGCGACCGTCAAGCCATTAACCGAAAACGGGGTATCCTCGCTATGTCTCATTGCCCGTTCCTCTCCTCTCCGTTGTACGCCAAACCGATTATTTCAATGCGTTTACGATAATATCGACATTATGCCGCACCATACCGATATATGTTCCTTCGACGGTTCCCTCTTCGCCCATCGCGTCGGAGAACAGCTCCCCGCCGATTTTCACTTCGTGGCCTTTCTCCTTGGCTCCGTCCACGACCGCCTGGATCGTCTTCTTCGGCACGCTCGACTCGACGAATACGGCTTTGATCTTATTGTCCACGAGGAAATCGCGCAGCTTCGACACGTCCTTCAGCCCTGCTTCCGATGCCGTGCTGATCCCTTGCAATCCTGTCACCTTGATGCCGTATGCCGCTCCGAAATAGCCGAAAGCGTCATGTGCCGTGACGAGCACGCGGCTTTTCTCGGGAATTTGCGCGATTTTCGTCTTCGTCTCCTCGTGCAGCTCACGCAGCTTTTTCAAATACGTCTCGGCATTGCTGCGGTACGCGTTCGCATTGGCGGCGTCCTGCTTGATCAGCTCGTCGCGCACGGTCTCCGTCGCGGCCATCCAGTTGCGCACGTCGAACCAAATATGCGGATCGTACTCGGTGGAGCCGTCATCCATACCCCGCAGCACCGACTTGTCGATATTGCGCGATACCGCAACCGTCGCCTTCTTCTCGCTTTGCTTCTCCAAAATGCTGGCCATTTTCCCTTCCAGATGAAGGCCGTTGTAGAATACGATGTCGGCCTCGGTCAGCTTGTCGATATCGCCCTTCGTCGCCTTGTACAGATGCGGGTCCACGCCGGACTTCATCAGTCCGATCGCTTCGACCTTGTCGCCCCCGACGTTCCTGACGATGTCCGTAATCATGCCGATCGTCGCCGTCACTTTGATCTTGCCTTCCGCCCCGGTGAAAGCCGATTTGGAATTGGCGCACCCCGCCATCGCACTAGCGGCTATTACTAGCAGCATCCCATATAAAAACCGCCGTACAGCCTTGCTTCGCATTATTTTCCCGATCACTTTCCGCCAACCTCCCGCTTCTCGTTCATGATGAAAGTCCCGTTCTCGAATAACCCATTCATGGCCGTTTTTCTGATGTGTTCGCAATGTTGCCCTTGTCTCCAAAAGTTGTGTACGACCTGTTTTGTTGTCTCTAACCTTCTTTTTTTATTATATACAAATAAGTTTCCTTGATGCAACATTTATTTTGAAAAAAAACGCTTGTCAGCGCAAGCGTTTTGTAATGTATTGTCCTCTATATGCTTTTTCGATTACGGTTCCGGATTCGGATTCGGCGTACCGGTCAAGCCGATTGCGCTGTCGTAGGCATCGAACATTTGACGCGCAATCGGAGCCGCGCCCCGCGCCCCGAACCGGCCCTCGGGCACGACTACGGCGACGGCCAGCTTCGGTTTGTCGGCGGGCGCATACGCGATGAACACCGCATTGTCGATATCTTTTCCTGCAACGGATTGCGTCGAGGTGCCGGTCTTGATTGCTACCCGGTAAGGGAAATCTTTGAATTTCTCGGCAGAGACGAGCTCCATTCCTTTTTGCACGACGTCCCAATAAGCGTTCGGATACGATTCCTCGTTCAGGACGACAGGCTCGAACTGTTGGACGACCTGATCGTCCTGGGTCGTAATTTTGTCGACGAATTGCGGCTGCATCCGCTTCCCCCGGTTGCCGAGCATGGCCGTGAATTGGACGAGCTGCAGCGGCGTATATTTGCCGAGCTGTCCCCATGAGGCACGGACCAGCGCAGCTTGCGGACTGTATTTTTTGGCCGTGTCGAGATAATCTTTCAGTCCCGCCGTCTCGCCGGGCAGCCCGCTGCCGGTAAGGACGCCGAGCCCGAATTTCTCCATGTAGCCGTCCCAGATGCCGACCCCGTCCGTTCCCGGCCGGAAGTACAGCCGATTGCCGATCAGCGCCGACATGAACGTATTCGAGGAATATTGGATCGCCTGATAAGCGGTAATCGGCCCGTTCGATTTACCGTCCGAATTGGACAGACGTTCCCGGTTGTCTTTACCATAGAAAAATGTTCCGGTATCGTTATACACCTCGTTTGCCGTGAGCAGCCCTTCGTTCAGACCGATCAGCACGGTGAGCGGCTTGATCGTCGAGCCCAAATAAACGAGAGAGGTCGGATGCTTGTTTAATTCCTTCTGTTCGGCATACGGAGGTCGAACTTCGCTGATCGCTCCGTTGCGGACAAAGTACTGGTTATTTTTGTAGTAATCGGGCTTCATGCCGCCATACCAATTGTTCGGGTCGTAATCCGGATAACTGGCCATCGCCACGACCTTGCCCGTATCCACCTCCATCGCTACGGCGTAGCCGGTTATCGCATTGGGGGCATACGTCCAAGAATCCCGGGCCGGACTGCGGATATATTCCAAATGCGTGCGAATCGCTTCCTGCGTAGCGAGCTGGACGTCCTTGTCGATGGTCAATATCAAGTTGTGTCCCTTATCCGGCTTCGTCAACGTGACCGGGCCGATAATTTTTCCCGCCGCATTGACCGGATAGCTCTTCACGCCGTTTTTGCCGCGCAGCTCCTCCTGGTACATCAGCTCGATTCCGTCGAAGCCGACGTATTCGTTGTCCAAATATCGCTCGGTCGGATCGGTCGAGCCGACCTTGTCCCGATACACCTTCAAGCCGTTCGTCGGATTGCGGGCGGCCGAAAACTTTTTCAAGTAGCCGACGAGCTGGACGGCGATCCGTTTCTCGTTATATTGCCGGATGCTTTCCTCCTGGATCTCGACTCCTTTGAAATCGTCCCGGTGCCAGGAGAAATACACGATCTCCTCCTGCGTCAGGTCGCTTTTGATTTCGCGCGGAATCGAGTAATAGCTCGGAGCTTTCGTATTCTTTTTATCCAGATCGTATCCGACATCCATAAGCGCAATAATTTGCTCGGGCGTAGGCTGTTCGATTTTGGGATCGCCGTATGCGGCAAAAGCTTCGGCGAGCTGTCTGGCGAGCGCGATGACCTCGTCCTGATTGCTTGCGCCCGGCTCCACGGTATAATACAACGACTGCGTCGAGGACGAAGTCGCGATCGGGTAATGGTTCCGGTCGTATATATTGCCGCGTATCGGCGGAATCGCATGCGGCGTATTCGTATACCGCGATTTCTCCTCGGCGTACTGCTCCCCTTGCACCATCTGCAGCAGCGCCAGCTTGACGATCAGGGCGGCGAACAGCAGAAAGGTGCCGAATAAAACGAAGTTGGTCCTTAAAAGGAAATGGTTGCGGCTTGCCAGCCGTTTTTTGGCGGAGTCCCCCATATTCACTTGACAATCGTCTCTCCTTGCCTGAATTCTCAATAGATTAGACGGATGACAAGCCATCGGGGTTACATGATTTGGAAAAAAAGCTATGACCGCATAACCCGCATACGACCTGGAGACCCTTGGATGAAGCGGATGCCACGTGTTGCCGTCAATAGAGGAACTATATTCCGCTATGTTCCCGAAGTCCGTTATACGCTTGAAGATAACGGAACTGACATACGTTATCTCAATCTTTCGGGGTGAAAATGATCACGAACAGCGAAATAGCGGAACGGTCTTCCGTTATTTTGCAATCAACACGATTGCTTGGGTCAATAGCATACTCCAGTTCCGCTATTTGTTGGATTCGCGATCCCGCAAGGCGTCGGCAAAGGCAGCCGGCCTTTCCGAGCATGCGGTACATGCACTTCTGTACGCGAATCTTGCTGTCGAAGAAAAAAAGCTCTCCCGCACCTGCGGCATGATCGCCGCAAGGCTCGGAAGAGCCGATGAATGGCAGTAATGGAATCGAACTACGGGTTCGCTCCCGCATTCGGATTCGGCGTTCCGGTCAAGCCGATCGAACGGTCGTAAGCGTCGAAAATGTGTCTTGCGATCGGCGCGGCGCCGTAAGAGCCGAAGCCCCCCTCCGGCACGACGACCGCAACGGCCAGCTTCGGCTTGTCGGCGGGTGCGTAAGCAATGAACACGGCGTTGTCGACGTCCTTGCCGGCGACGCTCTGGGTCGATGTTCCGGTTTTGGTTGCTACCGTATAAGGAAAACCTTCGAATCCGGATTTGTTGACTTGCTCCATGCCCTTCTGAACCGCATCCCAATACTCTTTCGGAAAATTGACTTCGTTAAGCACTTCGCGTTCGGTCTCTTTGACAAGCTGGCCGTCGTTCGTTTCGATCTTGCCGACGAACTGCGGCTTCAACCGTTTGCCTCTGTTGCCAAGCATAGCCGTGAACTGTGCCAACTGCAGAGGCGTATACCGGCCCAATTGTCCCCACGAAGCACGGGCCAGGGCGGATTGGGAGCTCGCCTTCTGCGCTTCGTGAAAATAGTCGATGACGCCTTTGCTTTCGCCCAGCAAGCCGCTCCCTGTCAGTTCTCCGAGCCCGAATTGCTTCATGTAGCTATCCCAAATATCCAGACCGTTTTGGCGTCCGTACAGCCGCAAGCCGATCATATCCGTCATGTACGTGTTGGAGGAACGGGCGATCGCCGACACCGCGTTAAGCGGCCCCCACGCCCTCCCGTCGGAGTTGCTGATCCTCGTCTTGTCTTTCCCGAATGTCGTAAAGCCGGAATCGTAATACGTCTCGTTTATCGTGATCAGCTTCTCCTGAAGTCCGATCAGAACGGTCAACGGCTTGATCGTGGAACCCAAGTAAACGAGCGACGACGGATGCTTCGCCCGCTCCTTCGCATCCTTCCAGTCTGAAGGCACGTCGCTGATCGCCCCATTGCGGTAATACAGCATAATATCGTTCCACTCTTCGTCGGTAAGCCCTCCGTACCACGTTGCCGGATCGTAGTCGGGCATGCTGGCCATGGCGACGACGTTCCCCGTATCGACCTCCATCGCGACGGCATAGCCGGTTGTAGCATTGGGGGCGTAGGTGTAACGGTCCCTTCCCGGGCTTTTGATATATTTAAGGTGGTCTATGATCGCTTCCTGGGCGGTGACCTGGACGTCCTTGTCGATAGTCAAATACAGATTGTGGCCTTTTTCCGGCACGGTGAGCGAAACTTTGCCGACGATTTTTCCTTCGGCGTTGACCGGGTAGCTCTTCACCCCGTTTTTGCCGCGCAGCTCTTCCTGGTACATGTACTCGATCCCGTCGAAGCCGACGTACTCGTTGTCGAGATATTTTTCCGTCGGATCGGTCGACTTCGCTTTTTCCTGATAAAACTTCAGCCCGTTCGTCGTATTGCGGGCGCCGGAAAACTGCTTCAAGTAGCCGGTCAGCTGGACCGCGATCCGATTGTTGTTGTACTCCCGGATGCTCTCCTCCTGGATGTCGACCCCTTTGAATTCGTCCCGGTACCAGGAGAAATAGGCGATTTCCTGCTGGGTCAAGTCTCCCTTGATTTTGCGCGGGACGGAGTAGTAGCTCGGCTCCTTCGTCTTGTTCTTGTTCATATCGTATCCGACGTCCATCAGCTTCAAAATCTCGTCGGCGGCAGGCTGCGGTTTCTTCGGATCGCCGTTCGCCTTGAACGCCTGCTCCAGCTTGGTCGCGAGCTCGATGACCAGATCTTTGTTTTTGTTGCTCGCGTCGACCGTATAGTAAAGCGATTGCGTCGAAGTGGAAGTCGCGATCGGATAGCTTTTCCGGTCATAGATGTTGCCCCGGATCGGAGGAATGGAATGGGAGCGGATCGTGCTGTTCGACTCTTCCTCGGAATACCGTTTGCCGTCGACGAACTGGAGCAGCGCCAGACGAACGATCAGAACGGAGAACAGCAAAAAGGTGCAGAAGAAGAAAAAGTTGAGCCGGAACGAAAAATGCCGGCGGCGGACTAGCTCTTTTTTGTCGGGGTCTTCCATGTTCACGGCGGAATGCTCACTCCTTACCCGAGTTCGCGCAGCGAAACGATGCCGTCCCCGGTCATATGGGCGTATCTTTTAATTTTGACGGCGCGGATGCCGATTTGGTTCGGGGCCCAGATGTCGTTTTTGTCGTGATCGCCTACGTACAGCGTTTCTTCGGCATGCAAGCCGGCTTGCTCGAGCGCCAGTCGAAATATGGCCGGGTTCGGCTTCTCGAGGCCGACCTCGGTCGAGACGATGACCGGATCGAAATAATGCAAAATGCCTTTGTGCCGCAAAATCGCTTTTAACGTAGGGGCAAAGTTGGAAACGATGCCGAGCCGGAGTCCGGAGCGCTTCAATCGCTCCAGCGATTCGATTACGTCCTCGAACAGCTCATACTGCTCGGGCGAGGTGAACAGGTCGTACAGCTCATGGCTCCATTCATGGATCGTTTCTTCCGCGCGCTGCTCGCGTATGCCCAACCCGTTCAGCACGAAGGCGTAAATACCCGCCCAGAACAACCGGTCCGACTCGGGCGAACACAGCTCCGTGCCGCTGGAGGGCTTCTCATAGTAAAATTTGCGGAATGCTTCGTCAAACAATACGCCGATCGGCTCTTGCTCCCGATGAAGCTCGCGTTCGGACAAGTAGCGCTGCAAAATGGCGCGGGCGCCCGGAATCGTAAGCAGCGTATCGCCCGCGTCGAATAAAACGGCTTTGAAGCCGTGAAGCGATATGTTCATGCCATACTCCTTGCTTGTTGATTTCCGTATGATGATAACTATTCCAGTGTACCATATTTTCGTCCCCGTATGCCAAAACGCTTTGTCCCGCTCGAAATAACCCCGCACCATTTATCCACAATGTCGAAAAAGACGCTTCCAAGGCGCAACGCCCGGACAACGTCTCCCCCTGCCAATCGTTACGCTTGGCGAATATGCGTCTTGTCGAAGCCCGGCGGATTGAACCAGTTGCCGCCGCTCGACATCCAGGTCGAATCGAGCGGAACCCACTTGCTCTCCTCTGCCAAATACACTTCGTTCCACGCGTGCGGCCCGTACCCCCCCTGACCGTCATAGCCGAGCCCCGTCACCACCTTCACGTCCAAGCCGACGGACCTGGCCATAACGGCATACAGACGCGAGTAGTCGATGCAGACGCCCATACGCGTCGAGAACGTGTCCTCCGGGCTCTGCTCCTTCCATATCCGCTTCTGCTCATACTGCTCGACCTTGTCCCAATCGTACTGCACGCGGGTTCCGACCCACTGGTACAAAGCCCTCGCCTTCGCCTCGTCGCCTTCCTTGCCTGCCGTAACCTGCTTCGCCGCTTCCGCGATGTCGTTCGGGATGCGGGCGTCGATCACCTCGTATTTACGCTGCAGGATTTGGTTGAATTCCTGTCCGACGGCCTTGGCGAATACGGGCAGGCGATCCACGAGCAGCTCGCCTCCGACCGGAGCGATTACCTGTGTCGCCCCCTGCATGTACAAATCCGATGCCTGCACATACTTCGTAAATGACGATTGCGGGTACAGCGCCGTGTAGACGAATAGGCAAGCGATAAGCAGCAGCGCCCTTCCGCAGCCGATCAGAGCGCCGATCGCTCCCCCGACGCCGCTGCTCATCCATGAACGGCCGCCTTCGCCGGAAGTTTTGCCCAGCAGCCCCGTCGAGAACGCGACGAACATCCAAATCCGCACCAGCACGGTTTTGCATGCGAGATATACGAGAACGAACACGATTCCGATCCGGAGCAGCGGAAAATCCCTTACCCCCGTCACGAACGTGTAATACATTTGACGGAATATTCCGATTTCCTCATTCGGAATGCCGATTTGCTTGGAGACAAGCCACGACTGCAGCGCGGGCGACAGCACGTCGGACAGCTTCCACGCCACAATTACGCTGACGACCGTAGCGACGCCCTCTGCCGCAAACAGCATAAACCGCTGAGCGGACCCGGAAGCTCCCCTTACCGCGCCCTGAAGCACGGATGCAAGTACGATGCATACGAGAATGACCGAAACGAGGTTGACGGAAAACGATTGCGCGAGCCATGCGGAATCCATGCGGCATTCCTCCCTCCGTTCCAGCATCGACGGAAACGGAACGGATTAACCGTTCGTTTTCGCCGTTTCGATCGCTTTCTTCAAGGTTTCATCCAACGAAAACTCCGCCGATACGCCGGCAATCGTAATTTTCACTTTGTCCGATCCGGCCTTGCCGTCCAGCCGGATACCGCCCGATGTTACCGTATAAGTGCCGTCCCCGTTGTCTTTGTATTTGGCGTCTTTTCCCGCCAATCCTTGAACGGCCTTCTCTTTCAGATCGCTGACCGCTTCCTTCGCGGTTGCCGCCACGTTCTCCCCGATGTCCTTCAGCTGGTCGGTGTAGGTCGAGCCGTAATAGATCAGTCCTGCGACAATCGCAAGCACGATAATCCATTTCAGCACCGTCTTGACGATTTTGATTACGACGAAGAGCGCGATGATGGCTATGATGACGACTAGCCAACGGTCTTGCAAAAAAGCGATTAGCTGATCCATGAAACGTTCATCCTTTCAAAAGCGTTCGATTGGTCGGAAACTAACTTCTAGCTTATCATACAATCCGGCTCCGCGAAAACTGCCTCCTTCGTCGTCGTACCGTAGCTTCAAGCGGTTTCCCGCTCTCCCGCGCCATATCGGAAAATGAATCCGCGTCGGCGAACCATTGTGACATTTTGTCCATGGATGCATAACGTCCCGGACAGCCACGTACAAGTATTGGTGAGGCATGCGAAAGGGGGCTTCCGATGAAAACGGCCATATGGCTCTATTTGTTCATGTTCGTCGCGTTTTTCGATTTGCACGCCCAATACCCGATTCTCACTCCGTTCGCCATCTCGCTCGGGGCCGCCCCGACCTTTATCGGCTGGATGATGGGCATGTATTCGTTGACCCACCTTCCCGGCAACCTGCTCGCCGGCTATTGGGTCGATCGTTATGGCAGTAAACTGTTCATCACATTAAGCTTAATGCTGGCCGGGGTGCTGCTCCTCTACCAGTCCAAGGTCGACGACCCGTGGCATCTGCTGCTGATCCGATCGATCAGCGGCTTCGTTCTGGCTTTTCTCTCCCCGGCTTGTCTGGCCATGCTCGCCAAATTGGGCAGCACCCGCACCCAGCAGGGCAAGCTGATGGCCGGCAACGGGCTCGTCCATACGCTCGCATCCGTCATATCTCCGGCGGCAGGCGCCCTGCTCGTCGCGAAGGTAGGCTTTACGACCGCCTTTGCCGTGCTGGGCTGGGCATTGATCGCCATAGGGGCGGGCTCCTATTTCTTCGTCCGGGAAACGAAAGCGCCGAACGCCGCTCAGACGGATTCGGGATTGCAGCATTCGCACTCGCATCATGGCATAACGCTTCCTTCTTCCGGTCGGGGCATGCAAGCAGGCGGCGGTATTCCATGGCTATTCTACGGGGTTCCATTGGGGCTTGCCTGCTCGCAGGGCATTTTGTTTTTCGAGCTGCCTCTAATGAAGGCGTCCCAGCAGTCGCTGCTCACGTCCGGGCTGCTGTTCTCGATGGTAAGCCTCGGTGCGCTTTGTACGCTCAGCATGCTGTTTCTGCACAAATATTCGCCATTTATTCGCACGATGTTCGGCGCATTTGCGCTTGCCTTGGCGTTTTTCGGACTTGCGGTCGATTGGCCCGCGCCGCTCTCGTTCTCCCTCTTTCTGATCGGTATGGCCAAGGGCGTCGTTTTCCCCGCCATGGCGACATTGCTCGCCAGCGTGTCCAGCGCAAACCGTTACGGCCGGGTATTTTCTTTTCTGGCGATTTCGTCCTCGATGGGCGCGTTTATCGGGCCGGTCGTCGCCGGTCAATTGCGGCATGCCGTTTCCCCTTACTTCATCGCCTTTCTCATCATGATGCTTGCGCTGACGCTGCTCGCTCCGGGGAAATTCCGGAAGCCGGACGCTCCGCCCGTCGCCGAATAGACGCTTGCCCATTTTGCCCGCTCCGGGCGGATGCACAGTCGATTCGCCCTGCTTGGTAATACGATGTTATTGTCAAAGCGACAAATCGTCTACCAAGAAGGAGTGAATGATATGTCTCATTGCGAACCCGGAATCGGCGGAGTTTTCACTTCCGTGGGCATTATTCTCGTGCTCTACATTTTGTTGGTCATCATCCTGCGCTCCTGCTGGTAATAATGCGCAGCCGGCATGAAGAAGATCTCCCAGTGACTCCGAAATTGCCGAAGAAAGTCTGCAAAGAGAGGATGCGCCCGAAGGCATGAAGTAGGGAATGCGCCCCACATCCGATAAAATCGAGTTGCCTAATTGGATTCTAGCGGTTACAACTCATTTAAAAAGTCAATCGCTTCGCTTTCCGCACATCTCCCCTGCCCCTTTCGGGGTTTCAAGCTCTCTTTTTGACTTTCCAACAAGGTTAGAGCCGTTGCCTCGTGCAGCGGCTCTCTTTTTCTATCAGGTAGTACTTCGACATTTCCCGGGAAATCCGACTTGTTTGTCGGATCGGCGATTGGCTATACTGGTGAAAACGACAAACTGCAGCGGAACGTCGAACCGGAGGTGCCGACATGTCGATCGCGATCATTGTAGAAGGAAAAAACGACAGAAGCCGCCTGCGCAGACTGCTCGCAGACGAAATATTGATTTTGTGCACGTACGGCACGCTGAATTCGGAGAAGCTCGAGCAGCTCAAGAAAAAGATCGGGGACCGGGACGTTTATTTGTTCACCGACAACGACCCTTCCGGCAAACGGATTCGCGGCGTGCTGCGCGACGCCTTTCCGGATGCGGAGCAAATTTATACGCGCAGAGGCTATGCGGGGGTGGAAGGAACGCCGGACGAATACATCGTCCAGCAGCTGGAGAAGGCCGGATTGGATGAATATATCCGGTATCCGGAGCCCGGACCCGCGCTGTAGCCCGGCTGCACGCAGCCAAAAAAGAACCCTGTCGTCCGAAGTAGCGGACGAACGGGTTCTTTTTTGTGCGTTATCCGACGAACTGGATCAAATAAATGACGAACGTAACCGTAAAAATGCTGAACACGGTCGAAGAGAATACGGCTTGCGAAGAAAACTCGGGCTCGTTGTCGAATTCTACGGCGAGCAGGACGCTGCTGAGCGAAGTCGGAACCGCGCAGGACAAAATGAGCGCCTTCGCCATGTCGCCTTGGAATCCGAACGCCAGCACGATCAGGAATCCGAGCAGCGGTCCTACGCATAAGCGCAAAATGTTCGATATGGCGACGTCGCGCAGCTTCAGCTCCCACTTCATGCTGCCCAGCTGGACGCCCAGCGTCGTCAGCGCCGTAGCGATAAAACCCTTTGCAATATAATCGATCGATATGTAGATCGGGTGCGGGACGGGAATATGGAAGCCGCGCATAAACAGTGCGATAGGGATAACGTAAATGATCGGCATCGACAATATCGTCTTCATCGTGTCCTTCAGCTTCTGCCTGTGCGCATTGACGGAGTATACGCCATACGTGTTCGGAATAAGGCTTTGCATCATCATAATGATGATCTGGATCGACAGCGTGAACGGATCGCCGACGAACACGAGCTGATTGAGCGGGATCGCATAGTTCGCGCTATTGTAGAAAATGACGCTGTTGCGCATCGCGCTCCGCATGCCGCCCTTATACCCTCGCACCCGCATGACGATTTCGACGACGCCGATCAAGGCGAAGAAAAATACGACGAAAAACAGCAGCACCTGGGACATGACTTTCAGGGAAAGCTCCGTCTGGTACAGCATCTGGAACATGATCGCCGGTGAGAACAAATAAAAGTTCAGCTTGGACAGCGTCTTGATATCCAGCTGAAACGCCCGCTGCAGCACGATGCCGAGCCCGATCAGCAGACTAAGCGGCACGACATTGTTCAGAAGAATGTGGACGAAGTATGACACGTCGGCGCTACCTCATTTTCACGTAGTTGGTATTGCGCAACCGTTCCTTATTGTTCCTTGGCCAAGTTTTTGACGGCTTCCGCCACGAGCCTGTAGCTCAAATTGCCGTCGGTAGCGACAAAATATTTCCGCAGATTGCCGGCTCTGTCGATCAAGGCGACGGAATTCGTATGCGCGAAGTTGCCGTTATTGTCCTTCAGGACGCTTACGCCGTATTGTTTGGCCAAATCGACAACCGTTTTCGATTCCCCGCGCAAAAATTTCCAGCCTTGCGGATCGGCCTCGAAGCGGGCCGAATACTTCTTCAGCTGCTCGGCCGTATCGCGGTCCGGATCGAAGCTGATCGAATAGATGACGGCGTCGGTGCCGAGCAAATTGCTCTTCTGCAGCTCCTGCTGCACCTTCGACAGCTCGAACGTCGTCGGCTGGCACACGTCCGGACAGGTCGACCAGAAAAAGTAAACGAGCCGCACCTTGCCATTATCGTCGCTTAACCCCGTTTGCTTGCCGTCCGTATGCTCCAGCTTGAAGTCGGCCGCCTTCTTGATCACCGGAAGCTTCTCCCCGCCCCCCTGCGATTTGATGTACCATCCGGCCGCCGCAGCTACGATCACGACTGCGATCAATACTTTGAACCAATGCTTTTGCCAAAAAACGCTCACGAACCGTTCCCCCTGTTCCTTGCAACTAAAAATATTAAATCATTTAACTGACATAACTTATACAAAAACCGCGATAATGGCGGTGCGCAGCCGCATCCCTGCGACGTTCAGAAAAAAGAACAAGCCCATGAAAGCTTGTTCCTTTCCGCATGCGACTGAAATTAGACGCGAATCGTATCGATAATCATCACGATAAACAAAATAGGCAAGTAGTTGATCGAGAACACGAACATTTTCTTCGCCCAATTATCATCATCCGTCGTCTTGAACCCGGCAAGGCCGATAAACGTCCAAGCCAGACCGAGCGCGATCGCCGCGACGAGATATATTTCGCCTACGTAGCCATAAGCGTACAGCAACAGCGAGACCGGTACGAGCATGACGAGAAAGCGGATCATGTGCATTTTGGTCACTTCATTGCCGTGTACGACCGGAAGCAGCGGAAAGCCGGCCGCCCGGTATTCTTCCTTGCGGCGCATGCCGAGCGCCCAAAAATGCGGCGGCTGCCAAAAAAATAAAATGCCGAACAAAATCCACGCGCCCATGTCCAATTGTCCCGTAACGGCGCAGTAGCCGATAACGGGAGGCATCGAGCCGGAAATGGCCCCGATCGTCGTGCTGAGCGGCGAGGTCCGCTTCAGCCATGCGGTGTAAATGAAGACGTATACGAGAAGCCCTACGACGCCGAGCAGTGCGCTCAGCGGATTGACCAGCAGGCAGAGCACGCTTAGCCCCGCCGCGCCGAGTGCGATCCCGTACCAGAATACCACTCGCGGATCGACGACGCCCGTAGGCAGCGCGCGCTTGCGCGTCCGGGTCATTTTCGTGTCCAGATCGCGGTCCAAATAATTGTTTAACACGCATCCGGAAGCCATAACGAGCAGCGTTCCGAGCATGGCGAAAATCATCAATGTCAGATCGAACGTCTCGCCCGAATTTCCCCACGCAACCCAATAACCGCCGAAGGCGGTAATGATGTTGGAGAACAAAATACCCGGCTTGGCCAAGTGGATGAAATCTTTCCAAGTCGCTTTTCGCACGACGGCTTGCGCGTCCGTCGCGTCGGCGACGGCAGCCGCATCCATGCTGAGCTGTTTGTCCATAATTGTGGCAAACCTCCTGAACGCTTCCTTCCAACGCGCGAAGTCGCGTTGTTCACAACATATCATAGCAACCCTAACCGCTTTTGACAACAAACGGGATCCGATTTCATAATTTTGTCGATAATGGTGTCACGTTTCCGACATACGCCCAATACACTGTATTGTAGGTAAATGCCTATTGCCCAGGCGAAACGGGCAATCCATTTTGAAGGAGGCTCATCCTTATATGATGAACATGAATCCTTACAAACCGGGCTCGGCTGCGCCGCAATCGATGCAATCGATGCAGGCGCCGCAAGCGATGCAAGCCGCGCAAGCGCCCCAAACGTTGCATGCGGCTCAAGCGGCCCAACCCCCTCAATCTTCGCAATACTATTATTATCCAATGACGCCGCAGCAATCCGTAGCGGGAGCGGGCGCGCCCGGCTATCCGATGACCGGCTTTCCCCCGTCCGGCTATCCGATGCCGGGAGCCGGCGGCGGACCGACTACGCTGCCCGGCATGCTGCCGACCGAGGAATCTTACATCGAAAACATACTTCGCCTGAACCTGGGCAAGATGGCTACTCTGTACATGACGTATGAGAACAACAGCGAGTGGAACGCGAAAATATTCAGGGGCATACTGGAAGCCGCCGGGCGCGACCACATTATTATCAGCGATCCGAAAACCGGCATGCGCTTTTTGCTTCTGATGGTCAATCTGGATTATATCACCTTCGACGAGCCGCTGCAGTACTCGTACCCGATCCGTTAATACGGTTAATGGTTAAAGGTGTATCGAAATCCCCGCAAGTACAGCGATTAGGTTTCCGAACATAGACGCTGCATGAGTACGCTTCGACATTTTAGCGATGTTAAGCTTTTTTAAAGTTCAACAAAAGCGATGCCTCCTTGCGGATGCATCGCTTTTACGCCGTTGCTTCGATTATACCCCCAGCTCCGCGGGGATGCGTTCATAGGAAAGCAAAACGCCAAGCTGCCCCCTCGGGTCGGACATGAACCGCTCGTAAGCGGAAGCCGCCTCATCGATCGGCACGCTGCTCGTAATCATCGAACCGATCCGAACTTTTCCCTCGGCAAGCAGCCTCACATATTCGGACATATTGCGCCCTTCCGTCCAACGGACATAGCCGATCGGATAATCGATGCCGCCGCCCTCGTAGACGGGATCGTAACGTCCCGGTCCTCCCGCTCGGGAGATGAGCACCTGCGCTTCTTTGCCGAACAAACGGTTGCGGTCGAATTCGGTCTTCACATCGCCTACGATTACGACTTTGCCGCGATCCCGCAGCCAAGCGAGCGCCTGATCGATCAGGCCGCCGGCCTTGCCGCCCGCGCAAATGAACACGGCGTCGGCGCCGGCGCCCTCCGAACGCTCCTTGATCGCTTCGGCGAGCTCATCCGCGCCGGAGCACGCCCAGCCCGCTCCGCTTGCACGCAACTGGTCACACCGTTCCGGCAGCAGGTCAAAGCCGATGACGCGAAATCCGGCAGCGCTCGCAATCTGGCACAGCAGCTGTCCGAGAATGCCAAGCCCTACGACGACCGCCGTTTCCCCGAATCGCAAATCGGATTGCCTCAATGCATGGATAGCTATGGCCCCATGCGCGACAAACGCCGCTTCGCGAAAATCGACATGCTCGGGCAGCGGCACCGCCAAATGCTTCGGAACGGCGATCTTCTCGGCATGGCGGACGAACGGCGCGCCGTAGCAGGCTACGCGCTGGCCGACGCTCAGCTTGTCCACGCCGGCGCCTGCCTCACGGACAATTCCCGCCGAGCTGTAGCCGAGTACGACGGCTTGATCGATCTGTTTGCTCCGGTCGATCATCAGCATCTCCGTGCCGGGGCTAATAGCCGAGTATACGTTTTCTACGATAACGTAGTTGTCGGAACATTCGGGTTCCGGAATATGTTGCGTTTGGACGTTGCCTCTGCTAGATGTTACTACTTTCATGTTGCCCGCTCCTCTGGTTCATATCTTGTATATATAATTTGAATTATAGGCCCGGATCCGAAGAGCGTCAACTTCTCTTTTGCCGGCATTCCCGTTATAATGGGAACCGATCCCCATCAACCGCGCATCATTGGCCGAACGCACTAATCGGAGGTTCAGATCCATGACCGAGAAACCGAAGCGTACTACATTCCGGATCCGACTTGAAGACATGATTGCGACGCTGCGAAACGACATTGTCACGGGCCGGTATGGACCGGGCGATTTTTTGCCGTCCGAATTTCTGCTGATCGAACAATTCCGCCTGAGCAAAAACTCGGTACGCAAAGGACTGGACAAGCTAGTCGAGCAAGGGTTGATCGAGAAAGTGCCGCGCGTCGGAACGCGCGTCGTTCGAGCGGAATCGGGTTCTCCGTCGACGATCCGGCTCGGCTATTATACATCGATGATCGAGCAGGTCAACATGACCGCGCTGCTGGACCTTTTCCACCGCGCCCATCCGACAATAGCCGTCCAACCGGTGCCGCTTCCCCATATCCGTCTGCCGATCGAATGGGTCGATTTTATGAAAGCCGAGCCTGTGGACGTCCTGACCGTCAACAACCAGCTGTTCGAGCGGATCGGGGAAATCGGGCCGGTTGCGGATTATCTGGAGCCGTTGAAGCGAGCGGAAGGAGCTTACCCGTTCCTGTTCGATTCCTTCACCGACGACGATGCCTTGTATGCCCAGCCTTTCGTATTCTCGCCGCTTGTGCTTTGCTACAATAAATCGCATTTCCGGCAAGCCGGCTTGGCCGAGCCGGACAGCGGCTGGACATGGGACGACGTCGCCCGGGCATCCAAGCGGCTTTCCGGCAACAATCGGGGGCATCTCGGCTTCTATATGCATTATTTGTCGCTCAACCGCTGGCCGCTCTTTCTGCTGCAAAACCGGCTCCGGTTCGAGCGTGGATCGGACGGTCGCCTTTCCTTCGACCGGAGCCGGTTCGAAGAAGCAGCGACAATAGGAGCGGCGCTTCTCGCCGAATCCAAAGCGGTATCCGCCTATTTGTCGGAAACGGACGCCGACGCCGAACGGCTGTTTTTGCAGCAAAAGGTATCCATGATCGTAACGAGCTATTTCAGCCTGAATTCGCTACGGAATACGGACCTGGACTACGACATCTCTCCGCTCCCCCGTTCCGGGCAAGCCGCGACGCTGCTTCTTCCGATCGGTCTCGGCGTCAACAAGTACGGCAAGCGAAAGGATGCCGCCCATACGTTCGTCGATTTTTGCCTGAGCGACGAGGCTCAGCTTCTGCTGCGCCGGACGACGATGTCGGTTCCGGCATTGACGCGGGCGGCGGAGCGGGAAGAGGAAGACGGGTTGAACCGGCCTTCGCGTTTTTTTCTGTACCGCGATATCGCTTCCACGTTCCGCGAGTACTCGGACATGAACATAACCTACATCGAGCTGGACCGGATGGCCGAGGAGCTTAAGCTGTACTGGGCCGGTCTGGAGGATATGGAGACCGTGTGCCGACGGATCGAGGATCACGTATGAAAGAACGGCCGGACGAGGACAATACGGGGATGAAGCCGGTTGCACGGAGTAAGCCGCAAAGGCACGACTTCCTGATCCGCGAACAATCTTCTCGGAAACTTATTGACGTAGCGGTGCAACACTTTGCCTCGTATAGCGGAACGCTTTTCCGTTAATTTCCCGATTTCCGTTACTCTCCCGAATACAACGGAACAAACTTCCGTTATTTCCAGCTTTCGGAGTGAAGATGGTTGTGAACGGCGAAATAGAGGAACGGTTTTCCGTTATTTTGTTGTCGATACAAATATTCGGGTACCATAACGTACGCGAGTTCCGCTATTTTCCCCATTCGCGTCTCGCAAGCGCCCGGCATAGGCGGCCAGCCTTCGCCGATCAAGCGAAACATGCACCTTGGGTACGCGAATTATGCTGTCGCAGAAAAAAAAGGACATCCCTCTCAGGTCCGGAGCTTAAACCTGAGGAGCAGCCCTTCCGTTCGTTTTATCCGATAATTTTCCGGCTGGACGATGGCATAATTTTCAATTCGTCGCGGTACTTGGCCACCGTTCTGCGCGAGACCCTAATCCGTTCCTCGGCCAGCGCCGCTGCGATTTGTCGATCGGACAATGGTCTGCTTTTGTTCTCCGCTTCGATCAGCTGCCCGATTCTCAGCTTCACCGTCCTTGCGGAGATGAGGCCGCCGTCGGAAGTCGCCAATCCGGCGGAGAAAAAAAACTTCAGCGGAAAAACGCCGTTCGGGGTAAGCACATATTTTTCGTGTACGGCCCGGCTCACTGTCGATTCGTGCACCCCCAGCTTCTCCGACACGTCCGCCATGCTCATCGGCTTCAGGCCTTTAACCCCCTCCTTCAGAAAAAGCGGCTGCTCCTCTATTATCGTACGTATGACTCTGGCAAGCGTCTGCTCCCGCATCCGCAGACTGCGTAAGACCCACCTCGCGGATTTCACCCGATCGCTCAAAAACAAGCCCAGCTCCGAACTTTCATTCCCCTTCGTCAAGCGGCAATATTCCTCGTTCAACGAAAGCTTGGGGACGCTCCCCTCGTTCATTCTGACCGCAAAGTCGTCCGCATCCCCTTCGATCGCCGCATCGGGTACGATATAAGCCGGCTCCGCGGCGCTTAGCGAGAAACAAGGCCTCGGCTCGAGGGTTCTGATATAAGCGCACGTCTCCGTCAACCGGGCTCGCGTAATCCCGAGTGCTGCCGCTATTTGCTCCAGCCTTCCATGGGCCAGCTCGGACAAATAGCGGTCGGCGACTTCCCGGGCATAGCGGTCGCAAGCGGTATCCCGCGACATCTGGATAAGCAAGCATTCCCGCAAATCCCGCGCACCGACGCCTGCGGGATCGAGCGCTTGCAAGTGCCCGAGCGCGGCTTCCGCGACCGTCGGATCAACTCCGCAGGCGGAGCTCACTTCGTCCAAGCCGACGCCCAAATAACCGGCATCGGTCAAATTGCCGGCCATGTACGCAGCCGCTCTATATAAGGCCGGGGGGAGCGGCTGCAGGCGCAATTGGGCCAACAGCTTTCTTTCCAGCGTTTCTTCCGCTTCCGCCGCATCGGGGAAACCATTCCCATGCCTGCCCGACGATACGACTCTCTCCCCACATACGAAGCCGTCCCGACGCTCCTCGATATCCAGAACCGGATTGTCTGCCGCCTGCTCCCGCAAATATTGCGACAGCTCGTCGCCCGACAACGCCAGCATATGAATCGATTGTTTCAGCTCGGCGGTCATCGCGAGCTTCTGTCTTTGCTCCTGCACCAGCCGATAGCCGTGCATCCGCTCTCCCCCTTCCTGCGCATTATTTTCCCATAGCCTCATTATAACGGATAAGCGGGAGCTAAATTCCAGAAGTTATCTTACATTTTTTCCGAAACGAGCTTCGCTTGCGTGAACAGCAGCAAGTAGTCGCGGCCCCCCGCCTTGGAGTCGGTGCCCGACATGTTGAAGCCTCCGAACGGATGGGCGCCGACCAGCGCTCCCGTGCACTTCCGGTTGAAATACAGATTGCCGGCAAAAAATTCGCGTCTCGCTCGCTCCAAATGCGCCCGGTTGCGGGAAATGACCGCCCCCGTCAAGCCGTAATCGGTATTGTTGGCCCATTCGAGCGCCTCGTCGAACGACTTCGCCTTCATGAACGCGACGACCGGGCCGAATATTTCCTCCTGGGCGATCCGCGCCTCCGGCCCGACGTCGGCGAATATCGTCGGCTCGATATAGTAGCCGCCCGGATCCCCCGTACCGCCTCCAAGGACGAGACGTCCTTCCCGTTTGCCGATTTGCACGTAATGCCGGATGCTCCGATACGCTTTCTCGTCGATAACCGGTCCCACGTTCGTCCCGGCCGCAGCCGGACTGCCCATGACCAATTTATTCGCGCGTTCCGTCACTTTCGCCAATACCTCGTCATATACATCCTCATGTACGATCGCGCGCGAGCAGGCCGAGCATTTCTGGCCGGAAAAGCCGAACGCCGAAGCGACGATTGCCTCCGCCGCCAAGTCCGTATCGCAATCGGAGTCGACCACGATCGAATCTTTGCCCCCCATTTCGGCGATGACGCGCTTGATCCATTTTTGTCCGGGCGCGGTTTTGGCCGCGCGTTCGTTAATGCGCAAACCGACATCGCGCGAGCCGGTAAAGCAAATAAAGCGGGTCAACGGATGATCGACCAAATAATCCCCGATTTCGCCCCCCGGTCCGGGCAAATAATTGACGACGCCGTCGGGGATGCCCGCCTCGCGGAGCAGCTCCGCGAACTTGGCGGCGATGACCGGCGTCGTGCTGGCCGGCTTCAGAACGACCGTATTCCCGGCGACTAGGGCGGCTGTCGTCATGCCGGCGAGAATGGCGAGCGGGAAGTTCCATGGAGGGATGACGATGCCTACGCCAAGCGGAATATAGTACAGCTCGTTGTCCTCGCCGTCAATCCGCGTGAGCGGCTGCGGCTCGGCCAGACGCTGCATTTCCCTGGCGTAAAATTCCATGAAGTCGATCGCTTCCGCCGTATCGGCGTCCGCCTCCGCCCTCGTTTTGCCGGCTTCATAGGTGAGCCAAGCGGAAAACTCATGCTTTCTGCGGCGTACGAGCGCGGCCGCCTTGTATAAATACCGGGCCCGCTCGCCTGGCTCGGTGAGCTTCCACGATTCGAACGCCGTCGCCGCCGTCGAAATCGCCTTTTCCGCCAATGACGCATCGGCTTGCGAGACGATCCCCACGACCTGTTCTTTGGCCGCCGGATTGACGGATTGGAATTTGCGATTCGTCTGGATCCGCTCGCCGCCTATGACCAGCGGATAGTCGCCGCCCAGCTCGGCAGCGACCCGCTGCAGCGCCGCGTCATACTCCAGATTGTTGCCCGCGTCGTTGAAATCGGTAAACGGTTCGTTTTTAAATTCGGCTTTCATCGGCTGCTCCCCCTTATCATGACCCGCATCTCGCCGTTGGATCGGCAAGCATGCGGGCGAACGTCGGCATGTTTCGCGCTTCTTCCTAAAATGTATGAGCTTCAGTCGCTCTCTCATGACATTCGAAAGGAGTTCGACCCATGAGCATCGGCACGGAATTATACCGGAAAACGTTATTGACCGTCGCAGGCAACAAAATCGTCCGCACATTGTCGATCAAGTACGGCAAAAGACTGGCCAGCCGGTTCATCTCCAGCGACACGCTGCAAGGCGCCTTGGCCGAGGTGGAGGCGCTCAACCGGAAAGGAATTATGGCGACGCTCGATCACCTGGGGGAAGGAATCAAACATTTGGGCGAGGCGAAAGGGTACAGGGACGAATATATCCGGCTAATCGAGGCCATTGCCCGGAGCAAGGTCCATTCCAACGTTTCGTTGAAGCCGACCCAAATGGGCCTGGCCTTAAACCGTCGGGCTTGTTACGATAATATTCGCGCGGTGGCGGCGAAAGCCCAGGAAAACGGCAATTTCGTACGTCTGGACATGGAGGATTCGCCCTACACCCAGGCGACGATCGATATCGTTCGCCGGCTTCATGCCGAAGGAATGACGAACACGGGAACCGTAATCCAGGCGTACTTGTACCGGAGCGGACAGGACGTCGCCGAACTGATCCGGGGACGCGTCCGGCTGCGGCTCGTCAAAGGCGCTTACAAGGAGCCGGTCTCCATCGCATACCGGAAAACGTCGGACGTATCCGACAATTTCAAGAAATTGATCGCCATGACGCTGGACAGCGGCCTGTATACGGCGATCGGCTCGCATGACGATCGCATTATCGCCTACACGAAGGCATATGCCGAGGAACGCAACATCCCGAAGAAAGCTTTCGAATTCCAGATGCTGTACGGACTGCGCATGAACGAGCAGGAGCGGCTGGCCCGGGAAGGCTACCGCGTCCGCTGCTACGTTCCGTACGGCTCCATGTGGTACCCGTACTATACGCGCCGGCTGGCGGAGAAACCGGCCAACCTGTGGCTGGTACTCAAAAATATGTTCGGGTCCTGAACGGGAAAACACCGGATCCGCATAAGCGGCCGGGATTTCAAGGCGACGATAAGTAAAAAAGGAATCGCCACCGGCTTCGCCGTTGCCGGTCGAGCGAGTAGCGATAGTGTGGGATCGGGATTGGGAGAGGGAACGTTTATGGGTCCGCGTTAGGTTAATCGGCATCGGTCGCCTGTCCGCGCTTCCCGGTCAAGACGTGCTGCACGATGGGCCGGTCCGCTGGACGTGGTGGTTGGCCGCTCCGGCGGATTAATGAACCGAATTCTACTCTTTGCGAAAGTAAGCTCAGCAATAGTGAAAAGTGAAAACCGGTTCAGTACTCGCGGAGTCCCGACCGAAACGGCTAGCCGAACCCGAGCTCCCCGGCCCGCCGGCGGAACCGGTCTATTCGTTCGCGGTACTCCGGCTCCCCGATGAAATTGACCGTTTCCTCCGGGTTTCTTTGCAGGTCGAACAGCACTTCTGGCATATCGGGGCCGTAATAGTGATATTTCAGATGATCGCGCTTGATCATCAAATTGCGCCCGCGGAACTGGGATACCGCCTCGTTGTCCCACGCCGCATCGTCTCCCGCGAGCAGCGGAACGAGGCTGCGGCTGTCCAGGCCACCTGGCACGGGAACTCCGGCGAGCTCGCACAGCGTCGCGAACAGGTCGCACAAGCCGACGTTCTGTCCGACGATCTTCCCCTCCGGAAACATTCCCGGGTAGCGTATGATCAAAGGCACTCTTGCGCTGGCCTCGAAAAATTTCTGTTTCTCCCAAATGCCGTGCTGGCCGAGCATTTCGCCGTGATCGGCCGTATACACGATGATCCAGTCGTCCAGATTTTGCCCCGCATGCGTAAGCGCCCTCAGGATCGTGCCGTAGTGCTCGTCGATTGTCTCGACCATGCCGTAATACGCGGCGGTCGCCCGACGAAGCTCGCGCTCCGATGCGTCGGTGCCCGGCCGAACCTCCATCCGGCTAAGGAACGGATGATCGAACGGACTCTCCCCCGAGTACGTCTTCACCCTGTTCAAGTAATAGGTGAACTTCTCCTCGCTGGTCAAGTACGGATAGTGCGGCTGCAGCAGGCTCACTTTCAGCAGCAGCGGCTCGATTTTCTCGCGGTCGTAATACGTGCTGTTGAAATAATCATCGATAAATTGGAGCGCGGCTTCCACCGTCAGCCGGTCGTGCGCGACGCTCGGCCCTTTGCCGATCCCGGAGCGCATCACTTCCTTGGCTTGGCTCCATTTCGGGGATGGCCGCGCATATTTGTCGAATTCCGACTGCTCCTTGCTCTCCAGAAACGCCGGCGATACTTCCATATCGCCATACAGACGCTTCGTCCAGCCTTGCATTTGATCGGTCCCCATATGATGCAGCTTGCCGCTGACCACCGTCTGGTAGCCGTATTGGGCGAGCCTGCGGGAGAAGGTCATATGTCCCGGTCGCAGATCTTGTCCGTACGACTCGCAGCCGGTCGTGCGCGGAAACTGGCCGGCCATCATGCTTTGCCTGGCCGGGATGCAAATCGGAGAAGGCGTGTAGGCGTTGCGGAAGACGGTGCCGGTCGCCGCCAGACGGTCCAGATTCGGCGTGCGGATGACCGGATTACCTTCGAACCCGGTCACGTCGGCTCTATGCTCGTCGCTCATCAGAAACAAAATGTTCGGCTTGTCCGGGCGCATCCTCTCCCTCATCCTTTCCACGCATGATCGATCGCGAGAGGGCCGCCCGACCATGCACGCCGCGACGTCCATTCCGCTTCGCCCTGCCAGAACGGATCTTCCGCCGGCAGCCCGAGCGGCAAAAAGGCGACCGAGCACAAGTACAGGCTTCCCGTCGATATATACGTCTCGCCGATCTCCGGCTGATGACCGCAAAAGCCGATTGTCAGCCAACCGTCAGCGTCAAACGTTCCGGGCGCTTCGACCATTCTGCGGATGACCGCCGTAAGCGCGCACCTCACTTGCGCCGGCGTCAGCGGTGCGGGAAGCTCGCGGCACAAAGACGTCTGGGCCAGCGCATGGAATGCGCCGAACCGGTAGGCGAGCGACCGTCCGATTGGCGGGAACGTCCCTTCCGGGGAAATCGACCGTTCCTGAATGACGGCCAAACGCCGTGCACGGCCGCGGATCTTCTCGGCCATCCCGTTCCAATCGGCGTACCGATCGCCGACCGACCCGATCACGTCAACCAGCATCGGTTGAATGACGAAGCTGTTGTAATAGTCGGCATGGTATTCCGGGCCGTCTCCGTACGTTCCGTCCCCCACATACCAAGCCTCATGCTGCTTCAGCGCGTAGTCGACGCGCATCGGATCCCAGTCGGACTCCCCCATCCGGTACAATGCCGTCTCGATGATGGCCGCGAACAACAGCCAGTTGCTGGCAAACGGCTTGCGCGTGCGGGTTGCCTTCAATGCGGCGATCACATTCGTCCGTACGCGATCGTCCAGCTTCGTCCACAGCTCCGTCGGAGCACGCAAAATCGCCTGCGCGAAAAACGCCGCGTCCACAATGGGCTGGAAGCCTTCGCCGAAGTTCATATAGTCGGGCGACGAAGGATCGGTCCCGGCATCGACCGCTTCCCGGGCCAGCCGTGCGGCGCGCTCGCGCAGCCGCCCCTCCTCCCCTTCCGCCGGGCCGGTCTCGAGCCACGGAGCGGCTCCCGCCAGCAAGCGCCCCAGCGCCTCCAGATGCGTATAATGCGCCCGGTCGCCCGACTTGCCCTCTACCGGCATCTTTTCCTTCAACCGGCGTTCGGACAAAGCGTTCAAAACGGGATCCGCTATGCGCATCAAAGTCGCTACCCAATATTCCCTATCGTTCGCGTACGGCTTCACTGACATCGCTCCTTCCGGGACAAACAACCTTATTTGTTTTTCTCCGCCTCGATCAGCCGGTTCGCCTGCTCCTCGGCTTCGCGCATTGCCGTATTGGCGTCGCTTATGCCTTGGGCCGTCTTGGAGGCCGCCTTGGCAATTTCGTTTTTGGCAATATTGTCGAATTTGGTCAAAGGGGGCAGCAGCGCCGGATTCCGTTTGAAAATGGCGGCCACATTTTTGCCGACCGCAGCCTTCAGGTCGTCGGCGAAATATTGCCGGTATTTCGGGTCCTTCAAGCTGGTCTGCCGTCCCCGCTTATTGAGGGCGATCTGCACGTCCTCCTCCAGCAGCAGCTTGACGACCTGAAACGCCTCATCCTTATGCTTGCTCGACGACGAGATCATGAGCAGGAACAAGCTGATCCCGAACGCGTTGTCGGGCTTTTCCCGGAAGGCGGGCATCGCGGCCATGTCCCAGTTCAACGGATTGCCCTTGCCATGCAACTCCTCGAGCTCTCCGAGCCTTGCCCCGAGTCCCGCGAGCATGGCCAAATTCCGCTCCTGCTCGAAGGCCGGGACGGCCGCTTTGTCATCGGAATTGCCCGGTATTTCTTTGATCCGCTTGAACGTGTCGAGCGCCGTCTTCCAGCCGTCCGTCCGGAGTGCCGCCCGCAAGCTCTTCGGCTCGATGACGGACAGCGCCAGCTGCTCGCCCAGCCGTTGAAAGCCGCCGTCGAGATCGAGACCCTTGTAAACGATGCCGTCTCCCGTCCGGGTCAGCTTCTTCGTCAAGCCGATCGCATCGTCCCATGACATGCCGTCCGAAGGGTAAGAAACGCCGAATTTGTCGAAAATGTCTTTGTTGTAGAACAAAGCGGAGAAGTTAAGGGAATATGGTAGCGCGAACATCTGCCCCGTCTGCGAATACCCCTGAATGAAGCTCATGGCGGTAGGATCGAACTTGCCCGTATCGAGACCGTTTTTCTTGATCAGCCCGTTCAAATCCTGCACGGCATTCAAATCGAGCATCGTGACGGCCCCTGCAGAGCCGGTATAAATCAGATCCGGCAAGCTTCCCGCCGTGACCAGCTCCTGGGGAGAGGCGCCTTTGCCTTCCCGCACCAGCTCGAGCGTAATATGGGGATATTTCCGTTTTACGGGCGCCGCAACCAATTGTTGAAACTCTTCGTCGGTCATTTTCGCGGAATATTGATAAAACGATAAAGTTACCGGCTGAGCCGGAATGCCCGGACCGTCTTTCGCATCCTGGCCCGGATCGCGATCGTTGCCGGCGCAGCCCGTCAATAGCAGCAGCGCAAAACCGGCCCCCAGCAAGGAAGCTTTCGACAGCGCTCCCGCCCCGCCGGCGCGAAACCGCTTACCTTTATGAATCATTTCCATTTGAACCCCGCCTTCTGCTCACAGCTTCTAGCCTGCTGGTTGTCCGGTAAGGCCGAGAAAGGTCAGATCATGAAGTTGTTGCGCGGCGCGCGCCCGCACTGTTACTATAGCAAAGTTTCAAGCCGCCGATAAAGCGATAAAACTGTCCGAATACCGTAAAAAATTATCCTTTTTCCAGCGCCCGGAATACGGAGGGCGGCACGCCTTGCTCCGCGCGGAAAACGCGGGAAAAATAGGAGGCGTTCTCATAGCCCAGCTGCTCCGCGATCGCGTACACGGTCTCCTCGGTATAGACGAGCCGCTCCATCGCTTTTTCCATCCGCAGCCTTTGTACGTATTGCCGGGGAGATGCGCCCGTCTCCCGCTTGAACATCCTGCACAAATAGTTCGGGGTAACGTGGATATGATCGGCCAGCTCCTCCAGCGTCAACGGCCGGTGCAAATTCGTTTCGATGAATTGCAGCAGTTTCGCCACGGCGCTCCTTTGGGACCTTCCGGACTGAGCCCTTCCGATCCGGCTCATGACATCGGCCAGGCGAAAAATCAACCCGATGATGCGCAGCTTTGTGTCGACGTCGCGGGAAGGCGACTCCCCCTGCTCGATCGCTTGCCGGAACCCTTCCGCCACCTCGTGCTGAAGGTAAGTCGGAATACTGCAGGGAGAGCGGCGCACCGATGCCGGCAAGGGCGTTCCGGCATATTCCTCGATCAAATCGAAGAACGGAATGTCCGCCGGCTTCCCGTCCTCGTCGCGCAGCACGAACGTGGCCGCATAATTGCTCATAGGCCGGTCCTGGCTCGCTTCAAAGCGATGGGGCTCGTTCGGGCTGATCATGTACAGCATGCCCGTAGCTGCGCGGGTAACCGAATGATTTACATCGAATGTTCCTTCTCCGCCGGCAATATACATCAGATGGTATACCGGATGGCTGTGCATCCGGTTGATGAATCCGGTCCGGTTCTCGACGTAACGGCCGGCGACCGGCTGAATCGTATACGTTCCCGTCCGCAGCCGAACATAAATGTCCATGTCGATCTTCCCCCCTCCAAGCTTGGCCCGCCCGCCCCGTGCTGCATCCAGTATACTATAGAACCCTAGCGCAAGGATGAAGTTTCATCTCTGCCGACGATGCTATAACGCGTATACGAAAGTTTAACCGGGCGGTACAATAGGCGGAGATCCCAAATCGTCTCGCCGTATTTACACTCGAAAAACCGACCTGTATAATCTCTCTCTGAGGCTTCCGTCTTCATGTCTCTATATGAAGCCGCGCCTCGGATACTCTCCTCTCTTTGCCGCAACACGGCGGAACAACACGATGAAACGAACCAGGAGGAATAGAAGATGTTGAGTTTTGAACAAAAGCTGGAAAATTACGCGGAGCTGATCGTGAAGGTCGGGGCAAACGTGCAAAAAGGCCAGACGCTTATGCTGCAGGCGTCGATCGACGCTGCGGAGCTAGCCCGCCTCATCGTGAAGAAAGCTTACGAGGCCGGGGCTTATTCGGTCAAAGTCCGCTGGAGCGACGATGAGGTTTCCCGCATCTCGTACGATCTCGCGTCGGAGGAATCGTTTCTGGAGGAGCCGAAATGGTCCGCCGCGGAGAAAATCGAGCTGGCGCATAACGGTGCCGCCTTCGTCACCATTACATCTGCCGACCCCGACTTGCTGAAGGGCGTATCGCAACAAAAAATAAAAAACGCGAACAAAGCGACCCGCACGGCTATGGCCCCTTACAGCGCCTTGTCGCGAGCGTTCAAAATCAGCTGGAATTTGGCGACGACGCCGTCGAAGGCATGGGCCGCCAAAGTGTTTCCCGGACTTCTCGAGGAAGAGCAGGTCGCCAAGCTGTGGGACGCCATATTCCGGATGGTTCGCGCCGATCGGCCCGATCCGCTCGGCACCTGGGAGGAGCACATCCGCCAGTTGAAGCGGAGAGCCGCCTATTTGAACGACAAGCAATACGGCATGCTGCATTATATCGGTCCGGGAACTGACCTTACGATCGAACTGCCGAAACGGCATATATGGCTCGGCGGAAGCAAGCAAAACGAGCAAGGGACATGGTTCGTCCCGAATTTGCCGACGGAGGAAGTGTATACGGCCCCGCTCAGAACCGGCGTGAACGGCACCGTATCCAGCACGAAGCCTTTGAGCTACAGCGGCATCGTCATTGACGATTTCTCGTTCACCTTCGAGAACGGCCGCGTCGTGAGCGTAACCGCCGCCCAAGGCGAGGAAACGCTGAAGGGCTTGCTCGAAACGGACGAAGGAGCGCGGTATCTCGGTGAAGTGGCGCTCGTTCCGCACCGTTCGCCGATTTCGGACTCCAACATTTTGTTTTACAAAACGCTCTTCGACGAAAACGCCTCCTGCCATCTGGCTGTGGGCAGCGCTTATACGGCCTGCATCGAAGGCGGCGTCGATATGTCGCCGGAGCAATTGACGCAGAATGGCCTCAACGTCAGCATGGCCCATACGGACTTCATGATCGGCTCGGGGGAGCTGGACATATACGGCGTAACCGGTGACGGCGCGAGAGAGCCCGTGTTTCTTAAAGGCAACTGGGCGTTCTAAAGGATCGCAGCGCTCGATCCGAGCAAACGAATAACACCTTTCTTCGGATGAACGATAGTAGCGTTCTTCTCCGGTGAAAGGTGTTTTTTTATTACATGGAGCGGAGGCATAGCGTGCGGCTGCAGTCGGCCGTTTCCCATAAACGATGTTTATGATACCGGCGAAACCGGCAGACGGCTTTCCCACGCCGTCTTCAGCCGAATGAAAGTCTCATTATCTATATAAAAACGCGGCAAATGATGGTATACTGTTTTTGATTTTAATTAATAAAAATAACCACGTTTTCCAAATGAGGTGCTTCATTCGTGTCTTCAAATAAATATAACGTCCCCGCGCTCGAGAAAGCGATTGCAATAATCGAGACGCTGTCCGAGCACGACAGCCCGCTCGGCGTAAGCGAACTGTGCAAGCTGGTGGACATTCCGAAAACGAGCGTGTTCTTTATTCTCAATACATTGGACAAGCACCAGTACTTGTCGAAAACGGAGGACGGCAAATACAAGCTTGGCAACAAATTCATAAACATCGGTTTAGGAATTTTAAACAAAATCGAAATACGCGAAGTAGCCAAGCCTTACATGGAAAAGCTGCTTCTTGAAACCGGATTCACGGTTCATTTGGCCGTTCTGGACAACGGCGAGGCGATGTACGTAGAGAAGGTGGAGAAGCGCGGCTTCGTAAAATTTTCCACCTATATCGGACAAAGGCTTCCGCTCCACGCCTCGGGCGTAGGCAAAGCGCTGGCAGCGCATATTCCGGCCGAGGAGCTGGATGCGATTATCCAGCTGAAGGGATTGCCCGAGAAGACCGAGAATACGATCACGAATCCGCACGAGCTGAAAGCCGAGTTGGCAAAAATACGCAGCCTCGGGTATGCCGTCGAGGACGAGGAAGGCGAGTCCGGCATCCGTTGTATCGGCGTGCCCATACTCGACCACGAGAACATGCCGGTCGCATCGGTCAGCGTCACCGCTCTCCGCGCCGACCTGCCCATTCACGATATTCCGATCGTCGGAGAGAAGGTCAAGCAGACCGCCCTGAACATTTCTACGCGTCTCGGATACTCCAAGGGGAATTGACGCACCGGCAGCATGAGACCGGGAAACGAAACCGAGATACGTCCGGCGAAACGAACGAAAGGCAGAACAAGCCCGCACAACCGGTGAACCGGCTCTGCGGGCTTGCTTCGTTTCGTTTACAGCGCAGGCACCTTGGCGAAATGATTGGCCACCTTGCGGATCGCCGTAACGATGTCTTCCACGTCCTGTTCGGTGTAGAACTCGCTTACTCCGAAGCGGATGGCCGTCTCGAGAATCGCCTCCGCATTCGGGCACAGTCCTTCCTCGTACGTAATACCCGTAATGTCGAACGGAAAATGGCTGCCGAGGTAAGCTTGCCGCTTCTGGAACAGCGGCTGCATATACATGACGGAGGCGATATAGCCGGCCGAATTCGGGATGCCTTCCGCAGCCAGCGCCGCGCTGAATTCCTTGCGCGAGCAAGTCAGCTTCGATTCGTCGACGCGCAGCATGTAGAACCAGTACGTACCGTAATTGCCTGCCTCCACCTTATGCGGCTCGATGCCCGGGAGACCGGCGATGCCTTCGCTGATCCGATCGCCGAACTTGTGGCGCTGCTCGCAAATCCACGGCAGCTTCTTCAGCTGCGCGATGCCGACTGCGCCCTGCAGCTCGGTCATCCGGTAGTTCGGAGCCACGTAGTGAAGCTCCTTCTGCACCGTATCGCCGAACCGCTTGAAGTTTTTGTCGGCAAAAGCGTGCGTCGTCAAGTAATCCTGCTCGTCGCCGGAGTTGACCGTAACAATGCCGCCGTCACCGGTCGAAATATGCTTGAAATCGTTCGTGCTGAAACAGCCGTAATCGCCGATCGTGCCGGCAAGCCGGCCTTTGTATTTGGTCAAATAGCTCTGAGCGCAATCTTCGATTACTTTCACGTTATGCTTGCGCGCGATTTCCATAATGGCGTCCATGTCCGCCGGATTGCCCGCCAGATGAACGACGAGAATCGCCTTCGTGCGCGGCGTTATGCGCGCTTCGATCGATTTCGGGTCCATGTTGTACGTATTCGGGTCGAGATCGGCGAATACCGGAATCGCATTTTGATACAGGATGCCGATCAAGGTCCCTTGGTCGGTGATCGGGCTCGTGATGACCTCGTCCCCTACCGTGACGCCGGCCGCGCCGAGCGCCACGTGGATCGAAGCCGTACCGGACGTAGTCGCCACGCTGTATTTCACGCCGTAAAGCTCGTTGAAATCGCTCAGAAATTTTTTCACTTTTTTGCCGAAATGATAAAACAGCGTATTTTGCTCGAGAGCTTCCAGGAGCTCCTTCGCTTCGTCGAATCCGAATCGTTTGCCCGTACCGAACGGAGTCGTCTTCGTCTTCGGCCCGCCGTGAATCGCTAACGTCTCTTGGCTCATCGCATATATCCCCTTTACCCTTGTCTTGCCTCCATTATATGAGCCGCGCTATCCGGCTACGCGCCATTTTGTATAGGAAAATAGGACAAAAATTGTTACAATGGGATCATTCGAACGATCGTGGCGAGGGACGACGCGTATGACAACTTTCCCTGTATTTCAGGACAGCCTTCGGTTGAACAAGTTCAAAAAAGGCGAGCTTCCGCTGTTTATTACCCATTATCCCGTAGGCCACGGGTACCCGAACCATCATCACGAGTTCGCGGAAATTTCGCTCGTGACGGGCGGGCAAGGAACGGAGATCGTCAACGGCGTGGAGCATCGGCTGAAGCCGGGCAGCATTTGCCTGCTGCCGCCGTACCACCTGCATGCGTTGAAGCTTGATGCGGGGCAGCCGTTGTACAAATTTTGCTGCATGTTCGATATGAACCTGATGTTCCAGCCCGAATTCGCCGAGGTCGGTCCTTGGCTCGTCAAGCTGTCCGACGAAATGACGCCCTTTTACGACATGCCGGCCGAGCCGTTCGAAACGATCAAGTCGGTCATGTACGCCTTGAACGCGGAGTTTGGCGCCGATACGATCGGGAAGCAGGGCTTTATGCGGATCAAGCTGCTGGAAACGATTTATTTGTTTTTCCGCCACCACCCGGGGTTCGCATCGCTCGGCCAAACCGCCGACCTGCACCCGGAGGAGTGGGACTACGTGAAATACGTCAACACGCACTTTATGGAGGAAATGATATCGCTCGAAGAAGTGGCCGGCAAGTTCGGGGTCAGCGTCTTCGTCGTGCGCAATGCATTCAAGCGGCTGCTCGGCAAAAACTTTCTCGAATATTTGCACCAGCTGCGCATCCGACGCGCCTCCAGCCTGCTGACCGCCACCGACATGTCCGTCGCGGAAATCGCTTACGACGTCGGTTTCTCCTCCTTGCGCTCGTTTACCCGGGTGTTCAAAGAAACGACCGGCATGAGCGCTACGGACTACCGGAAGCGGCAAGCCGGCACGGGCGAGCGCCTACCGGATTAGCCCGGAAAGAAGAATTTAACTGCATGTTTTCAGATTGTCGGGAAAGTATACAAAAAGAGGAAGCAAAGAAGGCAAGGGGTAGGGGAATGCACTCCACTTCCGTTAAAATCGAGTTATTTGGATGAATATTGGCGGTTATAATCCGATTATAAAGTCAGCCACACCCCTTTACTTACATTTCCCCAACCCCTTTCAGACGGTACTGTTCTCTTTTGGGCTTTCTCAACAACCAGATGTTTTCCATTTCGAGGCCGATTTATCCTCGATCTAACCGGTGATTTCCATATCGTTGTCCGTACCGTCACGTCTATCAGACCGTCCACACAATAAAGAACCGCATTCACGTTCCGGCGTCCTACTACAAGCACCGGTCATGAATACGGTTCTTTCGGCTTGAAATGCCTGTCGTCAAGCCGCCTTCGTACGCAATCGGATCGTCGGGGCATTCCATAATTCGATCCACTTCTTGAGAGCGGCTATCAGAATGACGACGCCGAGCACCAGCATAATAACGGACAAGACGGCATTCAGCACGCTATAGCCCGCATTGACCGGATTCAGGTATACGTTCGCGATCATCCAATAGCCCGCATACATGACCGTTACGAACAAGTAGGCAAGCGGAATCAGACAAGTGAGCACGTACCACCGCCTATCGGCGATTTTCAGAATGACGGTCGCGCCCACGATCAGCCCGATGGAAGCCATCAGCTGATTCGATACGCCAAACAACGCCCAGATCGAGCCGATATCGCCGGACAGAAGCAAATACCCCCACAGGAAGCAGGCCAGCGCGCTGGCAAATATCGTGCCCGGCATCCAATCCGCCCGCTTCAGCGGCTTGTACAGCTCCCCGAAGAAATCCTGGATCAAATATCGCGAAACGCGCGTGCCGGCGTCGATAGCCGTCAAGATGAAAACCGCCTCGAACATGATCACGAACTGGAAGAAATAGGAGGACAAATGACTGAACCACGGAATTTTCGTGAAAATGTAAGTCATCCCCACCGCCAGCGTTACGGCCCCGCCCGTTCTTCCTTCGAGGTCAAGTCCGATTTTCTCGGCCAATTCGGGCAGATGGACCACATTCATCCCCAGCGTCTCGAACACTTTCGGCGACGAGTTGATCGCGAAGTAATCGGCCGGCTGCAAAGCCGTGGCGGCAATCAGCGCCATAATGCCCACGACGCATTCGACCAGCATCGCACCGAAGCCGACCGCTTTAATGTCGCTCCAGCGGTTGATCATTTTCGGCGTCGTTCCCGAGCCTACGAAGGCATGAAAGCCGGAAATCGCTCCGCAAGCAATCGTGATCGAAATGAACGGCCATACCGGACCGGCCATGATCGGCCCTCCGCCGCCTACGAATTGCGTGAACGCCGGGAATTGGATCGCCGGATTAATAATGAAAACGCCGATAATGAGCGCGATGAAGACACCGATTTTCATAAAGCTGCTCAAATAATCGCGTGGCGCAAGCAGGAGCCACACCGGCAGCGCTGCGGCGAAAAACGCGTAAATCGGCAGGATGAAGCCGAGCGTGCGCGTGTCGAGCGTAAGCAGCTCCCCGAGTGCCGTGCCTTGAATGGAAGGACCCGCAAACACGCCGATCATGAGGAGAATGAAGCCGAGCGTCGAAGCGAGCTTCAAATTGCCGGTTTTCCGGTACAGCAGCCCTACGCCCATGGCGATCGGGATCGTAATGCCGACGGCGAACGTGCCCCACGGATTGTTCTCCAGCGCGTGCAGGACGACCATGGATAGCCCGGCCATCGTAATCGTAATGATGAACAGCATGGCGAGTCCGGTACAAAAGCCGGCCACCGGGCCGAGCTCTTCCTTCGCCACCTCGGAGAGCGATTTGCCCTCCTTGCGCATCGAGGCGAACAGCACGACCATATCGTGAACCGCGCCGCCGATGACCGCTCCGATCAGGAGCCAGAGCAGACCTGGCAAGTAACCGAACTGGGCGGCCAATATCGGTCCGACGAGCGGACCCGCCGCGGCAATCGCCGCGAAATGATGGCCGAACGTCACCCATTTATTGGTAGGCACATAATCTTTGCCGTCATTTATCGCATGGGCCGGCGTCTGGTTGGCATCGTTCAGCTTCAACACCTTGGCAGCCATAAACGTACCGTACAACCGGTAGGCGATCATGAGAATACAGATGGAGCCGATTACGATTGAAATCGCATTCATTGTCGTGCACCCCTTTTCGCTTATGTAAATCCGATTATAGATTTTGTAAACGACGGATGGCGGTTTTCACGCCACAATGCACGGGAAAGGGCTTAACTTGCACAAAAGCGGTGCTGAAACGCACCGAATGCGGGGCGACTCGCACCGCTCAAAAGCCGAGCTGCTGCTTCAAATCTTTCAGATAGGTGCGGCTTACCGGTATGGAAGCGCCGCCCCGCATAATGAGATTGCATGTGGAATGAAACCACGGCTGGATCTCCACGACGCAGGCCAGATTGACTACATAAGCGCGGTGCACGCGCAGAAACGAGCTGTTCTGCAGCTTGCGCTCCAGTGTCGTCAGCGGATCGCCGACCTTGTACACGCGGTCGTCTGTCGCGATAACCGTCTTGCCTTCCTCGAAGCCGACGTACAAAATCCGCTCGACCGGTATAAGCATAATACGGTCGTCTACCGATATCGGCAGTCGTTCCACCCTATCCGGCTGCTTCGCAGCACGAGACGGCTCCGGGACGGTCCGGCTTTCCCGCCGCTCGATATTTCTGGCGATTTTCTCGACCGTCCGCCTGATCCGTATTTCCTCGAACGGCTTCAGCACGTAATCGCTCGCATTCAGCTCGAACGCCTGCAGGGCATACTCGTCGTACGCGGTGGCGAATACGATTTCCGGACGCAACTCCCCGCCCTCTTCCGCCAGCAGTCTGGCGATATCCATCCCGCTTTCGTCCGCGAGCTGGATATCCAGGAAGACGACGTCCGGCTGCAGCTCGCGAATCAATTCGACGGCTCGCTCCAGCCGGTCCGCTTCGCCGACGACGTCGACCTGCCCCGTACGGCGAAGCAAATACGCAAGCTCGTCCCGCGAGATCGGCTCGTCATCCACGATTAAAGCTTTCAGCATGTGAATCCTCCCATTGCGAATGATGGATCGGCAGCCGAATCGTTACGGTCGTACCCGTCCCGGGACGGCTTTCGATGCGAAACTCTCCTTTGGCTCCGTATATCTCGTCTATTCTTTTGCGGATATTGTACAGCGCGGTTCCGGTGCCTTCCAGCGACTCGACCGTCCTGCTGCCGAGCGCGGCAAGAAGCTCGGCGGGTATTCCTCTGCCGTTGTCCTCGGCGACAAGGACGAGACGGTCCCCCTCGCGGTAAGCGCGGAGTACGATTTGCGCCCGTCCGGCGTGCGACCGGGCGGGAAAAGCGTATTTCAGCGCATTCTCGACGAGCGGCTGCAAAGTAAAGGGCGGCACTCCGATCGGCTCCAGTGCCGGATCGATATCCATATCGAGCGTATATTTATCCGGAAAGCGCGCCTTCTCGATGGCGAGATACGCCTTGACGTGCTCCAGCTCTTTGTACAGCGGGATGACGATTTGCCGGGCTCCCTGCAAATTGCTGCGAAAAAACACGCTAAGCTGAATAAGCAGCGTCCGCGCCTTCTCCGGATCGGTCCGGCATAAGGAGGATATCGTATTGAAGGCGTTAAACAGAAAATGCGGATGCACCTGAGCCTGCAGCGCCTTGATTTCGGCATCCTTCAGCAGCTTGCGCTGCTTCTCCGCCTCGGCGAGCTCGAGCTGCGTGGAGAACAGCTTGCCGAGGCCTTCGGCGAGCTGCCTTTCGGCCCGGTCCAGCTTGCTCGGCCGCTTGAAATACAGCTTGAGCGTGCCGACCGTCTCCTCTTTCACTTTGAGCGGCAGCACGATCGCCGCCTGCAGCACGCAGTCCGGCCTGCTGCATTGGATTTGCCCGCGCGATGCGGCTTCCCCGGTCTTGCCGGACTCCAGCACTTGCCGGGTGAGCAGCGTCGATATGCTCTGGAGCGGAATATGATGGTCCGCACCTTCACCGATATGGGCCATCACCCTATGCCGATCCGTGATCGAGATCGCGTCGGCGTTCGTCCATTTCAAGATGACCTCGGCCGCTTCCCGGCACGATTCCGGATTCAGCCCTTGCCGGAAGAAGGGCAGCGTCTCATCCGCAATCGAGAACGCCTGCTGCGTTTGAAGCGCCCGTGTTCGCGATTCTTCGCGAAGAATCGATTGAATGATCAGCATAAACAGCAGCGTGCCGAAACCGTTGACCGCGATCATCGGCAGCGCGATCACTTCCACGAGCGCCAGAGCCGCCTCGAACGGACGGGCGGCGAGCAAAATGATGCCCATCTGCGCGCATTCCATGAAAATGCCGATCGCGACGGCTTGCCAGAGCGCCCTTTTCTCCCATATCCGGATCCGCTTGCCGATATAGCCGGTTACGATGCCGGCCAGCACGCTGGACAAGCCGCATGATAGAGCCGTAAAACCTCCGAGCGTAAACCGGTGAAAGCCGGCGATGATCCCGACGCCCGTCCCCACAAGAGGGCCGCCGAGCAATCCGCCGATAACGACGCCCATAATGCGCGTATTGGCGATAGCCCCGTCCGTGCCGATCCAAGTCTGCCAAGCTTGTGGCGATATCCAGCTGCCGCCGCGGATCTCGACGCCTGTATAATTGCTGATGACGCCGAACGCCCCGAATATAAGAATCAATCTTGTTTTTTCCTTATAGCCATGCTCGTGGTAGACGATATTCCGGAACGACTTCAGCCGGGACAGCAAAATCGCCACGATGAGCAAAATGCCGACCCGTTCCAGCATGAGAGGCAGCAAGCCGACCATGTTGTTCTCACCTTCTTTTTGAAAAAAACTCGTCACTCCTTATACTCGTCCATTATACTCGTCCTTATGATTTTTAAGTACCCCGGTCCGCCTGTGTCAAAAGGAACTCAAAAAAGTACGACAGCGTATTCCTCATACATCCTGGCCTGGAGGCCTCTTGATGAAGCAGGAGCAACGTGCTGCCGTACATAGAGGAACTATATTCCGCTATTACCCCAATTTCCGCTGCATGCTCGAAGATAACGGAACAGGCTTACGTTATTTCGATCTTTCAGGGAGAACATGGGGAGCGAACAGCGGAATAGCGGAACGGTTTTCCTTTATTTTGCAAACAAGAGGGGAACTCGAGGCAATAGCGTACTCCAGATCCGCTATGTCGGATTCGAGTCCCGCAAGCGTCGGCGAGGGCAGCCAGCCTTTCACCGATCATGCGGTACATGCATGTTTTGTACGCATCTGGTCGACCGACCGCCGTGCCGCATGCAGCGAAACGCCGCGCATTGGCAGCTTCGAGCGGTGCAGAAAGTTTTTTGCATGAAGACTGTATGCGAATGATGCAGTCTTAGAAAAAACTGCCTGATCTCCCGAGGAAGCGCACCCGGGAAATCAAGCAGAATTTATCACCCTATAAGCTTTAAATATCGGTCAAGCGTCCGGTCCAGCGTATCTCGGACGAGCTCCGTGAAGGAGGTAAGATCTCCTGTCGTGTGAGCCTCATCCAATGCCGAATAATACTCCGCTCTCTGCTCCTTCTCGATGACGATCGGAGGATACCCGTTTTTCATCAGTTCGAAGTTAAGCATTAACCGGGCCGTTCTGCCGTTTCCCTCAATAAACGGGTGAATCTTTACGAAATCGCTATGAATGATTGAGGCACCTGCGACGGGGTGCAGATCGGCCGACTCCTTCTCTATCCGGCTTACGAATTGTTCCATCAATAAAGGAATCTGCAGAGCGTCCGGCGGGATGTGCCTGGCTCCGCTGATCAGGACGTTTTCTCTGCGATAGATTCCGGAATATTCATCATGAATCCCTTTCAGAATAAGACGATGAATATTTTTGATCTGCCACTCCGATAGCGGCTCGCGCCTCTGGACGATTTCCTCCACGTACAGAATCGCTTCCTTATGGTTGATTGCCTCCAAATGCTCCTGTATGGTCTTGCCGCCGACCGTGATTCCTTCAAGAGCAACCTTCGTCTCGGATAAGGTCAGCGTGTTTCCCTCAATTGCATTGGAGTGGTATGGCCAACTGACGATGAGATGCTCGCGAATGCTTCGGAGGGTATGAACCGGCAAAGGTCTTTTCCGATCCAACATGCTCTTCTTGTGGTCGATTTGTTCGAGCATGCGTCTCCCCCCTAGTTCACTTTCCCTCATTTTACCATCGCCATTACGATTATACATCTCGCGGGAGAAATTCCGACATGCGAATCAAGACGTCCATTGCCCGATCAGGTCGGCAGCTTCCGAGCTCAGCGCATCGGACGCCGATTGCGACAACAGTCCTTGCTGCAACACGGCTTGATCCCCGATATGGGCTATAAAATCTTGAAGATACGCCACCGCCTGCTGCGCCGCTCCTTGGCCCGACAATATACCGATAATGTTCAGCCTGTACCGGAGCTCTCCGGCGAACGTCGCGTTGATTTCGCCCGAAGCTTCATAAGAAGCGATCGACGCTTGCATCGAATCCAGGCTCGCCTCCTGATCGTCGGCAGGCAGCGTATACTTCCACAGATCGGCATCGTTAGCCATATAAAGGTTGCCGAAGGCGTCCTGAGACAAATAGTTGCCCGCCCCGCTTTTGATTTTGATGAAATCCATCGTATCCGGCTTGATCATGAACAACGTTTTTTGCCGGTTCGTCCCGTATACATTGCCATCCTTCCCGAGCTCCAGAAAAGCGTCGACCCATACCGTTCCGGTCCCGTAACGACCGAGCTTCGCGGATTTGTAGACGATTTGCCGGGTTTGCGGATCGAATTTGAATATCGTATCCTCCGCCACGCCCCAGATCATGCCGTCCGGTCCGGCCAGCAGGCCGCTTACTACTTTGCGCCCGGGAACCGGGACGATTTCGAATACTTTGGCGTTCGTCGCCGTATCGAATACGAACAGCTTGCCTTCCGTCTCCGACGGCCCGCTAGTGCCCAAGCCCCCGTATATCGTAGTTCCGCCGTATACGAGACCATCCTTGTAGGTCAAAGAGACGACGCCCTGATTGTGCACGATGTCCTTGTGCACTTGCGTCTGCCGCGTCGGTACATCATATACCGTCAACGCCCCGCTAAGCGAACCGTAATCGGGTACCGAACCGACGTAAAGCTTGGAAAGCGAATTTACGCCGACCATCGCGAACGGACGGTCCTGACCGTGGCTCACAAGCTCGGCCACCCGCCGCGGATTGGTGGACGTCCAAGGCGCTGCCGGATCGTACTCGTATACTCTCGCGTTGCCGTAGGTGCCGATATACAGCTTGCCGTTTACACTTTCTACAGACTCGACCTGGCCGAACTGCTGCACTTCCGTAAACGTGCCGTCCGACGGCCGGTACGAAGTGAAGCCGGTAGCGCCCAAATATCCGCCGATGTACACGTTGCCGTCGTAGCCGGTATGCAGGCTTTGAATTAGAATCGGCGAACCGAAATTATCCACCTTGGAAGTAGCCAGCATTCCCGTCTGCTTGTTGAATTTCATAATTTGCCCTTTTTCGCTGAAGCCGATAAACGTATAGCCCGGCCACGCGGGATCGTTCAATTGGACGAACTGGCCGTCGAAGAAATTGAACGCCCTCGTCTGAGAATCCGGAAATTCCACGGCGAACGTTCGGGTCGCTATATCGTACGAGCGCAAGATGGCGCCGCCGAAATAAATCTTATGGTCGTCTCCCGGCATTGTCGCGAGTACTCTCGACCCCATGCCGAGACCGTTCGGGTTATAGTATTCGACGGTTTCCGTCGCCGCGTCCACGATGAGCAGATGATCCGGCTTGTTCAGTCTGACGAACAGCTTGCCCAGCGCATAGCCCATATTGAAGGCGAAATCGTAATTCGCATAAGCTTGCGGGAGCAGCTGCTGCAAAATTTCCCGGCTGCCGCCGTTCGTCAAGTCGAGCTTGACGATGCCCGCCGTCGACCCGCCGACGCCCGCATACAGTACGTTGCGGTCCGAATCGTAAGCGAGGGCATGGACGTATTTCTCGGTCGGATGCACCCGGCCGAGGTCGCGTACCTGGCTCGTCGCCGGATCGTATTCGAACACATGGGCATTCGGGTAAGTGCCCGCGTATATTTTTCCGTCCGCTCCGGCTACTAGCGCCCATATATGCGTCTCGGCGCCCAATTGGCCCAAATCGACCAAGCTGCTGTCGCCGGGCGTATATTGATATAAATGGCCGTCGTAGTGGGTGCCCGCATATATTTTTCCGTCGCTGGCAGCTTTGACGCCCCATGCCCCCGTCACGCCGGGCATCGGGATCGTCTTGACGACTTTCGCCGTACTCAGGTCGATTACGGCGAATACGGTGCTGTCATTGGCCCCCTTCACTACCGTGTAAGCAACATCCTTGCCCGACTCGCGGCCGAATGCGGCGTCCTGGTTAATGAAGTTCGTAATAGGCTGTCCCAAGTTTTCGAAAGTACCGATCTCGATCACCTCCACCTCGACATCATCGATATAACCGGCTCCTTGCACCGTCGACGCTGAGTAGAGCAGGACAGATGCGGTAACCGCATCGGCCGGAGCGATTCCGGATACGCTTCCCTTCACGAATCCGGGTGATGGATCGACGCTGGCCGAAGTATTCGCCACGCGTACGCCGGCTTCATTGAAAAATTGCAAATAAATCGACAACGTTCCGCGCTCTACCTGGAACATCGCCGAGGCGGAGTAGGCGGTCCCCGCCACGATGGGGAACTTGTCGCTGTCTACGCCGAGCGACGCAGTCGCAGAAGCGTCATCCAGCCGGATGCTGTAGGCTCCGCTTGCTTTCGCCGCGTTGGTAACTCCATACGTAACGGTCGATACGCCGACTCCGTACGTTTGCTTCCAGCCTGGAATCGATCCTCCAACGACAGGCTGTTCGAAGCCTGCATTCGTTACCGGGATCGTTGCGGGATTGGCCGATCCGATTCGGTACGGGCCGAAAACCGCAGCGAGGCAGATCAGCATGCCGAGGCAGCAGATCAACATTTTTTGGACACTGGTCGTAGGGGACATGGAAACACGCCTTTCCTTAGTGGAATTAAGTAAGGATGCCGTCTCTCGCTGACTGACCGGATCTTGCTCCGCTGCGCATGTTGCGGGCTTGCAGCCAAAGCTTCTCTTGATTCGATGGGCCGTGTCGGTATCGCTTCGCCCAACGTCGTCTGATATTACCGCTTCATTTCACCCCCTCGTCCATATGAAATAGTGTCGCCGCACCGACTGGTTCCCAATTGATGTACATCTACATTGTAGAAAGCGCTTTAATTTATGTCAACTGGTTTATTTCCATTTTTACACACTTTATAATAAATGAATCGAAAAAGCCATAAATATCAATGTTTATAAGCATTGACTACCGCCTTCGATCCGATGAAACAGATCGAAAACTATTTATCGCAAGAAAATGTGGTTTTCATATATACAAAGAAAGGAATCACAATTGCTTCAATCGACTGTTTTCGAACATGCGCCAACAAGCCCTCCTGTTCAATCATCGCAAAAAATACGCTCCAACCTTGAACGGGAATATGTACCCGAAGCGAGTTTCCGTTATAATAGTAGCATGTAAGCGTTTCACATCCGTTCATGGGAAGGAGCTTCCCTTTGATGAAAATAGATGCGTCGCTGCTGAACGATTCGCCGCTGTGGAATCGCGAGGTCGCCCGATTTTTGCACGATTTGCCGGTGTACTCGCGCCAGGACAATCTGAATGCGCACCGGAAGCTTCACGTACAGCCCGGCTTCGAAATCGATATTTGTCACCATGGCAGAGCCATCGTCGTAATCGGCGACCGGACGTTCGTTCAATCTCCGGACTGCTTGTTCGTTATTCCCGGACATGTGCCCCATCAAATTTACCCGGATCTCTCCGTGCCCTACAGACGAACCGTCATCTGCTTCGATGACAGGACGCTTCGCAACCGGCTGCAGCTGGGGGAGTCGAATGCGCTCGATTTCGCCTGGGCAGCGGATCCGGGACTGTACCGGCTTCGGCCCGAATCGGGACTTTTCCTGCAAATCAAATCGTTATCCGGTCAAATGTGCGAGGAACTGAACCGGCGCGCAAGCGGCTGGGAGACGATGGCCCTCTCCCATCTGCTCGGCATCTCCGTGCTGCTCAATCGCTGGGTGGAACGCCATGACCGCGAATCGCGGAATGAGCGGGAGCTTCCCCATTACGTAATCCGATGCTGCGACTATATCGCGACCCATCTGCATGAGGATTTGTCCTTGCCTACCGTGGCTAAGCTGTTCTCGATCAGCCCCGAGCAGCTGATCCGCTCGTTTAAGCGCGAGAAAGGCATGACCTTCTATCAATACGTGCTGCTTCAGCGCGTATTGGCGAGCAAAAAGCTGCTTCGCATAAGTCCGGAGCTGTCCGTAACCGAAATAGCCCTTGTGCTCGGCTTCCATTCATCGTCCCAATTCAGCCGGTCCTTCCGCGCGATCGCGGGCTGTACGCCTACGGAATATAGAGCTGCCGACAAACGGAAAAATCCGAACCCCGCCCGCCCGGGCGAGCTTGCGGCTCTCCCGGACGATAACGGCGATTCGGATGATAAAGCGCTATCTCTTTCGCAATTCGCCTTAACCTAGACAAAAGGCTACTTGTTCGCTTCCAAATATTTGACCGCTTCCTCTTCCGCACTGCGCAGCAAGGTGTTCAGATCGACCTTGCCTTGGGAATAGGCTAGTATTTGCTTGCGATAGATGACTTCCAGATCGATGTCATGCTTGCTCTTGTACGGAATCGGGGCCGGCTTGTGGAGAAATACGGCTTTCCAGTTTTTATCCTTGAATTTCGATTCCTGTCCGAGCGCCTTTTTGATCGTTTCGTTTTCGAGCACCGGGATTTGCCCCATCCGGGACAGGAACAGCTGGTGCTCCTCCGACGCGAGCACGGAGATGGCCTGCATCGCCTCGTCCCTATGCTTGCTCTGCGAGGTGACGCTGAAGTAGGTCGGGTACACTTGGCTGGAATAACCGGGCCTCTCCTTGTAGTACGGCTCGGTCACCATATCCCAGTTTACCTCGGCGAACTGGTCGGCCTGATCGGCAGCCTGATTGGCGAGCCCGGGCATCATCGCCACGATTTTGTCCTTCGTAAATTGCCCCGTTCCCGTAAAAGCCTTGGCGATAACTTGCCGGGCGGTCTGATCGTCGTTCGGCTCATAAAAACCTTTCGTCAAAACCGTCCGCCACCGCTCGTCGGTATTGATCGTCGGCTTGCCGGTCGACGGATTGACAATCGGTATGGAAAGCGCATTCAATCTGATCTGGTGAACCTCGCTCGCGGCGAGTCCCAAATAGGATACGCCTCCGTCCGTCCGGGTCATCCGCTTGCCGAGCGCGATCGCTTCGTCCCATGACATATTGTCCGTCGGGTAAGGCACTCCGAACTTGTCGAACAAATCCTTGTTGTAATAAAGCACCCGCGTATTATTAAAGACGGGAATCCCATACAAGCCGCCGCCTTGCGCCAATTCCCGTATGCCCTGGATCGCCGTGGGCTCGAACCGGTTCAGATCCATCTTCGTCTTCGCGACCAGGTCGCCCATATCTTTCTGCAGCTCGAACTTCAGCAGGCAGGCCGGGATATTGCCGATCGAATCAAAATTGATATCGACCGTATTCGAGGCGAGCATTTTCGGAATAAGCTCATTCGCCTTCGACGCGCTCAAGCCGGAAATGTAAGTCAGCTTGAAATGGGGATATTTTTGCCGGATCGCGTCCCCGTACAGCATATTGAACGAAGCTTCGCTCGTATTGCCGCACGAGTAAAATACGAGCTCCACCGGCTCGGGCGGCTTGGCCCCGCTATCCCCGGCCATTCCGGCCTTTTCATTGCCGCTGCAGGCGGCAGCGACGACCGCAAGGGCCGCCGTCGCGAGAAATAACCTGATCATGTATTTACTTGTCATCTATTCGCTCCCCCTTCAAATAGAATAAACATTGCGTTCAAACCTGGGAATACATATCGAGCATAGGCTTCACCTCTTCCCACGGAACGTCTTGGGGCAAGGTGTCTTGCAGGGCAGACGCGGCTGCAAGTGTTCCGGCGGCCTGGCCCAGGGCGACGGCATTGCCGGTCACGCGATAGCTGGCATGCGCCAGAAAATCGCCGCTGATGCAGCGCCCGGCCATAAGCAGGCCGTCCACGTCCCGGGCGATCAAGGCGCGCAGCGGGATATCGTATGCCTGCGCTTTACCCGCATACCGGGCGCGATGCTCGCGAAAAGCATCCTGCCGCTGCGGGTCCGGCAAATGCACGTCGATGCCGAAGCGGACCCGGCAGACGGCGTCCTCATGCTTTTTCCCCATCAGTACGTCGTCGACCGTCACCTCGTACCTGCCTTGGATACGCCGGCCTTCCCTCACCCCGATCTGGGCTCCCGTCGAGACGAGCCGCAGATGGCTCCATATGCCTCCGAGCGAACGAAGCGCATCGATGATCCGATGCAGCTCTTGCCGCGCGTTTACGGTAGCCTGCGTAATATCCAGCGCGCTTAAGGCGGAAGCCCTGTACTCGTGGTTCGCCATCAGGATGTACAAGTCGTTGCGTATATGCCACAACCCCGGGGAGTCATAGGAAGGCTCCAACCCGCCTCTGCGTATTTCCGCCAACAAATTGAGGCGCGACTGTTTCTCGATTTTCGTCAAATGTCCGCATGTCTCCGGGTCCAATCCCGCCACAAGAGCGATCAGGCTCATCGGCTGAGTCGCTCCCGTGCCCTCTTCTCCGATCGCGAACGAGCAGCCCGCTCGGGCTGCCAAATCGCCATCCCCCGTCGCATCCACGAATACGCCCGCCGCCCACGCTTCGCGCCCCGACTTGGACTCCGTAATGACGTGGGTGAGTCGCTTGTTCTCGTCCGAAAGCGCCGCCACGACGCGGGTATGCAGCCGGATACGCACCCCTGCCTCCGCACACATTTGCTCCAGAACAAGCTTTGTCGACTCGACGTCGCATACATAGCCTTCCCGCGCGTTCAACCGATCAAGCCGTGACAACAATTCCGTCAGCACACCATCCTTGCCTCGTCCATCCAAAATATAACTGAGCGAACCCGCCGTCCATATTCCGCCCAAACATCCGTGAACTTCCACCAAGCACGTCTTGGCTCCGCCTCTTGCCGCAGCAATCGCCGCGGCTACGCCGGCCGGTCCGCCTCCGCACACCATAACATCCCACTGTTCGCTTACGGGCAGCGCGCGTCCCGGCTCCTGAATCATCTGCATCGTTCTCTCCCCTTTCTTTTTGCCAACGAACAACACCTCGCGATTCCATTGTAAGGCGCAGAAACGATCGGCTCTAGCGAATAAATGGCATGTTGAAGATGCAAAAATTGATGGGGCTGTGAAAAACGATCCGGCGCAGGATCGATGTTGGCTTGTTGACAGAGAGAAGGTGCCGACGGATAGCGATATGCACAATAGGGGTGGTTTGTCGCTCTTATAAAGGGCCATATTAGCGATTTCGGCAAAATAAGAGCGATTTGAGGCTGTTATTGGTACTGTTTCCTCACAAGAGCGCAGAATGTCGTATAATAAGAGCTGCTGCCGTCACCTATCTGCGTGCGTGAAAGAATTCAAACGTCAATAAGAACTGACAATAGCCGCTATCTCTAGCCTTCTTTTTGTCGAGACACACTTTTCTCATCTGCTGCGCAAAAAACGCACCCGCCCCGTGCATGGGCCAAGTGCGTTTTGTAATTTTCTAGTTTTAATGCAAATTGTTCCTCAACCGCTCGATCGTCGTTTCCGACAATCCCGTTACCTTTACAATGAAGGCGTTGGTCATGCCCTCGTTGATCAAGTTTTGTGCCGTCCGGACAAGTCCCTGCTCGAGACCTCGTTCGATTCCTTGTTCAATCCCTTGTTCTTCCGGAACCTCTGAAGCAAATGCTCCAAATCCGCTTTTTGCTCCCACAAAAATACGGCGCCGATCGTATTGGACAAATCCAATAGCTGAAACAGGCAGGGGCTCTTTCTCGTCTTTATTTATTTATTCCGCCCTCCGAAGGCGGCGCTTCGGGAGGACTGTTTTTTCGGTAATCGCTCGGCGAAATGCCGTAATATTTTTTGAAGGTGCTCGTGAACGTGGACGAATTTTGGTAACCGGTCTTCTCGCCGATCTCGGCAACCGTTTGCTCCGTCGTCTTCAGCAGCTCGCTCGCCTTCGCCAGCCGAACTTTGTTCAAATATTCGATAAAATTGATGCCGAACGTTTTCTTGAAATAGTTGGAAAAATATTTCGGGGACGTCTCAAGCTTCTCCGCCATATGATCCAAATGAAGGTCTTTGTAGTAATGGGTTGCGATATAACGGGCTATCGACGACGGGTCCAGCTTGCTCTTCTGACCCGCTTTGCCGCCCGTTTCGCCGATCGCGCGGATGGAACGGATCAACGCATCGCGGATATCGTCCGATCCGGTAGCCGCTTCCGTTTCCACATGGAACGACGCTTCCAGCGCGACAATATGCTTCGGCTCCACGTCGCTTGCGTCCAAATGCTTCAGCATGTCATAGAGCATCGTCTTGGCCACGGATACGAGCTGGTACCGGTGAATGTGCCGCTCTTCGTTTTTGGCGAAAATATCCCGGACGATGCTGACGCACTCCTCGACGTTGCCGATAACGAGGAAACGGGACGCCTTCTCGATATCGTCCAGAGGAGCGTACACCTTCCACGTATACCGAATCGTCTGAAAGTCGATGACGGCATCGTCCGAATCGATGTTCCGGTACTCGAAGCAATCGGTCAAATCCCGATAAGCTTTATGGCAATTGGCCGGTTCGGCCGCAAATGCCCTGCTCACCGCTACCGTCGACGACAGGCCGCTCCACGCCTCTTCCTTGACCTGCCTGACGAAGGCGCGCAGTTGCTTGACGATCGGCTCGCGATCGGCGGCCCGTCTAATGCCGATATGGACATAGCATTTGCCGTACCCGGTCGGAAATACGGACACGGTTTCCCCCGTACCCTGCAAACCGCCATGAATCGAAACGGCCATTTCTTCAAGCCATACGGATGAGCCTTTCTCGTCTTCGTTTTTCTCCCGCAAACGAAATTCGGCCAAGACGAAATAACCGCTTTGCGCAAACTCCGGAAAATAACGCTGCATCCGCTGCTCCGTCTCCTTCGGCGAGGAGATGCCGAGAAGGGAGTTCTGGAACACAGCTTTGCGCATTTCCGCGCGGAACACGTCGACCTGCGTTTTGAACGACTCGTTCTCTTCCTGCATTCTCGCGATGCCCGACCGGATTTGCCGATAGTCGGCCCCCTTGGCGTCGCGAATGCCGATCAGCTTGACGAGGGTTCGCACCGGTCTGTACAAATACAGGCTCAACAGCGCGGACAGAAGGACGGCGCAGGCGATGGCGATCATCATGATCTGGCGGTTGACGCCGGACACCGACTCCATATCGGCGAATTGGTACGGCGTTTTGTTAATATACATAAACCCGTTATAGTCCGACTTGAAGACGTTGTATTCGAAATCTTTGTTTTTCAGCGTCTCTTCCTGATTCGTCCCGAGATTGAGATCGTACAGCATGTCGACCAGATTCCATTTGTCCTCCGTATTCAGGATCATGTTCCGGTTCTGGTCCATGACGATCAGCGACGTTCCCTTCATCATGGACTCCTGGTTGACGTGGCGCAGCATTTTATCATAGTTCAAAAAAACGAGCACGTTCAATTCGGAGATTTGGTTGCTGCCGATAATCGGAATAAGCTTCCGCGACACACCGACCGGCGAATCGTCGGTGTAGGCCTCGGCCGGAAACACCTTCAGCGGATGTTTGGTTTTGGCAAGCGTTTTCCAAAACTCGGAATTATAAGAAGGATTGACGTATTTTTTGCGCAGCAGCTCCGGCAGCTGGATCGTACCGGAAGTCGTAATGGCGAGGTCCGAGCCGTTATGAAACACGATCACTTCCTCGATATACTCGCTGGAAGACGCGAGCGACCGGAGATTCGAGTAGGTCATGTACGCATCGGACATGTCTACGTTTCCGTCGCCCGTTTTCCACGCGTTGTAGGAGAGCAGCTGGATCGTGTAAATAATATCGTTAATATTTTTGAAGCTGTCGTCGAAGGTGCGGATCATGTTTTTCACGACAAGCTTGTTGTTTTCGCTGACCTGGTTGTAAATGCCCGAAATCGAATTGCGATAAACCATATAGTTGGATACAAACATAATGATTGCCACCAAAAGGAGCGCAAAAAAGATTTGCAGCAGCCCTTTGTTGGCAATCATCCTCATCTTGGGCACCATCGCCCCACCCCCACCCGAGACCGTGAGATCAATAAGAAAAACGTCTATCGACGTATTACGAGGATGAGCGACCGCGGTTCAGCGGTAGTTTTTCTTGGTTCAGACTGTCGTCGATCGCTTTAACGAAGTATTGCCTAGAAGCTGTGTTGCTTTAGCGAACTTTAACATTCTGAATCGTTCAGAAATGATGTCGAACCCTATAATTCGACAAAAGCGGACACTATCCCTTCTCGGAGCCAAGCATAATTCCTTTGGCAAAATATTTCTGGGCAAACGGATAAATCAACAGCACCGGAATCATCGAAACGAATATTGTGGCGTTTTTCATCGATTGCGGCGTTATCGTCGACTTGTCGATCAGACTCGTCTCCTTCGCCGAATCGAAAAACAGCATATCGCGAAGTACGACCTGCAGCGGATACAGCTTCGCGTCGTTCAAATAAATCATCGGAATGAAGAAGCTGTTCCAATGGCCCATGAAGTAGAACAAGCCGATGGAGGCAAGAGCCGGCTTCGACAGCGGAATGACGATTTGGAACAAAATCCGGTATTCGGATGCGCCGTCGATCAGCGCCGATTCGCGAAGGGAGCCGGACATGGACTCGTAGAAGCTTTTCAGAATAAGCAGCTCGACCGTCCAGATCGCATTCGGCAGCACGATCGCCCAAATCGTATCGATCATATGAAGCTTCTGTACAATCAAATAGGCGGGAATAATTCCCCCGTTCAGAAACATCGTCAGGACGATCGCGATCATAAAAAACTTCCGGCCGAAAAACCCCGGTCTCGACAACGGATACGCCGCAATCGCCGTCATCAGCAGGTTGATGAACGTCCCCAAGCCGGTATATAGGATCGTATTCCAGTAAGCTCTCGGAATTCTCGGATTTTCCAATATTTGCTTATATGCCTCCAGATTGAATCCTTTCGGCCACAAAAACACTTTGTTCTGCACGATGTAGGCCGTATCGCTGAACGAAACCGCCACGATGTACAGGACCGGATAAACGGTCGCGATCGCGACCAATGATAAGATGACGGCCAGCACCGCATCGAAGAGAGTAAACCGTTGACGTAATGCGCCGCCTTTTACCATAGCCCTTTCCCTCCCGCTTTTTTGCTGATGACGTTCGTGATGAGCAGCATGACGAGAGCGATGAGCGATTCGAACAGACCGACAGCGGCCGCATAGCTGTAATTCGTCTCGAGCAAGCCTTTCCGGTACACATAGGTGGAGAATACGTCGGCGACCTCGTACGTCATCGGGTTGTAGAGCAGGAGCACCTTCTCGTAACCGATGCGGAACATGGAGCCGGACTTGATGATGAACATGATCAGAATCGTCGGCATGATGCTCGGTATCGTAATATACCGCATCATCTGGAACCGGCTGGCCCCGTCCACCTTGGCCGCTTCATACAGGGTGGGATCGATGCTCGCGATGGCGGCCAAATAAATGATCGCCTCGAAGCCCATATGCTGCCATACTTCCGTAGAAACATAGATCGTCCGGAACCATTCGGGCGCGGCAAGAAAATATTTCGATTCCAGCCCGACCGCTTTGAGCAACTCGTTGACGAGCCCATGCGTCGGCGACAAAAAATCGATAATCATGCTGCTGACGATGACGACCGACAGGAAGGACGGCAAATAGCTGAACGTTTGCACCGTTTTCTTGAATTGGATTCCCCGTACCTCGTTAAGCATGACGGCGAAAATAATCGGAAACGGAAACGCCCACATTAGCGTAAACAAGCCTAGCAGAAACGTATTCTTAAAAAGGAGCCAAAAGTCCGGGCTCTCGAAGAAACGGCGGAAATGCTCGAAGCCGACCCATTCGCTGCCCAGAATTCCCTGATACACGTTGTAGTCCTTGAACGCGATGACGAGGCCGTAAATGGGACCGTAACGGAATAATACGAAGAAAATGATACAGGGTAGAAACAGGATCAACAGCTGCCTGTCCCGCTTCATATGACGCAAGGTCGAAACGAGACGGGAGCCGGGAACGCGCTGCTTTCGCCCTTCGGTAAGCTCGGGTTGCGACGTATGCATGGGCTACCTCCTATCTCAATAAAGCGCACTTCGGTTTCGATGCGGGACACCCGGGAGTTTTCCGCCCGGGTGCCGAGTACCGAAACGATATGGCTATCTTTTACTTTTGCTGGTCGAACCGTTTTTGCGCCGCGTTATAAGCGTCGATAAATTTGCTCGCGCCCAGCTTCTCTGCGTTTTGCACCCATTCGGTCCATTGCGCCTGACCGAATTCTTTTTTCATCACATATTTCGTGGCAAATTCGTTCGCGGCTTTATCGAGCGCGGTTCTCAGATCGGCGATCGTCTTCGTCTCGTCGTCCGTAAATTTCAAAATCGGATCGGCCGGCTCATATTTTTTCGCGCCGTTGATTTTGTCTTGGGCTTCCTTTTCTTTCTCCGTATAGCTGAAGTATACGCTACGCTTGTCGGGACGGAGATACATGCCTTCCAGCCACATGCCGTATTTCGTTTCCAGCGCCTTGATATCCACGGTCGCCACGTCCTTCAGCTCGGGGTAAACCGGCTTGCCGTTCTCCAACTTGTACGTTTCCCCTTCGATGCCCATCGTAACGAGCGAGGAGCCGGACGGGCTGGTCAAGTAATCGAGCAGCTTGAGGGCGATTTCCTTGTTTTTGCCGTTAGGCACGACGGTGCCGAAGTTGGAAATTTTCGGAAGCGTACGGATGTTGCCGGTAGGCCCGACCGGGTTGGCGTAACGCAGATTGTAGTCCGGCGTCTGCGACTTCACTTGGCTGGCGAACGAATCGAGTCGGCCGATCCAATCGAACGTAACGAACGATTTGTTGTTCGTCGTCATTTTCGCCGTCCAGGAGGCGTCCGTATCGGTAATGAATTCGGGGTCCAGCAAACCTTCTTCGTACAGCTTTTTCATGAAATCGAGCTGGGCTTTGTATTCGGCCGACGTGTAGACCTGCTTCCAGGTTTTTGCCTTCTCGTCGTAGTAAGCCGGGTAGTCCGCTCCGCCGATACCCCATCCGTAAGCCCAATCCTTGAAAATGTTTTCCTTCGTCTTGGAGGCGTACGGATACGACTGCGGGTAAGCTTCCTTCAGCTTTTTGAGCGCCGCGTAGAATTCGTCCGTATTCGTCCATTCCTTGATGCCGTGCTTGTCGAAGATGTCTTTCCGGTACAGGAAGCCGTGATTGACGTCGCGGTTCAAGCCGTAGATCGGCCACGAATACAAATTGTTTTTGTCATCCGACCACGATTTCATCACCCAGTTGTTTTCCGCATTGTCGACATACAGCTTCTTGAAGTTCGGAAGCTCGTTCAAATAAGAATTGATCGGAGTCAACGCGCCTTGTGCACCCATTTTGTTGATTTCCGGGATCGACAAGCCGTGGAAAATGTCCGGAAGCTTGCCCGAGGCCACGACGACCTTCATTTTATCTTTATACGTCTGCGACGAGTACGCCTGGATCTCCAGCTTGATCCCGGTCCGTTTCTCGATTTCCTTCACGACCATCGAATCGCCCAGGTTCGGGTTGTCGCTGACCAGCATCCACGTAAGCGTCGTCGGCTTGTCTACGAGCGGCAGCTTGAGCCCTCCCGTATCTCCATAGTTGGCTGCCGCCGGCGCCTTCGTTCCTTCCGGGGTGCCGTTCGTTCCCGCGCTGCCGCTTTTGCCGTCGCCCGACCCTCCGCCGCATCCGGCTGCGACTACCGACAACACGGTAAGCGATAACAATATCGATTTGACCTTCCTTTGACCCATTTCTTTTTCCTCCTTGTATATCGTTTGCCATGTCAGTTCCGTGCTCAGACCCTAGTATAGAAAGCCGTTCCCCCTTCGTAAATAAAGCGTTTTCACTTCGGTTGCATTTCTCTTCCTTTTCCACCCCGATCCCCGTAAAACGTTGCTGCACAACGGATTTCCCGCATGTAGAAAATGCTAAAGCGGTAGAAAATGAGCAAAAGGGCGGGGTCGGCGGAACGCAAAACAACCCCACAAAGCGGGGCTTTTGCTCCGATGCTTATCCGGGTGTTTTGCGGGGAGCCCGAACCTTGCAAGTTCTATATATTGCAAAAAAACTACGTCGGCACTCGCGTTCAGGTGTGGATAAGGGGTATAGAGCATTTTCGGTGAAAGCTCGCTGCCTCTGCGGGCGGCGACTTGCGGGAGCGCGCCGCATGCGGTAGACAGACCGACGTCATGCAGCGAAACACAGCGCGCTGGGAGCTGAGCGGTGCGAAGTCCAACAAATAGCGGAACCGGCGTGTGCTATTGACCAAAGCCCTCGTGTTGATTGCAAAATAAAGGAAAACCGTTCCGCTATTCCGCTCTTCACGAATCTTTTCACCCCGAAAGCTCGATATAGAGGAAGCCTGTTCCGTTATCTTCAAGCGAGTCACGAAATTCGGGACCCTAACGGAATGTAGTTCCTCTATTCACGGACAATATCATGTCATGTCATGTCCATCAAAACGCCTCCAGGTTGTAAGTGGATTATATTGTCGTAGAAAAAAAGCCGCGTAAATCGCGGCTCAGGTTGTTGAGAAAGTATACAAAAAGAGGAAGCGAGGAAGGCAAGGGGGTAGGGGTAAGGGTAGGGGAATGCACTACACTTCCGTTAAAATCGAGTTATTTTGGATGATAATTAGCGGTTACAACCCGATTTTAAAGTCAGACGCTCCGCTTTACCTACATTTCCCCAACCCCTTACAGACGGTACCGTTCTCATTTTTTGACTTTCTCAACAGCCCAGGCTTCGGAATCGAAGCTTTTTTGTCATTGCGGTATGATCGGCTTCCAATTGTCACATCACGCTCACAAGCCCCGGAAAGCCTCGTCCAGCTCCGCGCCGCTCGGACCTCCCGGCACGCCTTTGTCCCAGCCTGTCGTACGGCTCCGTTCGGTCGGAATACTTCTCTGCTTCTCGGATGCCTTCAACGCGTCGTACCAAATGACATGCCTCTCGGAAATCTGTTTCCGGTATCGGTCGAGCTCTTCGCTCATGCTTTGAAATTGCTCCGCCGTCGCTCCGGCCGGACGCGACTTCTCGTAGCCATACCGGACAACCTCGCGGGTCAGCTCCAGATGGCGCAACCCATCGCGCAAAAAGGCGATGCGCTCCCTCGCGTCGTCTTCCCCGTTCGCCGCAGCCCGGTCCGCCCGGTCGAGAATGGCATAAGCCTCGTTCAGCACTTGATCCGTATACAAATACGGAAGCGTGTACCATCCGCTGTTCAATGGCGAGCCGGGGAGGCCGTATTGCCTGACTGTTGTTTCGAACCGGCCGTTCGGGTCGATCGATACACCGTTGCCCGCGGATACGTTGTAGGCCGTTTCCTCGGAGAAGCTTTCCCAATACCGGATATAGTCCCGGATGACCGGTCCCGCTTTGCCGAACGCGGAGGCGTATTCGGCTATGACGTCGTCCACGGAAAGCTCCGGACGCACGGAGAGGCGAGCTATCAAGTAATAATTGAGTCCTTGCGTCCCCCAGTATCCCATAATGCTGTCGAAGTCGAATCCGATCATGCCGTTCCGCTGGGCAAACTTGAAATAATCGCCGGTCGCATGCAGCATCAAGTTCGGAGCGATCGCCCCCGAATGCCACCAGTTCGGCCGCAGAAACAGCTTCGCCCCGGTATCGTACCAGCCTTGCCATTGCTCGTATGCCTGGAAGGTGTGGACGAAACCGATCACCATGCCCGCCTTCAGCTTGAGATGGGAAGGAGGGGGCTCCTTGTAGGAGCTGTACGCATAGGTCGAGAGGGTCACCTCCGGGTTTACGGCGCGCATCTTCGCCAGCAATCGGTTCCAGAACTTGACGTAACGCGCGGTCAAGTTCCCCTCGGCTCCCCAGATCGCGTCAATCGATTGCCCGGCCGGCTCATCCATCGCGAGACAGCCGGCGCTGACGCAGAAGCCGCTCCCGTCATTGGGGGAGACGTTCCAATTGTCCGGCGCACCCGCCGCTTGCCATTCGCGTATGATCGCCTCGTCTACCGCTTCGTTGCTCAAGTCCAGCTTGACCCGGTCGGATCGAACCTGCTGCTGACCGGCCGGCGGCTGGGCGAAATAGTCCGGGTGCTCCTTGCCGTATTTGTCGTACCAGCCCGTGAACGCGTGTCCGAAGGCAAACCGGCTGCGGCTCCCCATCATATGGACGCCCATCCAGCGCTCCACCTCGGGCCTCGTATCGGTTGCCCTCAATCGCCGCTGCTCCGCCTCGGGCCGTCGGGTCGCGTCGACGACGGGCAGCGCGATCGTGTCCCGCTTGGGAACATACGTACCGAGCTCGCCCGGCCACAAATAGCGGACACCGACGTATTCGTCGAGAAAGTAGCTGACCGCGTACAAAATGGCGTCGTTGCTCGCTCCCGTCAGTACGAGCCGGTTGCCGATCGCGGCGACACGGTAAGCCTCCTTCTCCAGGTCGCTTCCCCGAATGCCCAGCGCCTCCGTCATCGGACCGGGTCCGATCAGGATAAGCACATGCGATTCGGGCAAATGAAGGCTTTCCAGCCGCTCCGCGTCGACTATGGGCAGATCGGCTCCCGTCGATTTGCGAATCCGGGCGCGCAGCTCGTCCGTAGCTTCTTTGCCGATCGCGCCGTTCTGCCGGACGAGGACCGCCCTGGGCTCCCCTTTATACACCAAATACCCGTTGCTTTCTCGTTCCTTCAATACGATCGCGCCTCCGATGCATGACAGGAGGAATACCGATATTAAGATAGCGACACGCGCGGCTTTTCTCAATTTCGCATCCCTCCGAACTCTATTTCTAATACCAACGAAGTAAATCCGGCAAATCGAAATATCGCAGCATGCCGGGCATCATGATGCCTTCGCTATCCAACGTTTCGTAATGGCGCGAGCGTACCAGCTCCGCGATGCTGCCGATGCCGTTTACAACGTCGACTTGCTTCAGCCGGTCATCCAATAGTCCCGCCAATTGTCCGTACAAGCCGAATCGCCCGTCCGTATACAGCCGAATATCGCCGTTCGTTCCGCGGCTCAGCCATTCGACGATATCGAGAGCTCGCACGACGTCGAACGTTCGCAGCGCAGCCAGGCTGTCGTCGAGCCAAAACAGATCGGCCGCAAACTTATGAAGCGTACCGAAAAAATCGTGCATGCCGTTGGTCGTAACGCTGTTCGGCTCAACCGCACCGTCGCCGGTTACGTCTATGACGAATACGGCCCGACCGGTGCCGCACGTTTCGCGAATCCAGCCGAGATGCGGCTCGATGCTTGCAGTGCCGCGCGCCCAAAGAGCGATCGTGACCGGCGACTCGCTACTCTCGCTTCCGCTCGAGCGGAACATAAAACCGTGATTGAACAGCGACGTCTGGCTCCACCATAATACGCTTTCAACCGTTAAAGCATCGCCCAGCTTGCCGAGTGCAATCCGGCGCGGATTAAGGCGGCACGGCTTGCGCCCGTCGTATACCCGGTCTCGCAGCCAAGCGAGCGCCCGCTCTTTTCTTGCCGAATCCGGCACTTCGGATGCAGCTTCGTCCAGTCGGGCGAGCCGATCGCAGTTCGCCTCGTATACCGCGCTCGCATCGTCCCGGTCGCCCCGCACTTGTCCGCTGGCCGTGCACCATAGCAGCTCCGGCGCGATCGGCTGTATGCCCTCCCACGAGCAGTCGGGCAGTTTGCCCAGCAGATGCCTGCTGAAAAAGACGGCCGCCGCTTTCGCCATCGGAGGCGAATAACCGTGTACGCACGCGTCTTCGAAATATTCCAGACGAGCTCCTCCGCCGTACATGTCCCAGAACCGTTTCGTTCTCTCTACCGTTCTGCGAGTTCCTTCGATCGGGAAGAAATCGTATTCGGCCGCCAATACGAGCGTAGGACGCGGAGCCATCGCCATCAGTATGTCTTCGTGATCGAAGCCGATCTTCGTCAGCCCCGGCCATATTTGCTCCGCATCCTGCGCTTGGCCCGCATGCATGTACGACTCCCGGTTCATGATGAAGGCGGCCGGCGCGGCGGCGGCGATGCGGGGATCGCACAGCATCATCATGCCAGTCTGCGTCCCTCCGCCGGAACAGCCGGTTACGCCGATTTTCGCCGGATCGACTTCCGGGCGGGAGCATAAATAATCGACCGCGCGCAGCGCATCGTGGACAAAGTAGCGGGCAATATTGTCGCCGAGCGGCAAGCTTTGCCTGCCGGCGTATTCGTGCTCCCGCGTGGAGGCGGCGACATCGGTTTTCGCCGTGTCGCGATCGTAATAGCTTAGCCGCTCCCCTTGACCGATCGGGTCCGTCGTAAGCACGATCAACCCTGCGCGGACAAGGTGCTGCGAGACGGTCTGATACAGGTCGGCATGCTTGGCCAGCGGGTTGTGCCCGCACAAGTGCAGCACCGCGGCCGTCGGGGCGGAAATGCCATCGGGCATGTACAAGTTCGCCGTCACCCAATGGTTCGGCCGCGACTCGAACATCACCTTCTCGATCGTATAGCCGTCGCCCCGCAAAATGCTGGTAATTTGCGGATGGAGCGGGGTATCGCTCGGCGGAAGACCGCCAAGCGATTTGATAAACTCGCTCCTCATCAAGCTTTTGCGCCGCTCCAGCTGCCCGACGTCCGTTATCTCGTCCCTGGCCCGGTCTCCCGCGGCGATAGCTTCCGCCGATCGGTCGTAAATATGCCGCTTCAGTTGATCCTTCACATCGTAGATGTCCAGCTTGTAATGTTCCAAATCGGCTGCTTTCATCGTATCCCCTCCCGGTAGCATGAACGCGGCTCACCTTATGACGTTATCGCTATTGTCGTTGTCTAGAGCATATTTCGCTTCATATCCGGGCCACCCTTCGCTTACTTCTTCATTTCGCTCTCCAAATATTTCTCCGCCTGCTCCTGCGCGCTGCGGATCGCGCTGTTCAAATCCGTTTCGCCCGTTACGACCTTCAGCACGTTCGGCGTCAGAAACGACAATATTTTCGTGTCGTAAATGCTCTTGTACGCCATCGGGGCGAAGTTGTTGTAATAGACGGCGCTCCAGTTTTTCCCTTTGTGCTGGCTCTCCGAGCCGATCGCCTTCTTGATGCCGTCGTCGTTCAGGACGGTCATATAGCCTTGCTTGGAGAAATCCAGCTGCATTTCGGCCGACGTCATATACTTGATCACTTCCATCGCGGCATCTTTGTTTTTCGCCGTCTTCGTGATCGCGAACGTTTTCGGATTCGCCTGCGATCCGAGCTTCGGCTTGTCTTTGAGCACGGGCAGCGAGACAAGGTCCCAATTGATGTCCTTCACGTACTGAGGACCGTCGAACGGAAACTGCGAGTTGAACACCATCATCGCCAGCTCCTGCGAGGCTGTCATCTCCGTATAATACGGCAGCTTTTTCTTCGCCGTCGCCCATTCCTTGTAGCCCGCAGTCGCATTGTTCAGGAAATACGTCTCGAAAGCCTTGCCCCACCGTTCGTCCGACAGCATAGGCTTCTTCGTCTTCGGATCGTACAGCGGTATCGAGTACTGATTCATGTTGAGAATGTGCGCCGGCGACGCCGAATACCCCATGTACGATACGCCGCCTTCGCTGCGGGTCATCTTCCGGTTCAGCTCGCCCGTTTCGTCCCATGTCATGCCGTCCTTCGGATACGGAACGCCGAACTTGTCGAAGATGCCTTTGTTGTAAAACATCACTTGCACCAAATTGGTCACCGGCAAAAAATACAAATTCCCGTCGCCCATCGTCTTGATCCCGTCGATCAGCGTGGAATCGAACTTGGCCAGATCGACGCCGTGCTTCTTGGCAAGCTCCGTCATGTCGAACTTCATATCCAGTCCGAACAACGGGTCCGGCATGCCGTTAATGCCCGCGATGATAATGTCCACATGCTGCCCGGCCACGATGAGGTCTTGCAGCGTCGTGCCTTTCGTCGATTGAATATATTTGATCGTATAGTTCGGAAATTTTTTCCTGATGAAGGAGCCGTACGATTGATTGAATACTTCCTCGGACGCCCCGCCCTGATCCTGGATGACGAGCTCCACCGGCTCTTTGCTTGCCTGTTCTCCGGCAGGCGCTTTCGCCGTCTCTTTGCCTCCGCTCGCTTGGCCTTCGTTGCCCGTATTGCCGCCACAGGCCGTCATCAGACTTGCTCCTACCAGACAGCCGATCGCCGTCTTCCACAGTTTGCTGTTCATTGCTGGCACCCCTTATCGTTTGTCGTCGAATAATTTCGGGCCGGCCCAATTCCGCCGTTGACCGGCAAAACGCGCGACCCTATAATAAAATGGAATGGAAATCGATTACTGCATCGCTTGAAACCATTTAGGAGGAAACGATCATGATGAACCGCTGCCTTCCGTTGTCGATTAGGTGGAATTCCTTATTTGTCAGACTGCTTTCTTCCTTCCTGCTGCTGATCGTCCTGCTGCTCTCCTTCAATCTGTTTTCGTTTGCCTTCTTCAAAACGAACGTCCATCAAGATATCGTCAGCTACAATATGCTGGGCTTGGCCAAATCGGTCGACAGCTACGAGAAGCATTTCAACCTGATCGAGTTCAATCTGATGCAGCTCGGCATGAGCCGGCCCGTCACGGCCTTGGGCAAAAGCGCGGATGCTTACGACTACACCGTCGCCGCCCAGACGATAGAGCAAATTCGGACCTTGACCGGCAATCCGCTATTATTTCTGAACAACATCGTGATCTACGCTCCGGACCGCCCCTACTTTCTCGAGAAAAACGGAACCGGCGGCATATCGGAGCTTTTCTTCAAGCAATACGCCAGCGCTCGTTACGATGCGGACTTCTGGGCACGGGAGCTGTCGAACAACGCCTCCGCCTTCCGCTTCTACCCGGCGGCCCGATTTTATTCCGATGTGCCCGTCAACGGCGTCTCCGACAAAGGAACGCTGTTCCCGATAGCGGTTAAAGCCGGACCGTATGCGATCCTTTCGTTTCTCGACGCGGGATTGCTGTTCGATCGATTCCATGTCGCCCCGAACGACCATTTTCTTATTCTGGACCGGAACGGAAAGCCTTTGTTCCAAAACGGAGCTCTATGGGACACCGACATGCTGGCGTTATCTTTCCAATCCGGAGAAGGCCACGCGAAGATCGACGACAACTATTTGTTTTACAGAAAAGGCGCCGACACCGGCTTCACTTATGTCAATATCGTGCCGATCTCCAATATAACCGCCCAAGTATCGCGATTAAACGCCGTGCTCGCTTCCGTGCTGGGGAGTGCGCTCCTTATCGGCTTCGTGTTATCGGTCGCGCTCAGCTTCAAATTCAACCGTCCGATCCGCAAAATGATTTCCGGCTTCCAGAAGCCCGGCTCTCCGCAATTATCGAGGAGCAACATTCGCGAGCTGGATTGGATCAGCGACAAAATAGACGCCATCGTGCGCTCCGAGCGGGAAATCCGTACCGACCTCGATCACAAGAACGACCTGCTCAAATCGTACGGCTACTTGAGCAAGGTGAAGAAGATGCACCAGCAAAGCCTGAACGAGCTGATCGATACCGATAAACCGTTCCGGCTGATCTTGTTCCGGCTCGCGTTCACGGACCGCTTCGACGGGCTGCCCGCCGCGGAACGCGAGAAGGCGTCCTACTATATCCGCGAGCTGATCGCCCTGCAGCTCGGCGAAAGCTTTGCCGAATCGACCACGCTGCAGGTGGAACACGACCAAGTGCTTTCCCTATTGAGCGGCGAAGCTTCCTCCGCCGGCATCTTGACCGCATTGGACCGTCTTAAGGAAGTAGCTGGCCGGGATAAAGAGCTTTTCCTTCTGACGATAGCCGTACATCCGCAGTCGTGCCGGCCGGGCGAGCTCGCCTCCGCCTATGAGGAAGCGTGCGCCATGCTCCTGGAGCGGCGTCTGGTCGCGGAAACGCAGATCGTCACGAAGCTCTCTGCATCGGCACCCGATCTGCTCATCGTGCCCGCGGACGACCGGGAGCTTTCGATCCAACTGCAGGCCGGGGAAAGGGACCGCGCCCTGGAGCTGCTCGGCAAATGCATGCGCCGTCTCGAGGAGAAGGACGCCAGCGCCCATCGGTTCGCTTTGTTCGCCCAAGAAATCGTGGCGAAAATCGAGAAATCGCTGCTCTTCTATCAATTGGATGCGAAGCCGTTTATGGAACGGCACACGCCCTCCGACCATATCGGGAAGTGCACCGGGATCGGCCAGCTGGAGCGGCTGCTGACTCTTATGATCGAGGACGTCTGCATGCTGGTCCGGGAGAAAAAAGCGCGCCAGGATCCGGTCAAAGACTTCGTGCTGGACTATATCGTCACCCATTATCGCGAAGATCTTTCGCTGGAGACGGTCGCCGACCAGCTGCAAATGTCGCGCAGTTATTTGTCCACCTATTTCCGGGACAAAACCGGCATGACCTTCACCGACTATTTGAACGCGCTCCGGATGAGCAAAGCCAAGGACCTGCTCAGCTCCGGGGAGGACATCCGCATAGGCGAAGTGGCCGCGGAAATCGGCTATCGGAACGTCAATTCGTTTATCCGCATGTTCAAGAAAATATGCGGAGTAACGCCGGGAGAATACCGCCGGACGGCGCTGCAGCATATGAACGGCCGAGGGTAAATCGTCCACGCATCGGCCGTATCGCCTCTTTAGGGAGACGGAGCGCCTCTATAGCGATCATACTGCCGCTGCTTCGCCTGCAGTACGCGATCCAGTCCGAGCGAAGCGACGGTGCGGCCGAACCGGTCCCAGTCGATCTCCTCCGCTCCGGTAATGTAGCGGGCCAAGGTCGTCTCGACATAGGCGCGAAGCGGAGCGCCGTACAGCTCTTCCGTATCCTTCTCCTCGGGAGTGGGGAGCGCCAGTTGAATTGCGCCGATCAAATAGGGCCTTACTTTGGCGGCCTGCGCCGCCCCGACCGGATCGGAGTCGAGCATCGCCTGCGGCTGGAGCGACAACGGACCTTTATCCGCGCGAATCCACGGCAGCGTCGGCATCGCCCCGAGCGATCGCAGCAGCCGGGTCAAGTCCAGTCCGTCGGGATTGCGGGCCGCATATTCGGTAAACTGCGGTCTGCCGTCCGCCATCGTGTAGCTCAACCCTTCGACTCCGAAATTGACCAGCCGGCTGCCCTCCTCGCTTGCATAGATGAAATCGAGCCAACGAATCGCCAGCTCCGGATTCGGACTGCTCCGGGATATGCCGAACCACGAGCTGACAGGCCCGTATATTTCATAAAATCCGCTGCGTCCCGCGCCTCCGGGCGGTACGGTCATGACCCACTCGGCTCGCGAATCGCCGGCTTGGCGATTGCCCGACTCGTATTTCGGACGCAAATTCAGGAAGCCGTTAAGCGCGCCAACGCGGCCCCCCGCCACCTCGGACAGAAACGAATCCGCGGTTTTCGTCAAAAAATCGGACGCCAGCAACCCTTCGCTATACAATTTGCGCCACCACTCCACCAGCTCCTTCGCTTCCGGCGAGAGCCATTCGTACTTCACGTTGCCACCGGCATCCGGATAAAAGCCGTCGCTGTAAAAAAAATGTCCGCCGACGGCGCTTCCGAACAATTTCAACCCTTTCAGGCCGATGTCCGGCAGCAGCGGAATTTCGTCCCGCAGCCCGTTTCCGTTCGGGTCGTTTTCCTTAAACGCTTTCAAAACGGCATACCATTCGTCCAAAGTGGCCGGTTCCCGAAGCCCGAGCCGATCGAGCCAATCTTTGCGGAGCATCAGCCCGTACGGATCGGTGTAGGCGACGCCGGTCACCACGGATGCAAGCGCATACAGTTTGCCGTCCGCCAACCGGAGCTTCTTGTCGATGTCCGGATGCTCCCGCAAAAAGCCTGCTATGTTGGGAGCATTCGCAGAGATCAGCTCGTCCAGAGGGAGGATCGTCCCCTTGCCCGCCAATTTCACGGGATCGTTGTCCGGAATATAGAAAATGTCCGGCAAATCCGTGTCCTTCGACAGTCTCAGCCTCATCCCGTCTCCAAACTGTTCCCTGGGAAGCACTTCCCAGACGATTTTGACGCCGGTCCGCTTCTCGACCTCCCGCCATACGGGCAAATCGTCCTTGTAGCTATTGGCGGCGAAGTAATTGTCGATGGTCGCGATCCGGAGCGCAGGCCTGTCGTCCGGCGCGGGCGGGGACCCGGCAAGGGCGGCGTCCGACTCCTTCTCGCAGCCGCACAAAATCAAGTTTATGCCGACCACGATTGCAGCGGTAGCAATCAGCCTTTTTCTTCTCATCCTTAAAGCCCCCTCGGGCTGTCGTTCGCCCGGATTCATTTGTCCTTATCGTACAACAACCCGGGACGGTTCGCGACTTCTTTTTCCTCCTTTCCTCGAACGTCTTTGCCTGGCTTCTCCTCCAGTGCGGCTGTCCTTATCGTCCCGCAAACGGACTTTGGCCGGCTACATCAAATGTAACCGGCCCCGGAACGGCTGTATATCGCATTTTCGTTGCATTATCGTCGCAATGTCGCTTTTTCCAACGATCCGCATATAAACGAACGGTCGGCATATTGGCGATTCGGCCGTTGCCTATGGCTTGGCGGGAGCGGCCAGAAGCTGCGCCAGCCTCCGAACGGCCTCCTCCTCCGTCTCCAGTCCGGACCAGTACAGCTTCGCTTCCTTGTACAACGATCCGAGCCGTGCCACGGGCATGTTCAATTCCCGGAACGACCGAAAGCTGGGAATAATTTCACGGTACATGTGGAACCGGTACGGACGGTACATGCTCTCCTCTCCGGTCCACTCCGCGGCGGGCTTCTCGCTCGGTATGCTCAACGTCTTCCGGCGAATGAGCATCTGCGCCTCGTGGGAGACGAGATAATCGACGAACCGTCGTGCGCTCTCCTTCTCTCGGCCATGGGCGCTTATCGCCAGCCCGACCGGCATGAGCAGCGTTTTCGGCTCGTTCAGATACGGCAGCGGGGCAATATCGTACTCGAACTCCGCCCGGCGTTCGTGACGGTTCAGTCCCAGATAGGTGGTCAAAATCATCGAGACTTTCCCATTGAAGAACAGTTCCTCGGCGTCGCTGTCCTCCTCCGACAAAAACATCGGGAACCGGTTCCGCAAATAGATTGTCCGGCACGCCATCAACGCCTCTTTCAATTTCCGTTCGTCCGCGACGAATCCGCCGTCTCCGTTGCGTTCGAAACGAAGGCCGCTTTGCATGAACAACACCGGCCAGCGGTTGCTGGACGGAAAATGGAAATAAAAGCCGAATCGCTCCCGCTCCACGGTCAGCCGGTCCGCCGCCTCGAACAAAGTATCCCAGCGCCAGCCGCTGTCCGGCTCCATCAAGCCCGTTTCCCGAAAATGATCTTTGTTGTAGCACAAGATGAGAGGAGTGAATACGAGAGGCATCAGCTTTAGCCGCCCGTCGTGCGTAAACGCCTCGTTCAAGAACGGGTAAATGCGCGAATCGGACTCGAACGACTCCAACTGCCCGAATCCTTCGTTTTCCCTGAAGCTGTCGAAGCCGTTATAGTTCATCGTAAAGACGTCCAACGACGCTTCGTCGATCCGCTTCTTTACCGAAGAATACGAATTCAATTCCGGCGACATGGCGATCAGCTCGATGCGGATATCCGGATTCCGCTTGTGAAATTCGGCCACCAGCGTCTTCATCGCCGCTTCCTGAAGCAGCGATACGTGGCAGCCGAATCTCAGAACGGTCATCCGCTCAGACTCGCGGCCGACGACTTTGTTGCCGACTCTCGGCACTTTCTCGATCAGCCCTTCGGCCACCAGCTCGTCGAGTCCTTTGCGCACCGTGTTGTTGCTTAATCGATACGAACCGGCATATACCTTCTCCGAAGGAAGGAAGTCCCCCTTCTTTAACGAGCCGCTTGCAATATCGCCGCGAATCGCCTCCACCATCGCTTCGAGCCTGAGCTGGAACGTTTTGCGGCTCGCTCTTTCCGACTTTTCCATAGCATGACCCTTCCGCCCGATGTCTCAATCTATGTTCTATATAAGTTGAACTAAAGGTTTTAAT
>NZ_VDCQ01000039.1:0-16147 GCF_006265175.1 Paenibacillus hemerocallicola | reverse complement strand
AGGGATTGCCTTGCAGCTTCAGACAGGTTGTTTTGAGTTTCCTTGATTGTATAGGCCTACGGCATGGTTGAGACTCAAAGCCAAAACTCGCTCACAAGGCAATTCCCTTCTTCCATTGCATTGGGCAACTCTTGGCTGGTTCTTTAGTTCACCTTATATAGCATACAGGATGTGGCGGACCGCTTCAACAGCGACGGCCCGCCCCGGCCGAAGCGATATCCCGCGGTTTGCGGATATCCCTTCGAATCGGGGCGAGCCGGGTACAAAACGGAGTCGTCCGCCGTTCTGCAGCTGTGGCGAGACTTTACGCCAATACGCTCATCTGCGCTTCCTTCACTTCGCCCGCAAGCGGCTCTCCGGCGAGCAGCCGCCGCAGCTCGTCGATCGCGAACTGCCCCAGACGCTTCACTCCGTTGTTGACCGCGCCGGCCAGATGGGGCGTTATGATGCAATTGGGCAGACCGCGCAAAGGATGGTCGACAGCCGGCGGTTCCGGATCGGTCACATCCAGGCAGGCGAACAGCCGGCCTTTGCGCAGCTCGTCGGCGAGCGCCCCCTCGTCCACGATCGATCCCCGCGCCGTATTGATCAATATCGCATCGTCCTTCATCCAGCCGAGCCGTTCGCGATTGAACATTTTGTATGTTTCGGGAATGGACGGGGCATGAATGGAGACGACATCGCTTCGGCGCAGCGCTTCTTCCAGCTCCACCTTCACCGCCCCCATCGCTTCGGCCTGCTCGGCCGTCAGTAAGGGATCGTATACGAGGACGGATACCTCGAAATTGCGCAGCAGACGAATGAAGTGCGCGCCGGCCTTGCCCGCGCCGATTACGCCTACCGTAATCCGGTACAGCTCCCGGACGCGTTTTCTGCCCTCGCTCCATTTTCCGTTGCGAGTATCTTGCGACAGCCGCCACATTTCCTTAAGCGATGCGATCGTCATCCCGAGTGCCGTCTCGGCCACGCCGATCCCGAGCGGACCGTTGCCGCTCGACACCCGGATGCCCCGGCTCCACAAGTCTGGTGTAACGATCCCCTTGACCGTTCCCGCCGCATGGATGACCGCCTTCAGCTCCGGGGCGACCGCCAGCGTGTCGCGGGGCAGCGCCGGGCAGCCCCACGAGGTTATGGCATAATCGGCCCCTGCCAATATTCGCATCAACGTCTCCGGCTGAGGTACGCCGGTCTGATCGTTTCTCGCGACGTCTCCGATGTCGGCCAGCTGCCGCCAATGCGAATCGTCAAAAATCCGTTCCTGTACGTTCGGTTCCGCCAGTATGGCAATTTTAATTCCCATGTCTCTCCACTCCATCCCTGTATGCGTGCTTCTACTGCTTTTCCCACTCGGCGATCAGCGTTCTGATCCGCTCGTCCAACGGCCATTTGGCTTCCGGCAAAACGGAAGACTCGAACGCCTTGTTGTGGAGATGCTTGAGAAAGTCGCGCAAATGCTTGATCGCTTGTTCGTTACGCCGCTCTTCATGGTGATGCACCGCCTGCCGAAAGGAATTCGTCAATTGCATCCGAACCGGCGTCGGAATTTGACCGGCTAGCGAGGCTCGCCGCAGAAATGCGGAAATCGTCTCTTCCTCGGCAGGCAGCGTATATTTCCACAAGTCGGCATCGTTGGACATGTATAAATTGCCGTCGGAATCTTGTGTCAAATAATTGCCTGCGCCGTTTTTGATCAGCACGAACTCCATCGTATCCGGGTCGATTCGGAAGAACCGTTTCCCTACGTTCGTTCCGTATACATTCCCGTCTTTGCCGAGCACCAGAAACGCATCCGCCCATACGGTGCTGTTGGCGCCGTACCGCCCCAGCTTCACCTGGTTGTAGACGATTTGCCGGGTAACCGGATCGAACTTGAAAATGTAGTCTTCGGCCACGCCCCATATAAGCCCGTCCGGACCGGCCAGAAGTCCGCTTACCGCCTTTCGCCCGGGAGCCGGGGCAATCTCGAACACTTTCGTATTCGTCGCCGTATCGAACACGAACAGCTTGCCGCTCGTCTCCGTCGGACCGCTCGTGCCCAGTCCTCCATAGATCGTCGTTCCGCCGTAAATGAAGCCGTCCTTGTACACGACGGAAACGACGCTCTGATTGGACACGATGTTTCGGAATACTTGCCTTTGCTTCGTAACGATATCGTACACGGTCAGTGCCCCGCTCAGCGAACCGTATCCGGGAACCGTGCCGATATACAGCTTGCCCGACGACTCGTCGCCGGCAATCGCAAACGGGCGGTCCTGTCCGTCTCCGACCAGTTCAAACAGCATGCGCGGATTGGATCCGGAGGTCCAAGGCGACGACGGGTCGTACCGAAAGATCCGGGCATTTCCGTAAATGCCCACATAGACGTCATCACCGAGACTGGCGATCGTTTCCGCCTGGCCGAACTCGCGATTTTGTATAAACGTCCCCGTCTGGGGGTCGTAACCGCCGAAGCCCATCATATACGCGCCCGCATAAACTTTGCCGTCCGGGGCGCCGTGGAGGCTGCGAATGAGTGTCGGAGCTCCCGCATTCATGACCCGCTGCAGCGAAGTTTGCTTGGTCGTCGGATTAAACCGCATGATCTGTCCGCCGTCGCCGGAAGCGAGCATCGTATAGCCGGGCCAGGCCGGATCGTTCAGCTGGACGAATTTCGCATCCTGGAAGTTGAACGCCCGCATTCCCGGGTCCGCAAACTCCAAGGCGATAGCGCCCGTATCCGCATTGTACGAACGCAGCTGATAGCCGCCGAAATAAATGTGTTGCAGATCGCCCGGCATCGTGGCGACTTTGCTCGAGCCGAGCCCGATGCCGCCGTCCGGATCGAAATAGTCGACCGTCTCCGTCGCCGTATCGATCACGAGCAAATGATCGGGCTTGTTCATTTTGATCAGCAGCTTGCCCAGCCCGTACCCCATCGCATAAGGGAACTGGTAATCGGCATGCTGCTGGGGGAGCAGCCCTGCCAACAGCTCCCGTTTGGCCCCGGTCGCCGTATCGATCGCATATAGCCTGGCCGTCTGTCCGCCCGCCCCGGCATAAAGCGTATCCGTCTCCGGGGCATAAGCCAGCGAACGGACATAATGCTCGACCGGATCGATTCGGCCGATATCGCGGATTTGCGCCGTCGCGGGATCGTACTCGTATACGTGAGCATTCGGATAAGTACCTGCATAAATGAGACCGTCTTTGCCTTCGACCAGATCGAATACATGCGTCTCCTGGCCGAGCCGCCCCAGGTCATCCAGCGTATGGCTGCCCGGAACGTGGCGGTACAGGCGGCCGTTGTGATAAGTTCCGACATATAGGGTGCCGTCGCTTGCCGCAAGGACCGCCCATGCGCCGTTCACCCCCGGCATCGCGATCGATTTCACCACTTCGGCGGTGACCGGATCGATCATCACGAATGCCGTACTGTCATTCCCGCCCTTGATGACGGCGTAGATGACGTCATTGCCTTGACCGTCCGTACCGATCGCGCTGCCGTTATTGATGACCGAGAGCAGCGGCGAACCTAAATTTTCGAACGTTCCCATTTGCCGCACCTCCACTTGAACGTCATCCGCATATCCCGCCCCCAATCCGCCCGCCGACGAATACAGCATAACCGCACCCGAAACCGCGTCCGGCGGAGCGACGCCAAGCGTCTCGCCCTTCACCCATTGCCCGCCGGTGTCGGAAACGGATTGGTAGGCAAATCCGACCCGGACTCCCGCGGCGTTGTAAAACTGCATATAAATGGCGATAACGCTCCGTTCCACTAGGAGCATCGCCGAGGCGTTATAGCCCAAGCCTCCTACGACGGGAAACGTGCTGCTCTCAACGCCCAGTGCCGCAGAGGCCGTGCCGTCATCGATACGCAAGCTGGAGCTTCCTTCGAACTTGACGGCATTGGAAATGCCGTAGACGGCCGCGGCCACGCCCTGGCCGTAGGTTTGTCTCCAACCCGGAACGTCCCCTCCCGCTGCCGGTTCCTCGAATCCGGCATTGTAGACCGGAACGGTCGACGAACCGGCATTGCCGACCCGGGCCGTACCAAAGGCCGAGACGAAACACAGCAGCATACACAACGAGCAAACCGCAACGATTCGAAGCTTTGTTTTGTCAAACATGGGATTTCCCTTCCTTCGGCATGAAGTGGGCCGCTCCGCTGAGGCCGCGGAGCGCAATCTGCTTCCCGCCGTTCTTCCCGATTCAGCCGCAAACTTCCGTGACACCCCGCTGCTCCATGCAACCGGCCGCAAACTTCCGCGACACCCCGCTGCTCCATGCAACCGGCCGCAAACTTCCGCGACACCCCGCTGCTCCATGCAACCGGCCGCCCGTGCTCCGCTCCAGGCTTTGGCGATTGCGGCTCTCGGTTATCCTGTCTCCATTCTACTTGCTCTTCTCCTTCTCGACTTCGGTCCGCAGCTTCTCTTCCAACTCCCGCAGTGCCGTGTTGATATCCGTCTTGCCTTGGGCGACCGCGATAAACGTATTGGCGACGAGATTTTGCTGCGTGGCGCCCGGCACGTCGGCCAAACCTTGCTTGCGTTTCTGCGTATAAGGCGCCGGCTCGTAATAGTTGACCGCGGACATATGCTTCGTGCGATACACCGGATCTGCCGATCCGAGCAATTTCTCGATGTTTTTATCCGCGAGCGTCGTCGGAATCCCTCTCTTGGAATCCGCCAGCTGCATCTCGTCGGAGAGCATCGCCACGATGACTTCGAACGCTTCCTTTTTATGCTTGCTCGTATTGGAAATGCCCAGATAAGCCGGTCCGCGCTGCGGCGCCAGCTTCGGCGCTCCCGACAGCGTCGGATACGAGACGATGTCCCAGTTCACCTCCGGCGGTATCGTCAAATACACGCTGTGCTGATTCGGCATCATAGCCGCATTGCCCTTGGAAAAGACGGCGCTCTCGGCCGTATTGTTCGCTTCCACGGCGTTGTTCGGCAAATCGTAAAACCGTTTCAGGTTGGCAAACAGCTGCTGCCATTTGTCCGGATCGGCCAATTTGTCCGCCGCCGGATCGAGGATCGGCAAAGAAAACGGGTTGTCGCGCAGCGTATTGACCAGATTCGAGCTGAAGCCCCGGTACGTCACCCCTCCTTCCGTCCGGTTCATTTTCTTCGCGATTTCGTACACGTCGTCCCACGTCATCCCGTCTTGCGGATAGGCGACGCCGAATTTGTCGAACAAATCCTTGTTGTAGTAGAGCACCTGCGGAAAGTAGGGCGGGATCGGCAAGCCGTAAAGCGCCCGGGAACGCCCCGAGTCGATCACTTCATCCATAAACACTTTGACGAAACGTTTCGTATCGTATTTTTGCGATTGGACAAGCTCGCTCAAATCGTATCCCAACTCCAGGTCGAGATAGCTGGTGCGGATCGTCGGGATGTCGAAACGGATAATATCGGGAATTTCGCCCGAGGCGACAAGCTCCGGCATCGTCGTTCCTTTGCCGTTCTGGATGTACTCGATCGTAATGTGCGGAAATTTCTGCGTGAGCATCGTCCGAAACCGTTCCTCGAACTCTTTGGTCGTCACCCCGCCGCCCCAAATTTTCATCGTAAACGGTTCTTTCTTCTCTTCGGCCCCTTGCCCGGACGGCTTTCCTTCCTCCCGACCGCCGCATCCGGAGACGAGCACGGCCGCCGCTACAAGCATCGCGACCCAACTGCCGTTCTTTCCCATTTCAGCCTTCCCCCAACCTCATAGTGTGCCTCGCCGTTTCTTCCTGATGTTGTTCTCGGTGTTCTATTCGCTCTCTCTTGCCGCTCTACTCTACTTGCATTCTTCTTGCATTCTTCTTGCGTTCTTCTCGCGTTCTTCTTGCGTTCTTCTTGCGTTCTTCTTGCGTTCTTCTTGCCGCTCCTCTTGCCGTTAACCTTGATGTCCCTCTGCCGGTTCAGCCCGCCATAAAGCTAGCTCCCGGCCCCCCAAACCCTCTTTCATCCCTCCCTCCAATTCCGCCAAAGCCCCGCCACCCGCTATCTGGTTCTTTGTGGTTCTTTAAATATGTATAACCTCATTCTAGGAAGCGCTTTATAATTTGTCAACTGGTTCTTTTAATATCGCCAATATAAATGCATATAATCGTTGATAATATAGGATTAATTTTAATATCAACCACCATCTTCTAATTGAACTCAAAATAATTGTGGTTCTTAATTATAATAAATAGAACCAGTTAATTATTGCTAGTACACATTCTCCTGAAGCGACTCCCGGCTGAAATGAATCGATTGAGACGGCTATTCGCTTTTGACAGCTGATTTGAAAATAACGGAACATACGTACGCTATTTAACCGAACCAGGTTATAAGCGGCACATTAACGGAAATGAGTTCCGCTATCCCTCGGCTTCAATCCCTTTTCTTCCCCCGCAATCGGATATAACGGAGTCCAGTTCCGCTAATTCCGGAAACATCATGGGATTCGGAACAATAACGGAAAAATGCTCCGTTATATATACGAACCCCTCGGTATAGCCCCTCGCGAAGTATGCACAATACAAAAAACCTTCAGCCCCCATCTTGAAGAATGGGGCACCGAAGGTCTCTTCCTTGCTTTTCTCGTCGTACAGCGGCATTTCTTTAGCGCGAGCCCGGGTCGCATTCGAGAACCATCGCTACTCCCTGACCGCCGCCCACACACAGCGCGGCCAAGCCGTAACGCAAGTTTCTCCTTCGCAGCTCGTAAGCAAGCGTCAGCGCGACCCGCGCGCCGCTGGCACCGACCGGATGGCCGATCGCGATAGCTCCGCCGTTTATGTTCGTCTTATTCCGGTCCAGTTCAAGCTCCTTCTCCACGGCCAAATATTGGACGGCGAACGCTTCGTTGATTTCGACCAAGTCCATATCCGCAATCGAAAGTCCGCTGCGGTCGAGCGCCATGCGCGCTGCGGGGACGGGACCGATGCCCATCACGTTCGGGTCGACCCCGGCGATTCCCCATGCCACAATGCGAGCGAGAGGCTTTCTTCCCCGGAGTGAGCTTTCGCCGGCAAGCACGAGAGAGGCGGAGCCGTCATTAATACCGCTCGAGTTTCCGGCGGTTACGGAGCCGTCCTTGCGAAAAGCCGGCTTCAATCTGGCGAGCTTCTCGACCGAGCTATCCGCGCGGATCAGCTCGTCTTGCCGCACTTCCGTATTCCCGCCGCGCCCCGTCACTTCGACCGGCACGATCTCCTCGGCCAGTACGCCCGAAGCTGTCGCCGCCGCCGCCCGTGAATGGCTCGACACCGCGTATTCGTCCTGCTGTTCGCGCGTAATGCCGTACCGGTCGGCCAAATTTTCCGCCGTCACGCCCATTCCGCAGCCGATATAGCTGTCCGTCAGCGTGCTCATCAGCATATCTTCGAGCTGGATAGCGCCCAGCTTCACGCCTCCGAAGCGGCTGACGAAATCGGCATGCGGCGACTGCGACATGTTCTCGGTTCCTCCGGCCAGCGCCAAGCCCGATTCGCCGAGCCGGATGCTTTGCGCCGCCGAAATGATCGCCTGCATGCCCGAACCGCATAGCCGGTTCACGAGCATGGCCGGGACCTCCATCGGAATGCCCGCCCTCAAAGCTATATGTCTGGCCGTATAGGCGGCATTCGCATGGGATTGGATCACGTTGCCGTATATGACGTTATCGATCTCACCAGCTTCAGCCCCGGCTCGCCGCAGCGCTTCCTTCGCGCTTGCCAGCCCGAGCTCCGTGGCATTCATTTTCGCAAACGACTGGCCGAATCCCCCGAAGGGCGTCCTTGCCCCCTCCAATATATACACTTGCCCGCTCACGTCGACTTCAGCTCCTTTTTCAACCGGATCAGCTGCGTGAAATTCCGGTCGCGTTGTTCGATAATGGTTTCCCGCCCAAGTCCGTCGCCGTATTCGTAAAAGCCGCTGCCGGCTTTGACGCCCAGCTTGCCGTTACTCACATTGTCCCGGATCGGTTCGGGCGACGTCAAGCCATTGTCCAAGGAAGGGAATAAATTGTCCGTCACCTTTTCCCAAATATCGAGGCCGCCAAAGTCGGCAATCTCGAACGGTCCGTTGATCGCCCAACGCAGTCCCGGACCTTCCCTCATCGCCCGGTCGATTTGCTCCGCATCCGCCACCCCGCTCCGCAGCAGATGGCAGGCTTCTCTCAAGACGGCGGCCTGCAGACGGTTGGCGATAAAGCCGGGACAGTCCTTTTTCAAAATGACGGGCGCTTTGCCGCACTGGACGAGCACTCCGATCAATCGGTCGGTCAAATCCTTCCTAGTATCGGGCCGCTTGACGATTTCCACCAGCGGAACCAGATGGGCCGGATTGAAAAAATGAGCGATAACAAACCGGTCGCCGAACGGCTGACCTTGAACGAGCGTATCCAACGCCAACGAGGACGTATTGGATGCTACCAGCGTTTCGTCCCCCAGGAATGGCGCGATCGCTTTGTAAATGTCTCTCTTGATCCCGATGTTCTCGGGTCCGGCCTCCAGAACGAAGTCGGCTCCTTGAACCGCTTCTTTCGCATCTTCCGTCATTCGAATTTTATCGGTCGCCTGCTCCCAAGCCTTTCGTTCATTCGGCCATTCGCGGATATGCAGCTCGGCGCTGCGGGCAATCGCCGCCCGCGCCTTGTCCAGAGCCTTCCGATCCGGATCGTACAGCATGATCGGCATCCCGCAGCGGGCAAACAGCTGGGCCAAACCGCTTCCCATCGTACCCGCTCCGAGCACGGCTATTTGATGATACAATACAATCCTCTCCCTCTCTGCCGTTACTGGGCCGTATAGCCTCCGTCGATGACGATCGCCTGCCCGGTTACCCCTCTCGCTTTCTCGCCAGCCAGAAACAACGCATAATCCGCCACTTCTTCGACGTCGAGCAATCTTCGCTGCGGGACGAGCGGATAAATGACTTCCTCCAGCGCGCGCTCCGCCGCGATCTGCCGGGTGTCGGCCAGCGCTTGCAGTTGGTTGCGCACGAGGGGCGTATCCACATAACCCGGGCAAAGCGCGTTAACCGTAATGCCGTATTCGGCGCTTTCCAGAGCGGCCACCTTCGTCAATCCGATTACGCCGTGCTTGGCGCTGTTGTAAGCCGCTTTTCCGGCGAAGCCGACGATCCCGTTGATCGAAGCGATGTTGATAATGCGACCGAAGCGCTGCCGCTTCATGATGGGGAGCACGTGCTTGATTGCCATGAAAGGGGCAGTTAGCATCAGCTTGATCATCTGCTCGAACTTGTGCGCCGGAAAGTCTTCCAGCATGGCGACATGCTGCATGCCGGCATTATTGATAAGTACATCGATCCGCCCATGGCGCGAGTATGCAAAATCCAGCGCGCCCGCAAGCGCGCTTTCGTCGGTAACGTCACACTGGACGCCGGAGCATTCCAGACCTTTTGCGGAAATTCGGGCAGCGGCCTCCTTCACCTTGTCCTCGGCGATGTCGCATAGTACGACCTTCGCTCCGTGCTCCGCGAACGTTTCACCGATGCGGAGGCCGATTCCGCCGCCTGCACCGGTTACGAAAACTACTTTATTATGCGGCATGTCGCTCTCCCTTCTCGCTCAGTACGCATCCATTAGGACTGTACCGTCTATGAGGAGTTCCGGCTCGACGGTTGCCCGAACCTGCTCGACGGTATATCCGGTCGCCACCTCGCGCAGCAGCAGTCCGTTTCGCGTCACATCGATGACGGCTTTGTCCGTAATGATGCGGTGAACGACCTGTTTGCCGGTGAGGGGCAGGCTGCAGCGGTTTAAAATTTTCGGCTGTCCATGCTTGGTCGCATGCTCCATCACGACGATAACCCGTTTCGCCCCGTGGACGAGATCCATCGCTCCGCCCATCCCTTTGACCATCCGGCCCGGCACCATCCAGTTGGCCAAGTCTCCTTCACCGGACACTTCCATGCCGCCCAGGATAGCCAGATCGACGTGTCCTCCGCGTATCATCGCGAACGATTCGCTGCTGTCGAAGAAGGCCGCTCCCGTTATGGCGGTCACCGTTTCTTTGCCGGCATTGATCAAATCCGGATCGACCTCGTCCTCCGCAGGGTACGGACCGATGCCGAGCAGGCCGTTCTCGGACTGAAGCATCACCTTCATCCCCTCCGGGATGTAATTCGCGACCAGCGTCGGTATGCCGATGCCGAGATTGACATAGAAGCCGTCCGTCAGCTCGCGGGAAGCCCGCTTGGCGACTTTTTCCCGCAGCGCCTGCATGGGATCGGGTCCGTTTGCATTGGTATTCATTGAAGCGCTTACCCCCTCGTCGTCCGTTTTTCGATTCGTTTCTGCTGCGTTCCGACTATAAGCCTTTGCACGTATATGCCGGGCGTATGAATCGCATCCGGCTCCAGCTCGCCGACCTCCACGAGCTGCTCCACCTCGGCGATCGTAACGGCTCCGGCCGCCGCCATAACCGGGTTGAAGTTGCGCGCCGTTTTCCGGTACACGACATTCCCCATCGAGTCCGCCTTCCAGCCGCGGATGAGGCTGAAATCCGCCTTCAAGGCGTATTCGAGCAAATAGCTGCGCCCGTCGAACTCCCGTACCTCCCGCCCTTCGCCGATCGGCGTGCCTACTCCGGCCGGGGTATAAAACGCCGGAATTCCCGCTCCGCCGGCCCGGATTCGTTCCGCCAGCGTCCCTTGCGGCACAAGCTCGACCTCAAGCTCGCCGGACAGCAGCTGCCGTTCGAACTCCTTGTTCTCACCGACGTAGGAGCCGATCATTTTCTTGATTTGCTTTCCTCGGAGCAGCAGTCCGAGTCCCCAATCATCGACACCGCAATTGTTGGAAATTACCGTCAACTCTTTCACGCCCGACTCCGCCAGCGCCCGGATCAGGTTTTCCGGAATGCCGACCAATCCGAACCCCCCGACCATGACGGTGCTCCCGTCCCGTATTTCCGACACCGCTTCGCCAAAATCGGCGAAAACCGGCTTGCCCATACGATCACTCCCTTTTCGGTTGTTACATTTATTTATATAAGCAAGAATCGTGCCAACGATGCGTTGGAACGGTTTTATTGGAGTGTTGGCTGTTTGCGGCTGAGGAGGAAGTTCGCATTCCGTTTTCCCGGAATTTCTCGGAGCGACCATTCCGGTTTTCAGGAATGCTTCTAGCACGGATAAATTAATGGCGTTTTTAACCTGCAAAGCGTTCCTGGAAGTATTGCGGGCAAATTGGTGCTGCTTCGCCCTCTTCGTGCTGTCCCGACTACTTCGTCCCCACTTCGGCTTTTTTGTGCTGTCCCGACTTCCTCCTCGCTGTTTCAACTTCTTCGTGCTGTCCCGACTTCTTAGGCTGCACTTCGGCCCCCTCATCTTTCTCGACATTTACCTGCTGCTTTCCGCCCTCTTGCTCCTGCCTTTCAGTTACTCCCCACCCTATTCCTTCCCCTCCAAAAGCTGCTCTGCCAGTCGACGATTATTCGATTCTTCAAATCTTACTCGGCTTCTCCAAGAACGATGTGCCTAAATGTAAAAGTGCATCTGAATTGGTCAGTTCCTCCGATTTTGATCGATCTGCCTGTAAAAGTGCAGTTACTTTTGCGTTTATGCGGTAATTTCACCTCAAATCGTGGAAACTGCATGCACTTTTGCAGGCAGATCATTAGAATAGTCTGGTTCCGACTAATTTTAGGTGCATGTTTGCATTTACTTTCAAATATACGAGTGGTCCGATCCGACGATATTCAGCTCCGCAACGAGCGCGGGCGACGCACGCTAGTGCAATAGGCTTTTTTATGAAACAGACATCCTGCTTTCGGACGTCAATCCAGTCCTTGCCGATCCTTCTCCTCGCTTCCTCCTCACCACACCAACTCGTCCAAACCGGGTTTTGCCAGTCCGTATCGGAGTACCTTGGCGCCGGATCCGCACGGGAGTGGACGCAGCAATCCTTTCTCGCATAACGTCTTCAAATGCCGAACGGCCGTCCGATGGTTGAGGCCCAATTCGTCGTGCACGTCCTTCGGTCGAATCGGCCGCGCCAACCGATAAGCAAGCAAAAGGATCTCCTTCTCCGCACGGCTCGAAGAGTCTCCCGTCCCGCTGCCGAATCGGTATCGGCCATGGAGTATACTCAGCAAATTACGGCAAAGCTCAGGACGCTGCGCTACATCGTCATAGGCAAAAGAAACGACGCGCATGCCCAGCGTCTGAAGAAACGTTTCTCGATTCAGCTCGTCGCAATATCCCTTACGGTCCATATCTCTAACATGGGGGCCAAACCCTTTAATTTCATAAACCACCTTCAACGCGCCCGGCAGCCAGGCAAAATCCGCAAAGTACGACCGACCGCGCCAGTCCAAAACTTCGTATTCCGGATGAAGATGATCGAAATTCCCATACAGCGGCCACCAAACGTTGCGCAAAAACGACAACTCTCCATGCTGGTGCCCTCGTTCCAGCCTGCCTCTCCTCTCCCCGGACCTGCGTTCAAGGTGTGAACGAATCCAGGCCGCGTGAGCTTGCTCGAAATCCGCCAATCATACCGCTCCTCCCTAATAAAATAGAAAACGAAAAACAAAAAACGCCTCTGCTCATCGAATGATGATTAGAGACGTTCTTCGTCGCTTGCTTTACATACAGTATAGCTTAATCGAACGGTAGCCCGCAATTCCATAGACTCGCGATGGCGCTAATCACGCTCGTCGCCGAGCCGTTGCCCATATGGCTGATCGGCATCTGCAACAAGCTGCTGCACCGAGCGGCGAGGTAACGTTCCGCTTGCATGCGACATAACTCGAACGAGCTGCATTTCGCAAGCAGACGCCCCAACTTAGTCGAGAAGCGACTCGCAAGCTTCCAGCGTCAAGCCCTCTCCGTCAGCGCTCACCAACGGGGAAATCTCGATATCGCGGTCCTTCAGCCGTTCCGGAGACACTCCCGCCCGTTCCAGCCATTTCCGGTGCAGATTGAAAAGGAGACGGCGGGCGGTTTCCGGGCTGTCCTCGCCCTCTTTATTTTTGACCGGAGCGAACTCGTCATCCCTGCGGATGTTCAATACGGTCATCCGGTCAATGAGCGGGAAAAAATCGAAAATAAACCGTTCGAATTTGTAGGCGTTCGGACGTTCCGGCGTTACCGTCTCGCCTGCTTCGTTCACCGTCTTGATCTTCTTATGCGCCGCATGATAAGCGATATCCGCATCCGCATGCGCCTCCATGAAATCGGTGCGGAACAGATGAATCGAGAGGTTGCCCAAGCCGTACGCCAACCGACCGTTGACGTCGGTCTCATACATGAGCTTCTCGGGCACTTCCGTATATTCGACCACGGCCGGGCGCCCGTCTCGCAAGCAAAGGATGCCGACCTTTTCCTCCGGATGCGCCTTCTCGGCTACTTTCGTCGCAATCGGATGATTGTAATACGCGGCTACGCCCACAAACAAAGGATCCGCTATCCGGATCAGCGCGTTATCGACATTGTAATAAAACACCCACTCTACGCCTCTGCGCCGCATATCGGCCAAAACGCCGGACTGCTTCGCGGATCGAAACGCATCTCCGTTGCCGCTCGGGGCCATGGCTACCTCGTCCTTCGCCGAGAGAACGATGCGACCGGCATCATCCAATGCGGGCAAAACGTTCTGCCGGAAAAAACAAATATCGTCGGGCGCATAGCCGAAATACCCGGACGATTCGAAAAAACGCACAGTCTCCCGATGATTTTCCGGACTCGTCATCACATACCAGGGGACCGTCCGCCCGGCTCTCCGGGATAAGCTCAGGAGCCGTTCGGCCTGCAGCTGAAACAGCGATTTTCCGGATGGAAGCCCGATATCGAACGTTCCTTTCGGTCCTTCATGACCGAGCCGGCTCCCCTGTCCGCCCGCTACGACGAACGCGCCGACTTTCCCTTGGCGAAGCATATCCCAGCCCGCTTCCGTAAAACGTTCCCGCTCCCGCTCGCCAAAGGCGTCCGCATCCAGCGCTTGTATGGGCGATATAGCTCCCGAGCCGGTTTTGTCAGCACCCGGCTTATTGTCGACATACCGCGCCAACTCGGAAATCGCGGCAAAATCGATCTGACCGATTTGGTCAAGCAGCTTCGTCTTCGACGTTTCGGACAACAACGGATAATAACGCAGCAAATGCTCTTGTCCGTAAGAGCGCGCCCGCTCGCTCAGCTTTTCAAATAAATGATCCATGAATACCTCCCTGGCTGCTAATAGCGAATATCGTACTGCTCGCATTTCTGATAAAAGCTTGATTTGCTCATTCCAAGAAGGAGAGCCGCCTTCTGCTTGTCCCCGGCGCTTCGGGCAAGCGCTCCGCGAAGCAAGCTTTTCTCGTGCTCCGCCATGCTCTCTTTCCAGGAAAGCTCCGAAGCAGGAGGACTCTGAACTGCGCTATCTTCGTGCAGCCATTCCCGAGTTGATGCGCGCGCCTCAAATTCATCGGCCTGAGCGCGTTCGCGGTTGAACGCAGCCGGACCTGAAGCGGAACCCGCGGCCAACTCCTCAGGCAAAGCCGACCGGGAAAGCCTCGTCCCCTCCATCATGTACAAGGCGCGCTCTATGACGTTGCGCATTTCGCGAACGTTGCCCGGCCAACCGTATCCGGTCAGCAGCCGTTCGCAATCCTTGTCGATGCCGTCCGCCGCTATTCCGGTTTCCTTCGTCAGCTGCAGCAGCAGCGCTTCGAGAATGGCCGGTATATCGTCCCTTCGTTCCCGCAGTGGAGGGATGTTCAAAGGAACGACATGCAAACGGTAATACAAATCTTGGCGAAACTTGCCTTCCCGCACAAGCTTTCCCAAATCGACGTTCGTAGCGGCGATCACCCTCACGTCGATCGGCTCCGGCCTATCGCCCCCGACCGGCTCGATCTCCTTTTCCTGCAGTACGCGAAGCAGCTTGACCTGCTGAGACAGCGACAGCTCGCCGACCTCGTCCAAAAAGATCGTGCCTCTATGTGCGAGTGAAAACTTTCCTTTTTTGCCCGATCGCTTGGCGCCTGTAAACGAGCCTTCCTTGTAGCCGAACAGCTCGGATTCGAACAGCGTCTCGGGGATAGCCGCGCAATTGACCGCCACGAACGGGCCGAATCGGCGCAAGCTTTCCCGATGGATCGCATGGGCGAACAGCTCCTTGCCCGTGCCGCTTTCGCCGCTGATCAGAACGGTGCTGTCGCTCTTGGCTACTTTGGCTGCCATCGTCTTCAGCTTCCGGATCGGTTCGCTTACGCCGACGATATGCTCCAAGCCGTATTTGGCCCCGGACGAATCTCGGCTCTTCGCATCGGCATAGTGCAGATGGGACTGGATCTCCCGATATTTCGAATTCATCTCGAACAGCCGGTCGATATGCTGAAACATGATTTTGCCCACTACGGCGACCAATTCTCCGTTATGCCAAATCGGGATGCGGCTCGCGATCATCCATTGTCCGCGAATTTGCTGGAGGTCGGCGATTTCAGCTTTTCCCGTCTCCGCGACGATATGAAGCCTTGTATTCGGTATGATCTCGGTGACATGCTTGCCGATCATATCGGACATCTCGATTTGCAGAAAGGAAGCGTAAGCCCGGCTGGCCGTCAGCACGATCCCTTGCGGATCGGCGATTACGATTCCTTCATAGGCGTTTTCCAAGGCGAAGCGATACAGCGCCAGCTCTTTTTCGGCGTGCGCGGCCCGGGTACCCGCTTGCTTGATCATCCGGTGAACCCACCGGCCTTTGGCGATTCTCAAAACGGCCACTCCCTCTCCCGGCACGCCGGGGCGATTCGGCTTATCCGCATATCTGTATAAAGCCCTTCCGTTTCTCATTGTATATCGTCGGCCGCGCTTTGGACAGAGCGTCGAGCAGAATGAGCCTCGGCGCGGCGGTGGCACGGTGGGGAACCCGCCCGGCACTTGGCGGTCAAGTAAACCCAGGTCCACTGTTTGCGAACCCGCTTGCTTGCTTCCCTGCAGAAATAAGGTTGAAACCGGCACTAGGGTCGGCCCGAACCGGGTAATCGACGCGAATAGTGCTGATACCAACCTTATTTGGGGCACAATCGAATGTAATACGCTCGAATTCCGGCTCGCTGAAGGATATAAGGTTGAAACAAGCACTATGGTCGGCCCGAACCTGGAAATCGACGCGAATAGTGCTGATACCAACCTTATTTGGGGCATAATCGAATGAATTCCGCTCGAAATCCGGCTCGCTGGAGGAAATAAGG
>NZ_VDCQ01000038.1 GCF_006265175.1 Paenibacillus hemerocallicola | reverse complement strand
AAACGACACCAAGACGCTATCGTCAGACAGACCGTCCGAAAACCTGTTGCTTATGCCCGTGTCAACGCTGGCCGTAGTAATTTCTCCATCCTTGTATGACGGGATTGAGCTTGTCTACCATTTGTTTGGGCGATCAGTAGAGCACAGAGCGGGGGGCGGATACTTCCTTCACCTTTGCCCGCATCTTCTTCATCGCTTTCTTGGATGGAAAACTACGCAGGTCATAGAATTTCCCTGCCTTAAACAATCCGGGCATTCGCCGGTGGTGGAATCCCAGAAAGTCGAATCCATCCTTATCCAGCCACAGGTTCACTATCTTGGACTTTTCCGTATTCCTCGTCAGTTCCAGTTTCTTGAAGACTCTCTTGAGTACTTGAATGGCTTCAAGAGCCTGGGTCTTTTGTCTGCATAAAATGACCAGATCATCTGCATATCGCACCAATGTGCCAACGTGAGAGAATTGCTTCTCCCATATAGTATCTAGGTAGTTCAGGTACATGTTTGCAGGCAATGGCGAGATGACTCCGCCTTGCGGGCTCCCGATTTCAGTCACGGTACTGTCCATCCTCCATAACACCAGCCGTCAGCCATAGGCGAATGAGCTTCAGTACTCTACGGTCACTAACGCGCTGTTCCACGAGCTTTAGTAGTTTGTCATGCGGGATGTTGTTAAAATACCCCATGATGTCTACATCCACCGCCCAGTAGACCCTTCCGTAGTTTACCGTTTTATGTATCCGCTCAATCGCCTGCTTTGCGCTTCGCTTCGGTCGAAAACCAAATGAGCAGTCTTTGAAGTCCGCTTCGAATAACGATTCAAGTACAATTTTCGATGCCATTTGTACCAATCTATCCCGGATCACGGGTATTCCTAGCGGGCGTGTTTTCCCATCACCCTTCGGTATATCCTTCCTTCGCACCGGCTTGGGACGATAGGTATTCTCCAGCAACTGCTACTGCGTATCCCTCACGAATTGCTCTTCCCCGAACTCCTGAACGATGTGGTGTATCGTCACTCCGTCCATACCGGCACTGCCACGATTGCCTTAACCCGTCTCCATGCTTCCCACATGACATCTGTTCTGTACACTTTGTCGTACAAGGCATGAAACCTGCGCTTGGCATTTGCCTTCGCCGCAACGTAGAGGGTTCTTTGGAGTTCTCGAACTTTTACTTGGGTGTAGTTAGCAGATTTCACTGCATTCACTCGCTCTTACCTCCATCGATACCCGTGAACAAAGCAAGGGTGCTTTCCTCCTCCAGGTTGTGTTGTCCTGGGTTCACAGGTACTTCCACCCTCTCCGACTCCCTTCCCGCCGCTCTCCATTTCACCCTTCGGGCTTATAGGTTCGCGCTTTACGACGCTGTCGTGCGAGGTAGGGTCTCCCTAGTTCCAGTCATAACTGTGTCTGCATGCCGATCCCCATACACCGGAGGGTTCGTCCGTGCTGCTTCTCCAAGTCCTTCACGCGTTCCGTGGCCTTCGCCATTCAATACAAAGCTCGGCTCCCTCTTGTCCCTTTCGGGTTCGATATGACGATGCGGCAGGATTCACTTTATGTTACGGCCTGCAGTTTTGCCTCCAATGTAGAGCTTTTCACAGGGCTTCATCCTTAGGCTCTCACCACCAGATACCTGCTAGCTACGAGGCGGCTTGGTCCCTACCTCGGTTGGACTTTCACCAACAAGTTATGCCTAGCTTTGCTAGGCGCGCTATTGAGCTATCGTACTCCGTTAGTTCAAAAACTAAGGTGAATTTCCTTCTTTCTACTCATGTCGATTTTTCGTTTTTTACGTCTATCTAACTCAGCATGTTTAAGTTTGCTTCTTCAAGCAAAGGTAGGAGAAATTTATGATTAATAGGAGATGACATCACGATTAGAATCGTGTAGGTCCCGTATTTATCACATTGATTTCCGAACTCCTCGAGGGATTGTGTGGAGTCCGATATTACTTTCAATAAGTAGTTGTGTTCTCCGCTTATGCGGTAACATTCGACGACATCTGGAGTTGAGCGGCAGAAATCGAGGAATGCGTGACAATCGCTTGTACGAAATAGGATGTAGGCGGCAGCATGTTTTCCGATTTTTTCTGGGGAAACAATGGTGCGATACTCCTTGATGATCCCCTTTTCCTCCATACGCCTAACTCTCTCCGTTACTGCGGGTTGTGATAAACCGACAAATTTGCCTAGTTCCGTCATAGAAATTCTCGCTTGGGATTGAAGGTGAATAAGGATTTGCTTATCAACATGGTCCATCGAAATCGTCTCCTTTATATTTAAGGATTTTTCTATAGACTAGCTTGTTTTTAATTGTCGCAAGACCAATATACCTTTAATGACTTATGTAATCAAGGTAACTAATTTTATATAATTAACTCACAATAGTGAAGTATTTAAAGCTTTAACTATTCCGAAAGGATGAAGAATGTTGAGTAAGACGTACTCGAACAAAGTTAATCCTGACTGTTTACCAGGTCGTATCGATGAAGTAATCGATCGAACGCTTGCCAACAAGAGGTTGGTCGGCGCTGTCATTAAAGTGGCGATAGATGGGGCACTGGCATATAGCCGCGCTGCCGGTCTTGCCGACCGCGAGATGAACCTGCCCATGCGAGAAGATGCCTTATTCCGGTTAGCCTCGGTTACTAAGCCTATCGTGACAACGGCCTCCCTAGTACTAGTTGCGCAAGGTCACTTAAAGCTTGACGACCGTGTTGATCGTTGGCTTCCAGAGTTTCGGCCGCGTTTGCAGAACGGTGAATTTGCCCCATTGACGATTCGTCACTTGATGACGCACACCGCAGGTCTGACTTACCGCTTCTTTCAAGAAGAGAATGGTTCCTACCAGCGCGCTGGGGTATCGGATGGCATGGATTACTCCGACATCACGTTGGAAGAGAATCTGCGTCGCATCGCCTCTGTTCCACTTCTTTATGCTCCAGGCACCGAGTGGAAATATTCCATCGCGACAGATGTTCTGGGGGCAGTGATTGCGAAGGTTACAGAAATGCCGCTAAGCGAAGCCATTCGTTCGCTAGTGACAAAGCCGCTAGGCATGAGCGACACCGGGTTTACTGCAGCCGACCCAGAGCGACTTGCCACTGCCTATGCCAATGAAGCTCCAGAGCCACGGCGTCTGCATGACTCCGATACCATAGCCTTTTTGAAAGGCACAGCGGGCTTCCGGCTTGCCCCTGGTCGGGCATTTGACGACACTGCCTATCCGTCCGGAGGAGCCGGCATGGTCGGCAGCGCCGGGGACTTTTTGAAACTGCTGGAAACATTACGCAAGGGTGGACCGCCCCTGCTGCCGGAATCTCTGGTTCGAGAAATGACTACCAACCAGATCGGTGATCTGCCAATGGCCTTTTGGCCAGGGCGAGGCTTCGGCCTAGGTATTACGATACTCAAGGATCCCGTCGCCGCAGCCACTCCGGAATCCCCGGGTACTTGGCGCATGGGTGGCACCTATGGTCATTCGTGGTTCGTCGATCCTAAGCAGCGGCTCAGCGTCGTGGCGTTCACCAATACCGCATTGGAAGGCATGTCGGGTCAGTTTACCGTTGACCTTTGTCAAGCCGTTTATGATGGGATAACAAAATAGAAAATGAACACAAGAGCTTGGTCCGGTATGAACCGGCCAAAGCTCTCAGTGTAGTAAAACGCGATTAATCGCTTTACAGTGGATCCTATAATCTACAATTTATAAAGAGAGGTGCTTCTGAAATGAGCCAAAACCCAACTTCTGTCACACAGAGTGCCTCCATCGCTCCCTCTTCCGAACGTCTCCCTTGGGCTGGACTACTCACCCTTGCTATGACGGGATTTATCTGTATTCTTACCGAAACGATTCCGGCCGGCTTGTTGCTCCAGATAGGTGAGGGGCTTGGAGTCTCGGAGGCCCTTGCGGGACAACTCGTCACCTTGTACGCCCTTGGTTCACTGTTGGCCGCGATTCCCGTAACCACCGCGACACGCGGATGGCGGCGGCGACCACTGCTACTATTGTGCATAGTTGGTTTTCTCGTATTCAACACCGTCACCACTCTTTCTTCCAATTATACACTGACGCTAACAGCTCGGTTCTTCGCGGGCGTATCCGCTGGCGTCTTATGGGGTATGATAGCAGGTTATGCCCGCCGTATGGTGCCGGAGTCACTCAAGGGACGAGCTATGGCGGTGGCAATGGTCGGTACGCCTCTCGCCCTGGCGCTCGGTGTCCCTGCTGGAACACTTTTCGGCGCCCTTGTGGGCTGGCGTTCTGTCTTCGGGATTATGTCGCTGCTGGCTCTGATACTGGTCGCCTGGGTGCTTTGGAAGCTGCCGGACTATCCAGGAGAGGCCGCCGATAAGCGGCTCCCACTCTATAAGGTCTTCGTTATTCCCGGGGTGCGGCCGGTACTATTTGTCGTTCTGGCTTGGGTGCTAGCACATAATATCATGTATACCTATATTGCACCGTATCTTGCTCAGGCTGGGCTTACCCAGCGCGTTGACTTGGTACTGCTTATTTTTGGCATTACAGCGTTTGTTGGCATCTGGGTCAACGGTGTATTGATCGACCAGAAGCTGCGGCCATTGGTTCTGATCAGTCTCGCTGCTTTCAGTTTGGCGTCCGTTGCACTAGGCATAAGCAGCAGCCAGCCCGTCGTGATATACCTAGTGATTGCGGTGTGGGGATTAACGTTCGGGGGCGCGGCGACATTGCTGCAGACAGCTGTTGCTGAAGCTGCTGGCGAGAGTGCAGATGTGGCCCAGTCGATGCTAGTAACAGCGTGGAACCTAGGCATCAGCGGCGGCGGTGTGATGGGCGGTATTCTTATCGAAACACTTGGTGTCGGCTCCTTCCCATGGGCATTGTTTATTCTACTGATCCTTGCGTTACTAGTAGCGTGGCGCGCTAGAGAAAACGGATTTCCTTTAAAAAGGCGGCGGGCTGAATCCTAGAATACGTTTATCCGTTTCATACAGCATCCATAACTCATTTAATTTCATAATTAATCCCTCCCAATTCACTTAGTAGTTCTAGCTTTTCCGTGAATTGGGAGGGATTAATCTGTGTACTCTTACTCAATACAAATTGAACTATCGTTTTCCGTTAGTATAACAATGCATCATCTCTGCAGTTCCCGATGGAGTTAATGCACAATGAGGACTGGGCAACTTGATAGCTGTGAAACCTTGTGGCTGACACTTCCAAGCATCATTTCTTTTATGCCCCTTAGCCCACGGCTTCCAATAATAATGAGTTGCTGCTCGGTATCCCTTGCATAATTTAATATTTCATGTGCAGGATCTCCCTTAAGATGAACTGTTTCCGGGCTAATCCCCGCAGATTCTAATTTAGATTTGGCTTGTTGCAACTGTTCCAAACTCGCTTTCTCCATTTCGCTCAATATTTCTTCCAAGAAATTCTCTGGTACATATGTCATGCCATTCGATACATATTCCTGGCTGACATTAACCAAAGTAACTTGAGTTTGTTTGTTTCGGGCTATTTCAACGGTTGCATCGAGGAGTTTGTTCGTTATTTCAGCTTTATCAATTGCCACAATAATTTTGTCAAACATATTTATCGTCCTTTCCGTGGCAACTCGTAACTATTTCGGCTACCTACAAAACGGTTTCTTGCTGCTCCTATACCGACTAATAAGAGTAAGACCGAAGCGCCAAGCAGAATGAAAAGTGGCAGGTTCCAACTATTTGTCGCATCATGCAGAAATCCTATAAGGGCAGGACCGATCGCGGCAAGAAGATATCCGATCGATTGCGCCATGCCAGACAGTTCCGCTGCTTGATGCGCATTTTCAGTACGTAAACCGAAAAACATCATGGACAAACTAAAGGCGCAGCCTCCACCAATTCCGAGTATTATAATCCACAACAGAATGATTCTGGAGCTTCCGTATAGAAGTCCGAGCGTTCCCGTCAAAAGCAAAATGATTATGATGACCACTAACAAACGTTGGTTAGACATGCGCCCAGCAATAACGGGGACAATAAAGGTAAATGGAAGCAGAGCTAACTGCATTATCGAGAGGTACCATCCTGATTGGTTTGAGTCAATTCCTTGCTGCTTTAAAATTTCAGGCAGCCATGCGATCAACACATAGAAAACCATGGACTGTATACCCATAAACAAGGTTACTTGCCAGGCAAGAGGGGATCGCCAAACATTCACATCGTTGCTGGCCATCTGTTGACTCGTCGTGGTTGTTTGCTTCGTTTGATTTCTTAATTGGGGTAACCAACAGAGAATCGATACAAAGCTTAGAATCCCCCATATGCCCAATGATCCCTGCCATTTTAGACCTGCGTTCACGGCTAGCGGTACACTGATTCCCGATGCGATTGCTCCAAATAAACTCATTGAAATTGAGTAAACACCTGTCATGGAGCCAATTTTATTTGGGAAATCCTTTTTGATTAAACTTGGCAATAATACATTACATACGGCAATTGCGAATCCAAGAATTGCTGTCCCAATATACAGATTAGCTGCGCCAGATAAAGAACGTATTACAATGCCAACAGTCAGAAAGATTAGGGCAATCAAAATAATACGTTCAACCCCATACCTTCGTCCTAAATTTGGTACTAGAGGCGATAATAAAGCAAAGGCAAGCAAAGGTACCGTTGTTATCAGGCCTGCTAATGTATTTGAAATACGAACCTCATCCCTTATGAGACTCACTAAAGGACCGACTGAGGTTAAGGGAGCACGTAAATTAGCTGCAATAACAATAATCCCGATTATTATCAGTCCTATAGAGGATGGTACGGCTTTTTTATTTTGTTTGTTCGGCATTCCTCATCTCTCCTTCCTGAATTCATACGTATAATTTGTTTCCTGCTGATTGAAAAACTATGAAATAACATCCGCGCGAACAATAAAAGTATAGTATAGTATACTATTTTTAACAAGAAGTATTTTATACTACACTTGAACTCATCTAAAAACAAAAATACAACTCTGAATTCCCGTCATGGAATTCGGAGTTGTATTTAATAAGTGGAATTTTCGACTTTTAGAAACCATACTTTAAGGATATATGGAGCACTGTTTCGCTGTTCGTATGATTGGTATAAGAGTGAGGACAATCTGCACGAAAACTGATCGTATCATATTGATTCAATGTGTAAATCTCTCCATTGACTTGAATTTCAATGGAACCAGTCATTACTGTCGCAATTTCAGTTGTATTCACATGATGACCTTCAGGGTGATACGAGCTATTTGGCTGTAAGTAAGCCCGACACATTTCAATATCGTTGCTTGCGTTTTTAAAGACTGGTTCAATGATCCAATTTTTTTGATCATTAGAAAAACGCAGTCCTTCGCCTGCTCGATACAAACTAACAGGGTCTTCTGATTTGAACAAAGCCAATAGCGGTAAAGATATGCCTTTTGAAATTTTCCATATAATCGCCAAAGTTGGATTTGTCTCGCCACGTTCGATATTCCCCAGAGTAAGTTTGCTTACACCCGTTAATTCCGCTAAGTCGTCTAAGCTCATGTTTTTTTCTTTTCTGTACTTTTTCAAGGCACCGCCGATTTGTAATACAATTTGTTTTGATTCATCGATTTCATCCATTTGATATTCACCTCAACAAAAAACAGTTATAGCTAGTATACTGTTTATCTAGACTCTTTTCCATACAATGTGGACTACGCTCCTATACAATATTCTGACGTCTATGTAACTAATCTGCCCGTTACTTCAACGAACAACGGCAGCCTACCGTGTGCCGTCTGCCGTCATGTCGTAACTGAACTATCGTACTCGTTAGTTGAGAGATTTTTGGAAGAATTGACTGTATAGCTCGCTAGTTTGGTAAGCTTCTTCCCAAATATCATGAGCACCTTCCGGATAGATTGTAAATTTACTTTGACCACCGCATAGCTTTAAAGCCTGCATCAATTCCTGAACTTCAGTGATAGGAACAGATTTATCTAAGGCTCCATGGAAGGCCCACACGGGTACATTCTTAAGTCTTTCTACACGATCTTTTGAAGCTGATCCACAAACTGGCACAATTCCCGCAAAGCGATCCGGATATTCCATAGTTAAGTCCCATGTCCCATATCCACCCATGCTTAGACCAGTGACATATATTCGTTTTCGATCAATTGGATATCTTTCAATAATGTCTTCAAGTATTGCAATTACACCATCAAAGACAAATGGCCATATGTAATAACTCGGGCATTGTGGAGAAAGAACAAAGAAAGGAAAGCCTTTGTCTTCTTCAACAAGTTTTGGTATCCCTCGAACTTTGAGTTTTTCTAAATCGTTACCTCTCTGGTCACGACCGTGTAAAAATAATATTAATGGCCACCCCGCAGAGGGAGTATTACCATTCTCAGGTTGGTGCAGCAGATATTGAAGATCGATACGCTTCTTTAAAGTAATATCTTTATAAACCTACCCGCTTTTTGAGCCATGCCAACACTCCTTTGTGAAGTCGCCTTCAATAAAGAATCAATCACAAGCCCACAGGAATCGGATCAAAAAGAAGCTATTCTTGCGGGAGTTGAGTACTATCGTGCCCGTCAATGGCTTTATACCATTTTCACTTACTTGCATCCGGCCATTCATCGCCTTCTCTTCTGCAAACCCAATCAAAATACATTTCGGAGCCAAATGGTTCTGTTGCCATCTTAACCCCATTCTTTGTAATTTCAAAGCCATCTGTAGATAGAATTTGGTGAATTTTTAGCTCTGGTATGTTGAGCATTTCATTGATATACTGGGTCTGCATCTGTCTATTCCTTTTTGTTGTTGGGTAGGACTTACAACAATACAGGAGTAACAGATGTTTTTCCATTTTCATCCTTGGGCTATTTCGTCAAGCACTGTTTTCTGTTTTGACCCTTTATTATAAAAGGATTGAGATATCTTCATGCTTAACTGTATAACTAAATATATTATTTGAGCAAAGTCAAGATGCTCTAAACTATGTAATTTTTGTATACCAAATATACTTCTATTATACAATTTATTATAGAGTATCATTGATAATTCTATAATTTCCTCATGTTTACAAGGATTAGCAGAAGCACTTGAATAAATAAACCCGCATTCGCAGTTTAGAATATTTCTACGATAAGTTGAAATGATTTTATTACATTTGGACAATTTTGATTTGAACTTAAAAAAGCAAACGAAAATCTCACTCGTTTGCTTTTTCTGCATTTTTATTCAATTTTATGCATAAAAATCAAATTTCTAAGGAATTATGAAACAAACCGTCTAACGAATTATGAAACAATTCTAATTAATTCTGGAATTTCACACAAGTGTGATATTCCAGAATTAATTAGAAAACGGAGCCGCAATGCCGCGCGGCTCCGTTTTTGTTGTTGCAGAATTGATTAGAATTTAAAGTACACCGCAGCGAAAATGAGGGTTTGTTGCAGAAAGTGTTAGAAAAAATAAATAAAGCAATTATAATACCTATGCATAAAAATACACTCATTTCGAACGATCTTTAGAAATCATTTTTCATGACATTTCTCTGTCAGTTGGTAAAAAAAAGGGCCCCATTAAAGGTATTAGATTAAATCGAATTTAGTTTCTCCGTAATATCTTTTGTTAATTTGGACAACGGCCTTTTCCATAACTCTTCAGAACGAATATGATTACCAAAAATAATTCTCTTCATCTCTTCTTCGTTTTTAAACACTCCAGGGAAGTCCTTTTCAATTTCACTCAGCTTACTCTTAGGGTAAATTCTATGCCGTTTAATTAAGTCATAAACAATATCATTATGGAGTAAATACTGGTCTTTTAATCCAAAGATATCGATATTCTTTGTGATTTTGTGGCTATGATTTATTTCTATTGTAATTTGACTTTCGTCAAAAAGATAATCAGCATTAATAATAGAATAGTCAAAAGTAAGTTCGTTTCCTGTACTATTTTTTTTATCGTAAGGTGACAATGAAATCTGATGATTGCTTTTTAGGTGATTACAACTAGGACAAGACGGCACCAAATTATAGAATGACATAGCTAAAAAAGGGAATTCGTCTTTTGAAAAAAAATGGTCGAGTTGAGATGATCTCTTTACCCCCTTTGCTCCAAAATTAATATTGTTCACATAATTTCTGTTGCAATAGGGACAGACCTTAATACCAATCTTCTCAATAAGCTTCACTGCATTATAATCAGAATTACCAATATGACGACTAGACTTTGAAAAATATTCAGTATACAAATACTTCAAATACAATACATCTTTTGGATAAACTTTGCTTTTGTATTTTACAGAAAAAGTATATAAATCATCTACATCCGCTAGAACTACATCTTTCAAACTAAGTTTACTACCATTAGTCTTGAACCATCTGTCAATCTTATCAAACTTATTTATCTTTTTTCGCGTTAGATGAACTTTTAATTCTTCAAAATGTTCTTCTGCGATGGATTCCAGTTTTGTATGAGATATTGGTATCATTCTTGTTCCAACCTATCTTGTAATCTTCTTATTTCTCTCCTTATTTCTTCATTACTCATTGTCTTTTCCTTGTTTGAATTATCAATGCTTAGTTTATCGAGATACATTTCAATGAGCTTTTCTTTTAATAAAGGTTCGCCAATATTGTCAATTACCAGTTTGCATTTTGCAAGTTCCAGAAAATCATTGTTTTGACTTTTCAAGACAGTAATAACATGATTTATTCTCTCTTTTGCGAACTCACCAATTGTTGATGACATAAAGAACTCTTCGGACAATAGAGTGTGGATATTATTTGCAAAGGTTTGATCAGTAGCAACGAAATTTGCTATTTTGCAATAGCCTTTGTCCATATCTTTTTCTAAAGCAATTACATTTGATTTTAACAAATCTGAAATAATGAATGGAGAATGGGTTGTAATGATAATTTGATAATTCTTGTATCCTAATTCAATTTGATTTAAAAAATTGAATATCTCGGAGAGCATTATTCTACTCCATTCAGGATGCATAAAGTTATCAGGTTCATCTAATAAAATTATCGCTTTATGTTTCTTCGAATATCTGTTCAGTCTAAGACCAAAAAAGAGAGATGCAAATAAATTAATAAAGGCCTCTTCCCCTGAACTCATGGGTTCAACAGATAATGATACTGAATTATTTAAATAATTCATCTCACTATCACTTGAAAAATGATTCTGATCAATATACTGAAGGAATTCTTTAACAATAGAATTTTCATTAATTCCAATAGGGATTTGAACATTTTTTTCTTTGAAATAAGACATGCTTAGCTGTTCGAAATAATAGACAAGCTTATAAAAAGTATCGGAGTACTTCTTCATGTCACTCTTATCTAAATTAATGTGTTTGTTTAAATACCCACTTACAACTTCATATACAGTATAAAAATAATCTTTAGGCGTCATATTTTCGTCAGTTATTTCATTAATTTCATTTTTAAGTTTTACTATTTCCTCGGCAGCAATATCTTTGATGCTACTAAAACTATATTGAATATAATCCTCGATAAAATTCATAATGAACTTAGTTTTATAGTTAATTTTTTTTTTATTCGGTTTACCACTTCTTTTTATTAAATCTCGGAAGGTATCTTTAAAACTTATCTTAAGAGCGAGCTTTTCATCTAAATCCATGCTATATGAAATATTATTATAGACATTTATAAATACATTATCATTTAAGTTAAATAAATGTTTCGACTTTTCTTTGAACGTTGATCTATTAAAGTATGTTATTAAATTGTATTTTGCATAGTACCCAATGGAATTAGGGTTTAAATTCAGTCTACTGAAAAAGACTGTATGTTCGTTATTAATTTTATTCCCCCATCTTTCATAGTCTTCTTTAAAAGTATTTCTGAAGTTATAATAATGGATTCTTTTTATCCAATCTTCACTGAACTGGAGGAAGCCTTTGAACTCGAAACCACTCTCACTTTTTTCTAGATACATACTGTAAGGATTGGAAACTAATTGGTTTTTTTCAATTGGAATTTTATGAATATTTTCTTTAATTAAAGAAAAATCACTTCCCTCAATTGCAAAAGTATCTTCTGATATATGATATAACAGAAAATACTCTACTTCTGACAACCTCTTTCTATCGTTCATTCTCATACCTAACAAGTCCAGAATGTTGGTTTTGCCACTTCCATTTCTACCAATTATGGCAGTTACATTATTAATCTTCTCTTCTTCAAATAATGAAAATACTTTTTTGGGGAAGATCTTAAGTTCGCGAGTTCCATTCTTATTATTAATATTAAAGGATACATCGTACTTCGAAGAAAAATTAAAACCAATTTCGTGTATATTTCTAAATTTACCTACCCATAGATAAATCAATTCCATTTCAATCAACTCCGTTTCAAGCAAATCAAATAAAATTCCTTTAATACTATCAATTGAGTTCACATGTATTCCTTTGTTTAAAGAACTTCATGATGTATCTTTAGTTGCTCCCCCAATTTCCCCATATCTTGACGAGTCAATTCAATTGATAATGATTTTTGAAGCTTGAAAAAATCGCTCTGTTATTTTCTTTATTTAAATCTTTCAAAACATTCTTCACTAAAATAAATACAATTTATCTATCTCTGTATCAGTAATAACAGTAGTTCTTTTTACTACTCGCCGTATTTCATAAGTTTTTCTCTTTGAATTAAATACGTAATTCCACCCGGATTCTTTTACAATGGTCTGGATATCTTCCATAGTTATCTCACTTTCATAAACATAGCTTAAAATTCCAACTTCAGTACTTTGAGGTAACTACTTCTGCACTAATGGAACAAAAATATTTGCTAAATTCATATGTGTAATTGGACATCTTTTATTATCTAGTATATATTCAACATATTCTTGATATTTTTCAACTAATTCTCTTAAAGCGTTCTTCCCCCGTAAATCTTGCTTTTGGTCCCCAATAAAATAAGTATTTATTACTTTACCATGTAGATACTTCTATAATTCCGGAAAAATTGCCGTCTATATCTTGTGCCTCAACTACAAATACAGAGTCTAGATACTTCAGAATAATTTTTAAAAGTCTCTCGCGTCTTTTCTTTATCTCACTTCTATCTCCAGTTTTTCTAGAAACGACCCATTTTGCAGTTAGTAACCTTTTCTACATGGATTATTTTATTATCTCACTGAAGTGATTCAGCAGTTATCTGTACCATCATTTATAGTGTGATGGAGACAATGTAGGAGAATGGACTGCATCCCTTTCAGTACTACCTATTCGAGTAGCCTCTACAGTTCGCAGATCCGAGAGATCCCTAAGCGCTTGACAAGTTACTGCTAGCTTAGCCTAGCCCTCACTGAAGACAATGTGCGGTTATTTGTCACTTACCATCGTTCCAAGTGATACCACAGATAAGATGTTAAGTATTGCTAATTGCTACTTATGATATCCTCCGTCCCCTCGCTCTATAGAATTCAGGCTCACTCTTTTCTGTATCAAAACCATATATCCAGTTCTTTGACTCAAAGATATTTAATATTTTTTCGTTATGGTATGTTTTTTCTACTTTAGGTCGCTTTCCGGAAAACAAACTTAAAATATCTGATTTATCCAACAAATTTAAACATGTCATCGTTTGGACTAGATCTAATTCAAGTAAATTCATAACCAATATATCATCCTTATATTCCGCTAGAATTTGATCGGAATCAAGAAGATCACATAGGAGACTAAAAGGTACTTTGTATTCTCGATTAATGATTAGTTCAATATTCTGTTTACTTACTAGACTTATCTTAGATTTTAAATTACTCATTCTATCGTAGTCAGTAAACAAATAAGGAAGATCATCAATTTGTAGGTTATGCTCTAAAATATGTAGGATAATGCTTTCAGAGTATTTGTTATTCGTTACTGTAATTGGGTCGGATGTATAACCAAGTAGCTTGATTTTTGGTGAATCAGGTATATCATCTTGTTCCAAGATAACCATAAGTTCACTCTTTAAAAAGTTATCTTCACTTATCACTTCAGTTGCATAAACTTCGATGTTCTTTTTCATAAAAAATAACAGTTCATTAGGATAATTTTCTCTCATGAATTGTAAATTGTAATTATTCATTTTTATAATATCTCTTGAGATTAGAATTCTAATCTTGGATCCTGAAACTTCTCTAAAAGTAAATTCGGTATATTCCCAATTTAATCCTTGAATGAAAGTATCATATCTATCATCGCTTAAATCATTACATTTAATTATTTTTTCAAAGAAGAACACTGTTTCTTCGGAGCCAAAATTTACACTTATTTCATCAATATCTATAATAAGATTCGCTAAACTGCTGTTAACGAAATTGAGCAAATGTTCATCTAGATCGTTGGAGTAATTAAAATAATATTGAAGAATATTATGGACCGAGTACTGAACTTTTTGTTGATTAAAAATGATAGGCCATAGTTCCATATCTGTAACTCTATCAAGATATTTCAATTGTATTGCAAGGTAATTAATATACATTAATTTATTGACATCTCTTATTTCCAAGTTATTGATAAGTTCTATTGCAGCTTCTTCATCGTCCTCTACCTTAGATCCACATTCTTCAAGAATAATTTCTAGATATTTATTTATGTTTTTCCTTAAATATATGAGAAGATTTTCATGAGATTTTGATAACACTAGCGTGTAATTTTTATGCCTATATTCTTCTGTATAAGGTAGTTTGTATTTTTGTTCTAAAATAAGTGAGATCATGTAGTTATTAATTTGATAAAGATCAGACTTATAAACCTCATTAAACAGTGCTTTGTTGGCCTTTTCATAATCAATATGTTCAAATTTCACATTAAGAATGCAGAGTTTTTCGATAATCAGTGATATATCTGGAGTATCAATATTCAAGAAATCTTTTTTATTAGATATGTACATACTCAAAAAATCATCGGAATTAAGTGATACAATAGTCTCAGCAGACGAATAGTTTAAGGAATCAATAATATACTGATGTATAAGGGAATCTGAAAATTGACCACTCTCTACTACACCCTTAAAGACATTTGGCCAAGCTTGGTTAATTGTTTTTATAAATTCAGGCGTTTCTTCACCTCTACCATAAAACTGTGCAATAAAGTCGAATCTCCTTTTATTTTTTAGTTGTTCTATAAATCTATTCAAGTAGGAGTGTCTTGATTTTAATAAATGCCTGAAAAGATTAAAATTTAGTGTTTCTTCCTTGTCGAAATCAGTTTCTATTAAGCGTTTAATAATAAGAGTGGGATCATTCAATTCATACGTATAATCCTTAGCAAGTTCATCCGTCACACTTCTAAGGAATATTTTGTCAATTCTACTGATACTATTTTCATAGAAGTATGTCATATAATCCGGATATGATTCGTCTATGTAGCCCTTGCGTATTAAGTATTTAATTAATGGGAAGTATGGATCTATTTTAACGTCTTTGTAAGAATTGATATCCCCTATTTCATAAGAAAAAGTAATCTCAAAAATCTCACCAATGTTTTCCTTTGTTATTAATTCATGCAATTTTCTATTGATTATTTGAGACATCTCATTCCTATCTCTTAATATTTCATTTTGTATTACTTGAACTGAATTAGTTGCTTTTTTTTCGATAAAACGTTTTCGTTCAACATATTCGGGATTATTCATTAATCTGTTATAAACTTCTTGAAAATTATACTGCACTCTACCGTGCCTATTCTGATGATATACATTATCTGGATAATTTTTCATTGCTTTAACAAAGGCTACCCTTGATATAAAGGCATCTTCTCTACTATTATTTACATCTAAAAAATGTACTCCAGTAACTAAATATATTGCATCTAGTTCATCCAGATCGTTACACATTTCAATCTCGATTGTTTGAAGTTCTTTTTCCATAACTTGAATTTTATTTTCCATCTGACTTAATTTTTTTGTAATAAATTTGTCTTTATTAAGAAACAAATTATAGACATACCCTCTTCCCAATTGTAATTCACTAAAGTCACGAGGGAATATATTTTTATAAGTGATGATAGCAAGTAATTTATCGTTATTTAATTCAGTTGACTGTATACGGTCATGATAGATGACATATTCATTATAGATATTCTTAAGAATACGCATGTCATCTATATATAATGAAAGTCCTTGTAAAAAATGTTCATCAAACTTATTCAAAATTCCACTGGACATAAAATGACTAATAAATTGATCATATGAATTTGAACCATCTACGATAGGAACAATTGGAATAATAAAGTCAAAAAACTTGGTCCTATCTTTTGAAATAAATGTATCGTCACGAAGCAAATAAAAAAAACGAATATTCTTTTTTGATTTATTATTTATTAACCAATTAATCTCCCGAAGTTTCTCAAATATTTGATTATTATTAAATCTGTCCATGTCCTCGAACACAATTACGTCAGCTCTTGCATTTTCGAAAAGATATAGTACCTCATTAAGATATTTATCAAAATAAGACTCTTTAGCATCCTCAAAAAGCTCAATTTCGCTTCCTTGAACCTTGAATTTTTTAAACATTAATTTATTGTACTTTACCATTTTAATAATCTTATCAGTGATAAAAACAAGCGCTACAGCACATAATACCCCAACTATAAAAACAATTATCTCGTTTGTAGTAAATGCTAAAGTTTGTTTAAGCCAAGTATTAGAAGAATTCTGAATAATTTTTTTCCAAGAACTGAATTTAAAAAGATAAAGCGTGAATAAAAAACATATTACAAATAAGATTGCCGTAGTAAACATCTTGAAATTAGATATTGTTCTTTTAACTTTAAAATTAGTATGAGGAATGCTTGCTGGATCAATTTGATGAATAAGTTGATTGAGAATTTTGCCTTCAAGTGTTGAATCCAGGATTTGTTTATCTTTAGGAGTATCAGATTCGTCTTGTTTTGATTCAACCGATTGAAAGTGAGCAAGCGAGATAGTTAAAAACTTTTTCTTCGTTTGTTTCGCTTTATACGTTTCAATAACACTGCTTTTTCCCGCGCTATATGGCCCTGTTATTGCAATATTTTTCAAATCGTTTTCACTAAAAACAAAATCAAATGCTTCTTCATATATTCTTAAGTCAGCATTCCGTATAGGAGTAAGTTTTTGGAAGTTTTTTTCTGGCGCCATAGCTAAATCCACCTTTTACAAGTGATTCAATACAAGATTGTTTTATCCTCTGAAATCCCATCTTCAACTACCTTAGAGTCATTATAGTCTATTGCAACTATTAATATAGGAAGAATTCTAAGAATCTATTGGAATTCTTGGATAATTGTATGAGGGTCATTTGAGCAGTAAGTTATCTTCATCTTGATCATTTTGTTTTGATTCACATCTAATCCCCCAAGAGAAATAATTAACAATAATTATAGATCATGGGATATCATACGATAGAACCAAATACTTGTCCATAAATATCCAGAATATCAAAAATTCAAAAAAAGGAGGTTAGTTTTGTTTTATCAGAACAAGGGTATAAAAACCGTTATAGTGTCTCCATTTAATTGGTACCAAGAATTATTTATCAATTAACACATCAATCTCATCCTTATCAAACAAATAATGCTTCCTCCCGTCAGAAAGGGAAACTATTCGCTGCGGCACTATTTTCCCCTCTTCGATGTAACGCCTCATTTTCTTCTCGCCAATATGTAATATTCTCATTACATCACTCATGTAGTAACCTACAGCTTCTTGAAACGCAGCCTTGATCTCTACGTTGCAGTTATTTAATTCATCGATAAGATAGTAGTTATCAATAAAATTATTACCCGCTGAAACACGTACAGGATGTAGCATACCTTTCTGTGTATACTCAATAATACGATCCACGGTTAGATGACAAACAGAGAACTTAATTAGCGCATGATGAAAACTAATATAGCCTTCAGTAATATTCTTCACGACAGTACCCCGGCAGCTATCCAATAATGTAATTACTTCCTCACGATCTAATTTCGCAGTACTAGTTGATGTTAGCTTATATGTTTTCAACACTCCGGCATTTATTAGTCTCTGAATTGATCCTCGCTCAATCCCAAGTATGAATGCCGCTTCTTTTCTTGATATCAAAGTCCCCTTTAGAATAAGGGCATCGTTCAGAGATTCTTTTCCGATCAAATAGCCTTTTAGTGACCCATTTTCTTTGATTACCAGATTGATCTTTTGCTCATCGTTTAGTTTTTCGATAAATTCATAACTCATCCCAATACTATTCCGAATTTCGTCTTTTCTGATATAGTTTCTTTTTTCTAAAAGAGTGGGATTATTCTTAAAAACAGCAAAATCTTTTCTGATACTGCCTTCGTCCACCTTCTTGATCCAGAATTCGTTATAAGCATCACGAATAAAGTGAAAGGCCTCATCGCTAAACAACCCTTCAAAGCGTTTAAGCAAGAAGTACTTTATTTGATTTTTCTTTTGAATATGAAATGCATCTAAGACACGATAAAAATTCAACGGGAACTCATGGTACATCCAGTAAAAGTTCGCCCATGCGTTCGCCATATTATCACTCGTTTGTTTCGCGCTGCACTTGTTATAAAAAAACTGTATGATGCGTTCTTTTTCATCTATAAAACTATTTAACCCTTCTAATAGGTAAAAGCTGTGATAAGCCAGCGAAAGATAAGAATGTAGAGTAAACCCGGGGAAGAAATGCTCAGACGGAATACCTTTAAATCGCTGCTGGACCTCAAGTTGGGAAAAATAATAAACTGATGAAGGCTCGACCCTGACCGGTGACGCTATCTTTTGAAAATTGAAATCACAGGACGAGCATCTGCACAAGATCAGATCCTTTAACAGAATAGCCCTATTGCAACCTGGACAAAACTCAATCAACTTTAACCGGTGGTCAATACAAGTATCTAATGGATGTAGAGTCCACTCAAACTTGAGAAAGGGGACGGGTTTTATACATTCCATGCAATATTTTACCCTTCTCTTCATGATAAGTTTCTTTAAAAAAGTGATCCCCATTTGATGCTTTATATTTAATCCGGCCATCATAGCTAGCTGTTCCGTCGTTTGTTCAGTCAATGTAGAAATAACGGATAAGTCTTCAATGTCGAATTCATTATTATTTATATAGTTTTCAGAGATATCCAGCAGGTGGGCAATATAGAACACAGAAGGGTAATGATTGCGAAGCGAAAATCTATACAAGTAACTAGATAAACTTTCTCCTTGAATAACGGCGAGACGGTTCAGTACCATATTGTCACCTTAATCTTACTTGCTCTTATTATTTTTACTTCTTATTTTATTACGCTTCCAACGCTGCTTTAAGAATTGCATTGTTTTAAAATAGTCTTCAAAGAGTTGAACACTATCTGAATTAAGATCAATTAGTTGAATTCGATTAACGACAATTAACCCTAACTTGTCATAAGGTACAAGGATAAAGTCATTACATTGCGGATCGTAGAATATCTGGACCTGCCAGCTCCCGGATGCATGAACAAGATCATACCACTTGTCTTTAATTAACAATGGAGATGAATAGTAATGATCCATAAATTGAATTCCTTCTGCGGTCATTTGGGCTGTCTCCTCAGGCAAATATGCTGAGGCAAGTTGCAGCGTCATAATCAACACTTCTCCTTTTCTCGCATTCTATTATCTAAATCTAGTAATATTTATTACCACTATCATAACAATTGATACTTATATATATCATTTTATTTTTTGATATATAACGCTGTATGTTTCATCGGACAGGCATTGTCTACACTTCATTTAGAGGAGTGGCAGCCATGTCTGAAAACGTTTTGAAGTTTGTAGGCGCCAGAATTAGGGACCTGCGCAAAGAAAGAGGCCTTTCCCAGGAACAATTAGGAGAGAAGGCCGGATTTCATTTTTCCTATATAGGCGGCATTGAGCGTGCGGAGAAGAATATTTCCTTACTGAATTTAGCCAAAATAGCGGATGCTCTTGATGTTGAGATCCACGAACTTTTTGGCTATTCCTACAGCATGAAAATGGAACTCAGTGATAAAGAAGAAGAGATTACTGAGATTCTAGATATTTTACTACGTCAGGATTTAAATGATTTGAAGAGGGTAAAAACTATAATAAAAGAAGTGTTACGAGATTAAACCAGAGCGAGTCAATTGACGCGATCTGGTTTTTGTTTTTAACTGAGAGTACGAGAGGAAAAGAAAATATACTGTAGAAGTATTGGTACCAAATAACCATTGGAGTGACTTATATAAAAAAGGCATTGGACTCATTTCCTGCATGAAATTTAAACAAGTTTTTCCTTTAAATAATCACCACAGCAGAAATGGGTAGAAGCCGAGCAGCTAGTTGCTGGTCGGCTTCTCTTTTTCCAAGGCCACATTCAAATCAAATGCCTTACCATGAAAAGGGTTAACTACTTTGGGCCTCGTTTCTAACGATAAAAGTGAAAAGCCATATTGAAAATCTCTCTCGTCCAGCTTATTCTTGCCTGCTTTTAGTGCTGTTTTAACGGAGTGATGCAATAAATGATTTAATGTTCTAGGTATCCCTAAAGTAACATAATAAATCTTTTCGGATAGATATGGGTCGTAAATATTTGATTCATCCGCAAATGGAAGTTGATAATCTAAGCTTTTTAGGAATCCCCTAAATTCCTTCTTCTGCTCTTCTGTTTGATACTTGAATCCATAGAAAGCTAATTTATAGGGGAACCGTTCATCTAATTGCTTATTTGAGGCAAAAATTCGTTTTGCATCTTCTCTGATTCCACCAAAAATAATCGGTAGATTCAAATCGTTCAACAATTGTTTCAACCAATCCGCAGCCTTCCTAATAACTCGCTGTGTATCGGTATCAATTAAATGTTGCAGCTCATCAATAATCAACAGTTCTACTTCGGCATCCTTAATATACTCCTTAACACGTGATGTAAGCTGCTTTTCAGTTCCTTTATTATAAAAAGGATCACCCAGTTTTTGTAGCAGTTTCGAAGCCACGTTTTGAGGCTTCGAATTCGAATCTAATTCTACCCGCAGAACCGGAACTGTATCATATTCAATCTTTTGATAATTTAAAGTTTTCACTTTGGTTACCTTAGGATATCGACTTTCATAGATCCTAAACAAAGTTGACTTCCCTGCTCCAGTGTCGCCTAAAATTGCAGCACCTTTCTTGAAAACGTGACAATCATGAATCACCTGATACAATTCATAAAATCGTTGGTGATGCACAACGATCTGATCTAACCACATTAATCTTTCCTTGAGTTCAGTCTCATCTATCGGGGATCCATCTAAACGAAAAAAAATTGGCTTTTCCATACTAAACACCTAATTGAGAAACCCCATACATGGGAAGATCCTCATATATGTTGGATTCCTGCTCAACTTCATTCTTAGGCTTTGACCCTACCATAGTTTTCACATCTGTTTTAATTGGTCTTTTCTGACCGTAGTTTTCCTTCTTCTTTTTATTGATCTCGGCCTCAGATAGCTCTCCTATGTAATGTAGGGTGTCCGGATTCTCGGGTTCACCTAAATTCTCAAAATCAAAAGATTGAAGAGCAAGTCCTTCGATTATTTGAGCTTCTTTCGAAAGAGTTTGTTTGTACTGGTTTCGTTTGTCTTTAAGTTGATCATTTTGAATTTTTTTGATATTTTTTAATGCATTGACCACATGCGTATCATCAAAAGCACGGCGTTTTCTTCCTTCAGACAAACAAATCGCTTTCATTTGTTGGAAAGGAAGTGGAAGCGTTGGATCCACATCGTAATGCTTTTCGAAATCTTGCATACGGTTAGGATCAATATACGCTTCTATAAAGCTTTTATCGTAGGGATTCTCGACATAAACCTTCTTAACATTAGAACTATCAAATCGAATAACCACTTGGGTATGTTCATCTCCATTTTGAATTAGGCGATAGCGTAGCTTCATAAGTTCATCGCTCGTGTACCATGTCTCTTCGAGCATAATCCCCTTATTCTGTATGATTCTCTTCTCTCTACCTTCACATAATGCCAGGGTGATTTCTTTTTTGCTAAATGGCAGCTCTTTGATAAGACTTGGATCGTCAGCAAATGCCTTCTCCCATATCTGATGAGGGGTGCCTCCCATTCGGCTATGACTCCAATTGTGTGAAATGATATCAACGAAAATGATATGTGCAATATAATAAAAAGCTTGGAGAGTAATGCAAGCTTTTCCTTTAGAGTCATACTGTTTTTTTTCGTAGATGTTGGAAAAACTAGTCCCTCTCAATGTATGCAATATATCATTGAATGTTTTCTGACCACGTTCAACCGTGCCCTTTTTATGTCCTGCTTGCACTTCAGGATACAATGGGTCGATACCAAAGTAATTGAAGATCTCTTCCAGATCGTTTGAGTCATTCTGTGAAGCATTATCAATTACTAGTTCTTTAGGTATTCCATACGAAGTCCATTCGTGTTGTACTTCTGGGTATAGTTTCTTTAGATAAACCTTCGGTAAAAAGCAATGCAGTAAACACTGTTTAATTGCAAAAGTATCTGGATGCTCAAGGGTGATATAAAATCCTAGAGGCTCACCACTAAATACGTCAATTGCATAGACAAGCCACGGCTTCTTCCGTTCAAGGTTTTTTGGATCAACTATGTATATATCAGCCGGAGTCCAATCAAGTTCCACCCGTTGTAACGGTCGTTTTGGTTTTTCTGACATGCTTTTGGAACCATCGCGTTCCAACTTCGCTGCAACATATCCATCTCTGGCGGCTCTTTGACGATATAAGTCACGTTTTTCTCTCAATATCCTCCAGATTGTTTGAAATGAACGTAGGACTTGCTTTTGATCCGCATTTCGTAACTCATTAACATTTTTAATACTATCCTTATATAACCGATAAATCTGTCTGTAAATGATCTTTTCTCCCGAATAGAGATTTTCATCCATGATCCTTTCTAGAGAATCCATTACTTCCTTTTCGGTTTGTCGACTCTTAGGTCCTGGCTTCAAATCAAGTAAAAATCGGGCATCCCCATATCGCTCCCAGAGCCTTTTCCAGTTATAAAATGTTGCCTTTGACACCTTAAAACCCTTCACTTCACGTAGTGTTCGTAGATATTCATCAAGATTAATTTTGTGATAATTTCCATCAATAACAGGTTTAAGAACATCCAGCTTGAACTTAATACTAGCTTTTTCCTTCTCATTTAGCTGGTTCAAATCACTTTTGATTTTACTAGCTCTCTCCGTAACGTCTTGAAAAACTAAGCGTTCCTCGTCCCATGCTTCTTCTAAATCCGTAAGTAGAATGCTTTTAATTTGCTTATATTTTATTATTTCAACAACGATTTCTCTATGATCAGAACTTTTTACCATATGTTCCAAACCGTCTAATAAAAACTTGGTGCCATATGAAAAATAGTTTCTAGCCATATGAACCCTCCTTCGTGGGAAGAAACCAAATTAATGATTTATCATTAAGAGGCTTATGTACTAAGTCTGTTCCAATTCTACATGCATATATCAACTTATGAAGATTGAGCATAAACAAAGATGCATCGACAATACTGCAAGCGTTTCTCAAATCAACAATGGATTGTGGCCCCATAAACTTCAGCATTTCCATAATATACTCAGCTATAGAAGGTATGATTTTGTGTCGATTAACCTCATGTAACAGTCTAAGATTTTTTTGTAAATATCCCGGCCTGACTTGATCTTCCGTAACAACTAAAAAAGTCCAATCTTTCTCCTCACACAACTTAACAGCTGCATTAAATTTAGCCCGATTTAGATTGGAACCAACAAACTCTTTTAACTTAACCTCTATTAGGTAACAGCGGCTATCTCGAGTAAAAACTAGATAGTCGGGAAAATATCGACGATTCCTACCATCGTAGTGAAAGTGAATACCAATTGGCTGATAATATATCTTTGAGATTTTCGGGTCAAAGTTACACAGTCGAACATAATCACGTTCAAGTAGACTTTCTGCATGTATGATCTTTAAGCTTTTGGATGAACCAATTTTACTCCTATAGTGGCGCCCTCGTGTTGGTCTGATTTTTCTAACAGGAATTTTCATATACTATCCCTCATGTTACAGAATTCGTTAGAATCAGTCTTGCCAACACAAGTTCCATATAAACAAATAATGATAATATATTTAATGGGAACGATTATCCGTGGACAGGTTTCAACCTTTTCCGCTGTTAAAAGAAAATAAACCACAAGACTGAAATATTTAATAATGAGGGTCTAGACTGAGAAAATAAATTAAGTATTAGATTGGTTATCGGTGACTCAACTAACGGGCAGATTAGTTGCAAAAAAAGGAAATTCATTTTAGGTACCGAATACATACGATTAAACAAGCAGTATGAATTAAGGACCATTCGGAGGGGGAATCAAATGATTTCTAGCACATCAGCAAAAATAATAAATATTTTACCGAATAGTCTTGTATCATACATTTCTAAGAAAATAATTGATAAATACCTAAAAAAATATGCCAATATAAAAATATTAGGTAGTGAAAACTTAAAGGGTATAAAAACACCAACTATTTTTATATGTAATCATTTAAGCAATTCTGATGGATTAGTCTTAGACAAAGCTTTAAAAGTGATTGATCCAACTTTTGTAGCAGGTGAAAAACTGTCTAATGATGCTGTTACAAATATTGGGCTTAACGTAATAAAAACTACAAAAATCAAACCAAATACCGCTGATAAAGAGGGTCTCGAGAAAATAATAAAGCTTGTTAAACAAGGAGAAAGTCTAGTGATATTCCCAGAAGGAACAAGAAGTAGAGTCAGTAGTTTGATGGAAGCAAAGAAAGGAATCCTTCTTATAGCAAAAATGACAGGGGCCCCAATTATACCCATAGGGATTTGTGGGTCAGAAAAACTGCTGCCCATAAATAAAAAAGGAGATATGAGGGCGGAAATCTTTAATTATGCTGATGTTCATATCAACATTGGTAAACAATTTGAAATACACAAGAGATCAAAGGAACAAGACAAAAATGAATACGAAGAAATCACAATAAAACATATCATGAAGAAAATAGCGGAATTGCTACCTGAGAGTTATCGAGGAGTTTACAAATAAGTTATTGAAAACGAAGAAATATATGGAACAAAACTTGAAAGACTATTTCTTGGGTGATTCGGGGGAACGGTAACATCCGATAACACCGTATTCACGCTCGAGACCTGACAATCTCTTGGTATGCATTAGGCTTTTGATGAAATGAATCAGCAAAGCTAATTGAACTAACGAAGCACGATAGGTAGCCGGCTTCTTACGATCGGCTGCCTTTTCTCAACTAGGGTGCAGGTTTCCACAACTTTACGGCTATTGAAGCGTATTAATGGAAACAGATAGAAAAAACAACAAACGGTTTTAGTGCTTGGGGGGGAAATAAAACGAAAACAAGACAAAGGTTTACAAGTGTAATTTTATTGTTGTTGGTCACGTTATTTTTTATTTTAGGCGAGTACAAATTAAACGCATTAAGTGCTGCCAGAGCGAACTCATCTGTACCGAAAGATTCAGTTTTATTAGATAAAGTTGACTATCCATGGGGAAAAGTATTCATTTTCGATTCATCTGAAAAGCCGATTACAGCAATAAGTTTCAAATCGTTTGGGTTTTTGTGGGTTTCAAGAATGTCCACGTATTATTTTCATAACGAAGACCCCATCAAAACAATAGGCGGAACCTCATTTTCGGATGACAAAGGAAGAGCGGCGACCGTTTTCAGCGTTTTATTGAATGACCCTACGGTATCTTATTTAGAGGTTGGACCTGATGAGAATAGATTAAGAAAGAAAGCAGAGTTAAATGAACCGATCACATTTTATTGGGATAAATCAATCCCATGGAATGATTATAACGCAAAGGCTTTTAATGAGAACGGAAAGGTTCTTTATGAGTATCGCTATCCTGAAACAAATTATATTAGAATAGAAGACTTAAAATGGTACCCTGTTTTGGCAAAAAGTACGCAAGGAGATTAAGCTAACGGGGAACGATAGCACCATGACAACAGGCTGCCGGTACAATCGGCAGCCTGTTCCGCTAACGGGCAGATTAATTCAACTCATGATATAATATTTGGAAAATGAACCGTAATGAGGAGGGGAATTACTATAATACAAAAAAGAAAGATGATTATAGTAGTTGTAATTGCGATTCTTATTATTTCTGGGGCATTTTTTTATTATTCTTTATTTAATAAAGAAAGAGATATATCCGAGCTAATTGTCGGAGAATGGATAGATAATACTGGATTAAAAAGTGTCTTTAATGAAGATATGACAATGGTATATTTGTATTCTAGTGATGTGGAGATTAAAGGGCAATATGAATTTATTACGGGGTCTGTTATGGTTTGGACATTACAGCGAGTCTATGCACCTAACGATAAATTAATTTTCAAATATACAATTAAAAACAAAAATGAAATTACTCTTGAGGATATGTATTATAACGCAAATAAAGAGTTGGTTAGTTCTAACAATCCAATTCTTACATTAACTCGGGATTAAATTATTCGTTTAAACTAACGAATACGATAGTTAAAAATAGACACAACGGCAGCCGGCCAGTTCAAAGATCGGCTGCCGTTTTCATTAAGCTAACGGGCAGAAAAGTTAATTGATAACGATATATTCTCAAGAAAAATTTAGATTTCAATTGTAAGGTTGATGGGGAATTAGGAAGGTGGGGAACAGTTGATATCCTTAAAAGAGATCGACCATCGAAATTGGAAAGAATGTATAAAATTAAAGGTTAAAAAAGAACAAGAGCATTTTGTACCTTCAAATCTTTATTCTCTTGTACAAGCCAAGTACCAAAATACTGAATATTATTCGTTTGTACCGTTTGCGATTTATTTGGATGAGACTATGGTTGGATTTATTATGTGGGATGATGTTCCAAATAACGGGGTTTATGTAATACCTCGATTGATGATCGATGAGCAATATCAAGGAAAAGGGATCGCAAAACGTGCGCTTCAAGCAGTCATTAACATTATCAAACAAAAAAATGATTGTAAAGGAATACAGGTTAGCTACGAACCGGATAATGTTGCTGCACAAAGGCTATATGCAAGCTTAGGGTTTAAGCGAAACGAACTAAAATCAAAGCCCGATGGGCCTGTCGACGAACTTAAGATAAAATAAATTCTTGATCGGGTTCATAGAACATTAATTCACACCATGACAAGGCCGTGTGCTAAACGGCAGCTTGTTACGCTAACGGGCAGGCTAGTTTAATGGATAATGCAGGAAATATTGGGGTGCGCGTTGAAGTAAAGAGAGCAATTCATTTTAATAAGGCGGATAACCAGATGAGCTTAAAGGTGGAACATTTGGATTTGCAAAGGGCAGATATTTCAGGGTCTAAGTGGCAGGAGGTCAGAGCTGAGGAGCTTGATATCGATAATGTAAGCTTGGCAAAGACAAAAATAAATAACGCAAACATGAGTGGAATTACTTTGTTTGATGTTAATTTGTCGGGATTAAGTATCTCGGACGCTAATCTGACGGGAATGTCAATCGACGGCGCGCAATGGGGTGGCGCACATTTTAAGCATATCGGCTACGGGAACAAGGATCAACTTGAGAACGGGCATACTGCTGCGAACCCTCCAGTACAAATCACTTCATGCAATTTGGAGGATGCCGTCGTTCGCGAAACTAATTTACGAGGCGTCAGTATCGAAGGTTGCGATATTGAAGGGTTGACGATAAACGGCGTCGATATTTCGGCACTGTTACGGCAGCACAAGGTAGAACTGAGTTGAGCACACTCGCATTATTGCGCTAACGGGTACGATAGCTCAATGGGGTTGCCGCGGGATCAAGCAGCGGCCTCACTCCACTAACGGGCAGTTAACTTTAAGTCAACGGAAAGAGGGTAATGTTTAATGCAACTAGGGACAGTTATATTTTTAAATGGAACTTCGAGTTCGGGGAAAACCAGTATTTCCTTAGAATTACAACGAATTTTAGACGAACCATACTTACACATATCTGCAGATAAGTTTTTTCATATGCTTCCAGTTGAATACCTTAATGGAAGTAAACCAGCGGATAAAACTAAAGATGCGATGTTGAAAGTTGCAAAGGGAATGCATCATGCACTTTCCGCATTAGTTGCTACTGGGAATAACATAATTGTCGACCATGTACTCCAAGAAAGACAGTGGTTAGATGAATGTGTTATGTTGTTAGCGGATTACAAAGTGTTGTTTGTTTCAGTAAATTGTTCGTTAGAAGAACTTCAACGAAGAGAAAGGGAAAGAGGAGATCGGAATATTGGTCTTGCAAATTATCAGTATAATCTGGTTCATACACATGGCACTTACGACTTAGAAATAAATACGGAACTCAATAAAACTCATGAGTGTGCACAGCAAATCAAACAGTATTTGCATGATAATTCTCATTTAAATGCCTTCAAAGTATTAAAGCAAAGATTGAGCGATTGAACTAATGGGTACGATAGTGGAATTAGACGGGAGTAGATCGCCGCTGCAACTGCTCCCTTTTTTCCTTGGAGTAACGGGCAGCATTCAGTCATTCCGCCAAGTAATTAATATCAACAAACGGAATGGAGTATAAATTTGGGATGTTGAAAAAAGTTATACGGAAAACAGTTTTGATTTATACTATTTTTGGATTAATTGTTGGAATTGGATTACTGATAGCTTCTTTCTTTTCGGATGAAATAGTTTTTCAAAGTGGCGAAAAAGTAATTACGAGAGGCGTTAACGCAGGTTTGATAAGCGTTCCAGCTTCCGTATTAATTGCTTCGTTTGTCGGACTCATGCACGCCATTTTTTTGTGGTTTCCAATTGTCTATATTTATAAGAAATTATCCAATAGGAAAACTTAATACTCTTTAAGTCGAAGATCAGAAGACAATCGGATAATTGAAAATTCCAATTTATCTGTTTAACTGGGATGATAGTGAAATTAGATAGGGAGCAGATCGCCATGGCAACTGCTCCCTTCTTCATTGAAGTAACGGGAAGAATAACGCAATCACACGCTTTAAACTATGATAAGATTCTCCGCGCTGTCTGTAACGGCAAGTATTACGGCCATCCTTTTGCGGGATGGCCCTTTCTTTGATCCTACGTCTTCAACGGTTTGGCAGCAAATCAGAGATGCAACACAGTTATTGACTCGTCGTTGAAAATTTCACCGTTGTCACGGAAGCCAAAGCTTTCATAAAGTTTTTTGGCAGCGATGTTTTCAGGTTTATAAGGAATCCAGCAATAATGTGCTGGCCCTGCTGGATAGGTACGAATAAATTCCAAAATCTTTTTCATAGCCTCCCGACCATAGCCCTTGTTCTGGTATTGCTTGTCAATCATCAGTCGCATGATACAATAGTTGTCTTCTGCGATTGACGGATCTTCGTAACCTGTGATTCCATAAGCCAACATGACAAAACCGACCGGCTGCTCATCAGCGTAGATGACAAATGGAAATGGATGTCCTCCATTGGTTGAAAGGACATAACACGAAGCCACGCTTGACAGATTGGATGCAACAAAGCGCCGTTGGTCTTCTGTAACCTCCAAGTTAAACATGGCACGCCGGTTTTCCAGTGTGATCTTCCTGAGTGTAATCATATAGCTCTTCTCCCGTCATCCCTATTCATACTGCGTTGCGGCCGCATTAATAACATACAATTTATTCAAAAAAAGTAATACACTTATGTTCGATTTTTTTATAAGATAGTATTTATCTGTATCTTTTTTAGGGATATCCTTTTTTGTATTTGGTCACTTGGTTAACTGTATTTGTGCCAGTTTTTTTTTCGTTAATCTGTGCTCGTGTAGCTTAAAACTGATTCAAGCAGTCATTGGTACATCTATCATATTTGTGTCCTAATACCATGACCCCTTTCGAGGGGTCATTTTCATTTTCAGCAGGAATGATGGAATGAAGATTTTTTAAGACATAAGAACTGTAAGGGGGGAACAGTTTCCAAGGTACTCCGTCTCGCCAGGTATTGTATTAAAGAGAATAAATCAAAGCTACTACGGCTCCGCTAATGGATACACTAGCGACGAGAACCATTATTTTGGAAAGGAATGATTAAACCCTCCCAAGCAAAGCGAAGCTAAGGATAATAAGCCATTGGGAGGGTTTAATATATGAGATTGATGGATCTGTGGATGTTGTATGAGGCTGATAAGCGCATTTTGGGATTTAGCCCGCACACCTTGAAAGCATACTCCCTCCAGTTAAATGTTCTGGTCCGAGAAATCGGCAACCTTGAAATCGAAGAAGTCTCCCTAATTTTGCTGAAGAGCTATCTGGCGAAACAGTCGGAGCGATTAAAGCCAAGCAGCCTAGGGCATCGAATTCGGTTCGTCAGATCCCTTTTTCGATTTGCATTCGAAGAAGGTCACGTCACTAAAAATCCAACTTTAAAACTGAGAGAACCAAAGATGGAAAAACGGATCCCAAAGTTTTTGATAGAGGAGGATATTATTCATCTCAAGATTACCTGTGATTCTCCGCGCGAGCATGCACTCTTGGAATTCCTATACTGTACTGGATGCCGTGTCGGTGAGGTTCACAGATTAAATGTTGAAGACATCAACTGGGAAAACTGCTCCGCAATTGTGAATGGGAAAGGTTCTAAGCAAAGAGAAGTTTATTTTACGACAGAGTGTAAGGTCTGGTTAAAGAGATACCTTGAGGAGCGTGAGGATTCTTGTAAAGCCCTCTTTGTGACGGAAACTCACCCTGTCCGACGAATGACAATTCCCACAATAAGCTTTTCGATAAAAAAGCTCGCAACCCGTGGAAAGGTTGCCGTAAACGTGCACCCTCATCGGTTCCGTCATACCTATGCCTGTCATTTGCTTGATAATGGTGCACCTTTAGATTTTATCCAAGGGATGTTGGGCCACGAGAAAGCATCCACTACACAGATCTATGCTCAGTTACGAGGAGAACGACGAAGGGAATTGTATAGGCGTTATTTTTAGTGACCGTAAGTCCCTTCTCAACTAAGACGGGACTGCCGTTAAGAGTCGTAGCCTCGCTTTGACATTGATTACGTTATCAGAAGAATCTTTTTTGAAAGCAAAGAGTTTATATTAAAAAGTGCCACTGAGCCAGATAAAGCTATGTTTCATTATTATTTCGAAAACGGTTCCAAGGAAAATATATTGATGGCATTGTCCGAAGATAGAAATAGAACGTGACCTGAGAAATAGGGAGGAACATGCCAGCGGATGTGGAGGTCGAGCGTTTAGTTTGACCTTCCTCCGAAATAAAATTGTATAAACTAATTGGCCGGGCCCGGATACACACCGATCCGTTGCAGCTTACTAAATTCGAATGCTCCGATTTTCATTCACAAAATACGCATGATCAACATTCTAATTTCAAGAACATCCATAGCTCAATAAAAGGCTTATACGATTATATTATGAGTTAACTTTTATCCGATTCAAAAAATTAATAATATCCATGTTACCATAGGAATGTTTTCTTTTAAAAAATGTATTAATAAAATGTTGTCGTTCCTCTAAAATCATATTGTTATTAGCATATTTGATAATGTTCTCTGGCCAATTGCTTATCAAGTTATCAGTCAGAATTAGATAATCATTTATCTTTTCTATGTCAAAATCAGTGATTCGTATGACTGTTGACTTTGTTGAATATTGTATCCATAAACTTTTTTTCTTCATATCATTGATATTTACAATACAAAATATTAGCCATTTTTTCAGTTTAAATAAATTTTCCCCTGTAAGATGAAGAAATACTCTCTTATCACTCAGATAATCTATATTAACTAAAAAGGGATGTTCAAACAAAAATTCTCTAGTTACTTTGTCATATTGTACTGTAATATCCCTCTCACATCTATTGCAAATCCCTGTAATAGTTGCTTTTAGGTTAGTGAAATGATCACATTCGTGACATTTATGTCTTAAAAAGCACAAATGTTTATCACAAACTAAAACTGGAATCATAGACCATTGAATCCTATGATACTTACTCTCTTGAAGACATAATGGACAATATCGAGTTAATCGTGGATACCATACACACCCGTGCCCAAATAATAACCCTCTACTGCTAAGATATTTTCTATCATGATTACGTCTAATTATTTCTTGCCCTGTTAGCACCTCCGCCAAGTCATATAATATATTCAGTATGTATTTTTTATTATTTTTTATTTCATTTAGCACAGGCGAATAGTGATATTGAAATTTGGAATGATCATCAATGTCTTCGTAACCATTTATTTGAGAGACACGCACTAAAAAACCTTCAAGTGATTCGTCTTCGATCATACTTGGTCGTCGTGACAACCGCCATTTATTCATAAATCGATGCCCACCTTTATAAAAAATAAAGGCAACTGAAAAGATCTCAGCTGCCATTAGTGTATTTTTATTCAATTGACCGTATAAAATTTCAATCTAACGAATTCTGCAACAAATTGTCTAACGAATTATGAAACAATTCTAAATGATTTTGGAATTTCACACAAGGGGCCCGGGTTCCCCCGGGCTCTCCTCTTTTACGAGCATTTGCTGTATCCGCAGTTTGTGCAGTTTTTGCAGCCTTCGCTATTGACCAGCGAGGCGGTGCCGCACGATGGGCACAGGTCGGTCGAGATGCTGCCGGAGTGGACGTGAGGCTTCACGGGCGCACTCTCGACGGTTGCGGTGATTTCCTGGGTCGCCGTAATGTACGGCTCGGATTCGTCGCCGCTGTGCATTTCGAGCGCTTTGGCGACGGCGTCGGCGATCGACTCGACGCGGTTGGCGCCGAAGCCGATGGCGCCGGAGCCGCCGATGCCCTTCAGGTGCTTGACGAGCAGCTGCACCTTGTCGCCGTGGTCGCCGTAACGCAGGAACAAGGAGCAGACGCGGCCGAGCGCTTCGGACATTGCGAACACGTCGGAGCCGGCTTTGCCAACGTTCATGAATATTTCGCTCGGCGTGCCGTTCATATCGTTGATCGTAATGTACGCCATGCCGAACGGCGTATTGAATTTATAGGTCGCTCCGCGGAGCGTTTGCGGACGTTTTTTATATTGCTTGTCGAATACTTGCTTCGTCTGCTGGTCGATGCCCGTAGACAGCGTTTCGGACAGCTGAGTCAGCGCCGTGGAGTCCCCGGCTCCGGCGGCCGGTTGCTCTTTGATCGTCTGAACCGCTTCATCCTTCGCGTTCTCCGGCTTGGCCTCTTCCTTCTTCTCCTCTTTCTTCTCGGTCGACAGCACCTGCACGTCCCGGCTTCCGTCACGATAGATCGTCACGCCTTTGCAGCCGAGGTCGAACGCGAGCTCATACAGGTTCTTCGTTTCTTCGACGGTGAAATCGGACGGACAGTTGGCCGTCTTGGAAATCGAGCTGTCGACCCACGTTTGGATGGCGGCCTGCACGCGGATATGGTCTTCCGCCGACAAGCTCATCGACGTTACGAAGTAGTCCGGCAGCTCCTCGTTCGGATGCTGGTCCTTGTACTCCTGCGCGATCGGCACATATTGCTTGTCGTAGCCGAGCCGGCTTTGACGGAAATATTCGAAGGCGAAGTACGGCTCGATGCCGGTCGAGGTACCGACCATCGTACCGGTGCTTCCCGTCGGCGCTTGCGTAATGACCGTAACGTTGCGCATTCCTTTTTTCCGGATCGACGTGCCGACTTCGGGGAATGTCTTGGTCATCTGCTTCATGAAGCCGCTCTGAAGAAATTTGTCGGCGTCGAATTGGGTGAACGAGCCTTTCTCCCCGGCGATATCCGCCGAAGACAAGTAAGCTTCCTTCGCCATGAATCCGTACAATTTATCGAGGAACACGAGCGATTCCGCGCTGCCGTACCGAACCTTCAGCTTGATCATCAGCTCGGCAAGTCCCATCGTACCCAAGCCTACGCGGCGTTCGCTCTTCTGGTTTTTCTCGTTTTCCTCGAAATGATAAGGCGTCTTGTCGATGACGTTGTCCAGGAAACGGACGGAATAGCGGACCGTCTTGCCCAAATCGTCCCAGGCGACGTCATGCTTCTCCTCGTCATAAAACTTCGACAGGTTGATCGCGGACAGGTTGCACACGCCCCATGCCGGCAGCCCTTGCTCTCCGCACGGGTTCGTACAAATGATCGGATTGAAGTACCAGCTGTTGGACATCTGGTTGTAATATTCCATGAACACGACGCCCGGTTCGGCGGAACGCCATGCGGATTCGATGATCGTGTGCCACACCTCGCGTGCTTTGACGGTGCGGTACTCCTTTACTTTTTTGCCCAGCGCCTTCCAATTGTCAAGGTTGCCGTCCCAAATTTCGTCGTATTCCGGATCGGTCGTATCCGGGAACACAAGCTCCCAGTCGAGATCTTCCTTCACGGCTTTCATAAACCCGTTGCTGACGCAAACGGACAGATTGGCGTTCGTAATTTGGCCCATCGTCGACTTGACGGTGATGAAGTCGAGCAGGTCCGGATGCCAGTCGTTGATCATGAGCATGAGAGCGCCGCGGCGGCTGCCTCCCTGCTCGATCAGTCCGGTCGTATAGCTGAACAGCCCGCCCCAGGAAACGGCACCGCTCGAAGAGCCGCTAACTCCTCTGACAACGGAGCGACGCGGACGCAAAGACGACAAATTGATCCCGACGCCGCCTCCGCGCGACATGATCTCGGTCATCTCCGACAGCGTGGACATGATGCCACCGCGGCTGTCGTGCGGCGAAGGAATGACGTAGCAGTTGAACAGCGTCAGCTCGTCGCTTGCGCCGGCGCCTGCCGCAATCCGCCCTCCCGGAACGAGCCTCCAGTCGTCCAAAATGTAGCGGAATTTGTCTTTCCATTCCTTCTGCTTCTCCGGAGTAGCCTCGACGGATGCCATTGCGGCAGCCAAACGGTCCCACAGCTGATCCGGCGTCTTCTCCTTCGTCAGCGTCAACTTCTCTATGCTTGATTCGAACAGCTCTCCACTGCGGAGCCGGATCGTTACTTGTCTGCCTGTGCGAGCGATGACTTCCCCGACTTCCTTGCTCGGAAATTTCGGATCGTCCTTCGTCAGGACGAGAACCATATCGCCCACGACCGTATTTTCCGTATCGGCGTCTTTCATCGCGTACCGATCGAGAAATATTTTTTCGCTGAGTCCTTCCAGTCGCTTCACTTGAACCGTCTCCAATGGTAGCCCTCCCGGATTAGAAATTCAGGCGCATAAGTGCGAATAACGTATACTGCATGCTATGTAAAGCTGTTCGCAACTCGTGTGCGTTTGCCCCGCATTCACCACAATATATTGGTGAGATTTTCATTATACAATACTACATGTTGTGCATCTATCGGGATAGGATCGGAAATGGGCGGAAAAATCGGACTAGCTTCGCGAAATCTGCGTTTTTCTCTATCGATCTCCTTTTTTCAGAGAAAGGGACCGCCACGAGTTGTCGACAAATTCCGATTATTCCTTGTATTTCGGCAACGGTTTGCAGCGTAAAAACAGTCCGTTAGGCGGATGCGGAAAACGTTTTCATTCCGTATGAGCGACTGGATTTAAACTTCGATTTTGGCGGATTGTTTTTTGACTTCAGGCTCTCGGATTGATACTATATTTCGTAGCATACCAGATTGCATGCAATGTTATTCCGCGAACCGAGGTGCTTGCCCGTGATATGGCTCGACGACCGCTTAGTTCCCGAATCGGAGGCTTCCGTTTCTTATTCGGACCGGGGCTACTATTTCGGCGACGGCATCTATGAAGTATTCCGCGTATACGGCGGACATCTGTATGAGGCTGATGCTCATTACGATCGACTCGAACGAAGCGCCCGGGAAATCGGACTCGGGCTGCCTTATGCGAGAACAGAAATCGACGATATACTCCGTCTGCTGTTGGAACGGGAACATGTGCAAAACGGCACTGTCTATATGCAGGTTACGCGCGGCGTCGCACCGAGGTCGCACCCGTTTCCCGCCGATGCGAAGCCCGTCATGCTGGCCTATTGCAGCGATGCGGCCCGCCCCATACATATGATGCAAACGGGGATCTCCGCCGTTACCCGGCCCGATATCCGTTGGCTGCGCTGCGATCTGAAGACGCTGAACCTGCTCGGAAGCGTCCTGGCCAAGCAAGAGGCTGCCGACCAAGGAGCCGGCGACGTCATTTTGCACCGCGACGGGATTGTCACCGAATGTAGCGCCTCCAACCTGATGATCGTCAAGGATGGCGCCGTACTGACGCATCCGGCCGATCATCTTATTTTGCACGGCATTACAAGAGCAGTCGTGCTGCGGCTCGCCGGGGAGCAAGGCATCCACGCGCGGGAGCGGGCTTTTACGCTCGAGGAACTCCGGGCTGCTGACGAAGCATTTTTGACCGGCACGACGATGGAGATCGTTCCGATCGTCCAAATCGACGGATTGCCTGTAGGCGTCGGAGAACCCGGTCCGGTCACGCGCCGGCTGCAGCAGTCTTTCGAAGCGACCATTCCGTCATAGAGCAAGTGTACGAATTCCGGACTAGGAGGCGTTAGTCGCCGATGAACAAAAAGGAGCTCGCCGCCCATTGCTTGACCCAAACAGGCGCCAGGGAAGATTATCCGTTCGGCCCGGACCCGCTCGTCATGAAGGTCGCCTCCAAAATGTTCGCCCTCATCTCCGACGAAGGCGGCTTCGACAACATTGCCTTGAAATGCGAGCCGGAGACGGCCTATTTGCTCCGTCAGCAGTACGCCGCGGTCAAACCGGGCTACCATTTGAACAAACAGCATTGGAACACCGTCGTAATGGACGGAACGGTACCCGACGAAGAAATCCGCGCCATGATCGACCATTCGTACGCGCTTGTCGCCCGTAAATTGACGAGAGCGGAGAAACAATCATTGGGCCTGTAAAGAACTTGCATTCTTCGCAAGCTTCGCTTCAAATCACCGTCTTTCCGACGGGTGTCTCGACGCGATATAGTGATCGGCCAGCGCATAGGCGAGGCCGAACGCACCGAAGACCAATACGGCGCTGCTTATGTTCAAGCCGTATCCTTTGACGAAATAATCGTCGTACAGGCTGCGGAATATCCATATTCCGCCGAAACATCCCGCCGCACAATATAAGAGCAGCCGAACCGGCATCGGTTTGATAACTTTACCGATCAAGACGGACAAGGGCAGCAACGTTACAGGATACAGTCCGATGGCCGGCAAGACTGTTACGGCCAAGTAAATAAGCCCGATATTGCGCAGGCCGTAATACTCGGTCGTCGTAATTTTATTTCCTTCCCATACTTCCAGTCCTGTAACGGCGACACTGTATAAAATGACGAACGCAAGCCACATGAACAAATAACGGGTCATTTGTCCCAATCGCATCTCCTTCCAAGTCGGTTATTTGGCAAGCGCATCTCCAGGAAAGCAAGTCGATCCCGGCTTGTTCTAATGCCTCGATGCCCGGCCTCGCCAAAACCTGAACGCGAAATAGGCCGATATCGCTGTCGCTCCGACTACAGCGGGGATTCCCCAGCCGGGGAATCCCGGTCGTTCTTCATCATACAGCGCGATTGAAGACGCGCCGAATGTGGCCGCGTCCGTTCTGCCGAGCTCCCACGGCTTCGTGTTCCCGCATAAATTGGCGCGTCGGCCGTCCTTGTCCGTATCGACGTACACCAAATATTGCTTGCCTTTCTCGAAGGTCAGCCACATATCGCTCTCCAACAATTCAGCCGCCCGGGCAGGCGAGCCTTTCCAAACTTCGTGTACTTTGAACGTAACCGCCGTACCGGACGCCGTCCGCTTTTTGCCGGTCACCGTTCCCCGGAACACCGATTCGCTCGTGTCAAACTCTTCGCTTGCCCGCGACGGCTGTGCGCACGATAGTCCGTAGGCCGGGACCGTCGAAACGAGGAGGAGGAGGAAGAGCGATACCATTGCGAAGATCGTTTGTTTCATGGGTTCCTTCCCCTTTCCGGATAGTCCGGAGAATGAATTTGCGGAGCGTCCTGCAAGGGCCGACGGCGGACAATTAGAAGTCTGCCCTCCGCGTACTAACTGTAATTGATGAAGCTGTTGAAAAAGTCTGCAAAGAGAGGAAGCGCCGGAGACAAGAGGTGGGGGAATGCGCTCCACATCCGTTAACATCGTGTTGTTTGTAAGATTTTAGCGGTTACAACACGATTTTAAAGTCAACCGCTTCGCTTTCCGCACATTTCCCCCATCTCTTTTTGTATTCCAAATCTCTCTTTTTGACTTTTCAACAACCTGAATTGATGCAGTTAATCTCAGGAATCAGGCTGTACTCGCCGAAATAAATGGAAATTCTGCAGTTATTTCGCCGCCAAATCGCTAAATGGTCGAAACACGAGAAAATAGCTGGAGTTTTTCCAGTTAACAACAGAAAAATGACGCTCTCCCCTAAAATAAATGCATGTTTTCCAGTTTGATCGACTTATTCACCGGTCTTGGAAGAACCCTTCTCCCATTAGACGAACGGATGGTGCCGTTTAGTTGCAGAATTCCGCCGATTTTCGTTGAAGAAACCGTTCATGACCGGATACGAATGGCAAAAAAGGACTGTTCGGGGTTACGCAGCAGCCAAGCCGTCGTTATCGTTACCGCAAGGCAAAACAAAAGCTGCCCGGATGATGCTTCAGGCAGCCGATTCCCGAACCTATACTCCATTTGGACCGGCGACCGCTCCGGCCGCCATGTTATTTCGCCTTCTCCTCGGCCACTTTTTTGTCGGCCCGCTCGGAAGCTTCCCGCAATACGGTGTTGGCGTCTTTGCCGGCCAAATAATCGTTGATCGCGGTCGTTATTTCCCTGACGCCTACGGAATTATAGTACGGGGACGTCTGCTGCATTTGCGCGCTCTTCGGAAACAGCAGCGCTTGGACGTTTTTGCCCGCAAAGTTCGGGATGCTCTCCCCGAAATTTTTGATCAACGGCTCCGCATTGCGCAAGGACGGCAGGGAGCCCAACGTTTTGGCCGCCCATTCCTGATATTGCTCGGAGGTCAAATAGGCGAGCGCCAGAAACGCCGCATCCCGCTGCTTGCTCTTGCCGGTAATAAAACCGAACGTCGGATTCGGCGCCGGTCCCGTGTCCCGATTGTCGGAGAAGACGGGGTATCGCGCCAAATCCCAATTTTTCAATGCATCGGCGGTCATCCGGATCAAGCCGTCCGCATCCAAATACATGGCCGTCGTCTGGTCCTTGAGAAACCAGTCGCGGATCGCGCCCAAGCCGTACTTTCGGTTCGGCGGCTCGTTGCCCGGGATCGTCCAGAACCTTGCGGCATTCTCGAACACCCGCTTCACGCCGTCATTCGTATATTGCGCTTTTTCCGTCTGCGGATCAAAATAAAGGGCGGACAGCTGATTCCAGCCGACCACATGCTCCCATGCCATGCTCAGCCCCTTGTACTGGATGCCGCCGTCGCTCCGCGTCATTCTGCGGGCGAGTTCGTATATTTCGTCCCAAGTCATGCCGTCCTTCGGATAAGCGATCCCGAATTTGTCGAACAAATCTTTGTTGTACAAAAATACAAGCGTACCGATATGCGTCGGAAATCCGTATATGCTCCCGCCGCTCAGCGTCCGCTGCACATCGATCGGCACGGGCTGCAGCTTGGATACGTCGTACTTGTATTTCTTGATCAGGTCGCTTATATCGTTCTCCAGCCTATAGCCGGTCAAATATTGCGGCATGCCCGAGGCGGAGGCGAACATTACATCGAGCGTCGGGATGCTGGCAATCGTATCGGCAAAGTTGGCTGCGGTCGTCGATATATACGTAATTTTGAAGTTAGGAAATTTTTTGCGGAGCTGGTCGCCGTATCGCTGGTTGAACAGCTCCTCCGACAGACCGGGCTGCGTGAAGGTAAGCTCGGTCGGCGTTTCCTCTATCTTCCTCGGATCGGCCTTTTGTTCGGTCGGACCGCGCTCCGATTCCGCGGTCTCTCCTCTCCCGCTCCCACCCGTACACCCCGTCGCCAAAAGACACGCAGCCATTACGGCAATCATTGTATTCATTTTTGTCGCGAACACGTGAGATTCCCCCTTCGGATATTCGATTAACAATGCAATTGGATCTCCTATTTGTTGATAACGGTTTCAAATTGATCGAGATCGGCCCGATATGGCGCAGGCACGACGATTTTTCCCCGCTTGCATCCAAATAGGCTAATGGGTGGAATAATCTACCGGATAGCGGGCAGTTCTCTCGCTATCGACTGCGTGCCACGAGCGTACGGCATCGATTACCGCGACCCGGTTCTGACGATCGACAGCGAATCGGTATCCAATCGGGCGATGCTCAACGGATAACGCGGCAAATTCCCGTTCGAATTGTCGTCGTTGATTACCCCGATGAAAAATATCCGGCTTTGCCGGTCTTTCACCACATCGGGACAGCAGGAGGAGGAGTACGTCACACCCCCGTCATCGTATTGGAGGCGGAACCGGTTGATGTTGGAACTATTTCCGCAGCGCCAAATCATTGATGAGGAACTGAATCGCCGGCTCCTACATGTCCGGTTTCCAACGCGCCACTCCCATATGATACCGGTGATGAAACGGGACTTTATCGCTGTAGTAGGCGGTGACAATCGTGCCGTCGTCCAACTGCACGCTCGACGGATATCCCCCGTCCGTCGCGATTTCGAAACGGACCAGATGAATCGGGAAGTCCCAGCTTGCCCCTAAATCTCGGCTGACTCTTGCGCCTATGCCGTAAAACCCTTTGTTGCGCATGCCGTAAGTGAGCAGCAGTCTGCCGTCCTCCAGCATGAGAAGGTGGGCCGGGTGCTGATTGCCCAGCGTCAGGGCGCCTTGATGGGTCCACGTCTTGCCGAAATCCTCCGAAGCGTACAGCTCCAGATTTCTTTCCTTTTTCGTCCGGCCGGCGGCGACCAGCCGCTTCCCGTCGATGCACAACAGCGCGGTCTCATTGCCCGGAATCGGAGTTCCGTCGTTTTTCTGACCGATCCGCACCGGTTCGACCCATGTTCTGCCGTCATCGTAGCTCCGCAAAAAATAGTTGAACATCTGGCCGTTGCTTTCGTTGTAGGAGTAAAAGCTTGCCCCGAGCAAGCCGTCGCCGCCTCGGACAATATCCCCGTAAGGAATCATGCTCGCGGATTGTTCCGGCTTCCCGACGTCTCCTTCCTGCACCCAAGTGCAGCCGCCGTCGCGAGAGCGGCATACGACCGGCTCCAGCACCTTTCTCGGCGGCTGCGCCGGGGTCCATCCCGAGCACAACACGATCAAATCGCCGTTATGAGCCAATCCGGCAGCATGATTCATCCTGTTGTCTCCAGGCTGACTGGAAACAGGCACCCCTTGCTTCCGCCACAAGCGTCCGCCGTCGGAGCTGACCCAGCACTCCACTTCGCCTTCGGCCAAACTGTGATTCGGCTTGTTGAACAGTACCGCCGCGATCGTACCGTCCGGCAGCAGCGTCAAATTCGGCCAAGCGCATACATTGTCGATTGCGATATAGGTTTCCATCTTACACCCTCCCCTTTTTGAAATCGATTCCCGCCCTCTGACGACTTTCCGCTACTTTTGATCATTGCTCGATCAGCGATCGCAAGGCGCATTTTCATGCATCTCGAGAAAGAATCAGGCACTTCGCGTCGGTCGTTAAGAAAGATCACCTCCTCTCTGTGCAAAGGCAAAATGCGCGGTACCGAACCGCCATGTCGTTCCGCAGCCATCAACCGTATTGGCAATGTCATAGCGGGATGATAGTATACTAGTACAAGCCATGGATAATCCCGTGTCCCGCTTTGTTTGGCTGATTCTCGCCGTTCGAAGCGATATACGTTGAACGTTCTGCTTCTTTGAAGGTGCGGGTGTCGAACCGGAAAAATATGGTTGTTGAAAAAGTCAAAAAGAGAGAATTGTCATACAAAAAGATGGGGGAAGTGTGCGGAAAGCGAAGCGGTTGACTTTAAAATCGTGTTGTAACCACCTAAAGTCTTAAAAACAACACGATTTTAACGGATATATGGAGCGCCTTCTCCCACCTCTTGTCTCCGGCGCTTCCTCTCTTTGCAGACTTTTTCAACCGCCTCAAAACATACCGTTATTTACATGGATAGCTGCCCCGTTACCGTGGGCAACTGGAAAAAGTACAGCTATTTGGGATGAGGGAGGTTTGTTGCCGACGGTAACTGGAAAAAGTACAGCTATTTCCAAGTATGCGGCCGGATATGTCCGATACGTGCGTAATTAACTGCATATTTTCCATTCCAAAGCCGGTATTTCGCATTCGTGTCGAGAATAACGGCGTATTTTCCATCTAACGCCCACTATCTCTCGGTGTAAGCTGCGTGCGCGCCTATTGGGTGCGGATCGCCGTCATGTTTGTACCAGTCAGTCCCGACATAAGAGGAGGAATCTGACATTGGTCTACCTGGACAACCGTACTCTTCGCAGAAGCTTCTGGGAGCAGCTGAACATCAAAATCCGGATCGGCTCGCTCCAATTCGATATTATGCTGGACGCCACGTTTGTGCCCAACCGGGTGGAACGCAATTTGACGAGCCACAAGCATTCGGCGTTTGAAATGCATGCGATCATTTCGGGTGCGGGCGTATTGGCGATCGGAGACAGCGAGTTCGACATGCTTCCCGGCTCGCTGCATTTGATCGGACCGAACGTGTTCCACTCGTTCAGACCGGACGAGGGCGCCTCTTTCGTCCGCTCGACGATGAAGTTTTCGTTCCACTCTTCGCCTTTGTCCGATGCCTGGTATCCCCGGTCGGAGTCGGAGCAAATTGCCGATTCGCTCTCGAACGTAACCTACAGGCAATTCCGCGACGTCGACAGCAATCGGAAGATCATCCTGCTGATGGAGGAAATCCGCTCGGAGATCGAAACGCCGTCAACCGGCGCTTATGCGAACGTGCAGAGCCTGTTCTCGCAATTGATCGTCCAAGTCGTGCGCCTGCTCCATCCGGACGGGAAGAGGAACGAATCGAGCCCTTTCCCTCAACGCATCCATGACGAGATGCGATTTCGCATCATCGATTTGTTTTTCAGCCATTACAGGCAAAGCTTGACCATAGAAATGTTGGCCGAACAATTGAACTTGAGCACGAAACAGGCCAATCGCGTACTGAAGCAATATTACAACATGTCCTTTAAACAGAAGCTGCTCGACAACCGGATCGAAGTATCCAAAGAGCTGCTGCGCATGAGCGGGATGTCCGTGCAGCAAATCTCGGAGGAAGTCGGCTATCGGGCGACGCCGCATTTCCGTCAGCTGTTCGTGCAGAGAACCGGAATGACGCCAGAGCAATACCGGGTCCATCATGGCCATCTTGGGGTTAGTATAGCAGACAAAAGGTGAGTGAACCGGACATCTTTGGCCGCCGAATGTCCCGATTGGAAAGGGGCGTAGACGACAAGGCCGAGGCGCGCCGGCACGATGGAAAGGATAACTACCGGCACGACTATTACTTGCGCGTCAAAGGAGTACGATCGCTTGCAATTGAGGTATAAAACATCCGGCCCGAATGCGGGCATCGAGATCTATGACACATCGGAATTGTACGGCGAGAAGGGAAGCTTCCGGATCATGCAATTTTCGGGCGAAGCGGTTCAGGGGGCGATGGATCTGGAGCGTCCGGAGCGTATCGTGTTCGAATATCCGAGAGCGATTATTCATTTGATGAAGCAGAACGATCCGGCGTTCGAGGACGTCTTTGCGATCGGGCACGGGATCGGGACGATCGCCGGCTATTTTGCGGAGAAGCGATTCAAGGTCGCGGAGCTGGACGATAAAGTCGTGGAGATAAGCAAAGCCTGGTTCGGCTGCAGCGGCGATCATGTCGTGATCGGTGACGGACGGCAGCTTCTCTGCATGGAGAAGCCGGATACGTACGATTATATTGTTTTGGACGCCTTCAACGCACAAGGCACTCCACGGCACCTGATCTCCAGCGAGTTTTTCCGCATCGCCCGGGACAAGCTCCATGCAGGCGGCTCAATCCTAATGAACCTGATCGGAAGAGGCGACAACGACCGGCTGATCAACGCCGTTCATACGACGCTTAGCGAGCATTTTCCGCATACCGTCTCGTTCTCCATGCCCTCCAATCGGATAACGGATGCGAAAAATATCATTATGATGGGCAGCGGCAAACCGATCCGGTTTCAGGCTCGCCACATGGCCGGCTTCGCGGAGTTCGCTCCGGGTCCGGGACATTTGATCTTGGACGGGGTTGGAGAAGCTGCAAAATGACAAAAGCGGTACTGCGACTGCGATAAAAATACACACAGGGAAAAAGCCCCTCCTCAGGCTGCGGAATACTCCGAAGCTTGCACAGAAGGGGCTTTCGCTATTCCCAGTGACTTGCAGGCTGCAAACCGATCATGATCCGGACGCGTCCGACTGCTGCTCCGGTGAAGCCTGCGCCACCATACGCCGCAGCGTCTCCTTCACCTGCCGGCCGTATACGGCTTTGCCTCCAGGCAAGTTGAGATGGGCATCGTCCAAGCTCCACTTGCCCGACGATACGCTCACCTCGATGGCGGCTCCCCGCTCGGGGACGTCTTGAGCAAATACGAGCCTGGATGGAATGAACCGGTACGCCACCTTCGGATTGCGGGACCTGCCGTTCCACTCCTCGATCGTCAATCCGTCGGCCGCCAGATCGTTGCGGAATGCGATCGCATAGCCGCCTTCGATGCGGCAGCCGTCTCCGAAACGCTCCCGCCCGTCTACTCGGACGGACCAATTGCGCAGCTGGTACCCCGCTTCTTCCCCGATGTCCTTGCCGGAGGAGGAGAGCAGCGGGTACTCGGCCGCGCCTGTCGAGAAGACGGCTTCGTCCGGGCCGATATAGGCACGTTTGTCGCACGGCTGACTATATTGCCACTCGAACAACGGACGGTATATGTCCACCCGTTCGAGGCCGTTCCGCTCGGCTATGCGCCGGATCATTTCGGGATATCCGGTCAACAGCCGCGTATGGAAGTTGCTCAGCCCGGTCTCGAACAAAGCCAGACGCGCCTGCGGGCAGTCCCGCTTCAGCGTTCCGATCATCCGCTCCAGGGCGGCGGCATAGCCGTCGACCCGCTTGATCCGGATCGCCTGCCCGACGTACCGGCCGACATTAGGCGTAATGACCGTAGGCGCGAGCGGTTCGTCGAACCGGGCGGTACGGGTCAGCGGGTCCCAGCTCCCGATAATGCGGCTCTGCACGTTCCGATTATCACCGAAATAGTCGCCGACGATGACAAGATCGCCGGGCTTCACGTCGCCGAGCTCGGCTCCGTCCCCGTCTATCGATACGCTATATTCGGTTGCCGCCGATACGACAAGGTCAGCCGTATCGATGCTGTAACGGTCCGGTCCATCGCAGCGGCAATTTCTCACGAACAGCACCGGCAGCCGCCGGACGTCCTCTTCCTTCAGCCCTTCGACCCGCCTGCTGGCGACAAATCCGTTGCCCGCCTCCCAGTCGTCGTTCGTGCCCAAGCCGATGAAGACGATATCCGGCTTCCACGCCGTCAAATGGCCCGTGCTCCGCAAGCCTTGGTCGTTGTTGAACAAATTGGCCGTCTAGCCGCCGATTCCCGCGTTCATGACATGATGGAACCGGTTCGTCACGAAGTTGAGCAGAACATACGGCTCTCCCTCGCCCCCGCCATGCGGATCGAAGCCGCGGATTTTGAGCTCGAACGTACGCCGCGCGGCATGCGGGAACCGCCATGTCCGGACTGCCCGCTCGTCGGTCGAGCGAAAATCGAGTCCGCTGCTCACCGATACCGGACGGGCCGGGTCGAAGGCGACTCCGCCTTCGCCGTAACGGCTTTCCAGCGGCGAGCCGATACGCTCCCCCGTCTCTCCTATAGTCGTCTTCGCATACGCGATCGTTTCCCCGAACCGATAGGTCACTTCGATCACCGCGCCCTCGGACACCGGCTCGCGAAAACGGAGCACGTGGCGCACTTCCGGTTCGCCATCCGGTCCGGGCTCATATTGGCGGATAATTCTGTAATCGAGGCTCGCGGGAAATGCGGCGCCGTAGCCGCGGCTGTTCAGCTCGCCCGCCACTTCCGCTCCATCCACCGTGACACGGTGCCCATATGTAAACGGACGTCCCAAATCAAACGTATGCTTGACGCCGTCCCCGATGAAACTGACTTTATGTTCACCCGACGGCGAATCGTTCCGGTTCGTAAACGTGTCGTACAGCTCCCCGTCCACGTACAGGTCGATTAGCGCCGCCGACTCGTTGCCCCGCTCCAACGCTTGTACGACGCTCAATTCATCGCCGCCCAATTCGAACGCCGCTCCGCTGCCCTGCCCGGTCAGCCGAACGCCGCTCTCTCCGTAGAACTTCCGGCTGCGGATCGTCTCCGCATGGCCGAAGATCGTCAACCGGTCGTGCATGATCGTCTCCGCGAATGTCTCGCGAAGGAAAAGGTCGGCTTCTCCGACGAAGCCGTCGTCCAGCATGCCGTCCACCCAAGTAATGCTGTCTCCCGCAAAAGCGATTCGCATGGCGCGGGGAAGCGAGCCGATCTGTTGTCGGTTCATGACACCCAATCCTTTATACCTTTAATATCGGCGATCGGGCATCTTCCTCCCCGAGTCGCCGTCAGACGGGATTGCCGTCCAGGTCGCCTGTCGGCACCCCGTTTTTCGTGCGCAATGCTCCGGTCGCGTCGATCCATAAATGATAAGTTCCCATGATCAGATGAGGACCGTTCCATGTCCCTCCGATCGTCACGTTGCCGCTGAACGACTGGTCGAACGCTCCCGAATAGACCGCCCCGTTCCGTCTGTCCCGAATACGCACCTTCGGCTCGAAATTCGTCTGGTTGACAATCTCCCGTCCGGCATACGAAACATACGCGCCGCCGCCCTCGATGATGTTGTTGTCGAGCATGATCATATTGTCGTTGCTGTCGAGCTTCGTAATCCGGATCGCGGTGAACCAGTTCGGCCACAGGCCCGCCGTATCGGTCGCAAAGACGCGGCTGTTCTGCAGCGTCAAGCTTTTTACCTCATCGTCGATGACGACGATGTTGGAGCTGTTGCCGGCATGAACGCCGTCCAACGTAATCAAGCCCAGATGATTGCTCGCCAGCAGTCCGACGTCATAGCCCTCGAAGTGTCCGATATTCAGCTTGACCTCCTGAGCGCACCATCCGCTGAGCACGGCTACCGTCCCTTGCAGCACCGTATCGCCTGCCGCGGGAGCGGGAGAGACGCTGCGGTCCAACGTAATCGTGCTGCCGCTCACGGCCGTAATAAGCGCAGGCGCAAGCCGGCTCTCGCTGCCGACAAGCACGACCTGCCCGCTCTCGAAGCGGGTCGGGTCGGCAAGCGTAACCTGATTGGCGGCAGGCGTGGAGACGACCGTCGTCTGGGCATATTTCACTTTGCCTTCCTTCACGTAATTCCCGCCTTGCCAGCCGACGAATTTCGGATTGGAGAGGAGCGTCGAATTATGCATGGAGCTGGTTCCCCGGCCGATGAGCAGACCGTGCGCGCAATACATCCACAGGCAATCGAGGAAATGGACGTTTCCGACGTTCAGGCTCTGGCTGGGCAAATCTACGGCGTAGCCTTTCAGGAAATGGCTGAACGCGCAGTTCGTAAACGTCAGCTCGAAGCCGTTCAAAATTTTCAGTCCCGAGCCGTTGTACCCGTTTCCGCCCTCGAAGGCATTCGAATTGCGGAAGACGACATTCGTGAACCGCGAGGAGACGAGCTGCCTCGCACTGACAAGCGGATAGTCTCCGGCCAGCCGGTTGACATTATTTTTGATCATCAGATCGCGCAGCTCGAAACTGTTCATCGAGCTTGTCACGCCCGTCTCCCGCTGGATGTCGAGCACCGCGGCGGAAGTGGAATGATTCATCAGAATGGAAGCGCCGTAGCCGTCGCCCTTAATCGTAATATAGGGCTCTCGCACCGTCAATCCCGACACCTTATATTTGCCGGGGGGAACATAGACCGTGCCTCCGGTTTTGTCGACCGCGTAATTTTGCTGCGCCTTGTCGATCGCCGCCTGGAACGCCGCGCTGTCGTCGGCCGTATTGTCGCCCTTCGCGCCGAACCATCTGACATTGTACAGATTGGCGGGAAACCGACCCGTCGACCGTTTGAACCGCTTGCCTGAAACCGAGACGAACACGGTGCCGTTATCGTCCACCGTACCGGTATCGGCCGGATCGTAATAAAGCTCGCCCTCGCGGCCGGCATCCGTTACATAGTAAACCGTACCGACGACCGCCGTGGCGGAATCCGACCGCAGCTCGGCTATCGTGACGGGAATCGCCCCGCAGCAGCCGTCGCCCTCGCCGTACACGGACTCCGATACGGTCTCGCCGAAGACGATCCCTTTGGGCAGCAGCATCGCCGCCCCCGCCGCGGCGATCGTGCCGGCGCCGAGCGCGGCCAGCGCCTTGCGACGGCTTACGTGCCGTCCCTCCGCTTTCTCGGCGCTTGCTTTATTGTTCGAGCCGTTGTCCATCATACTGCATCCCCGCTTTCCCGAAATGTAACGAACGGGATATTCGGACTGCCGTTCGGGCACTGCCGCAACCAAAACGCAACCGTCATGAAACCGTTCATGAGACCGTTACGGCCTCGGCATCGCCTCCTTCCAGCCGATCGTCATCGTCCGGCCCTCCAGACGGGAGGCATCCGCCCTAAAACCGCACAAATGGCCGAGTATGGAATTGTCGAGCGACGTGGCAAACCGGGAATCGGCGGCGCCGCGCACGACATTGACGAAATCCTCGACGATCCGCACGTCGCCTCCGCCGTGCATATCCTTGGACACGTTCAGCTTGATCCGCTTCACTTCGTATTCGCGATTCGGTCTCGGGTCCGGCGTGCGGATGATGAACTCGCCCGACTCCATTTCCCCCTCGATCTCGCCCTTCGTACCGATGATGTGGATCGTCCGGCTCGGCTTGGCCGTGCCGCCGACCAGATTGTGGACAGCGGTGGAGCCGTCGGCGAATTCGATGAGGACCGCCTGATGGTCCACGATATCGTTGTCGCATTTCCAGACGCACCGCCCGTACGGGCTGTCGGTTTCGATCAGCTTCCGTTTCTGCTCCGGATCGAGCCTGACGCCGTGAATATGATCCGGCCATACATACCCGCTCCATAGCGGCTGATCCAGATACAGCTTCTTGGCCGAGTACGTGCAGCTCTCCTCGATCTTGCAATCGGTCAGACAGCGCGTACCCGCTCCTGCGGGAGCTTTATCGGCGCGGAACTGCGAACGGCGGCCGAAGCTGCTCACTTTCAACGGGCGCGAACCCGACTTGAACCAGGTGAGCAGGTCGAGATCGTGGCAGCATTTCGCCATCAGGAACGAGGAGCCGCCTATCTCCGTATTTCCCCATTTGCCGCGGACGAATGCGGTAGCCATATGATGGTAGCTCACGTTCTCCTCGGTCTGTATATGCACGATATCGCCGATTCCGCCTTCCGCGACGACCTTCTGAATTTCCGCATAAAACGGCGCGTACCGCAATACGTGGCAAACCATCACTTTGCAGCCGTGGGCGGTCGCCGTGTCGTACAGCTCGAGCACCTCCGCCTCCGATACGCCGATCGGCTTCTCCAGCATAAGGTCGTAGCCTTTGCGCAGCAGGGGCAAGCTCGTCGGCACGTGCATAAGGTCCATCGTACCGTTAATGACGGCGTCCGCCAGCTTTGGAAGGCCGACGAGCCGCTCTACGCTTTCGAAGCACATCTCTTCGGTTAGCCCGTATTTCTCGGCCGTATTATGCCTGCGGAGCGAATCGGGGTCGACGACTCCGACCACCCGCATCCGTTCCGGATGGCGCAAGGCGTAAGCGGCGTATTTCATGCTCCGGTTGCCGGCCCCCACGATAATAACGGTGACGGGACGATCGCATTGCCATTCGTTTGTCGGTTGCATGTTCATGATTTCGAGAGCTCTCCTTTTCTTCAGGCAAGCTGATTCATCTGCTCGGCCCATACTTCGCCGGCCATCGGACGTCCGCTTGCGTACGCCGACAAATCGTCGATGACGAATTGGGCGATCCGTTCCAGCCCGTTGTTAACCGCCCCCGCGATATGGGGGGTGAGCACGACATTGGACAGCTTGCGGAACGGATGATCGGAGGCGGGCGGCTCCGGATCGGTTACGTCGAGACAAGCGAAGAAGCGTCCCTTTTCCAGCTCGGCCGCAAGCGCGGTCTCGTCGATGAGAGAGCCTCTAGCCGTATTGATCAGCACGCAATCGTCCTTCATCCGGGCGAAAGCCGCGGCATTGAACATATGGCGCGTCTCGGGAAGCGACGGCACGTGGATCGAGATGGCATCGCTTTCCGCGAGCAGCCTCTCGAACGTCACCTTCTCCGCGCCCAGCTCCTTCGCCCTGATTTCGCTGACGAACGGATCATACAAAGCGATGCGAACGTCGAAATTGCGCAAAAGCTTGATATAGTGCGACCCCGCCCGGCCTGCGCCGACTACGCCTACCGTTACCCCGTATACTTCCCGAACGCGCGATACCGGCCCCCAGCCGCCCGCCCGCGTCTGCGCGGCGAGCCTCCACATGTCCTTGAGCGAAACGATCGTATACCCAAGCGCCGTTTCCGCGACGCCTTTGCCGAGCGCTTCCGTCGCATTCGATACGCGGATGCCGCGTTCCCACAGCTCCGGCGTCGCGATCGGCTTCACCGTCCCGGCGGCATGAAGAACGAGCTTCAAGTTCGGCGCTTTCTCCAGCACGCGTGCGGTCAACGGTCCGCATCCCCAAGACGTGATCGCCACGTCCGCGCCATCGATCAGCGTCCGCAGAAGCTCCTCGCTCGGAACACCCCGCTGCCCGTTGACGACGACCTCGCCGAGTTGGCGCAGCCGATCCAAATGGCTATCCCGAAATATCCGCTCTCTCTGTTCTTTTCCTTGCAGCAGCACGATTCTCATGTCCGTTCTCCTCCGATTTATGTAAGGTGTTGAAGGCTGTGGCCTTCCAACCGCCTGCGCCTCCGACAGCGATGTTGCCGGCACAGTAAGTCGGATCAAGTCGTCCGAGCCGGACTGCTTGCCGGGAACCGACTCCGGCGCTTGACCCGGCTCGACTATTTGCCCAGCTTCGCCTTGATCGCTTGATTAATTTTTTCCTCCGCATCGCGCAGCGCGCTGTTGACATCTTTTTTGCCGGCCAGCAGCTCTTTGTATTCGGCCAGCACGACCGCGTTCGCATCCGTATAAAATCTGGAAAACTCCGGCGCGTCGGCAGGCTTGCTCTTGAAAATGGCTTGGATGTTTTTACCTTTCAATCCGGCTTGATCCGCGCCGAAATTGTCTTTGAGCTTCTGGTCCTTCAGCGGCGACACCCGGCCGGTCACCTTGACCGATTCCATCTGCACGTCGTCGGACATCAGCACCTCGACCACCTTGAAGGCGTCGTCCTTGTGCTTGCTCGTCTTCGGCACGGCCATGACGTGCAGGTCGTACATGCCGTATACGTTCGGCCGGTCCTTATAGCTCGGATATTGAGCCATGTCCCAGTTCAAGCCGAGGGCGTCGCGGAAAAACGAAGTAAAATTGCTCGTCGCGAGCATCGCGATCGTACGGTCCTTCGGAAAAACGTTCAAGAAGGAGCCCTGCTGCGCATTGCCGGGAATGTCGTTGATCGCTTTGCCCATCTCGAAAACCCGCTTCAATAAATCGTTCGCGTTGATATTCGCCGTACTCGTTTTCGGATCGACGAGATTGAGCGAGAGCGGGAACATCATTCGGACGTGGCCGTCCGGGTCGAGCCCTTTGTACTGGACGCCGCCCTCGTTGCGCGTCAGCTTCTTCGCCAGCTCGATCGTCTCGTCCCAAGTCATGCCGTCCTTCGGATAAGCGACGCCGAATTTGTCGAAGATGTCTTTGTTGTAGTAAAGCGCATTGAAATTGACATTGTACGGGATGCCGAACAAGCCGCCGTTCGATACTTTCCGAACCGCATCGAGCGCTTTCGGGTCAAAGCGGTTCAAATCGAACTTGTGCGTCTGGATCAGAGGCGTCATATCCTCCAAATAGTCGAGCAGGTTTTGCGCCGGCATCCCGCCGTGCCATAAAGTGACCAAATCCAGCTGCTGCTTCGTCGCGATGACGTTGTCGATCGCGTTGTTTTGCTTGTTCAGCCGCTCGACCGTAATGTGCGGGTACTTCTTCTTGACCGGGTCCGTGATCAGGCGTTTGAAATCATCATCCGTAAATACTTGCACGTCGTACATGTACAACGTAACCGGTTCGGTCGCTTTCTCTACAGGCTTCGTCTCTTTGGCCGCCTCGCCTTCTTTGCCTTTCGTTTCTCCCGTATTACCGCCCCCGCATCCGGCCAGCAGCAGAAAAGCCGACAAAACCGAATATGTAACCGCTTTCTTCATGTTCTTCAATCCCTTCTCGTCATTTGTTTCCATGCGTTGTTGCAGACATAGATTTCCTTTCCTTTTATTTCCTTTTCTTTCCTTTCTTTACGTTTTTTTACTTTTTTCCTTCACTTTCCTTTCCGTTCCTTTACTTTACTTTACTTTACTTTACTTTACCTTTACTTTTCTTTTCTTCCGTTCCGGCCAATCCGAAGCACAGCCGTTAGCCGTGCTCGGACAGCCTGCTCGCGCCCCCTTCGCCTTCGGAATGGTCGTTCCCCTTTATAAAACGATATGGACATGGCCGAAAGCCGTTTCCGACGTCAGCCTCATTCCCGGACAAATCGCGAAGCAATCCCGACTTGGCGGCGAATCAAAACCGAATATCGCTTATGCGTCCCGATCGCCCCGTCCGGCCGGGAAGCGGTTGCATTTGCTTCGCAAGCCAATCTTTTCCGAATAAATATTAACTATAAGTGAACCAATTGTATTCGAACGATAGTATTAATTAAAATTCAATTCAAAACTGGTTCACTTTTGATTATATTTTTCGTTCCCATTTCTGTCAACGGGATTTTTCAGGGCCAATTTCCGAATCGTTCTCGTATTAAAGTGACGAAATGAGCCAAATAAGCTATAATTACAGAGATGACATCTATCGAATCCGAACTATTTTTGACTATAAGTATACCAATCGATTTTTTTACGTCGTTATTGGAAGCAGGCACAATGGCAGCATTGCAGGAGGAGCAACGGTTATGTCAAAACGGACGTCTTCAAGAAATCGGCTCGACGACATGGTAGCTACGCTACAGGAGGACATCCTGACGGGGAAACGGGCGGAAGGGGAGTTCCTTCCCTCCGAGCTGGATCTCGGGGAGTTGTATTCGCTCAGTAAAAATACGGTGCGCAAAGGATTGGACCGGCTGGTCGCGGACGGATACATCGAGAAAGTGCCGCGGATCGGCGCCCGCATTATCCGCAAAAAGCAAAGCTCGGGCGAGGTGCTGCGGTTCGGTTATTACCCGACGCTCGATATGGAGGTACAGCTGCTGGAGCTGGTCGACCGGTTCAACGAGGACAATCCGGACATCCGGGTCGAGCCGATCCCGGTAGGCTATCCCCGGAATCAGGAAGCGGTGGGCAAATATTTGAGCGAAGGCATGGTCTTCGACGTCATGACCGTCAATCTGTACAATTACGAGTACATCCGCAGCGAGTCTCCCGAGAAAAGCATGCTCGAGCCGCTCGATGCCCGCGAAGATTTGTTTCCGTTCCTTAACGCGCCTTTCTCGTCAGGCGGGCGGCAGTACGTCCTCCCGTTCGTGTTCACGCCGGTCGTATTGTGCTACAACAAGGAGCATTTTCGCGAGGCCGAGCTTGCGGAGCCGGACAGCGGCTGGACCTGGGACGATTTGAGCGCCGCCGCGGATAAGCTGTCGGCGGGAAATGACCGGCTCGGCTTTTATTTCCACCTCATGTCGGAAAACCGCTGGCCGATCTTCCTGCTGCAAAACGGAGTCCGCTTCGAACGAGACGCGGAAGGGCGTTACGATATGCGCGCTCCGCTTGTCCGGGAGGCGTTCCAAACGTGTATGGACATCGTCAACAAGCATTTTCCGTCGCACCTATCGGAAAACGATTTCGACGTCTTGTCGTTATTTTTGCGCGGGAAAGCGTCGATCATCATGGCCAGCTATTCCAACCTGAACGCGCTGAAAGAAGCGGACTTCGAGTACGACATCGCGCCGCTCCCCCATTTGAAGGAGCTTCGCACGCTGCTCGTCGTCATCGGTCTTGCCATCAACAAAACGTCGATGCGCAAACAAGAGGCGAAACGGTTCGTCGACTATTTGCTCTCCTACGACACCCAGCTCCGCATTCGCCGAAATACGCTGAATTTGCCGAGCTTGAAGAGGGCTGCCGAATGGGTCGGCGACGAGCCGGAGAAAGGGCGCCCTTATCGGTTTCACATGTACCGCGAGCTGATCCATACGTTCCGGCTGTATTCGGATTTGAACTGGACTACGAGCGAGATGATGACCATCCGCAACGAAATGCGCTACTACTGGTCCAAGCTGGAGGATTTGGACACCGTTCTCGAACGGCTGGAGGAGAAGCTGTAGGGGCTTTACGCAGTTCGCCTCCCGGAGAGGAATAAAACGCATAGAGCTTTACGCAGTTCGTCTCCCGGAGAGGAATAAAACGCATAGAGCTTTACGCAGTTCGTCTCCCGGAGAGGAATAAAACGCATAGAGGTCCTTTGCACCTTATTTTGGATATAACCCGAAATTTCCGGACGTTAAGAGATGTTTGGGGCTTTTACTTGGGGGCAATGTCCCGTTTTCGCCCAACTCGCCCCGATGTAAGAGCTCCGAACATCCACTATTTCCAGCTCCCGCTAATCTTTACGGCATATAAGAGCTGCTAGAGACGGCTATTTGCTTACATAAGCGTGCCGGAAAAGTGTCAGATTGCACATTTCTTCCAAAGGGTCGTGGAATATGCGAATGAACTGTAAAACATGCAGTTAGTTGAGGGATGAGTTGTCGGTTGCGCATAATTAGCTGGAAAATGTCCCGTTATTTCGTTCGTTTCCGACCATATGGCGGCTAAAGTGCTATTTACCTGCATATTTTCCATTTAATTCGACGAATATCGCATGATTACAAAAATTAACGGCATCTTTTACAGTTCATGCATGGCTGTTGAATTTTCGTGGCCCTCCATCTCGTCCCTCTTTCTCAAAAGCCGCGCACGACGCGTCGCAAGGCTCGACAACTTGACATTTATCTCCACGTAGGTACAAGTCCCGTAATGCCGCGGGGCGATGTCGTGGAGGTTCGATCCTAAGAGCGGTTCAAGCCCTAGGGCGATTCAAGCACTAGGGCGGTTTAAGCTCTTGTGCGGTTCAAGTCTTAGTGCGGTTCAAGCCCCAGCGCGATTCAAGACTTAGCGCGATTCAAGCCCCAGCGCGATTCAAGCCCCAGCGCGATTCAAGCCCCAGCACGGTTCAAGCTCCAGCACGGTTCAAGCTCTAGCGCGGTTCGGCCTAAAGAGGTTTGGCCTTAGGGCAATTCGGCCTATCGTGGCCGATACAAGCTGCGCTATATTTACTCCTCCCTCGGCTGAAAGTGCTCCATCCCGGGACGGATGCCCCGCAGCTCGGTCGGGGACCGGCCGTGCCACTTCTTGAACTGCTTGGAGAAGTGGAAAGGATCTGCGTACCCTACCGAAGCCGCAATCTGCGAGACGGTCAGCGGCTCCCGAAGCAGCAGCAGGGCGCGCTCCATGCGCAGCTTCAGCAAATATCGGGCGGGGCTTAGCCCCGTCGCTTTTTTGAACATTCTCGTCAAATAGGCGCGATGGTACCCGGACTCCTTGGCCAGCTCCTCGATGGAAACCGGCCTATGGTATTGCAGGGCGAGCCAACGGATCGCCAGACCGATGCGTCGCCGCAGCTCGGCTTCCGAAGGATGCTCCCCGGCTTCCTCGGGCGGCGCCGCTATACGATCGACGAATTCGCCGAAAATGTGCCTCAAGTACGCTCCCGCCCTCAAATCGCTGCCGGCCTTTCCCGAACGAAGCGTTTGCTGCGTCCGGCCGAACAAGGTTCGCAAGAGGCGGCTTCCCGATTCCGCCGACCCGACCGCAACCGGACTATCCGGACTGATTCCCGCTTCCTTGAGCAATTTATCCGCTTCGGTTCCCCGAAAGCCGATCCAGCTATAGCTCCACGGGTCCGCACCGTCGGACGAGTAACCGGTCAGCTCGCCCGGGTAAATGAAAAAGCAATCCCCCGCCTTCAACTCGCGCCGTTGCCCTCTCCACGTAAAGCTGCCTTTGCCCGAAACGATCAAATGCACCAAATGATAGTCCAGCGCATGGGGGCCAACTTGATGCAAAGGCGCGGTTTGATTGCTTCCGGCGAACAGCACCGTCAGCTCCCCCGGTCTGGGGAACGGATTGATGGAGACTCCGTATTGCTCCGCACTCATATAGGCTCAGCCCCTCCCGTTCCTGACTTCGATTCGCTTTCATTGTACAACGTGCGGCCGTATATGTGGACCGCTCATTTTGCGTACGGCCGGGAGTACGACAGTTGCAGCCTCCTCCTTCCGGGTATCCCGTTCCGTCAAGTTACATTTCTCCATGTCCAAGTCACCATATTCTATGGCCGCTTGCCGCAATATGACGTATGCTTCGCGTAGACTAACCCGCGGAGGGCCAGACCCGGGCATAGTCCAATTTCCCAAACGGATGGTGTGCCCATGAATTTCCTACAATCGATCCAGTTCGGCAAAGCAGTCGTAAAAATCGTTTGCTCGGGCCGCTCATATCGCGGCAGCGAAGCATCGGAGGAATCGTCGGAGCACGGAACCGTTTACCGTTGGGACTCGGTGTCCTTATCTTTGGATCGCGGCGACAAGGGCGTATATGCCGTCTCGCTCCGGAATGACGGCCCGTTCCCTCTCCACCTTCAGCGCATCTGTATCGAGTGGCCTGCGGGGCGGTTTACTCCCGTTCTCGATGCCAGGGACTATATGCAGCTGTATCATTCTCGGGATTTTTCCAAGCTTTCCGGCGTTCGTCCCGTACATCGCCCGAACGAATGGTCGGAGCCAGCGGATGCTTCGGCGATGGTTACTGTATTTTCCCGCAGAAGCGGAGGCAGCGCGGTTCTGATCGGCGCTTTGCCGCCTTACGGCGATTGCTTCGCGGACTTTCCCGTGCTGCACGATAAGCCTCATCGCGACGGCGCCTTCGGCGTCGGCATTCATTTGCAGTCGCCGAGACAGTTCGCCCCGGGTCGCTCGGAAACGCTGGCCCATCTGATCGTGCTGGAGGGCCCGGATGGGACCGAATTGCTCGGGCGGTATGCCGGGCTGGTCCGCGAAAGGCTGGACGGTTCGCTGCGTTTCAGGAAGCGCGTCGCCGGATGGAACTCATGGGATTATTATGCGGGCGCCGTCAGCAGCGACGACGTTCTCGCCAATGCCCACGAGGCGCGCAATACATACGGCGATGCGCTTCAGTACATGGTCGTGGACGAAGGCTACGAATGCCAATGGGGAGTATGGGAAGGCGGTTGGAAATTTCCCGACAGTTTGACCGGGCTGTGCTCGCAAATCCGTAAAACCGGCTATGAGCCGGGCATATGGACGGCTCCGCTGATGGTCAGCGTCTATACGCCGTTATACCGGGATCACCCCGACTGGTTCGTCGGCGACGGACAGGGCAACGTCTATGTGAAAAACTTCAGCTACGGCAGCATGGCGCAGCTCGATATTACCCACCACGAGGTCGTCCGGCATATCGGAGAACAATTCGCCAGGCTGCGCCGGGACGGGTTTACTTATTTCAAATGCGACTTTGCGCAGATGCTTCTCGGCGCATCGTCGTTCGCGGTCAATGACCTTTCGCATGCGGGCATGCTGCGCAAACTGTTCGAGACGATTCGGACCGCCATCGGCGATTCCTATCTACTGGCCTGCGGAGCCCCGTACGAGGCGGTTGCCGGGGTAGCGGACGCCCATCGGACGACGGGAGACATCCATAACTATTGGAGCCATATCCGCCAAAACATCCGTTCGATGATGGCGCGATGGTGGATGCAGGGGACGTTCGGCAATACCGACCCCGACTTCGCTATCGTCCGCTGCAAGGAAACGTCGGACGATCCCGCCTTCAACCGGCGGCAGGGACAAAACCCGTGGAGAGCTGGCGCGAACTGGGGCAGCGGCCGCGAGATGAATCTCGAGGAGGCCAAGACGCTGACGCTCGCCTGTCTCGTAAGCGGCGGAGATCTCATTCTCGGAGATGCGCTCGGCAAGCTGAATGCCGTCGGCACCGGGCTGCTCGGCCGTCTGCTGGAGGCTGATGTAGCTCCGGGAAAACCGGTCAACATGTTCGAGCATGACGGCGACGAGCTGCCGATCGTGGTTGCCGAGAGCAGCGGCCGGAAGCTGCTAGTCCTGTTCAATCTCGGCGACGACTTTCGCGTGCAGAAGCTGCCCGAGCCATTTCGCGGGAAAGCGGCCCGTTGGACCGAATTCTGGAGCGGGGACCCATGCGAGATGCCCCCGGGCGACGAAGTCGCGCTATCTCCGCGCAGCGCTCAAGCTTGGTGGATTTAGACCGTGTCCGATTCAAGGAGAAGGCCGGCGGGTGCATAGTTCGATACAACCTGGAAGCCTTTTAATGAAGCGGTGCAACATGCTGCCATAAATAAAGGAACTGATTTCCGTTATTGTCCAGATTTCATGGCACTCCTGAATATAACGGCACAGGCTTCCGTTAATTGGAACTTTCGGGGTGAAAAGGTGTAGGGAACAGCGGAATAGCGGAGCTGTTTTCCGTTATTTTGCGACTGACACGGGCTGTGGGGTCAATAAGAGACGCCAGTTCCGCTATTGTCTGGATTATCGGTCACGCGAGCGCCGGCACAGGCGGAAAGCCTTCACCGATCATACGATGCATACTCTTCTGAACGCGCATTATGCTTGCGCTGAGAAAAAAAGCTCTGCGGAATATGCCGCAGAGCTTTATCGGATTCGCATCGATCTCAGCGTCTGTGACTCCAGTCGCTGCTCCCGTATTTTTCCGCGGCCAGCTGGGCGGCCAGCTCCTTCTCGTAATGTGTCAGCTCCCCTTCCGCGAGAAGGACGCCCAAGCCTTCGCCGATTCCGTCACGGAACGCCGCCTCCGCCTGCGAATAAGTGATGGCCGGTCTCCCCATAGCCCGGCATATGTCGCCGATCGATACCGCCTTCGTATGAAACGATTGCTTCAGCCTCTCCTTCACGCGCTCGTTGGAGAAGCGCAGCAGCGAGAACAGCTGGTCCACGTCCATCTCGAGCAATATCGAGCCGTGCTGCAAAATGACGCCCCGCGATCTGGTCTGGGCGCTTCCGGCGATTTTCCGCCCTTCCACGACGAGCTCATACCAGGAAGGGGAATCGAAGCAGGCGGCCGATCCCGCGGTCGAGGCGTATTTCGCCTTCTCCTCTTCCGCTCCCAGATTGACCATCTCCGCGCGCAGTCCCAAGTTGCGGAATCCGTGCAGAAGTCCTTCGCTTAATACGCGGTACGCTTCGTTAACCGTCGTCGGCATGTCCGGGTAGTCCTCCGAGACGATCATGCTGTAGGTAAGCTCGCGGTCGTGCAGCACCGCCCGCCCCCCCGTCGGCCGTCTGACGAAGCCGATTCCCTGCTTGCGCAGCTCCTCGAAATCGACCTCATCCTCCGCCCTCTGAAAGTAACCGATGGATAGCGTGGCCGGGTCCCATCCATAGAAGCGCACTGTCGGCGGCGTCTTCCCTTCGCTGTGCGCGATCAGCATCGCTTCGTCGATCGCCATATTGTCGGCGGGCGTTCCGTTTCCCGATTTTATAAATCTCCAGACCGATTCCGGCATCGTTTCGTCCCCCTCAAAAAAAGAAGCCCCGCGGACAATCCCGCGGGTACTCCTTCGTACAAGCAAGCTGTTCTATTTTATCGTACTACGTTTTGTCCGGAATTACAAAAGTCCGACCCACGGCTGTGTACGGAATGCCGCTTCGGCTTCAGCCGCAAGTGCAGTTCAGCACCGGCTTGCGTGCCGCTTGCGCTTCGTCCAGCCGCTTGACGACGGTCGTGTACGGAGCGTTTACGACGAGCTCCGGATTGTCTTCGGCTTCCTTGGCGATTTGGATCATCGTGTCGATGAAAGCGTCGAGCGTTTCCTTGCTCTCCGTTTCCGTCGGCTCGATCATGATGCACTCTTCCACGTTCAACGGGAAGTAGATCGTCGGCGGATGGTAGCCGAAGTCGAGCAGCCGCTTGGCGATATCCAGCGTGCGTACGCCCAGCTTCTTCTGCCGCTTGCCCGACATGACGAATTCGTGCTTGCACGGACGGTCGAACGGCACGTCGTAATGGGAGGCAAGCCGTCTCATCATATAGTTGGCGTTCAGGACGGCGTTCTCGGATACTTGACGCAAGCCTTTGCCGCCGAGCGTGCGAATGTACGTATAAGCGCGAACAAGGATGCCGAAGTTTCCGTAAAACGCTTTGACGCGGCCGATCGATTGCGGATAATCGGTATCGAGATAATAAGTGCCGTCCGCCCTGCGCGCCACGTTCGGAGCCGGCAGAAACGGAACTAGCTTCTGCTTCACGCCTACCGGACCCGCGCCGGGGCCGCCGCCGCCGTGAGGAGTGCTCATCGTTTTGTGCAAATTCAAGTGAACGACGTCGAAGCCCATGTCGCCCGGACGCGCGATGCCGAGAATGGCGTTCGAATTCGCACCGTCGTAGTAGAGCAGGCCGCCCGCCTCATGGACGATTCGCGCGATTTCCACGATTTGCTCCTCGAACAAGCCCAGCGTATTCGGGTTCGTCAGCATGAGAGCCGCCGTGTCGGAGCCTACCGCCGCGCGGAGCGCGTCGAGATCGACAAGCCCTCTGTCGTCGGATTTGATCGTAATCGTGTCGAAGCCCGCGACCGTAGCGCTGGCCGGGTTCGTGCCGTGCGACGAATCGGGTACGATGACCTTCGTCCGTTTCTCGCCGCGGCTCTCGTGATAGGCGCGGATCAGCATCAGACCGGTCCATTCGCCGTGGGCTCCCGCAGCCGGCTGAAGCGTAACGCGGTCCATGCCGGTAATCTCGGCCAAGTCGTTTTGCAGCGTATACAGCAGCTCCAATGCCCCTTGGATCGATTCCTCCGGCTGGTACGGATGAATTTTCGCCATTCCCGCAAACCGTGCCACGTCTTCGTTGATTTTCGGGTTATATTTCATCGTACAGGAACCGAGAGGGTAGAAGCCGTTATCGATTCCGAAGTTGCGGCGCGACAACGCCGTGTAGTGGCGCATGACGTCGACCTCGTATACTTCCGGCAGCTCGGCCGGCTTCGTGCGCAGCAGCTTCTGCGGGATCAGCTCCTCCACAGGCGTCTCGGGCACGTCGCATTCCGGCAGCGAATAAGCTACGCGGCCCGGCTTGCTCAATTCGAAAATCAACGCCTTGTCGTGCTTCACCGGCTGCGACTGCTGGGCTTCGCCCGCCTGTATCGTTTCCGTTTGGCTCGTCGTGCTCATAGCAGCTCCTCCAATCTGTCGGCAAACTGTTCGATGTCTTCCTTCGTGCGCTGCTCCGTTACGGCAATCAGCATATGGCCCTTCAGCTCGGGGTAGTCTCGACCGAGATCGTAGCCGCCGATAAAGCCGTGCTCCAGCAGCTTGGAGTTGATCGCGCCCACATCCGCGCCTTCACCCAGCTTCACCGTGAATTCGTTGAAGAACGGCGATGCGAAAGCAACCTTCAGCTTATTGCGAGAGCCGATCGCTTTGGCCGCGAAATGCGCTTTTTGAACGTTCAGTCCGGCTACGTCACGGATGCCTTGCTTGCCCAATGTCGATAAATAGACGGAAGCGCACAAGGCGAGCAGCGCCTGGTTGGAGCATATGTTCGATGTCGCCTTCTCGCGTCGGATGTGCTGCTCCCGCGCCTGCAGCGTCAGCACGAAGCCGCGCTTGCCGTCGCGGTCGACCGTCTGGCCGACGATCCGGCCGGGCATGCGGCGCATCCACGCGTCGGCGACAGCGAAGTAACCGCAAGACGGGCCGCCGAACGAAGCGGGAATGCCGAACGGCTGCGTATCGCCGACGACGATGTCGGCGCCCAGCTTGCCGGGAGGCTCGAGCAAGCCCAGCGACAGCGGGTTGCAGCTGACCACGAGCAGTCCGCCCGCGCCGTGAATGATCGGCTCGATCGCCGCTACATCCTCGATACAGCCGAAGAAATTCGGCGATTGCACGATAACCGCGGCGGTATCGGCGCCGACGGCGGACTTGAGCTCTTCGACGTTCGTTACGCCGTCGGCATATCCGACCTCGATGACGTCGAGGTTCAATCCCCGGGCAGACGTCCGCAAAATAGCCCGCGCTTCCGGATGTACGGCGCGCGATACGACGATTTGCCGGCGTTTGGTCGCGCCATGCGCCAATGCGCCGGCTTCGGCCAGCGCCGTCGCGCCGTCATACATCGAAGCGTTCGCTACCGCCATGCCGGTCAATTCGCAAATGTAGGATTGGAATTCGAAGATGGCTTGAAGCTCGCCTTGCGAAATTTCCGGCTGATAAGGCGTGTAAGCCGTATAAAATTCGGAACGGGAAATGACATGATTGACGACAACGGGCAAATGATGGTCGTACATGCCGGCTCCCAGAAAGCTGGCGTACCGGTCAAAATCGGCGTTGCGGCCGGATAGCGTGCGCATATGGCGCAGCATCGCCTGCTCGTTCAGCGCTTCGGAAATGTTGAGTTCGCCTTGAAAACGGACGGACGCCGGTATGTCGGCGAACAGCTCGTCGACGGAGGCGACGCCGACAGCCGCGAGCATGTCCTTGCGGTCCTGCTCGGTCATCGGTAAGTAGCGGTGTTTCATCGCTTGATGCTCCTTTCGGATATGGGGCTGCTGTGGCAATCTATTTGTTCATGCGGTAAAACGCTCGTCTTCCATTGACGACAACCCGGTATGCGGTACCTATACGGCAAGCACGGTGGCAGCCGGGGCATTCCGTTCGGAACGCCCGACTCAAGCCTTCGGCCGTTTGTAAAATGGCGTCGGCACGACTTTCGCCCGCAGCTTCTTGCCGCGGATCTCGACGAGCACCTCGGTGTCGTTGGCTGTATAAGCCGTCTCGATAAGAGCCAAACCTACGTTGCGCTTGAACGTCGGCGACTGGGTGCCGGTCGTCACCTCGCCGATCCGGCGATCGTCCAGCGAGTACACCGGATAATGCGAGCGCGGGATGCCCCGGTCGATCATCTCGATGCCGACTGATTTTCGCGGCAGCCCTTGCGCCTTCTGCCCGGCCAACGCGTCGCGGCCGATAAAGTCGCCTTTATCCAGCTTGACGAAGAAGCCGAGCCCCGCTTCCAGCGGGCTGATGTCGGCGGACAGCTCCTGGCCGTACAGCGGCAGGCGCGCTTCGAAGCGCAGCGTATCGCGCGCGCCCAAGCCTATCGGCTCCAAGCCATGCTCTTTGCCCGCTTCCAGCAGCAAATCCCACAGCCGGATCACTTCCTTGGCGCTTGCATACAGCTCGAAGCCGTCCTCTCCCGTATACCCGGTACGCGACACGAGAGCGTGCACGCCGCCAACGTTCACGTCGGGCAGAAACCGGAAGCCCTTCAATTCGCCGATCGGCGCTTCGGTCAGCTTGGATAATACGACTCCCGCAAGCGGTCCTTGCAGCGCCAGAAGAGACGTATCGTCGGAAACGTTCTCGAGCTTCACGTTCCCTTGGACATGCTTCTCCAGCCACGCGAAGTCTTTGTCGATGTTCGATGCGTTGACTACCAGCATGAACCGATCTCCGGCCAGCTTGTATACGAGCAGATCGTCCACCACTCCGCCGTCCGGATAACACAGCAGGCTATACTGCGCCTGGTTCGTCTCCAGCTTGGACACGTCATTGGTCGTAACCCGCTGCAGAAACGCTTCCGCGTCAGCGCCGGTAACCCAAAATTCGCCCATGTGCGATACGTCGAACAGACCGGCGCGCTCCCGCACCGCGTCATGCTCGTTCTGGATTCCGCCGAATTGCACCGGCAAATCCCAGCCGCCGAAATCGATCGTTTTCGCGCCATGCTTCGCGTATACGGGGTAAAGCGGTGTTTGTTTCAAGGACGTCATACGTTCACCTCGATTGGAATGTTAAGATGCCGCCCCGCAAGCCGGGGGAAGCTCAGGTTTTTGAAAATCTGCAACATTGCCTTTTCAACAACCCGGGAATTTGGGACTAGTTTTCCTCAAAACGGCAGCTTTCACTCCGGGCATGCGCATAAGCGCAAAAAGGACACGGCAAAACGAAGCAGGCTTACCGATGTGGTAAGCTTACGTCCTTTTGCCCTGTCCTTGTACCTGAGAGTTCCCCAAGCGCCGAATACCGCTGTTTCCGCCGTCGCAAAGTTACCCCGTGGGTGGTCCGCTCCCCTCGCTCCGCCGCTTGCGCGCCGGGTGGGTCGAACGCTCTCCAGAGTCGCGTCCGGGTCAAGTCCTTTTGCCTGAGAGATTCACCGCCATCCAGCGGCTTACTCCTTCGGCGCCGCCGTCCCTCCCCAATATCCGATATCCTGATCGGAAATATCCGGGGCGAGGCAATCTCTCCTTGAACCTTCATCCGCCGTATTCGGTTGTCGATTACCTACATCATTTTACATGATTCGAGCCGCCGGGGAAAGGGGAATTTTTCCGACTCCTATCTGTTGTATAATATTGGTGAACACAAGTGAATACAATTCAGGAATAAAATTAATGATCAAGAGTAGAATATTAACTATTGCCTTATTAACATCATTGTTAGTATTTTCTCTGTTGACAATGCTTATTTTTAAAAGAAAAGAAGAATGTTCTAGATCAAATTACTCAATACTCTAAGGAACTTTTGCAAAATATTTATCATAAAATTGACTTAGCTGAAGACGTGCAGACTCATCAGAATGCAATAGATAACTTTTTGGAATATGCCGTGAAAGGTAAGGATCGTGAGAATAATATCTCAGGTATGTTCTATCGATTAGAAGTCATTCGGGCATATACCCAAATTGAAAAAGCAGTAACAAACACACAAAAGAGAATATCTGACTTGCTTAATAATGAGGACTAAGATGATTGAGTCGGAAGTATATTATAGTGTAAGTATGGAAAACATAATAATACAACTTAGAAAATACTAATAATCAAAAGCCCTAATGGGGCTTTTTTTTGTAATTCAGACATATGTACAAAATCCGCAATTTTGAGAAGTATCGCGTTAAAGTATTAAAGACTCTGGAAACTAATGATCAATACTGCATGTTGCTTGTAGACCAAACAACTCTCCGCGGCGAGACGATCGAGGTGAAGAAGCGGGTGCTCGATGACCGCGCCGGCGACAAGCTGTTCCTCTATACGGGATCGATTCCTTACCCGACAAATTCCTGAACAAAATCGACTGGTACATCCGAAAGCGCCTCACGCTGTTCTGGAATAAGAAGCGCAATCGTCGTAGAAAACACGGCAAGTCTCGCCAAGCGGCCATCGCGGCACAGCTTGTGGGATTAAAGAAACTCGCTAGCTAGGAAATTACCGTAACGCGGAAGAAAGAAGAACATCGGAAAGCCGGATGAAGGAAAACCGTGCGCCATGTCGTACGCAGAAAGAATAGTCCGGTTATCGGACCAACGTCCTTGGAAATACGTTGAGAACAACGCCTAACCTGAATTCGAAAGGAAGAGGGGACATTCTGTAAAGTATTTTGGCACATATAAATTTTTATGATGTTACATCACCCTGCAGAGACAGAAGCAGACAAAGGGCCGTCGAAGTAATCGGCGGCCTTGCTAGGATTCAACTATCGTACCGTTAGTGCGATGATAAATATCATTACACTGAATTAAATCACGCAGGACTTCCATAATCTCTCAGTTTCAATTAGCACTTCTTCATCGAATTTCATCCGTTGTATTGACGGTCAAAGTGTCCAATGATCAATGTCATAACGACAGCTACATGGGTTCCTATTACAACCTTCTGTCCTTATAAGCAAAAGACGCTATTCTTCACCCCTGACGAGCAGAAGGCTCGCTCGATGAAGCCTCTCGAATAGCGACGTTTCGCCGCAACAAAAAACAGACCGCCGCAATCATACGATCGCGGCGGTACGTTTTGTCGAGCAGCCCCGGTTAAGACGGCTGCGCTTCTTCCCTTCGCGGCACCCGGATCGCGTAGTCGCGGCCGAACCGCGGCGAGAGCACGGTCCAGAACGAAAAGAGCTCCTTCTCGATCTCGGCCTCACAACCAAGTGAAATGTACCGTGCCATCCATAGTCCTGACCGTTCTCGTCCGGATGAACGAGCCCAGACCCCGCCAAAAAGCCGTTGTACAAGCCCTGGTTAGCGGCCAGCTCCTTGGTCGATTCAGTCTTCGTCGTGCCGAACGATTATATTGGGCCGCCGTGGAGACTCAATACCACGCCTTCCCTTCAATGCATCAAGCGCGTGTACGAATGTGTCCGCGCTGCCGAACGCCCCTGCCTTCGTGACTACGGGCAAACCGTCGGCATCGCCTCCGGCAATGGCACCAAGTGGAATTCCCGGCTCCAGTTCGGCGACGAGACGCAGTCCGTCGGCCGACAGCGCCCGGCAGACGGCGATCGCGGTGTCGCCGCCGGTCAGGATCAGCCCCGCGATCCGATGCCCGCCGACGATTGCGGCGGCGACCTCGCCCAAGGCGTTCGAAATGGCCGCTGCCAGCTCCATAGGCGAAACGTCTCGGGCCACGGCGGCCGCCCGAGAAGCGGCGACTGAGGCGGGAGTGACGGCGACATGAAACGCCACATCAAGCCCGAGGGCAATGGCCCGCCCGATCTCCCCGCGGCAACGATCGATTTCTATGGCGGCGGTGTCCGAACCTCGAGCCACCGCCGACGGATCGAAATCGACGCCGATTACATTCGGCTCCAGCTTCATGCGGGCGATCTGTCCGAACGAGACGCCGGACATGCTGCCCGCAACGAGCATGACCGCGTCGCCGATCGACGGAACGGGCCGAAGATCGGCGGCTGGGGTGAAAGGCGACGAGGGCGAGGCGGCACGTTCACCCGGAGCGATGTGCGAAGCGCTCTGCGCGCTTGGGGCTCCGGTCAAAGTGATCGCATCGCGTCGATCGACTGGAACCGCCGAACCGTCCGGCTCGGCTTGGCACGGGAAGCTGCCCGCCGCCCCCTCGTCAGGGGCGGCAACCGTCGGCGCCGGCCAATACTCCGCGAGGCCGGCCGAGCCGACCCAAAGCGCGGCATACGAGCGGCCGGCAAATGCGCCGGCGATGCGCGCCAGATCGTCTTCCGTTTGCGCGTCGCAAACGAGAAGCCGGACGCCCCGCGACGTCAGTCGCTCCACCTGCTCGTTTATCGCCGTCGCGCCGGCCGGCGACTCTGTCCCACTTGCCGGGTCACGGTGGACAAGGCCGACCGATCGCTGCGTTTGAGCGGACAGCAATCGAACCAGGTTGGAGTCGCCGACCGGACATTTCGGGTCGCGGGCGATTTCCGTTTCGGCAACCGGTACGCCGTGCAAATAGTGGACGCCCGCCGCCGTCGTGCGCCCCAAACGTGGGAAGGCCGGGGCGACTACCGCCAGTTCGCAGTCGAACACGTCCATCACGGCGTCGACCTCCGCCCCCCACTGGCCGCGCAGCGTGGAATCGATCTTTTTGTACACTTGCCGGTAGCCGGACGCCTTCAACCGCAAGGCAGCCGCTTTCGCGCAGGCGTACGCCTCTTCCGCCGTCAAGGCGCGGCTGTCCGTATTAAACACTATCACGTCCGCGTCCGGGAGCGGACGCGGGTGCGACAGGGACGGCGCCAATGCTTCCGCCCCCCAGGTCACGATCGTCGTTAGCCCTTGCCGGGCAAAACGAACGCCCGCGTCGGCAGCACCCGTCAAGTCATCGGCGATAATTGCCAAACGTTCCATGAAGCATCGCCTCCGCTTTCGTATAACCGCTTTTCGATTCCGGTTTCGTTTCGTCCATGGATTCACGGAATCCTATTCCGTTAAGTCCGTCCGAGCCGCCTCCCCAAGACTGAATGCGAGAAACAGCGGAACTCCATTCTTTTATAGACACGCCATTCCAAAAAGGCGGCCTCCGTGCCGCTTATCGCCCCGCCCGCTTAGGCGCCAGCTCAACCGCCTGGCGCAGCGCCTCCTTCAGGCTCGCTTCGTCGGCCACGCCTTTGCCGGCAATATCGAATGCCGTGCCATGGTCCACGCTCGTGCGGATGATCGGCAAGCCGACGGTGATGTTCACGCCGGCGTCCAGCCCGAGCACCTTGATCGGTCCGTGGCCCTGATCGTGATACATCGCCACGACGATATCGAAATCGCCGCGCGTCGCGCGGAAAAACAGCGTGTCGGCCGGAAGCGGACCGACCGCCTCGATGCCTTCACGCCGGGCCCGCTCGACGGCGGGAACGACTTTTTCCTCTTCCTCGCCGTAGCCGAACAAGCCGTTTTCGCCGGCATGCGGGTTGATGCCGCATACGGCGATGCGCGGCTTGGCATAACCTGCTTTTTTCAGCGTCTCGTCGGCTAGTCGTATGACCTCGTACACCCGGTCCGGCTGGATGCTGCGAATCGCGTCGATAATCCCGATGTGCGTCGTCACATGGATGACCTTCAAGCGGGGAGCGCTCAACATCATTGCGTAATCTTCGGTGCCAGTCAGAGAAGCCAATATTTCCGTATGCCCCGGATACAGGTGGCCGCCCTTGTGCAGTGCTTCCTTGTTTAACGGAGCGGTGCATATGGCGTCAAGCTCGCCTCCGTTGGCCAGCCGGATCGCCTTCTCCAAATAGCGGTACGCCGCGTTGCCGGCTTTCGCCGAAATTTGCCCGAACGGCAGGTCGGCCGGAAGCAGGGCGAGATCGAGGCAATCGACGACGCCGTATTCGCCCCCGGCTTCCGTCGGCCCGGACACGGCGCGTACCCGCAGGTCCGCCCCGACAATACGTCCGGCCCGATCCAGCAGGGCGGCGTCGCCGATCACGAGCGGAACGCATGCGTCGTAAACCGCTTCGTCCCGCAAAGCTTTCATAATAATTTCCGGTCCAACCCCGGCGCCATCGCCCATCGTAATACCGATTACCGGTTTTTCGAACGGCAAACGTAACACCTCCCGATCTGTCTTGGTCCAATCGTGCTGCGCCTATCGCTCCGCGTTCAAGCGTGCGAAAAATCGCTTTTGTGCAAGTAACCGTCCGCGTCAAATTCAAATTCGGCCGCTTCCCCGATTACTTCGATGTGAGGCAACGAACCGATTTCCGGCAGCAGCGTTTCCGACACGTACAAGTGTTCGAGATGCAGCGTGTTCGGAATGCGCACGATCCGCGCCGCTTCGGGACGGACGCCCCAATTGCAGCGCAGCGAGGCGGACAGCGCCTCGCGGTCGCTGCCGGCGATGAGCGGAATCATCGCCCGGTGCAGGAACGAGCTGGTGATCACATTTTCATTCATAACCGGCAAATCGAGCTTGTCGAACAGCCGTCGCGTCGTCAGGTCGGCCAATCCGATCCCGAGCCCGTTGCCGTGCGAAGCCTCGCTCAGGTCGCTGGCGATTACGTATTTGATCCGCGGGCTCGCCGGCTCCTCCACGCCCAGAATGCGCATGCGGCCGATAATATTCGTGTCCATGCCGGTGCCGCTGTAGTTTTTGCCGATTTCGTCGACGACCAATACATCGATCTCGTCGACAGGCAGCTTCGGCATTAGCGAAGCGGAAAAATCGAGCAGTTCCGCCTCGCGGCGCATAATGTCTTCCTTGGCGATCGCTTCGAGCAACGCGGTTTGCTCGAAGGCGTTTTCGATGATTGCCACGCCGCAGAATATATTCGCCCGATCCAGCACGACCTTTGCCACCTCCGGCATCTTGTCGCGAATGCCCTGCACGCCGTAGCTGTGGACGAGCAGCGCCTGCTTATGCTTGCCCATGCCGATCGCCGCCATCTTCATCAGGCCGCTTTCGATGCCGATCGGCGATTTGAAGTCGGTATGCACCTTCACCCGTCCCATCAGTACGACCCCGTCCGCCTCATGGGCATGCTTGTCCATATAGACGGGCATGCCGTCCGGCGTCTCGCCGATTTGCACGACCTCCATCGAGGAGACGATCGGCGCTTCGCAAGCCCGCTCCGTCACACCGAGGCCATGCAGCACCTCGACTTGTCCTTCCGCTGTCGCTCCTCCGTGGCTGCCCATTGTCGGCACGATAAACGGCTCCGCCCCGAGCTTCTTCAGCTCGCGCACGACGGAGCGGATCAGGACGGGGATGTTCGCGACGCCCCTGCTGCCGGCGGTGATCGCCACTCTCATGCCGGGCTTCACGAGCCGAGCCAGACCGACCCGACTAAGCTGTTCTGCCATTGCTCCCTCCAAATCGTCCACCTTCGGTCCGCTGAAACGCTGCCTGATTTTCACCATGCGGGGAAATCCCGTGTCCATTCGCCAGTCTCCCTCCAGCCGTCATCCGGCCTCCTAATGCTTCCACCCTCGAAACGCGGGGCGCCGGCTCGCGACAAGTTCCGAATGCCCCGCTTCCTTCTTCGCCTACGCTTTACACGGCCGCGAATCGTGCGCCCAAATATGCATTCTGCTTCAACAGCTCGCTCTGCAGCTCGTTCACATCGACTCTCCGCGGCGCCGTCCCCCGTTCGGCGCATAGAGCGGCCGCCACGCCCGCGGCCTGCCCCATGGCGAAGCACGGCGGCATGACGCGCACGGCGCTCAGCGCCTCGTGCGTGGCCGATATACAGCGGCCGGCGACGAGCAGATTGTCCAGCCCGACCGGAACGAGCGAGCGATATGGAATCTCGTAGGCGTTCGCGGTCGGAAACTCGTCCGTGCAGCCGCCGCCCGCTCCGGTCGGGCTGTGGATATCGACCGGATAGCCGCACAGCGCGATGACGTCCGGAAACGCGGTCGGCGCGATCAGATCGTCCAGCGTCAGCTCATATTCGCCGGTAATGCGCCGCGTCTCCCGCACGCCGACCTGGGCCGCCGTATCGATCAGAATCGCCCGCTCAAAGCCCGGCAAGCAGTCTCGGAAAAACCGCACCAACTGAAATACTTGGCGCCGCCCGTCCAGCTCGGCGCGGGTCAAATCCTCGACGCTGGTACCGTCCAGCTGCTGGATGCGCGTAATGTTGAACCGCCACACGCCGTCTTGCGGCGTTTTGTACATCGCCACCTTGTCGCGCGCCACCGTCCACTCGCCGCTTTCCCGCTTGCGGTCGATAATGCCGGCGAACAGCCGCTCCCCTTCCTCGGGGTGCTCGGCACGGTAGGCGTCCACCGCGTCGTCGTCGATATTCGCCATCCGGAAAAACAGCGTCATCGGCTGCGTCAGGCCGTCCGACGCTCTCCCCGTCTTCATCGGCACGCCGGCACGATAGGCGACGTCGCCGTCCGCGCTGCAATCCACCACCACGTTTGCCCGGATTGCCTGAAGCCCGGATTTGCTGGCAATCAGCACGCCCGCCACCCGGTCTCCCTCGCGAATCGCATCGACCAGGAACGTGTGCAGGAACAACCTCACGCCCGCTTCTTCCATCATCTCCATCGCCACCAGCTTCATGACCTCGGGATCGAACGGCGTCACGTGATCGTGACCATGCTTGCGGTAACCGGCGTAAGCGGTCAGATTTCGCACCTTCTCCGGGTGAACCGCGCCGTCCAGCCGCTCCATCCGGCGCACCAACTCGTCGAACACGCCCTTGATCAGCTGCGTCTGTCCGTCGTCGCTGAACGAGGTCATAAACGGCCCGACGAGGCTCGCCGTCGCGTTGCCGCCCAGGAAGCCGTAACGCTCGACGAGCACCGTCCGCGCTCCTTTGCGCGCGGCCGCGATCGCCGCCCCGATGCCGGCCGGCCCGCCGCCGACGACCAGCACGTCCGCCTCGGCCGCAATGGCGGTCTTGCGACTAACATTCACCGTTTCCGCGAAATTCGTCAATGTCGTCATCTCCTTATTTTTGTTTTAATTCCGCATCGGACCGTTTTTTCATATTGTCTACTGCCTGCTGCGTCGTCTGCTCGCCGATCAGCGCGCGCTGCGCTTCCTCCTCGACGATTTTTTGCAGTTCCGGTATTTTGTCGAACTTGGTGTCGACGATAAATTCTTTATCCAAAAACAACGAACGTTTGAACGATTCCACGTCGAACAGCTTCTCCGCCTGGTCCCCCAAAATTTGGCTTACCACCTTGTTCACGTCCGCCTTTTTCCACGAAGGCACGCGCCCGTCGGGAATCATCGGTTCGTTGCCCTCCATCACATACCATTTGAGAAACTGCCACGCCGCTTCCTTCTCCTTGGAGCGGGAGTTGATCGAGACGAAATCGAGGTAGCCGGTGCCTCCGGTAATGAACTTGTCGTCCGCGTGCAGCTTCGGCGCCGGAGCGAACGCGGTAATAAAATCGTGCGGGAAATTTTTCGTATCCTTGATGCTGCGGATCACCGCCGACGTCCACCAAAGCATCGCCGATTTTTCCGACAAGAAAATTTGATCCCCTTGCGTTTTGCTCGCCTTCGCTTCGGCGTACGGCATTTGCACCTTCAAGTTGTTTTCCAGATTGACCTGATGATCTAGTATTTGTTTGAATGCCGGGTTGTCGAAATTGCTCGTGCCGTCGCTCTTGTACAAAATGTCCGGACCAAGCGCCACCTTGACGCCGCGGTCGACAATGTATTCGTAAATTTTCGGCGTCGGCCCGCCGATGTAGGAGCCCCACACTTTGTTCGGGCCTTCGCCGCTCGTCATCTTTTGCGCATATTTCGTATAATCGTCCCAGGTCCACGACTGGGGCACAGGCAAACCGGCGGCATCCAGCTTCTTCTTGTTCAGCGAGACGAAATCGTTCAGGATGATGGCGGGAATGTAATGCACCTTGCCGCCGAATCGAGTAATCGCTTTCTCACCGAAGTTTTCGGTCAGGTTGATGTTGTCTTTGGCAACATATTCGTCCAGCGGCTGCGTCATTCCGGCCTCCACCCGCTTAACCGCGCGGTCCGTCCGGTACGAGACGAACAGGTCGACCTGGCCATTGGCGAGCAGGGCCGTTTCCAGCTTCGTGTTGCCGACGTCGTCGTTGACGTAGCGGGTATATTCCACCTGAATGTTCGGATGCGTTTTGTTCCAGTTCTCGACGACCTTCGCCGGGCCGGATTCCGGCGGAACCGCGCCCCACAACTTCAAGGTGACAACCTTGTCCGATCCGGCGGCGCCGCCCGCCTCGTTTTCTTCGGATTTACCGGAGCAGCCCGCCAGCACTCCCGTCATGGCCAAGCCGACCGCCATCGAACCCAACACCCATTTCTTCATCGTTCGATACCCCTCTCTTCTGATCTATCCTTTTACGCCGCTCGAAATGACGCCTTCGATAAAAAAGCGCTGACAAGCGAGAAATAGTAAAATCACCGGCAAGATTGCGCTGACCGAAGCCGCCATCATCAGCGTATACTGCGTGCCCATCTCGTCGATAAAATGGGTCAGCCCAAGCGGAACGGTGAACAGCTTGTCGTCAGTCAAAAACACGAGCGGATTGACGAATTCGTTCCAATGCTGCGTAAAGCTTAAAATGATCAGCGACACGACCGTCGCCTTGGATAGCGGAAACACGATCCGGCTCCAAATGTGGAAATGGTTAGCGCCTTCCATCCGTCCGGCCTCCGACAGCTCCTTCGGGATCCCCAAGTAGAACTGGCGGAGCATGAACGTGCCGAATGCCGTAAACACTCCCGGCAAAATGAGCGCCCAATGCGTGTTGTAAAGTCCCAAATAATTGAACACAATAAAACGCGGGATCAGCGTGACCTGGTCGGGCACCATCAAGGTGGCCAGGTAGACGAAAAACACCGTATCCCTGCCTTTGAAATCGATGCGCGCGAAGCCGTATGCCGCGAGCGAGCTGATCAGCACCGTACCGATCACCGAAACGCCCGTCACCTTGATCGAATTCAAGTAATAGAGCCAAAACGGATTGGCCCCGAACCAAACCTCTTTATAGTTTTCCCATACGAACGCGGAAGGAATCCATTGAATCGGATAATCGAACACCTCCAGCGGCCTTTTCAGCGAGGTGGACAACATCCACAAAAACGGCAGCACCATCGTCACCGCAAAGGCGAGCAGCACGACGGTCACAATCAGACGCGGCCATAACGCCCTATTTACGCTTTTCGCCTGTCCGGCCAAACCCCTTCCTCCTCTCCTTCCGGCTTGTCCTTCAATAATTGACCCACTTCTTCTGTCCCTGCCACTGAATCGCCGTTATGATGAAAATGAAAATAAACAGCACCCAGGCCATCGCCGACGCGTAGCCCATCTTGTAAAAGCTGAAGCCCGCCTGGTAAATGTAAAACGTCAGCACGCTGGTCGACGTGCCGGGTCCGCCTTGCGTCATGACGAATACCGCCACGAACACCTGGAACGAATGAATGATGCTCATGATTAAAATAAAAAAGGTCGTTGGCGACAGCAGCGGCACGGTGACGCGGAAAAATCCGGCGACCGGCCCCGCCCCGTCGATTTTGGCCGCCTCGTACAAATCTTTCGGGATGTTTTGCAGCCCGGCCAAATAAATGACCATGTTGTAGCCGATGCTCGACCAAATGTTCATCACAATCACCGCGGGCAGCGCCCATTTCGTGCTGGCCAGCCAACCCGGCGGGTTATCGATGCCGATGCTCTGCAGAAAACCATTGATCGGGCCCTGCGACGGATTGTACAGCACGCCCCAGACGACCGACACGGCGACGACGCTCGACACGTATGGCATGAACACCATCAGCCGAATCGGCGTCTTGAGAAATGCGCCGTTATTCAGGCCGACGGCCGTCAGCAGCGACAGGATCATAATGGCCGGCACGGTCGCCGCCACGAAGATCAGGTTGTTCTTCAGACTGTCGGTAAACCACCGATCGTGCCACATCGAAATAAAATTGTCGAGCCCGACGAAGCGAAAGCCCTTAATCCCGTCCAAGAAGTTCCAATCCGTGAAGCTCATCGCCAGCGAAAATACGATCGGGATCAAGGTGAGAACGCCGAAGCCCAGCAAGCTCGGCCCGATAAACAGCCACCCCGCAAGCATCTCCGACTGATGATGCTTTAACTTCATTTCATTTTGCCCCTCCTTCGTCAAAGTTTGTTGTATCTTGTCGCCTCTTCATCATATGAAAACGCTTCACGAAAAAAAACACCCGTTCCTGTGAGGAAGGGCGCCGATTCTCCGAAGTTGATAAAAACGTTTTCATTTCGTGTCCGATTCTACGAAAGCGTGCCCGTTTCTTGGATGCGAGGCTAACCTATTGTTCAATTGGTCGTCCCCGAGCGGTTTTCCCGGGCGTACTGCATCGGGGTGATCCCGTTGTATTTTTTAAACACCTTGGTGAAATATTTCGGGCTTTCGAAGCCGATCTTCTCCGTCACCTCGTACCATTTCAGCTTGCCGTCCCGCAGCCATTCCTTCGCCTGCTCGATTCGCGTCTCCTGCAAATATTGGACGAACGGCTTTCCCGTTTCCTTGGCGAACAAATAGCTGAAGTAGTTTTCGCTCAAATTGACCCAATCGGCGACATCCTTCACCTTGATCGGCTCCCGGTAATGGCTGCGGGTGTATTCCATCGCCCTGCGGATTTCGTCACGATGCTGCGGCTGCGCCTTGCCGAACGTCAGCCGGACCGCCTCGTGCAGGCGCAGGCACCATTCCCGCAGCCGAGGATACGTATCGATGAGCCGAACCTGCTCGAACAGGGACGGTTCGGCCGGATCGGACGCCAACTGCTCGCCTCTTTCCTCGAGGGCGAGCATGACCGAGGACAGCCACAAATAGATCGCTTCGCGAATCGCCTCTACCGAAAACGACTCGTCCGCCTCCTCCGGAAACAGCCGACTCCAGGCAAGCAGGGAAGCTTCGTCGCCGTCGATGCGCAAGCCGTTCGCATACGACTTCAGCAACTCGTTCGAGATGAAATGACCGTCGCGCTTCGGCTGACGATCCTCCTCCCGGTACACGAAGACGCCGCCGTCGCCCTTATAAAACCGCCGCCGCAACGCGGCATTCGCTTGATCGCGAGCCGCCAGGCGACCCTTTGGCTCGGCGAAAGGCAGGCTCAATCCGGCTGTCAGCGCCAATCCGGCCTCCGCGCACGCCTCGGCGAGCTGCCTCAGGGCGCGCACCACCCGCTCGCGGGAGAGGCCGTCGTCGTGCCGGGGGATAAGCGCCCAGCAAGCGCCGTCCTTGTCCGGCACGATCCGGGCGGCGTTCAGCGCCGGCTCCGGCGACCGCCTCAGCCATTCCCGCACCGTCTTGCAGTCATCGTCTCCACGGTCGGGGGAAAACTCGGGGTCGGCATGTGCCGAGTCTTTGCGCTCGCTCAGCACAATTTTACCGAGTATGCACGATGTCACGTCCGCAAACAAGCTGTCGAACGGCGCGGTGTCGGCCCCGGATAGCCATTCGCCGAGTCCGCCTTCCGGCGCGGCTGCGGACGGCAGAGGCTCCGCCACGATGCTTTGCTTGATTTGCAGCACGGCCGCGAGCAGCGCCTCCGGCGTCATCAGCAGCTTTTGCACGTAATCGACCACGCCAAGTCTCAACGCCTCGCGAACGGTTTGAAAATCTTCGAGAACGCTCAGGATCAATATCCGCGAGGACGGGAGCTCGCTTTTGATCATCCGGATCAGCTCCAGGCCGTCGACATGCGGCATGCGGATATCCGTCAGCACGATATGGGGCCGGGTGCGCCGGACCAATTCCATGCCGCTGATCCCGTCCGTCGCCTCCCCGGCGATGTCGACGCCGTGGCGGTCCCAGTCGACACTGGAAATAATGCCCTTGCGGACAAACACCTCGTCGTCAATGACGGCCATTCGAATTCTCATACCCCATCCCTCCGAAACGGTATATGAATCGTAAACACGTTCGTGCCCTCCGCCTCGTCGCGTTCGAAACGCAAGCCGTACGCGGAGCCGAACATGAGCTGAATGCGGCGGTGCACGTTGGCGATGCCGATTCCGGAAAACGATCCGTTTTCGTCAGCCGCCAGCCGCTCCTCGATCGCCTGCAGCCGCTCGGGGGCGGGCGGCGCGCCGTTGTCCGCCACCCGCAGCAGCAGCTCGTCCCCGTCCAGGCGTGAGCATAACGTCATTTGCCCTCCGTCGATGAACAAGCCGTGACGGTACACATTTTCTACCAGAGGCTGCAGCGACAGCTTCGGCACATAGCCGTCCAGCGTTTCCGTCCCGAAGCTCTCCACAACCCGTATCGTGTCACCAAACCGGTATTTTTGAATCGTCAGGAAGCTGCGCACGTTTTCAATTTCCTCCGCCAGCCGGATCGCTTCCTGCCCCCGGTTAATGCTCATGTTCAGCAGGTTGCCGAGCGACAGCAGCATGTCGGTAATATCCTTCGCCCCGCGCATGATCGACATCCATTTGATCGTGTTCAGCGTGTTATGCAAAAAATGCGGGTTGATCTGCGCCTGCAGCGCTTCCAGCTTGGCCTGCTCCTTGCTGCGTTCCAGCTCGATTTCCCGGTCCAGATGATCGCTCAGCTTGAGCAGCATCTGGTTGAACGTCATTCCGAGCAGCCCGACCTCGTCGCGCGAGCGGATTTCAAAGGCGACGTCCAACCGTCCCGACTGGACCTGCTTCATCAGGCCGCCCAGCCGGCGCAGCGGTCGGGTGACCATCGAGGAAAGGACGACAATGATCGACATAAACAATACCATGCTGATTGCGAGCAGCACAAATACGACTTGACGGATTTGCGCGACCGGCTTCAGCATGTCATTGTACGACACCGCCTGCACGACGCGCCAGTCGGCGATCGGCACGGTGTCAGCGACGATCTCGAAGCGGTTGTCCCCCACTCCGGCAGTAAATCCGTTTACATGCCGGGCCAGCCCGTCGGCGATGCGCGGATACAGCGCGTCGAGCTCCGGCGTGTGCTCCCCCAGCAGCTGCCCGTCCTCGTCGACCATAAACCCGAGCACGCCTTCGCTTTTAGCCGCCAACATGCGCAAAAACTGGTCGGCGGGTCGGCTGATGACGAGCATCCCGATCACGTTTTGCAAATCTTTGTCGCGGATCGCCAGCGCCAGCGTCACCAGCTTGCCTTCCGCCGGCTTGATATAGCTGTCGTGGTTCAGCTTCCACACCATGTACCCTTTTTCCGCCTCGGCTTGCCGGTACCAGTCCGATTGCCGCAGTTGAGCCAGCGCTTGCGGCGTCTGGCCCCAATTCGTGTAGACGAATCCGTCGTTGTCGACCAGAGTGAACAGGGGGGAGTCGGTCAAGATCGCCGTCGACACCTCCAGAAATTTCTTGTCCATCCGCCCGACGTTGTCCAACTTGTCCCGGCTCGTGTCAGGCGAACGTGCGAGCACCGCAAGTACGTTTTCGTCCAGCACGATCGATCGGGAGGCGTTCACCATCATCGTCAGCTCCTGCACGATATTGCGGTTCACCTGCAGTAGCCGATCGGACGTCGCCTCGGCGATTTTCGCGCTCAATATGTTTTCGAATTCGTTATAGGCGTATGCGCCAATGCCGATAATCGGCAGCAGCACGAAGCACAGCGAAGCCGCTATCAATTTGGTCCGCAGGCTGATGAAACGCATGGGGCAACCTCGCTTTCTTCGGAAAGGCATCTATGCTCATAGTATACCACTTTGCGCAAGAATGCTTGTTCGAGGGCGCGCCGCAGCTCCTCAACTACTATGATCGGCTTGCTGAGCAACGGGTCGACGAACCACACTCTGGTCCTCAAAACAGCACCAAGCACCATTCCGTCAAAAAGGTGGGTCGCTCAGCCTTCACTCTATACAGCACGAGCGCTGCTCCCCCGAGACGTCATCCCGAACGAAGTAAAGGAGCGCCTTCAGCTTCAGCATAACCGGCATTGACTCTCATACGCCAATATTGATACGGCAATGCATATAAGTTGTTGTCCCCATACGGTTAAGGATATAGGTTCTTGTCCTGGGCCCAGGACAAGAACCTATATCCTTAAATTAAAAAATCCGCGATCTACGCGGATTCCAATGCATCCAAGTTCGTGTCCCTCGACAATTTTTACTATATTCTCGGAAGGCACCGCAGCGGTAGACACCATAAGAACGGCTCCGCTTATCGGCCCCAGCATCCATTTTTTCACTTCTGATCCACGCCTTTTCTGTAGGTTGACGGTTTGGCCTTGCAGTGTATACGCGCGCACCCCTTATTTTGTTGTCAGCAAATCGGGAAAAAGGAGGCGATAAGTCGCCCCCTCAGCACACAGCCTAAACACCTTTTTTCAAAGTGTCCAGACTATGGGTACCAGTTTAGAAAACAGCTTCTTCTTTTTTAGATGAAAGCCGTGTCATTCGTCTTCCGGCGGCCTTCCGACGGTCTCCATTTGCCGGCCGATTTCGTCCAAGATGCAATCCTCCGTCTCCGGCGCGAACCGGCCCTTGAAGCCGATCGTGAACGGATGGTCGGCCTCGTAGCCGCCCTCCTCCAATATGTTCCGGGTCGGGATATACGAATACACGCCATTGGTATAGCCGAGCACGAGCAGCCGGAAGCCCGGGTAATCGCGCTTGAGCCTGAGTGAATAGCCGGTCGGAATTTCGCTTTCCAGCGCGATCAACGCCACCCGCTCCGCCAGCCTCCATGTCTGCACGTACAGCGGCAGCTTCGTCTTGACCGTGCCGTTTTGCTCTGCCCGGATCGTTCGCTGCGCCGCGCGGCGGTAATATTCGCCGGCCGCGCCTCCAAGCAGCCTGGCCATATGCTCGTCATCGTCAGGCGCCACGGCCAAATCGATGCTGGCGAGCGCCGACCGGAACGGACCGGCCAGTTCGGCGAACGCGCCTCCGCTCAACACCCGGCGTACCTCCCTGGCCAATTCGTCGCCGGCGGTCCGCATCTGCTCCGCCGTGCACGACTTGAACCGGTCGCCGTCCGCGCTGTGCCGCGGCTTCAAATCGCCGGCGCAGCCTTGCAAAAACACGGCGACCGTCCCCGGCAGCGCCTCCTCCAGCCGCGCGCACGCCTGCCCGACGAACTCGGCGGACAGCAGGTAGTTGTCCGCCCCCATCGCCGTCGGGTGGCAGCCCAACTGGAACAATACCGCCTGCAGCCGCTCCCGCTCGTCGGTTAAGGTCAGCACGGCCAATTCGTCGTCCATTTCCGCCTCAGGCGCCGGCGCCCACTTCACCCCTTCGCTCGTCAGGCGTCGCCGGCTGACCGCCGCCCGGGTCCGACCCGCGGCCAGCTTCAGGCGGCCCGGCCGCAGTTCGGCATAACATCGCTCGACCAGCGCAACAGTCGTCTCCCTGATCCAACGATAATAAGCAACATCCTCGGTATAATCGATCGCCGCCGAATCCTCCTGCCAGTCGTCCTGGCCCATGCTGTAGTTGCCCCGGCGCGCCTCCGCCTCCTCGCCGGTCAAATACAGCGAAGCGTGCGTATGCGAGAAATGCAGCATCACATCGGCCTCCTCCAGCCCGAACCGCTCGCGCAGCTCCCGCTTCAGCCCGCGGACGAACCCCCGGTCCGCTCCCAGCGCGTCGAAAGCGACGATCAGCAAGTCCCGCCCCGCCGACAGCAATACCGTCTTGACGAACAAGTCGTCGAGCACCCCTTCGCTTTTATGCGTTCTCCCGCCGAAGCCGGCCATAAACACCGGCCGGGACGGGGTAATGCTTTGTTTGGCAACGGCAAATTTCATACCTCTCTCTCCTCCCGCGTTCAGATCGTCGCTTTTTGTTTCCGGCCCGTCTACTCCTTCAAAGAGCCGAGCATCGCACCCTTGACAAAATGGCGCTGAAGCAGCGGATATACGACCACAATCGGCAAAGTCGCAAACAACACGACCCCCGCTTTCATTTGCTCGGGCGTAAACGAGCTCGCCATCTCGGACGCCGACATCGAGTCCTGCACCTGCCCCTCCATGACCATATTGCGCAAAAGCACCTGCAACGGGTACATGTCCTTCGTGCGAATATAGATCAGCGCGGAGAAATACGAATTCCACTGGCCAACGGCATGGAATAACGCAATCGTGGCGATGACGGGCATCGAAAGCGGAATGGCAATCCGGGCAAAAATGCCGTATTCGCTGCAGCCGTCCATCTGCGCCGCGTCAAACAGCTCCGCGGACAAGCCCTGAAAAAAGGTTTTCATAATAATAATGTTGAACGCCCCGAGCGCTCCCGGAATCATCAGCGCCCACAACGTATTGTCCATCTGCAGCGTCCGTACGAGCAAATAGGACGGAATCAGCGGGACGGAAAAAACGAACGTCAGCACAACCGCCCGCAAAATCAGCTTTCGGGCCGGCATCTGCGGCCGGGACAGCGCATAAGCGATCGTCGACGTAAAAAAAAGCGCAATCAATGTCCCGAGCGCCGTAATATAGACGCTCACCCCAAGCGATTTCCACAGCTTTTTTTGTTGGAAAATGGAATCGTATACTTGGAAATTCAAGCCCCTCGGCCAAAAATAAACCTGCTTCGCATTGACAAATTCCGTGGAACTGAAAGAAACCGCCAGCAAATGAATCATCGGCGCCACCATCGCCAGCCCGACAACCACAAAAAACGTATGATTCAAAATCGGAAACCATCGGTCCTTCCCGCTTGCAGCCGTCACTTGCGTCCACACCCCTAATAAATGCTTTCCCCGGTCGATTTTCTGCTTATATAATTAAGCCCCACGATCAGAATGAAACCGATAACCGATTTGAACACGCCGATCGCCGTCGTATAGCTGAACTGGGCCCCGAGCAAACCGGCACGATAGACGTACGTATCCACGACCTCGCCGACATCGCGCACAAGCGGGTTCAAAAACGCCAACAGTTGCTCGACGTTCGCATCGAGCACTTGCCCGGCGCGGAGCAGCAGCAGCACGACGATGGCGGGCAGCAGCGAAGGCAGCGTGATGCTCCACATTTGGCGAAACCGTCCGGCTCCGTCCACCATGGCGGCCTCATACAAATTCGGGTTGATTCCGGCCAGCGCGGCCAAGTAAATAATCATGCCCCAGCCGATTTCTTTCCAAATCCCGATCGAGACGAGCAGGCCGCGGAAATAGACGGGCTCCGTGAAGTAATCGACCGATGCGAAGCCGAGCCCGTTCGCCATCCGGTTGACGAGTCCGTCATAATGAAGCAATTGGAGAAACAGCCCGCCCACGATCACCCATGATAAAAAATGCGGCAAATACAAAACCGTCTGAATCGGTTTTTTAAACCGCGACGAGCGGATTTCGTTGAGCAGCAAAGCCAAAATCAAAGGAGCAGGAAATCCGAAGGCGATCGAATACAAACTGAGCAGCAGCGTATTGCGCAAAATATGATAAAACTCCGGATAGGTGAACATATTGACAAAATGCTTGAGTCCCACCCAATCGCTGCCGCGAATCCCTTGAAAAATGTTGTAATCCTGAAAGACGATCACATTGCCGAGTAACGGGATATATTTGAACAGCAGCAAATGCAAAATGGCCGGCAGCGCGATCACAAGCAGCGCCCGGGACGTTTGCGTCCCCGGTTTGAACGGCATATTCCCCACTTCCTTATGTGCGAAAGCCCGGTGAAGCGGGCCGTCGGCAGCGCTTTCCTCCCCCGCCGTGTTCACCTGGCTTTCGAATGAGATCGAACGTATGTGTGGCCTGCGCCGCGAGCTATTTGCCGTTGAACGATTCGTACCAGGCCGTCGCTTCCTTGATCGCTTCGTCTCCGCCGCGCCGTTTCCACTCGGCGACAAACGTGTCGAATGCCCGGCCGGCCTCCTCCTTGCCCGTTACGACCTTGGCGACCATGTCCATAAACAGTGACCCGCCGCCCGCGCCAAGCTCGGGGTGGGTTTTCATCGTGTTCAACACCGGCATGTGCAGGGCGTCGTTCGCCATGGCGTCGTCGTTGGCCAGCTTTTTCCCTTTGGCAATCAAATCCTTGTACCGGTTGATCGAAATAAGCTGATCGGACAACCTGGCGTCCCCCACCGGATTGAGCACAAGCTGGTAGATGCTGATCGCGTTTTTATCCGCGTTGACGGGCGCCGCCGAATCCCACTCACCTGGCCGTCCTTCTCCGTATAATTGACGTCCTTGATGCCGAAAGAGAAAAACTTCTCCTTCTGCGCATCGTCCGACCACGCCCAGTCGAAAAATTGAATCATTTCCTCCGGATGCTTGACCGAAGACGGAATGACAAATACGTTTTTGATGCCGGTCGATTCCGGATACAGGTAGCTTTTGCCGTCCGCGCGAACCGGCCCGCCCAGCATATCGAGCTTGACGCCGGACTGGTTCGGAAACTTGGTGTCCGGATTGAAGGAGGACATGAAATTTTGCACGTCATGCAGCCACATGCCCGCCTTGCCGGCGCTAATATTGTTAAACCAGTCGCCCGACTTGGTGGTGAACACGTCGCGGTTCATGTACCCTTTGTCGTAAAGCAGCTTGTAAAAGGAGACCGCGTCCTTCATGCGCGGATCGATCAGATCCGGCCTCATTTGGCCGTCCTTGTAAGTCCATATGCCGGGAAAGACGCCGAAGTAGCCGAAAAACGCTTCGCTGTAGCCGAGGTTTTCCCTCGCGTAGAACGGAATTTCATCGTTCGGGTCGCCGTTTCCGTTCACGTCGTTTTGCTTGACCGCCTCGAAGTAAGCGAGAAAATCGTCCAAGCTTTTTGGCGTCTTCATGCCCAGCTTATCCAACCAATCCTGACGGGTATAGATGACGCGGGAGGAAGGATAAGCCGCCGAGAAGGAAGGAATGGCATATATTTTACCGTCCTTGCTGACGTTCGGGCTATCCCACGCCTCCTTCGGAATATGCTTTTTCAGGTTGGGGCCGTACTTGTCGATCAACGGGCCGAGTTCGGTAAAAATGCCGTTCTCCACCGCATTGGGATGGCTCGGATTATCGATCGAAGCGGTAAAGATGACGTCCGGCAACTGGCCGGAGGCGAAGCGCAGCGTCAATTGCTGGCTGTAGCTGTTATGGTCGAGAAATTCATACTTCAGCGAATAGCCGGACAGCCGGGAAAGCTCCTTGACATACGGATCGCCGGGCTGCATGTCCTTGGCGTAGGCGTTCTGCAGATCGCTCATCAGAAACGTGATGACTCTCGGTTCCTTCTCCGTCGGCTTGGCATCCGGCGAGCTTTGCGAATCGACTTCGCCGCCGCAGCCGGCCAGCAGCGTGGCCGCGGCCAAAACCGCAGCCGCGCCGGCCGTCGCCCGCCAACCCCGTTGATTGATTTGCATGGCAATCGTTCCCCCTTGTTCTGGTCGACACGGAAGGCTAGCACTTCGGGTCAGCTTTATCATAAAGGAACCGTCCGGCCTTGAATATGGTTTTTGCTGTTCGCGTGCGGGGTTTCATGGGAAACCGTTAAGCGCTTTCAGCCGCGGTCAAGGAATGGGCGCCTTTATGACGAATAGTAAGGAACAGCAACGGAATTGCCACCCTGACCGACAATCGTTTTGCCCGTTCCGGCAAGACCCGTGAGCAACCTGCTTGCCCGCTTGTCGATTCATACCCGGCTCGTCGTTTTGGCGATGCTGTTCATATGCGCCCCGCTGGCCGTGTTCGGCACGCTCTGGTATGACGAATCGACGGCGGCGATGGAAAAAAGCGCGATCCGGTACAGCGCGAAAATGATCGGGCAAAAATCAACGACAGGCTGGACAACTATTTCATCGATTTGCAAAATGCGACCTTCCCGCTGGCCGTACACCCGCTGATCCAAAGCTTCTTGAAGGTCGACACGATGGACCCTTACGACGAATATGCATTGACCCAGCGCATGTCCAACGAAATTTTCCCGAACTTGCTGTACGGCCGTTCCGATCTGTCCGGCGTCTCCATCGTCTCGGCGAGCGGAAAGGTGGCCACCTCCTTTCAAAAAAATGTGGCGATAGAAGGATACGAGCTGTACCGGAACGTGCCATTTCATGACAACAACTTCAGGATCATGGGCATCCGCTGGATCGACTCGACGCCCGTGCTGTCCGTCGCCCGCCGGTTTATCGACATGTCGGACTACAAAACAAGCGGCATGCTCATTATCGATCTCAAATACCGGGCGATTTCGGACATGCTGGACAATGGGACGCTCAGTCCGACCCACTTCGTCTGGGCGATGAACGCGCCTGGCGAGATCGTATACCATCCGGATGCGGCCAGATGGGGCACGCAGGCGCCAAAGCCGTTTCCCACCGTTCTTGCCGGCAAGCAAAGCGGGCATTTCACCGACAGCTCCTCCGGAACGGACAAGCTGCTCGTCTACGATTACTCGCCGGTTACGGACTGGACGCTGCTGATGGAGGTGCCGGTGGAGGAACTGACCGGCGACTTCTCCCGGCTGCGCCAGGCGACGGTCGTGATCGGCCTGCTCCTGATCGGACTGGCGGCCGCGACGATCGGAAGCTTTACCGTTTCGATCACCCGCTCCCTGCTGCTGCTCAAGAAGCTGCTGAACCGCGCGGAGCAGGGCGACCTGGACGTGCGGGCCCCCGACGGAAAAGCCGGCGAGATCGGCAGCCTCAACCGCAGCTTCAACACGATGGTGGCGGAGCTGAAACGGCTGATCGAGGTGGTGCACATTGCCGAGCTGAAGGAAAAGCAATTGACCATCAAACATATGGAAGCGACGCTGCTCGCGCTGCAAACGCAAATTACGCCCCATTTTCTTTACAACGCGCTGGAGGCGGTCAACAGCCGGGCGATCGAAGCGGAAGCCGACGACGTCAGCCATATGATCGCTTCCATTGCCGGCATGTTCCGCTACAGCGCGGGCGATCCGCACAAAATCGTCTCGCTGCGCGACGAAATGAATCACGTCGCGCTTTACTTGAACATCCAGCAGGAGCGTTATCCTTACCTCCGGCCGGATATTCGTATCCGCGAAGCGGATTTGTCCGCCGTGGACGCCGTCCGCTTGACGGTGCAGCCGATCGTGGAAAATGCGTACTCGCGGGGCTACGAGGAGCATCGGCTAAAGCCCGGCTATGTCGGCCTGTTCGGCGAACGGCGCGACGGCCTGTATGTGTTGACGATCGTCGATAAAGGGAAAGGAATGCCGCCCGATACGATGCAAGCGTACAACCGGATGTTTACGACCATGACGACGGAGGACATTGCGAAGGAAAACCGTTCCGAGGGGAAAAGCATCGGCTTGTGGAATGTCCACACGCGGCTGCGGCTGACGTTCGGCGAGCCATACGGGCTGCTGATTCGACGGTCCGACGCAGACGGCACGGAAGTGGAAATCAAATTGCCTTGGAGGCGGGAACATGTTTAACGTGCTGCTGATCGACGATGAAGAAACGGTCAAACGAAGCTTGCGAAAAATTATAGAAAGCAAAGCCCCCGGCTTTGCCGTCATCGGCGAGGCGGAGGATGGCGCGCAAGGACTGGAGCGGATCGGCGAGCTGCGGCCCGATCTGGTCATCACGGATATCCGCATGCCGGTCATGGACGGCCTGGAGCTGGCGCAAGCTTTGCGAGCGCGCGGAGACGCGATCGAGCTGTTGATCGTGTCGGGCCACGATCAATTCCAATATGCCAGGCAAGCGCTTCGCTTCGGTGTCGTCGACTACTTGCTGAAGCCGCTCGTTCCCGCCGATGTGGTCGCCGCCCTGGGCCGGACCGGCGACAAAATACGCCTCGCCCGGCAAGAGGCGCTGGACATCAACGGGTGGCTGATCGCGCAGCGAAGCCGGATCGGCCATTTGGCTCATGCCGTCTGGATGCTGCAAGAGGAGCGGTCGTTCGGACTGCTGGCCGAGCTGGAGCGCGATGTGCCTTCCCCGCGCGGAGCCGAAAACCGGACGAGGCCATACATGACGGCCCTGATGATGAGCCTTCATGCCGAGTTGGCTCGCCTGGCCGAGGGGCAATGGGAGCCCGTTCAAGCGCGGGCGCCCCTTCCCGGACAGGCCGACAGAACGGATTGGCAGGGCCATGTGCGCGAACTGATCGACGCCTTCCGAAGCTCGCGCAACTTCGGTGTGCACCACCTCGTCATGAAAGCGGTCGCTTACATCGACGACCGTTATACGGAGGAAACGTTGTCCTTGTCGGAAATCGCCGAGCATGTCGGCGTCTCTCCTTCGCATTTCAGCAAATGCTTCAAGGCGGAGCTGGGCGTGAGCTACACCGACTATTTGACCGAGCTGCGCATGGAGCGCGCGGTGCGGCTGTTGCGGGACCCGTCCGCCAAAGTGTACGAGGTCGCGCAGCAGGTCGGATACGGCGACTATTCCCATTTTACCAAGCTGTTCAAAAAGAAATACGGCTTCTCGCCCGGGCAAACCCGGGGGTTGGCCGGCCGTTCGGAGGAATGACAGCAGCCCGGCTTGTCCGACGCTTTCCGGACAAGCTGGGCTGCGATACGCTTTCGTTTCCGTACATGACTATGGCGAAGCCGCGCTACCGGGTTTTCCTAGCTCCGCCAGCTTGCCAGCAATTTTGCCGCGGCGGCATTCAGCTCCGCTACCGCCTGTACGCCGATCAGCCCTTGCTGCAGCAAGGCCGGCGCTTGTATATAGGCCGTAAAATCCTCCAGGTAGGCGATGGCGGATTGCCCGGCCCCCTGCTGCTTCAATAGGCCAATAATGCCAAGCCGGTAAACCAACTGCCGGCTCAGCGTCTCTTCGAGCTCGCCGCTTTCCCGCAAGCTCGGCACCAGCGCCTCAAGCGCTCTCCATAACGCCTCCGGCTCTCCGTTCGGACTTTCGGACTCGGACGCCGTACCCTCGCTTACGGTCAGCGGGATATAAAACGGTTGTCCAACCCCTACATCGTACACATACCCTTGCGCAAAATCGGCGGCGTCGACAAACTGGCGAACGAGCGTCGCATCCCCCAGTTGAAGCCGGACAATGCCGCCGCCGAGCGTCTCCGCTCCGCGGATTTCATAGGCCGCGTTGCGAACCCCGTCGTTCTGCACATAGATCCACCGGCCGGCCAGCGTACTCGCCGCGGGCCCGTATGTGGCGAACGACACATCCAGATGGTTTTGCAGCGCAAGCTCCCGGGTGAAGTCGACGATCGCGCCTTCCAGCCGCCCCGTTGCGTCAACCGGCGCGGACGACAAGGGAGCGATATACGAGCCGTCATGCACATAGCCGAACACCCGCTGTCCTTGCTTTTCGGCATATACGCCAAAAAATCCTTTGAACGCCAGCTTGTCGTCCACCGTATACTCCACCGTAGGGTCGAGCGCGCTGACGATGTAATCGACCCTGCCGTTCGCCAACGATACCTTCACCGCCCGCACCCGGATATCGTCCGTCTCGTCGATCAGCACGCCGGCCGCCTTGACGGGAACCGCCTCGACAGCTTGAACGAATGGCGTCCCCTTGTACGGCTCCAGCACGGAAGTAAACGCGCTTTTCAGGTTCGCGCCTTGCCGGTGCGCCAGCATATAGGTCAATGACGGGGGATTGCCCGGCTTGTTTTGCGGCGGCACGCCTGCGGCCAACGTCACTGAATCCGTTTCCCCAAGCATCGTCAGCCTCAGATGGACGTCCGTCTGCGCGCCGGCTCCGTTCCCCAGCACGTTCCACGTATCCTTGGCCTGCCAGTCGATGCTTACCGCCGCCGGATTGTTATCCCGACGCACCTGCTTCAAATAGTGGAATCCGCTGCCCGTATAGTTCCCGGTGGCGCAGCCCGGGCATTCGCCGTACCCGACCGTCTCTCCGGCGTACGTTCCCGTCGGCTGCGGCGTCAGGTTCAGGTTTTCCGTCGTCACTGCGGCATCCGGTCCGTGGAAGCTGAAATGATGGTCGCTCCCCCCTTCGACGCGGAAAAAATCAACCGCGTACGAATTCGCCTCGTCGACCCGGATCATCGCGGTCGAACGCCGATATAGCTCCGTGCCCGGGTAAACCTGCGGCGCCTCGACGTCGATCAGCTTGACTTGCCCGCTGTCGTCGAAGTGCCGTGGCGTCGCCACCCACTGACTGCGCTGCTTCGTTTTGTCCACGACAACGGTGTTATGACTCACCGTATTATTGACCCATTGATGACGATGCGGGTCCGCATCGTTGGCGAACTCCGGGTAACCCAGATCTGGCGCGAGATCCAGACCGAAGGCGTGCAAGCCCAGATTGAGCGTGTCCCGATGACCGTGGTACACGGTCCGGCCGTAATACATCCACAGATCGCGCAGCGTATTTTCCGCCGACTGCTGCTCGTCGCGTTGATGCCGGGCGGCCTCGTCCAGCAAAATCAGATCCTTGACCCCCATCTTGTAGTTGGTGGCGGACGGCTGCTTGCCGATGCCTTCAAAAGAGATCGTATGGCTGCCCGCCGTCAGCCACAAGGTGGAGATCGTTTCCGGTCCGGTGCCGTTGCCACCGTAAAAATCCAGCTGGCCAATGGCGGACCCGTCGACCGAAATGCGATAGATCCCGTAAGAGGCAGCTTTGAACGGCAATATCGCCAGCTCGTATTCATCCGCCGCGGCCACGTCAAACGAAAACGTCAGCGTCTCTCCCGGAGCGGTCGCCTCGAATTGCACGGTCCCTGAGTCTTCGAAAAGCTTGACGCTTGCGCTCTGCTGTACGATGTCAAGCGCCGGGAATTTGTACACCAGACCATATGAGCCGGTCGGGTTGTCGCCGTCCCGCAAGGCGCTGAAGCCGTAGCCGGTCATATTCACGCTTGGCAGGTTCAGCGGTCCGTATTGCTCGATCCGGTCGGCGATTTGATCCGCCAGTCCGTCGGGATCGCTCGACCAAATGTCCCCGTGAAGCCCGGCCGTACTGTGGTTGTTCAACATATAGGCGACCTGCGCGAAAATCGGATCGCCAAAATGCTCAAACGCCTTGACCATCGTATTCAGCTTCACTTCCCTGGCCGGATTGCCGGTTTTCCCGTAATCGCCGATCGTCGGCGTATAGATTTCGCTGAGCAACAGCGGATACAACCCGGAAAACAGCTTGCGGAACTTGACGTTTTGGTACAGATCGGCGACCGGATACAAGTCATAGCCGTCCAATACATCGGCCGCGTCGATGAAATGATCCAGCCAGAGCCGATTGTACCCCGGCGCCCCTTCGTTCCCGTTGCCATCGCGGTCCACCAAATCGACGAGCGACTGCAAGACGCCGCCTCCGGTCAGCAGCCGCGGAGAAGTCGGAATCCGCCACTCTCCCAACACTACGCCGCTACCGGGCGGTTTGTTGTTCCACGTTATGGCCGACTCCGACCAACTGTCGTCCTCGATCCACTCCGCCTCGTTCGTCATGCCGGCCACCGTCATATTGCCGGTAAGCCGGAGCCGGACGGTCGCCTGATCGATTTCTCCGGAAATCCCCGACAAATT
>NZ_VDCQ01000037.1 GCF_006265175.1 Paenibacillus hemerocallicola | reverse complement strand
CCTCACTTGCACGCTCGTTGTTCAGTTTTCAAGGAGCAATTAAGCTCGAAGTTTTGTTCGAGCTCGTCCGCTTGTTCAGCGGCCGGAATTACAATATATCACGTTCTTGCCCAACATTGCAAGCGGAAGTTTTCCCCGCTGCATCCCTACAACATGATTGCATACTATCTACCACGTTGGCGGATTAATAATATAACATGTTGTGGATTTGAATGCAACTGGACGATTCCTCCATCTACTATTAAACGAAAAATCTTGTCGTGAAACAAAAAAATACTTTTTATTAACGTAATTTTAATTTACTGTAGGGTTAGGGGGTTAAAGACCACTAACGGCGGTTACCGTACAACCCATCAGCGATCTATATATTTCCCATGCTCGGGGATAGCAAGACGATCGAAGTCCTGAGCCAGAATGCGAAGTCCCTCTATCAGCTCCACTCCGTACATAGGTACGCCGTGACCGGTGACGGCAACAAGCGGATCGAGCGCTTCCAGCCGTTTGACCGATGCCCATGCTTCATACCATTTTACCGTAAAATACGTTGGAGGACCGTGAATTTCTTCTTTTTGCGTAATAACGGCAAGAGCGGACTCCTGTTTCACGGTAATAAATGCGTCACCGGCGATCAGCATCCGATCGGACTCTCTGAAGAAGGAAACATGACCGTCCGTATGCCCTGGAGTATGGATCCACCGCCAACCGGCCATATGCGGAACCGTCCCGTCGACTGGCAATGCTTGAACCCGATTTCCAAGATTAATTCCTTTATGAGGGTATAAAGGCGAGATTCTCGCCATGAGTCCGCCGCCGACAGTCGGGTCGGGCTCCGGGTAATCTGCTGCGCCCGTTACATAAGGCAGTTCTTTTTCATGAGCATACACGGGCACGTCCCACAGCTCCAATAAATCTTGAAGCGACCCGACATGATCGAAATGGCCGTGGGTTAGCACGATCGCCCGCGGCTTGCCGGAGCGGAAACGCTTCTTGGCGGTTTCCGCAATCGTATCGGCAAACATTCGAACTCCCGCATCCACCAATACCCAATCATCGGTATCCGGATTTCCTACAAAAACTACATTCGCGATCAATGTTCTTGCATACAAAATATCGTGTGGCAATTTGTGCATCTCGCATCCCTCCGTTTCATCGATAGGTTGTACGAAGTAGTTGGAACTATGCGACAAAGCCGACCGGAGTTTGTTCTTGATAATGCTCTCCGACACGTCGTCCCGTAAGTATTCCGCCCATACCGTCCGGCTTCTGGTTTCAAATCGGATCAGATAAAATAGCGGATATGCTTCAGTTGGGTAACGACCCGCTTTATTTTTTTGGCCAATTTGCCGCTGTTGTCCGGTGCCAGTTCAAGGCCGCACATTTGCGCAATTTGTTCGGCGACTTGTTCGACAGACAAAGTATCGGTATCCAGGCGAGGCAGGAATGCAGCGTCCGATAGCCCCTCCATGCATCGATCTATATGCTGCGCTCCCCAGGAGTTTTTAAAATCCCCCCTGCTTTTCAAACGCTTCAGCAACGTTTCCCGCGATGCCCATAGAACAAAATGACGGACCGGCAAGCCGTCATCCCTCAGCCTGCCGACAATCTCGTCAAACACACGGGGAATCACGACGGTCATGGGAACGATAATAACTCCATTGTATTCGGCAGCAATCTGCTTCAATAGAGAATAGTTGATTTGCCTCCATAAAGGGTAATCTTGAAAGTCATATTTCCGAATCTGCTTCGGAATGTTTTTGTTTAAGAAAAAACCGATACGTTCGGGATCATATACGTAGGAATCGGCAATTCTTCCGTGCAATTCGTAGGCGGCTTGCGTTTTGCCGGAGCCGAATGCTCCATTGATCCAAATGATCATTGCACGTCTCCTTACGACTTGCTTGCTTCCGAAATATGCCAACAAACGCCGGCCGGATCGATAAGATTGATTTCCCTTTTGCCCCACGGATATACGGTCGGTTCTTTCAGCTTGATCGGGTACTTCCGTTCCAGATCGAGGGATTGAAGATGCTCCCACCATTGATCCAAATCTTCAACGGCCAAATCGAGCATATAGTTGTCCTGCACCTCTCGATTATGAAAATTTTGCAGAAAAAACTCCAGCTCTCCTACCCGAAAAATGGTTAATCCGTCATCGGAATACAGCTTCGTAAAACCCAACTCCTCGAAAAACCGTTGAGCCAGCGTATAATCTTGTCCGGACGGGACGAATGGGCGAAGTTTGACGGCTTTCATGGGCGTTCCCTCCCTGTTTCGATTTAGATTTATTAGTAGTTCTCCATCTTATTACCCGTTTCCTTCCCGTCAAAGCTGCGATACTAGCAACCTGTCATATGGCGAAAGCCTTTTTTGCATTTTTAATAGGTATATCGTCTTTGCGTACAAACCATTGGATCACGAATCTCATAACATATATCAATCTCACAGGGAGGTGTTCCTATGAATAAACCGATAAGAAAACCGGCTGTCAAAAAAACGGCCGTAACGCAGCTGCTGCCGCGTTTGACGCTTTGGAGCGATGCCAATTTCTCAGGCCGGCGCTTGAGCTTTCGCGGCAATCTGGGCGTCCGCAGTCTGGTAGATTTCAATTTCAACGACGTATTGTCCAGCTTCACTATTGTCGGAGGCGCCAACATTACGCTTGTGCTTTTCTCGGACATTAACTATCAAGGCAATCGCCGCGTGTTCCGGGGACCGACCGACGTTTCATTCCTAAACGGCTTCAACGATGTGACATCTTCGTTCGTCATGTCCCGCCGCCGGTTGTCGAATGCAGAAATCAACCGGATTCAGAACCGCAACTCGGCTCCGAACAACTTTGCCGAAGTTTTGAGAAGACGGCGCAAATAGGACCGGGAATTTCCGGAAACAAAAAAAGGCAAGGAGAAAGCAAAGCCAGTTCTGCATGCAGACGGGCTTTGCTTTTTTCTACGAAAGTTCGCTTGGATATAAACAGTCCGCAAAATTCCGAATCGGGAAAAACTGCGCTTAGTCGCGCTTTAATATGCCTTATTTCAGTTCGGACAGCTTCTGAGTCGCCTGTTCCTGGATCGTCCGAATAATGGAATTGACGTCTTTGCCGGCCGCAATATCTTTCCTTGCCGCTTCCGTATAGAAGCTTACGGTACCGTCGAATTTCGTAATGACAGGCAGTCCCGGCTTCGTTTTGAACAGCGCCTGTACGTTTTTGCCTTGGAATTCGGGCAGCTTGGAGCCGTAAACTTTCTTGATCTCTTCATTTTTCAATACGCTCGGCGTGCCGAATTCGCTCATCATTTTCTGAACCTCGTCCGAGGTGATGATCTTCAGTACTTCCAACGCCGCATCTTTGTTTTTGCTGACATTGGAGACGGCCAGCAAATGGATATCCACCGAGCGGCCGCGCCCCAAGCTTTCTCTAAAGTTCGGCAAAGATACCATATCCCAGTCCATTTTGGACAGCTCCGCCTTGGAATTCACTACTTGCAGCGCCCATACCGGCAGCATCGCGACATTTTTATCCTTGAAGAAGCCGTTGGCGTTGTAGTCGTATTTGCCGTTGTTGACATATCCGGGAACTTCATACGCCGCTTTGAACATGGAGAAAATGGTGCGCCAGTTGTCGGTATCTATCAACGGCTTTACCGTTTTCACGTCCGCATAAGGCAATGACAAGCCCGATGCGACGTCGGCCACTCTGCCAGGATCGAAACCGATGTAATTGACTCCGCCGTCCGTTCGGGTCAACCGTCGTCCGAGCTCGATAACTTCCTCCCACGTCATTCCATCCTTCGGATACGGCACGGCAAATTTATCGAATATCGTCTTGTTATAAAGCATCACGCCTACGTTGGCGGAGAAGGGTACCCCGTATACCTCCCCTTTCTCGCCGAACATTTTGATCGCGTCCATGAAGATGGGGTCGATCCGGCTCAAATCCAGTCCGTGCTGCTTGATCAAGCCGTTCATGTCGTGCTGGAGCTGCAAATTCATATAAGTCGGGAAGCCGACATTGCTGCCGTAATAAAAGTCGGTAAAGTTTTTGGCGCCGACAAGATCGTCGATCGTAGAGCCTTTGTCATGTTTCACGACCTCGAACGTCACGTGCGGCAGCTTCTGCTTGAGCGGTCCGATGATGAATTGCTGCAGCCGTTCGTCCGAAATGTTGTTAAAGTGATTGTACATCGTGACCGTCACCGGCTCCGGCGGTTTCACTGCAGCTCCCTTTGCCTCCGGAACGGTTTCATTCGGTGCGGTTCCCTGACTGCCGCAACCTGCAAGAACGCCTGCCGCCATGACGGACGGCAGCAAATATTTTATGGCTGACTTCATCAAAAATGCCTCCCCTATTTTTTCGAAATGCCCATTCGGCCCTAGAAACCGTTTTCAGTGATATCATAACTTGACAGGAGGGGGAAAGCTTTATTCAAATGATCGTTTTTTTTGTTATCCGGTTTGTTAAGTTGTTCGTTTCATTTATACTTTCGTACGGATGTCTCTTCACCTCTACACGGATACAAATGACTGCGGACGTTGCTGCCGCTAGGTGAAACGGGACATAGAGCCGCTTTTTTATTTATACTTTTGCGTTTTACGGGAGTAAAAAGAAAAGAAGCACTGCCGTGGCAATGCTTCTCATCAAATATTGCATATGCGGTCTAATATACATCCCGTCTTGTAAACGAGACGAAAGAAATAACCAATGCCGCCGCACCCCAAGCCAGCAGCACCGACAGCGAGAAGCCGAACGACATCCCTTCGATAGGCGGCGCCGCATCCACCAAGTAGTCAATAAGCTTCATATTGACCATGAACAAATATTTAGCCGATTCCCATGATTCGACCATCGAGTTAAGAATCGTTCCGGCTATAAGACAGGAAAGCATAATCCCCATGACCGCCGCTGTACTGCGCACGAGGACCGACAGCATAAAAGTGATCGTGGCGACAACGGTCGATACGAACCAGGCCAAGCCTAGCCCCATCAAAATAAACTGCCATTGAGGAACCTGCCGCACGCCCGATGAGTCAAATAGCCCCTCATTGACCGAGAACCCCATCAGGACCGGCGCGGTCCACCCCCGGAAGCCGAACACCAGTCCGGAAATAACGGCCGACAGCAACCCGAACAGCGTAATGATCAACGAAACCGAAAGAAGCAGCGCCAAATATTTGCTTAGCAGTATTTTCCACCTTCTGACGGAGCGCGTCAGCAGCGCTTTCATCGTCCCGCCGCTATGCTCGGACGACACGAGATCGGCGGCAATAACCATCATCATCAAGGGCAGCAGCAGATTGATGCTGTTTTCCACAAAGCCTCTTACGAACGTCGGGGCCCCCGGCTCGGATGGATTAATGTCATAGTCCAAGTAGTATTTTTGCTGGGCAACCCGTATTTCCAGCTCTTTCCGCGATTCCTCTGTCGTTCGGCTGCTGTTGATCCGGTTCTCCCAACTTGCGATCCGCTGCTCCAGGGCAACTCGCCAATTCACGTCTCCGAACCGTTTGCGGTTTTCTTCGGCTTGCCGATACTGCGCGTAAGTAAACACGGAAATCAGGACACCGATGATGAGCGTGACGACCAGCAGTTTTCGCTTGCCGGTCAGCTTCACCATTTCGTTATAGACGAGATTAATCAATTCGGTGTCCTCCCGTCAGCTCGATGAACAGATCCTCCAGAGAGGGAAGCTTGCGACTCATCTCCGATACGGTCACTCCCGATTCCACCAACACCCGATTCCATTTGCCCATCTCTTGCTCGATATAGGGAGTCGTTACGATCTCCCCTTCCGCCTTGACCGATCCGGCAAGCCGCTGCAAAATTTGAATGCCTAACGGCTGCGGAGACAGCCGCCAGCTTACCTTCTCCTGCTCGGCCAACAGATTTTGCACGGTGCCTACTTGAACGATACGGCCTTTGGAAATAATGGCGACCCGGTCGCACATCAGCTGAATTTCGCTGAGCAGATGGCTGGACACCAGTACGCTCAAGCCTTCCTTCTCGGCCAAATACCGGATGAATTCCCGCATTTCCCGAATGCCGGACGGATCCAGTCCGTTGGTCGGTTCATCCAGAATCAGCACCTTCGGACGGCCTAGCAACGCTTGTGCGATCCCCAGCCGCTGTCGCATCCCTAGCGAATAGGTTTTGACCTTATCGTGTATCCTCGCGCTCAGTCCGACCAATTGAACGACTTCCTTAATGCGCTCCTCGTCAATTCCATCCGCCATCCGGGCAAAATATTGCAAATTGCTCCATCCGCTCAAATATTTGTACAGTTCCGGATTTTCCACGATGCAGCCCATATTCACCATCGCCTCGGGAAACTGCTTATCGATGTCGTAGCCGCAAATGCGAATTGTCCCGGCCGTAGGCTTGATCAATCCGACCAGCATTCGAATCGTGGTCGTTTTCCCCGCTCCGTTCGGGCCGAGAAAACCGAATACTTCGCCGCGTCTTAGCTCGAAGTCGATGCTTTCGATAATTTCCCGTTTTCCGATCACCTTTTTCAAGCCTTGTACCGACAACGTGATGTCACTCATGGACCTCACCTCCTACCAAGCGATTAATGAAGCAACTCTGTCTCCGATCAAACGATACCCGGCGGCATTAGGGTGGAATAAATCCCTCGCCAAATAATCCTGCACCTTCAATTGAAACAAATCGAATGTGGGAACTACGACAGTTTGCGGATATCGACCCGCCACCTCTGCCGCTTCATAGTTCCAGTCTCTGACGATTTTGCTCGTAGCCTCGCTATCCTTCAAAGCGATGAACGGGTTGTATAATCCGATCAGAAAAATTGTCGCTTCCGCATTATCTTTGCGAAGCTGCTGGAAAATCGTATCCAGCTGACGCAAATACTCGTCCCGAATGCCTTGAATATTTTTCGGATCCAGATTGTCCAACGTTTCGCCGCCCCGAAACAAATCATTCCCGCCGATACTTACGAGGATGGCGGACGCCGCTTGAACTTGACTCTTCATCTCGATTTGCTGAAGCTGCGCGGCCAATTGAGCGGATGTTTGTCCGTTGATGCCGTAATTGTCCGCGACGACCGGCTGCTTCGACTTCGTCTTCAACTGATCCGATACATAGCCGACATAGCCTTTCCCTTCCGGATCTCCGGTCCCTCTGGTCAAGGAATCCCCCAGCGCAAGCAGCCGGAAGCTTGCTTCCTCCGCCTCCGTCTGTTTGGGCGGCTCCGCCTTGGCCGTGACAGCGATTGCAGGCGGAGCCTCTGCGGCATCGCTGAAGTAATAACCCAGTGTCAAACCAAGTCCGCCTATCCAGAGCAATCCGAATACGGACGATACGATCATGAGCCACCGAATCGATCTCTCTTTCATCGCGCTCCTCCTGACTCCCTATTTCCTTATCCCCATAGCCTAGCATACGAAGCTGAAAAAAATATTAAATCATGAATAAAAGATGATTCAATCCGACCGTGGAGGGGTAATCATAAACAAGTGGGAAGTGGTGATTATACAAATCAAACAGCGGTATAGATCCTGCAAGGATCCATGATCCGAAAGGTTGATGGTAATCATGAAATCCATGATAAGGAAGAAACGCTTGAAATGGTTTCGTTTCCTGTCCGGTAAAATTCCCTAGTAATTGGAAAGCGGCATAATTGAATAAGTCCGATATAATCACGTGTTCCCACATCGAGAGCCCTGCGTTTACAACGCAGGGCTCTCACCATGATCGTATACGAAAAACCCCCGGCCATAGAGGATTGAGGTCGGGGGTCCCTCATCAGACTTTCAGCGAAAAAAATGGATGATTCCATGGAATAAATCGGCGTGGAAGTTCATAATAGCGCGGAACATCAGCCTGATCCAGCTCCCCCGGTTAACATCTTCGGCCGCTACCAGTCGGATCTGATGATCTTTCCCATTATAGGTCACCGTTAACGTTCCGAGAACGGCCCCTTGCTTGATCGGGGCAAGCCGTTTGTCCGGCTCGCTTTGCTCCGCTTTTTGCACGAATTGATCATCCGCGGTACCCTTCTTGACGACTAGGGCCAACTCCTTCTCCGTCACTACCGGTACGGTCGGCTTGACTCCTTTTCTCAAATTCGCCGTCTGCATCGCGGCAATCTCGGTCTTGCCGGCCACTACCGTCTTCAGCTCGAAATTGGCGAAGCCGTAATCCAACAGCTTTCGAGTCTCGTCGAAGCGCTCCGCTTCCGTTCGCGTTCCCATTACGACGCTAATCAGCCTCATGCCGTTACGGACCGCCGTTCCGGTGAAGCAATAACCGGCTTCGTCCGTATAACCCGTCTTCAATCCGTCCAATCCGGGGTAAGCATATTTTTTGAAATTCGCGACCGAGCTGTTCCCCTCCAGCATCCAGTTCCAGTTGATCATCGGACTTTTGTCTCTCTCCCGCAGCTTCAAGGAAGTGGTTTTGGCGAATTCGAGCACCTCGGGGTGATCGTTCACGATCCGGTAAGCCAGTGTCGCCGCGTCTCTGGCCGACATGACGGTATTTTCCGTCCCGTCATAGAAAGGAGCTCCCTCGACGTCCTTCAGATCGGTTCTGCTCAGCCCGGTTGCGGTGGCGAAATGAGCCGTCGCCATGCCCAGCTGCTTCGCCTTCTCGTTCATCAGCCTGGCGAAATCCGCCTCTGTCCCTGCCACATGTTCCGCCAACGCGACAGTCGCGTCATTGCCCGAATAAATGGACATCGCCTGAAACATTTGCCTGACTGTCAGCTTCTCGCCATTCGCCAGCAGATCGCCCGAACCGGGCACTTCGGAGGCATACTTGCTCGTCGTAACCGGATCCTCCCATTTGATTTTCCCGGATTTTATCTGCTCCATTACGATATATTCGGTCATCATTTTCGTCATGCTTGCAGGCGGCAGTGCCTGATCGGCGTTCCGCTCGAACAATATTTGACCGGATTGCGCATCCATCAGTACGGCCGATTTGACATTGAGCGTTAAATCCGCCGCTTCCTCCGCTAACGCCCGATCGGGGCTATTGATATACAGTTGAAGCAACATGACGGCGGACATCATAATGGATACGTACCGTTTTACCCGACTGAACCGTTTCAACTTCCACACTCCCATGCCTCTTGTTTTCCTGATAGATTCAACATTAAAATAATATAGTGGTTCGCACTGCTCAAAGTCAACTTTTTGCCGATGAAATAACCTTTGCAGACGAAGCGATGGTTCGAATAAATCAGGAGGTGCAAGCATGGTCGAAAAGGTCGAGGAGACGTTACGAACGGCGCTGAACAACTGGAACGCCATGTCGGGAGCGGCAGGCGATGAAGCCGAGTCGACCGCCGAAGCGTTCGAAGCTTCGTTCTACAAATTCATCGACGCCTTGCGCGAATGGGTGGAAGGGCTGCAGGATCGGCCGCAAACATTGGAGCAATACATGGAGCTGCCTCTCGTCAAAACGATTGTAGACCTCCTTCCGGCTCCGCTCTATTTGAATTTCGAGACTGAGTCCGAGCTCATACTGGATAACATAACGAGGATCGACGAGGATAAAGTCGAATAGGACGGGACGTACGGTTTCGTTACGGTCACGTTCTATACACCTCCTACATCCTCCATTTATTGAATCGGCGCTTTCATCGATATCACTTCCGTTTCACGGGTTGATTTCCGAATGAACTATGTCATATACCGCCAGCGACGTACGAAACTACGAAGATCTCACCGCATCGGGCCAATTCCGACGAGTACAGGCATAACGTATTCAGGCAACAAAAAAAGCCGCGATAGCGCGACTGTTTTGTCTGCTTCTTGCCGCTCAAACTTCCCTTCTCTTCCCGACCATCAACAACGCGCCGGCCAGCAAAATAGCGATAGCCACGATCGGTTGACCCGCCAATTGATTGAGAAATGCTCCCGCAGAAAAAATAATAAAGAACAGGACGGATAACACGATCAAAATATTGATCGGGATAAGCAGCCATTTGTTGCGGCTACCGAACCAGTAAAACTCGAACAGTCCGACCGCGACCGCCATAATGAATCCCGGCCACATGTACTGCCAACTGTCAAACAGCATGGCGATTTGGCACACGATCCCGGCCGTAAATAGTATTCCTCCGGGTATCAACAATCCGACTCCTTTACGGCCAACCATGTAGAAGTACATCCAATGAAAAAACAAACCAAGCGGGATAACGAACAAGCTCGGCCAGAAATAGGCGAATATCGAGCCCGTATCGAACGTTTCTCCCCGGTTCAAAAACAAGAACGCGCCCAAAAGCATTAGAACCGCTCCTACGATCATTCTGAGTCTCATGTTACCTTCTCCTTCGCATGGATTCGCTTCCTTCATATTACCATCGCTTATCGCCAATAGTCCTCCGGCTTGGGGTCAACCGATCACTGGACCAAGGTCCAGTATTCATAAGCTCCATCACAAATACAGCACGATAAAGAACAGAACGGCCAGCGCAAACCGGTAATAAGCGAACCACGACAGCCGCAGCCGTTTGACCAAGCCCAGAAACGTGACGATCGCGATCATGGCTACGACAAAAGCAGTCGCCAGACCGGCAACAAACAACGGAATATCGTCTATCGTCAAAAACTCCCTGCTCTTGTACAATTCATAGGCGGACGCCGCAAACATGAGCGGTACCGAGATGATGAACGTAAACTCCGCCGCCGCCTTTTGGCTCGTTCCGAGCAGCATGCCGCCCGATAGGGTGGAACCGGAGCGGGAGAAGCCCGGCCATACCGCCAAGCATTGAAAAAGCCCGATTCCCAACGCCTGCTTGTAAGTAATATCGTCCATCGTCTCCGCTTTCACCGTTCCGCCGAACCTGTCCGCTGCAATCATCAGGATACCGCCAGCCACAAGGCCGACAAGTACCGGAGTCGGGCCGAATAAATGCTCCTTCATATACCCGTAAATCGTAAATCCGGCGATCAGGAACGGGATCATGGCGATAATAACATGGAATATATTTAGACCCGTACGTTTCAAGCCGTTAGGGGGAATGGACATTACCAGACCCCAGAATCGTTTCCAATACAAAACCAATACGGCCAATATGGCGCCTAGCTGAATAACGACCTTGAACGTCGAGGCCGTGTCCCCTTCAAATTGCAATAAATGGCCGGTCAGTATCAAATGTCCCGTCGAAGAAACGGGTAAAAATTCCGTCAATCCTTCTACGATCCCCATTATGATCGCTTTGAACAAGTCTGTCAAAACAAACAACCTCCTCAACTAATCGACAATATGTATACTATAGTTCGACGAGAGCTCCGCAACCATTGAAAACCATTACAATAACGCGTCTAGAACCTTACATTGTTGTAAGCCTCAAATTGCCTGAATAAAAAAACCATGTCCGCCGAGGGACATGGTTCGCTCTATTTGGAGACAACAGTTTATTTACGACTGCCGCTGATCCAACCGCTTGAATTCGTAACCTTGCTCCTTGGCGGCATCGATTATGCTGCCCATCGCATCGGCATTATCTTTGGAAATGGAGTGAAGCAATATTATGGCTCCGGGATGCAGCTGACTGACCACTTTATCGTGAGCGTACTTCCAGCCTCGCTGCTGCTTAACATCCCAATCTACGTAAGCGATAGACCAAAATACGTTCGTATAACCAAGCTTTCGGCTGACGGCCAATGATCTGTCGCTGAATATCCCCCGGGGCGGACGCAATAGGTTCATCTCCTTTTGCTCGGTTAGCAGCGATACCTGCTCTTTTACCCGGTTTAGCTCATTTACGATCCGATCGTCGGAAATTTGGGTCATATCGGGATGGCTCCAGGAATGGTTGCCGATCAAATGCCCTTCCCGAACCATTCGCTGCATGAGTTCCGACTGAGTTTGAACGTAGTGACCCGTAACGAAGAAAACGGCCGGTACCCCTTTCTCTTTGAGAACGTCCAATATTTTGGCCGTATATCCATTCTCATAGCCGTTGTCGAAAGTCAAATACAATTCCTTTTTGGAGCTGTCCGCCATGAAGATGGCCCCGTGCTTGCTCAACACTTCCTTAAAGCCTTCTTCGTCGATTGAAGCGGGAAGCCCGTTCCTGCTTTTCTTGAAGCCGAAATGATAAGGCGAGTCGTTCGCGACAGCTGCGGCAACGGCGCTGCAACCTGCGAGCAGCGTCAAAAAGACCGTTAATTTGATAATCGCGTTCATGATTCGCATCGAGTCGACACTCCTTCTGGTATCCAGTGACCGGTATTGGTGTTTATTATTTTCGATGGATACCGATCCGTAACCCTGTCATTATTTTCCTGGAGTTGCACAGTCTCGATATGCAGAACCTGTACCTAAATGCAGCCAAAGGAGAACGATCAGCGTGGGGATAAAGAAAGTATTTTGCTGCGTATGCGCGATCATCTCATCCCTGTTGCTCTTTCCGCATGTCATATCCGCGAATGGCACTGATGAGCCGGTTGTAAGAAAAGCCGCGATCGTGATTGACGACTTCGGCAATCGGATGGCGGGCACGGAAGAAATGATGAACGTACCTTTTCAGATTACGGTAGCGGTCATGCCGTTTATGCCGTCTACCAAGCAAGATGCGGAAGCGGCTCATCGGAAAGGGCATGACGTAATCGTACATTTGCCCATGGAGCCGTTGAAAAGTCACAAAAGCTGGATGGGTCCGGGTGCGATTACTTGCGATTTGCCCGACGACGAAATACGGAAACGCGTCCATGCGGCGATCGACGACGTCCCGCACGCCATTGGGATCAATAACCATATGGGATCGAAGGCGACTGTCGACGAGCGGGTAATGCGGATCGTATTGGAGGTTTGCCGCGAACGTGGATTGTTCTTTCTGGACAGCCATACGAATTACAGAAGCATCGTCTCGAAGCTTGCCCAAAGCCTCGGGGTGCCTTGCATTGAAAACCACATATTTCTGGATGATGTCAAAAGCAAGCTGCATGTCTCGAACCAGATCAAATTGCTGCAAAAGCATTTGAAGGATCACGACAAATGCGTAGCGATCGGTCATGTCGGCGGCGGCGGAAAAATAACCGCAGAAATGCTGCGGCAGCTGCCGGCTGCAATGGACGGAGTTCAGTTAACGGGCGTTTCGAAACTTTTGCCCTAAGCTGACGGATAAAAAAAACAATAGTCTTGGATCGGGAATCCGCGCGGCCGTTCAGCACGTGTTCCTAATCCAAGCTATTGTTTGTTCGGATGACTATTGGGCCCGTAGCTACCCTTTCCATTTGACGACATCTTCGTAGGCTATCGAGCCGCCGAAAATATCGAGCGCGCTGCCGATCGTCAGGTCGATTTTGCCTCGTCCCAGTTCGTTGACCAGCTGCAAATCCGATAATCGGGATACTCCGCCCGCATACGTGGTCGGAATCGTGACCCATGCTCCGAGCTTCTCGACCAGCTTCGTCTCAATCCCCCGGCACAATCCCTCGACATCTACCGCGTGAATCAAAAATTCCGCGCAAAAGGTGGACAAATGATCCAGATTGTCCTTCGTAATCTCAAACGACGTAAACTTTTGCCAACGGTCGGTTACGACAAAGTAAGAATCTCCCTGCTTCCGACAGCTTAAATCCAATACGAGTCTTTCTTTGCCGATTCGGCTTACAAGGCCGTCCAGCCGTTCGAAATCGATTTCCCCGTCCTTGAACACATAGGAAGTTACGATGACATGACTGGCGCCTTCCTTCAAATAAGTTTCCGCATTGTCGGCATTAATACCCCCGCCCAGCTGCAATCCGCCGGGGTAGGCACGCAAAGCGGAAACCGCTGCCTCTATGTTCCCTGGTCCGAGCATAATGACATGACCGCCCGTAAGACCATCCTTGGCATACTGACGGGCAAAGTCGGCCGATGACATATCGGACTCGAAATTCGTGACCAATGCTTCCTTGCTTCCATCATGCAGACTGGAACCGACAATCTGTTTCACTTTGCCGTCGTGAAGATCAATGCAAGGTCTAAACTTCATGTTTTACATCCTCTCGATGAACGTATTCGGACTTAGAGTATACCATTATTTGTCCTCATCGCTCCAATCCGCCACTTCCCCGACGAACACCATCTCGATATCTTTTCCGTCGTTGTCCCATGGACGGCATGAACAATTGCCGCAAGCATAATGCGCGTCCTGCGTATCACCCAAAATTTCCATCTCGCATTCGGGACATCTCCATTTGTATTTCACCGGGGGCTTGATCACGATGCCCATGATTTGCCGGTACTGGTCCAGAACCTCTTCGTAAGCTTCATAGCGACCCCAAAGGCGTTGATATTCGTGTTCGGGACTGTTCAGATCCGAATCCATCTCCAGCTTAAGGGCAGACAGCTTTTGCTGAACAAATTCCAGAAACTTGTCATTCTCCACTGATATCCTCTCCTAATCCGAGAATCTCTCGCATTGCTCGTCCCATGTTCAAATCATAACACAAAAAGTCCGGAAATGATTTCCGGACTCCGAGTTTTTTCGGCAAATCTGCTCGCTCATTTGATCATCCACTCAGCTCAGGTGCTGTCTTACGGCCGCTTCCAGCTCGGCCAACGGACGAACCCCTACATAAGTAGCAACATCGACTCCGTCTTTGAAAATTTTTAACGTCGGAATGCTCATGATACCGTATTGGCCCGCCGATTCCGGATTATCGTCCACGTTCACTTTGGCAATCGTTACGGCGTCGCCGACTTTCCCGCTAAGCTCCTCGAGGATAGGCGCAATTATTTTGCACGGCCCGCACCAAGGAGCCCAAAAATCGACAAGCACCAGTCCTTCTTTGATCGTATCCTGAAATACCGCATCCGTAGTGTTGACAATAGCCATGTTTCTCCACTCCTTCACGATCTGTTTATTTACATCCGCTATATGCGAAACGTTCAGACGTCCATCGGATCTTTGGGTGCCATCCCGATTAGTCTGGAACGTACGTTGTTGGTTCCGTATTGCTTTTCGGTCGATCCGGCCGTCGTCGGGGAAAGGGTGGCAAGCTTGGCGCTCAGCTCTTCGAACCAGTCTTGATCGCGGGTCAGAAGCGACAGCTCGATCAAGCTGCGCAGCTCCTCCCCGGTCGACGGAACGGATTCCGGCAGCTTCTTCACTTTGGAGAGCACCGTTTCCACAGACGTCCCTACCGTTTGTTCCCGGTCGCACTGCGTCACCCAGACTTTCAAAACGCCGCCTTCGTGGATCGACTCGACATAACCGATAAACTTCTCATCCGTTTGGGAAACCCCGCTGATCCAATCGCCAATTCTCACAGTCGCATTCATACCGATACCCTCCTTTTTGGAAAAAGCCCTACTGTCACATTATAAATAACAGATTAATCATAAAACATCAAGTCGTCGATTGCTGCCGTGCAGCCCGTACCCGCTCAAGCACATCGTTGATCGTGATTCGCTGCAAATACATAATAAGCTGTTCCTCTGCTTCGCAGAAAATATGATCCATCACCTCCGCCATGTTGCAGGCGACCATGCAATTGTCGTCTCCGTTTCCGGAACACCACGACGGCTTGATCGAACCGATGGATGTAGCGCGGAATATTTCGGCCAACGTGATCTGCTCCGGGCTGCGGTCGAATAAATAGCCGCCGCCGATTCCTTCCTTCGTCCCAACGTAGCCTTGCTTTTTCAGACAGCTCATTACTTTCCGCACACGTGATGGATGGGTATTCACATTATGGGCGATCATCTCGCTGGTAGCCATTCGATCCGGCTGATAGGCCAAATAAGCCAAGCTGTGCACCGCAATCGTAAATTCGCTGTTCACCCGCCGCGCCTCCTCCTCCGTGTGTACTGTTATTATATTTGTAACAGTTGAAATTGTCAACTGCGGCGCATGTCATTTTAACAGCAGCAAATAGAACGGATTGCCGTCATTCAGGTATGCCGCATCGTACATCATTAATAGGAATGGATCTTCAAATTCGATATCGATTAAGTCGCAGCAAGCGAATCCGAGCCCGGTTAGCTTTCCTTTAGTCACTATGGCGCCGTTGCTCTTTTCCTTGCGGGACGATGCCGTAGTAACGATACAAGAAGTGTAATATCGGCTCGGGTCGGGAAGCGGCTTCATCAGCTCGTCTTCGATACGCTTGCTGCTTATTCCGTCAGAAGTCAGGATTAGCTTCATCGTTTCCTGCTCGAGAGGCTGCTTTATGTGCAGCCTGCTCCGGGCTTCCATTCCGGCTATAAAGACTTATTATCAAGCAGCGAGACGACGTCCGCATGCCCTTTTCGTCTCGCCCAGGCGAGCGGACGCGCCCATGTCGAATTGGCGGGCAGGCCGGGATTCGCTCCCTTTCCCAGCAGAAACCGGACCATCTCCGTTTGCCCGAACTTCGCCGCCCATCCGAGCGGGGTAGTCTCGTATTCCGTGTCGATCGCATCCAGTTTGGCCCCGTACTCCAAGAGCATCCGGGCAAACGGGATGTTGCCCAGCCAAGCCGCCCGATGCAGATACGTAACGCCTTGCCAGTTCGCATTATTCGGATCGGCTCCGGAATCCAGCAAATACTTCACCATATCCATGCCGGTGTCGACGGCGTAGCCGATATAGTTGTTCGCGTACCAGGGAGCATTTAAATCCGCTCCGTTGCGTACGAGCATTTTGACGATATCCATATGTCCGTATCCGGCTGCCATACAGAGAGCACCGTAATCGCCTCCGGCGTTAATCGAAGCGGGATCGCCTTTAATAATTTCGGCCGCCAATTCGATTCTCCCTATCCAGCATGCGGAATCGAGAGTCATCGAGGCCCCGTGCGCATACAATAGGCTCACTAATGCATCGTTGCCCTTCCTCATCGCATTGCTGACAGGGGTTCCCCCCGCCTCCACGGTGGAGTTCGGATCGGCTCCTTGCTCCAACAGCAGTTTTGCGCATTCCAAATGATTGCCGATTACCGCGGCCCAAAGCGCGCTGCCCTGCGGTGCGCCTCTCTCTTCCGCCTTCGGGTCCGCCCCGTGATCCAGCAGCAGCTTGACCGTAGCCGCATGCCCTTGCTTGGCGGCATAGCTGAGCGGTCTTTTGTCCACCGAATTTTTCATATTGGCCAATGACGCATCCGCCTGCAGCAGCAAAGCAACGTGATCGGAATCGCCAACAGCTGCGGCGGTCCAAATATCGTATGCTTCGCTGCGGGCAACCAGATAACCGGCCAGAAACCACTGGTTGCGCATCGCCAGCGGACTTAAATCCCGGTTCGCCCGAAACCAATAATCGCCGTCGATAGCCAAATGAATCGGTGTCGCCCCGTCGGCCCTCTTGGCTTGCAGGTCCGCGCCGCGGCGCAGCAATTCGTCGATCAATCCGGATTGACGGGTGAGCACCGCCCAGTGCAGCGGAGTATTGCCGCGTTCGTCGCCGCTCCGGATCAACTCCGGATCCTCCTCCAACTGTCGCAGCGCCCGTTCGTTCTGACCGGATTTGATCAACTCGGCTACCTTGCTGCCGGAAGGCGATGTTTGATAGTTTCGCGCCAGATGACGCTCCAAAATATCCGCAATTTCTGCATAGCCCCGGTCGAGAGCTTTGGTCAACGGCGTGTCCTGCCAGCCTAACGTTTTCTCCGTAGCGTCGGCTCCGTACTCCAGCAGCTTGCGGACGATCTCGACATGTCCGTACGTGACGGCGAAGTGAAGGGGCGTAAAATATCCCCACATGCTGTTGGCAAGGCCGGAATCTTTCCTCAATAATCGTTCCAGCGCTATGACGTCTCCATCGATACTGGATTTGAAAATATGCCATGCGTCGTCTCCGTGCTCAGCACGCAAACCTTCGGGCGGGATTTTCCTATCGTCGTGTTCCGATGAAGGTCCTTTGGCTCGATTCTCCAACTCGTTCATCCTTCCCTTCCGTTTTGTAATTCGCGGAATACAGGCACGATCTGCCGGATGCTGACTCCATTTTACCATACCGTTTCCGATTTATGGGATACGTATAACGGAACAGGCCGCCGAAATCGGCTGCCAGGCTTTTTACACGGCTGGATTTGGAATACGTTTTACTTTCTCGCTCGCCGATTTCGAATCGAGCCGATTCGACATAAACGCCCGGATCGATTCGAAAGCTATAGCATACCGGCAAATAGATGAGGAGCATGGAAGATGAGATTTGTCACAGAGACCAGACTTAAGCTTCTGGAGGAGTTGTTGGGAACAATGCCGGATCCGAATGACAGAAGTTATGCGCTTCATCTGCTGAATTCGATCCGTGCCGATATCGATGAAAACTATGCTGAAATCGGGAGACCGATTCGCGTAACCGGTCTTAACCGACAAGCAGACGACAAACCTTCGTCTGTAGTGATTTTGGAGAACGAGCCGTTCCGTCCATGACGGTGCGGAAAACAAACGAAGCCCGGCCGCAAGCGGCGAGGCGTCGTTTAGTCATTTCCACATTTGGCTTATTGCTCGATTTGACGGAATAGGGCAGAGTCAGCGCTTCTATTCTTTCTCCATCAACATTAAATATTGCTCGTAATTAAGCGTAAAGCCCGCTTCCTCCAAAGCGCGGATCGGTTCGGGACTCGCCATGGACAAATCCCCCGTTTTTCGGATGCAAGGCTCGTCGTAAGGGCCGTACAATTCGGACAAGAGCAGCCTGAATAAACGATCGCGGTCGCCGAAATCCGGGCTCGTCTCGCATTGGCGAAGCACGACGGACTTCAGCTTGCCGTCGGCACCGCGCACTCTGCGGAAAAGAGCATATCCGACGGCCTTGTCCTCCTTGTCATAGGCGATTAAAGACTCGCCCGACTTCATGTTGTGCCACATGCACCCCCATGCCGCTTTATCGCGATAGAACGACAAAGTCGAAACGTCAGCAGGCTTTCCGTATTCGAGCCGTATGCCTTCCGGCGCATCTCCTTCAAGGAAAGGCGAAGGAAGCGCTCCCTCTCGCGTCATCCCGATAATACGGTCCGCGATCCGGAATCCGCCTCTCTCGTATGCCGTGACAGCGGCAACGTTGGTGGCGACGACCTCCAATACCGCACGGTCCGCTTCCTGCTCCCGAATGACCCGCCCCGCCTCCTGCATCATCAGCTTGGCCAGGCCGTACCCGCGGTATTCGGGAAATACTCCGGTTCCGCCGTTCCAAGCCAGCTTCTTGCCTTCCGCCGTCTTGATCGCGATAAATACGAAGCCGACCGGCTTGTCGTCCGCATAGCCGACAATCGACAGCTCGGGTCGGATCCCTTCTGTTCCGAAGCCGTCCAACAGCCGGTCCAGCGCTCCCGGTGTCGGAGCGGCCGGAAGCGGAAAACCCGGATAATGCTTCCTCATCTCGTCATGGTATCCTTCGAATCCTCTCTGCCTTAGCTCCAATGCTTGCTCGAAGGTGCACTGGCTCAATCTTCCCAACCGGATAGCCGGCTTTTCCATTAGACCGTGACCCCTTTCCATAGTTGCATCCCATATGAATTTCACATCGATCTTGACGTCCCATACGAATAGGAACTACGGTCATTGTTACCCGATACGCTCAAAAGGTCAATACTTGATTTCCAAATCCGCGCAATTTATCCGAGATTTATCCCGGGAACCCCATGCCGTACAAATGCGGACCAGCGAATCGGGAGCACCGGAGATACCGGCTCTCAACAATTTCATGTACGGCTCGTCCTCGCCGAAGAGGGGAATTATTAAATGACTTACTTCGCTTTGCCAGAATTCAGCTCTTTCACCGTCCCGTCTTGGCAGCCGACAATTACTCGACTGGCCCTATCGATGAATAGTCCGTTATCGATTACGCCCGGTATATCGTTGATCTCTCGATGAAGCTCGCGGGGCCGGACAATCGATTCGAAGCTGCAATCGACAATAAAATTGCCGTTATCCGTCACAAACGGGTTATCGCCGGAAAGCCTCGGCTTCACAGAACATCCAAGCCCGCTTAATCTTCTCATTGTCCATTCAAATCCGAATTTGACTACCTCCACCGGCAACGGAAATTTTCCCAAATGGCGTACCAGCTTACTCTCGTCGGCGACGATAATAAGCCGCTTGCTCGCATCGGCGACAATCTTCTCCCGCAATAGTGCACCGCCGCCGCCTTTCACCAAATTCCATTCGGGATCGACCTCGTCAGCCCCGTCAATCGTTAAATCGATGGATTCGACTTTCGAGAACGGGATCAATGCAATACCGAATTCCTTGGCCAAAGATTCGGTTTGAACCGACGTAGCAACGGCTTGTATGGAAAGTCCTTGCTTGATTTTCTCGCCCAGCCTCGACAAGGTCCAGTAAACGGTTGAACCTGTACCTAGCCCGACGATCATTCCGTCCCTTACATAATCGACCGCTCGCTCCCCGGCTATTTTTTTGGACTCCATTGCCATTCCCTCCTATCCCGGTATGTGATCTATCATTATTGTGGCTCATATGTCCCCGTATATCAACAAAAAGCAAAACCGCCTCTCGGCGGTTCGCAAAGTCGACGATTCTATTATCGGCCAGAGCTTATTATCCTTTGCAATGCGTTAGCGGAATTCGGAACCTCGCCCCCGCCGCAATATCGTAAACGTACCCTTTGCCCAGATCGCTCGGGTCGGCGAATGAGCGAATGAATGTCACATCGCCGACATCCAGCCTAAAGCGATTGGCACCGATCAAGGTCGCGCCTATGATGGGATAAGCGGCATTGCGAATGCCATCGTTCTCGACAAAGGCGGTTTTACCGGCCAATTCGGATGGATCGATCCCGTGCGGCTCCAAAACGACAATCAGTTCATTATTCAAAGACAACGCCTCGGTAAAGCTCTCGATCGATCCCTCCAGGGAACCGACAGCCGGAGCTGCCGTCGCATCGATCGGGCCTAATATGGACCCGTCATGCAAGTAAGTGAACACGGGCTGTCCGTCCTTCTCCGAATAGACGCCGAAGAATCCTTTAAACATCAGCTTATCGTCTACCTTGTACTCAATTTCCGTCTCCAAAGAGTTGACAATGTAGTCTATGCGGCCGTCGGCCAGCGTTACTTTGACGGCTCTCGCTTCGTTCCCTGCGATAAGCGCTTCGCCTGCCTTAACTGCAACCTCTTCAATGGAGACGATGAATCGTTTTCCTTTATAAGGCTCGATTACCGAAGTAAATAGGCTGTCCAGATTCGTTCCTTCGCGATGCGCGATCATATACCGCAGCAATTTCGGGTTGCCCGGTTTATTTTGCGGCGGAACTCCGTCCGCCAAGGCCACCTCCGATACTTCGCCCAGCATCGTGATTCGCAAATGCGCTTCCGTATCCGAACCTGCTCCATTGCCGTATACGTTCCATGTATCCTTTACGTTCCAATCCATACTGAACGGGTCGCCAGCACACTTGTCACGCGACACGTTGATCAGATAATGGAATCCGCTGCCATTGTATGCGGGCCCTTCCGAGCCGTCGACTCGCTGCCCGTATACGACATCCGGTCCGGCATATGTTCCGGTAGGCTGCTTGACCAACCGGAGACCTTCCGTCTCAACCGTCCCCTCCGCTCCATGGAAGCTGAAATGATGATCGTTTCCGCCCTTCACCCGGAACAAGTCCACGGCATAAGAGTTCGCCTCGTCCACTCGTATCATGGCGGTAGTCCGTTTGTACAGCTCCGTCTGCGAGTACACCTTGGGCGCTTCCACGTCAATCAGCTTCACATGACGGGTATCGTCGAAATGCCGCGGCTCGGCTACCCATTGGGCCTCTTGCTTGCCCTTGTCCACGACGACCGTATTATGGCTGATCGTGTTAATAACCCAGTGGGCGCGGTGCATGTCGAATATATCGGCAAATTCGGGATAACCGAGATCCGGCGACAGATCGAACCCGAACGCATGTACGCCCAAGTTAAGCGTATCCCTATGCCCGTGCCCCGTATTGCGTCCGTAATACATCCAAAAATCGCGAAGCGTATGCTGCGATGTCACTCCGTCCCGCAGCGCCGCAAACCCGTAGCCGGTCATGTTATTGCTCTTCATATCCAAAGGCCCGTATTCCGCGATAACGCCGCCTATGCGGTCCGCTATTCGTTCCGGGTCGTAGGAGAACACGTCCAGGTGAAGATTCTCGGTCCTGTTATGATTCAAGAAATATGCGAGCTGGGCGAAGATCGGGTCGCCGAACTTGTTGAATGCCTTAACCATGTCGGACAAGCTCACCTGTATGTAAGGATTGCCGGTCGCCGCCGTATCGCCGGCATTTAAAGTAAATGTTTCGCTGAGCAGCAGCGGATAAAAGGCCGAAAACATTTTGCGAAACTTCGCGTTTTTGTACAAGTCCGATCCCGGGTATAAATCGTAGCCGTCCAAAATATCGGCGGATAGCTGGTGATGACTCAGCCATATTCCGTTGTAGCCTGGCGACGCTTCGTTGCCGCTGCCGTCCCGGTCCACATCGGACACGAGAGAATTCAGCACATTGCCTCCGGTTACCCGGAACGGGTTCCGCGCCAAACCGCCGGTCTGAAAGACAAAGTCGAGCCATTCCTTCGTATCCGGCAGCGTATCGTAGACGACGGCCGCCATTACGAGCGCGCTCTGATGCATCCCGTCATTGCCGCAAATTTGCGCGGCTTGGACGGCAGGATATATTTGCCGGATGATCCCCTTCTCGATATTTCCGCGAATGTACGCTCCGCCGCTTTTCGGATTGGCCAGGCCGTACTTCCGCGATTTTTCCTCCAAGTACTGCACGATATCCGGGTCATCCATAGCCGGGAAGAAGGCGTCAAATGAGCTTATAAATGTTTTGACCAACGAGGTCTCCCAGATCGAGCCGATAATTTTGCCGGTGTTTTTACGCCCGTCGGAGTTCAGAAACACGGACCGGTCATATGCGGAAATGTCCATGTCGGGATATAAATCGGCCACGCGATCGAGCATAGCCGTTCCCGCCCGGGCATACTTCAAATTTCCTGTGTAGAGGTAGGCGTCGCGGAATGCTGTCAATGCCCCTTCGATCAATCCGGATTTGCCGTACCACAGAAACCAATGGTTATAGTAAGCGATAAATGTGTATATATCACCCTTGTCGTCCACCCAGCCGAAGCCGTCGTCTACGCCCCATGTCGGCCCTTTCTCGGGATATTCCGTATTGACCAGCAAGCTGCGGTCGGCCAGATCTGTCCGAAATATGCCGTTCTGGTCCAAGCCGCTGCGATAATAAGTTCCGAAATCATTGGTCGGAAACGTATAGCCGCTGCTCGGATCGACAATTTTCCATGTCCGGTCAAGCGGGTCCGCCTTATAGGGGTAATTTCCGTACCGGTCGATTTCTCTGCCGGTAATCGGACTGCCCAGCACTTGATTGACGCCGTAGCTTCGGGGAAGCGTTTGCGCCGGAACCGACTCCCACAAAAAATCGAGCCCTTTGGAAAGATAGCGGTTCGCGGCCTTCTCCGCCGCTTCGCGCAGACTTTTGGCCCAATCGTACTTCAGCACGTTTTGCCTGGCTGCGTTCACTTTGTCCGTCGTATAGTATGTTGCTCGCGTTTTAAGATTCATTCTCGTTCCGGTCCCTGCGAAACGTGGCAAGGCGGCATACGCCGGTCCTTACGGTGACGTTCGGAGACCGTCACCTCCCTTTATCGATCAAAGTAACAACCAAACAACGAACGCATTTTCCGCAATGCTTTGAAAGTTTCCTGTATCAGACCTGTCACTTCAATAAGAAAACGTCTATCGACGTAATTCAAGGACGAGCGACCACGATTCAGCGGAAGTTTTTCTGCATCGTTAAAGAACGATGCCGCCTCCCCTGCAGGATGACGCTACATCTCAATATATAAGAGGAAATGGAAGAAAAAGCAACCGCTTCTGAATTACAGACAAAATATAGTCTCGAAATAACCGTTGAAACACCTTGTAAATAACTGTTAATAAAATATAATGAGAGTAATGAGTTTTAGATACAAGTATGCAACAGGAAGTATCAAAAACTACATTCCTCATAACACGACAAACCGATTTCAGGAGGTGATACTTATCCAAGGCCGTTTGTTCGATTCTTTCTAGAACGAAAATGTAAGCGCTCTTAAAGCATCGACCGACAATCGCGCTTAGGCCGACAATTTGCAAGCGATCGTTTCTGCGCCCCGGATTCATGGCATCATCTCCTTTCCTTTCGAGTAAACAAATGGGGTCGTCTTGCCGCACGTAGCGGAATTCAGAACGGAGTTCCGCGGCAAACCGAATAGGTTTGCGTAAATCTTGTTCAGCGATGAAGAGAAAAGATCCAATTGGAGGAATCGTGATGACAAAGAAAACTTTATACGGAAGCATGATCGCACTGCTAGCCTTTACTACCGTCGTAGCTACCGCTTGCTCGGGCGGCCAAACCGCCGGTACGCAAACCCAGCCGCAGACCCAGCAACAGCAGCAAAAGCCCCAAGAACCGATCGAGCTGCACTTGTACTCCTTAAGCGGCCAAAACCAGGAATGGTTCGACAATACGTACGGCAAATATTTATACGAGAAGTTCCCTCATATCAAATTCAAAGTGAATTTTCCGGCACAAGTGAGCATTACCGATTATATCGGCACCAAGGGTCCGCTCGATATCGCATTTGGCGCGTATACGAACTTCCATATCTCGCTGCTTAACCTGAATTTGCAAAATGACATAACCGATCTGATCACAAAGCATAAATTCGATCTGAACAAATTCCAGCCGACTGCGATCGAGCTCCAAAGGCAGCTGGCAAACGGAGGCATATACGGTCTGCCCGCCTTCGTCGGAACGTCCGGCTTGTACTACAACAAAGATTTGTTCGACAAGTTCGCCATCCCTTATCCGAAGGAAGGCATCACCTGGGACGAACTGTACGAATTGGCGGTCAAGCTGACCCGCAAAGACGGGGATGTGCAATATTACGGCTTCGCCAACGACAACAACAACTACTTGCAGGTCAACCAATATTCGTTGGATCTGGTAGATCCGAAAACGCATAAGGCCAGCTTCGAAACGGACGGTTGGAAAAAGATCGTGCAAACGCTTACGAGATTTATGACGATTCCGGGCTACGATGTCGCTCAAGCGACGGTCGCAAACTTCAATACGAAGGGCACGGTAGCGATGGCCACGAACTATACGGGCTGCTGCGGATTTACTCCGGGCGATGGCGTCAAAAACTGGGGTGTCGTCAAAATACCGGATTTCCCGGATATTCGCGGAGTCGGACCTCAATCGTTCCCGAACTACTGGTACATGAGCTCGATCAGCAAAAATCGTGAAGCCGCTTTCGAAGTGATGAAGTTTATCGTATCCGAAGAATTCCAAGCTTCGCTCAATGCCAGAGGCTTGGCGACTTCCTTGAACGATACGAAGCTGCAAGCGAGCTACGGCAAGGATCTCCCGAAATATACCGGACAAAACGTAACCGCCCTGTTCCCGAAACATGCCAAGATGTCCAACATTACCGAATATCAAGTCGTCGCCTCGGGACAGCTGAACGCTGCACTCACGAACATCGCCACCAAAGGCGTAGACATCAATACCGCATTGCGCGAAGCAGCAGAAGCAACGAACAAAAAAATCGAAGAAGCGAAGCAAATGAAAAAGTAAGCGGATTCAATCGTTTGCGCATCGCAAGACAAAAGGAAGGAACCTCGCCCGACAGGGCTTGGTTCCTTCCTTTTATCGCATGCATTCAGCTATTGCCGTTCCACTGCCGCTGCAGATAGTGAGCGTTCGATTGCAGAGCCAGCTTGGCCGAAGCCGAGATGCCGTTCTGCTGCTCCCCGACGTCCTGCAGAAATTTATCGAGAAAATGCAGCGCCTGATTCAACCGGCCGCCGTTCCGATGATGCTCCGCTTGCATCATCGAATTGGTCAGCTTGACCTCGATGGAGTGCTGAAGTTCATTGGATTGAGCATACCCCGCAATCAAAGACATGACGGATGCCGGGCTAGTCGCGACGTGCACCGAATACGAAGCCTCCGCGACGTTGCCGGCGTAATCCTTGACGATCGCTTTTACCGTATGATCGCCTGTTTGCCCGGTCCAGCTGAACGTAGTTCCTTCCGTATAGACGGCGCCATCTATCAGGATGGTGCGTTGTGCGACGCCCGACATCCCATCGTTTGAAGGCAGCGTAAACACTATGGACTGGCTGTCCTCCACCTCTGCGCCGGGTACGACAGGCGTCCCGTTCAAGAGCAAGGTGTACGCAGGCGCTGTCCGATCGATTTTCACGTCGGTCGTTTTCACCGATTCGGTATTGCCAGCCGCATCGATGGAGCGGAACTGCAGTGTATACTTCCCTTCGTCCAACGGAATCGGACCCGTATACGGCACGAAACCGTGACTTTGTTGCCCGTAGGTGCTGGCCGTAACGCTTAAGGCGTATTCCGTCGAAGCCGCCCCCGATTGGGCGTCATAAGTGCTCAAAACGACCGTGGAGGCGGAGGAATACCAGCCGTTCTCCCCTGTCGTTCCATTTACCTGAGCCGTCGTCGAGGGCGGCAGTCGGTCGATTTTGACCGTTGCCGATTTCGTCGGCTCGACATTCCCCGCCAAGTCGGTAGACCGATACTCCAGCGAGTGTATGCCGCTGTCACTCAGTACGATCGGCGTCGAATAAGCGGACCAGCCAATACCGCCGTTCAGACTATAGACGGTAGTGCCGACAGTACCTGCTAGTCCGTATGCTTGGAGCGTAACCGTCGCATCTCCGGTATACCAGCCCTGCTGCTGCGGACCCGTCACGCTTGCCGTCGTTTGAAGCGGAACCTTCTCCCGGGTAAGCGGGATCCGGAACGCAGCTCCGGACGCGATATCGTATACGTATCCCTTGCTGAAATCGTACGCGTCGACAAACGAACGGATCAATGTGCTGTCACCGATATCCAGCCTATACCGCCCGCCGCCGACATCTGTAGCCCCGACAATCCGGTAAGCGGCATTGCGAACGCCGTCGTTGGCCACATAAATCGTTTTGCCGGACAATTCCGCCGGATTCATGCCTGCCGCGTTCAAGTTCACGACAATCTCGTTCTGCACGGAAGGCGAGTAAGTAAAGCTGACGACCGTGCCTTGCAGCGCTCCGGGCGCCTCCACGACCGTCTCGCCAATCGGCGCGATATACGAGCCGTCGTGGACGTAGCTGTATACGTTTTGTCCGTTCTGCTCCGAGTATACGCCCATAAACCCTTTGAACTGAAGCTTGTTGTCGATCGTGTACAGCGTTTGAGGCTGCAGGGAATTGACGATATAATCGACTCTTCCGCTCGCGAGAGTCACCTTCACCGCTTTGACGACATTACCGTCCACCGCCGCTCCTCCCGACGTTACCGAAGCCGGTTCGATAGATGCGATGGTGCGGCTGTCCTTGTACGGCTCGATGACCGATGTGAACAAGCTGTCGAGATTCGTTCCGTTGCGATGGGCGACGAAGTAACGCAGCGTCTTCGGATTGCCGGGCTTGTTCTGCGGCGGAACGCCGTCGGCCAACGCCACATCGTCTATGGGACCGAGCATCGTCAACCGGAGATGGATGTCGGCCGGTGTCGACAACACTTTCCATGTGTCGACGGCTTTCCAATCGATGCTGAATTGCCCGGCCGGGTTCATATCCCTGGATACGTTTTTGAGGTAATGGAAGCCGCTGCCCATGTAGCCGGAGCCTGCTATGTCATCCACCCGTTGGCCATATTCCACATCCGGCCCTGCATACGTTCCGGTCGGCTGCTGCACCAGATTGAGACCTTCCGCGGCAGCGGTTCCTTCTGCTCCGTGGAAGCTGAAGTAATGATCGCTGCCGCCCTTCACCCGGAAAAAATCGACTGCGTACGAGTTCGCTTCGTCGATCTTGATCATGGCGGTCGTCCGCTTGTACAGCTCCGTCTGCGGATACACCTTCGGCGCTTCGACATCGATCAGCTGCACCATGCCGCCGTCGTCGAAGTGCTTCGGATCGGCCACCCACTGACCCGCTTGCTTCTTCTTATCGACTACGACCGTATTATGGCTGATCGTATTGACAACCCACTGGGCGCGATGCATATCTATGCTGTCGGCAAACTCCGGATAGCCCAAGTCCGGGGACAGATCGAGTCCGAAGGCATGCAGGCCGAGATTGAGCGTATCGCGGTGTCCATGACCGGAGTTCCTGCCGTAGTACATCCAGAAATCGCGCAGCATATTGCCTTGCGGTCCCGCATTATCTCTCATTTCGCGCGCCTGCTCGTCAAGCAAATTCAAGCTGCGGACGCCCATCTTGTAATTGCCCGCGGACGCGTTTTTGCCTATGCCCTCGAAGCGGATTTCATGGGTTCCCGCGGATAGCTGCATTTGACCGAGTACGTCGAACGTGTTCGTATTCGAGCCGTAGAAGTCCAACTCTTTGATCGGAACGCCGTCGATCGAAATGCGGTAAATCCCGTATGTCGGCGCCCGGAACGGCAGCAGGTCGATTTCATAATCGTCCGTTTTAGGCACCTGGAAGTTGAAGGCGATCATTCCGGCTGGCGCATTGGCTTCCAATTGAATCGTGCCCGACGCTTCGAACAGCTTCGCTTCCGTGTTTTGCTCGGCAATTTCCATCGCTGGGAACGCATAGGACAACCCGAAGCTGTTGAATACGTTTTTCCCGTCGCGCAATGCCGCGAAGCCGTAACCGGTCATATTCACGGTATCCAAATCGAGCGGTCCGTGCTCGGCGATCACGCTTCGGATCCTCTCCGCGATATCATTCGGATTCACCGTAAAAACGTCCAAATGGATCCCGTCCGCGCGATTGCCGTTAAGGAAATACGCGAGCTGCGCATAGATCGGATCGCCGAATTTGTCGAACGCCTTGACCATATCCGCCAATTTAAGCGATATACCCGGGTTACCGGTCGAGCCGTTGTCCCCGATATTCGCCGTATACTTCTCGCTTAAGGTGAGCGGATAAAAGGCGGAAAACATTTTCCGGAATTTGACGTTCTCGTACAAATCCGACTCCGGATACAGGTCATAGCCCTCAAGAATGTCCGCGGTGAGCTGATGATTGGACAGCCATAAGGCATTGTAACCCGGCGCGGCCTCGTTGCCGTTACCGTCGCGGTCGACGGCGCTTATGAGCGAATTCAAAATATTGCCGCCCGTCACGCCAGGAGGATTCGACGTATTGCCTCCGGTCTGGAATGTAAAGTCGAGCCACTCCTTCGTTTCCGGCAGCGAGTCGTACACGACGGCAGCCATCGCCAGAGCGCTCTGATGCATCCCGTCGTTGCCGCGGATTTGCGCCGCCTTTACTGCCGGATACACTTGCCGGATAATGCCGTCCTCGATATTTCTGCGTATGGCCGAGCCTGTCCCTTTGCTGTTCGTCAAGCGGAACTGACTGGCCTTGCCGTCCAAAAATTGCGTCAGCTGCGAATCGTCCATAACCGGGTAGAAGGCGTCATAGGCGGAAATGAACGCTTTCACCAAGGCCGTCTCCCAAATCGAACCGACAGCCTTGCCGTGGCCGGTGCCGCCATGTGAATTCAAATAAATGGTTTTATCGTGTAGCATCGTATCCATTGCGGGATATACATCCGCAATGCGGTCAAGCAGCAATGCTCCCGCTCTCGCATATTTCGCATCTCCCGTATACAGGTAAGCATCGCGCAACGCTTGAATCGAATCCTGAATCATACCTGAGCTGTACCAGACGAACCAATGCGTATAGTAGGCGACGAACGTATACCGATTGCCATTGTCATCCACCCATCCGAAACCGTCGTCTACGCCCCACGTCGGTCCTTTCTCCGGATACAGCGTATTGACCAGCAAACCGCGATCCGCCAAATCGGGTTGGAAAATGCCATGCTCGTCGAGCCCGCTGCGGTAATACGCTCCGAAATCGTTGGTCGGAAACTTGTAACCGCTGCTCGGGTCCACTATCTTCCACGGCTCGTTCAACGGCTCGGCCTTGTACGGATAATTGCCGTATTGATCGATCGCCCTGCCGGTGATCGGGCTGCCGAGCGTCTGGTTCACCCCGTAGCTTCGCGGCAAATCGGGCCCTGTCACGATATTCCATAGAAATTCGTTCCCTTTGGCCAAATATTTGTCCGCTTTGGCTACCGCTCCGTCACGCAAGCTTTGCGCCCAGTTGTATAGCTGCACGTTTTGTCTCGCGGCGGCGACCTTCTCCGGCGTATAGTAGGTTGTCCGCGTCTTCTTTCCCGCTGCGGTATCCGCACGCTCGAACCGGACTTCGTCGAAATAAGCGGTTCCCGCCTGGTCCGGCTTCATCGCAAGCTTTAATCGCGCGGTTGTCGCGCCGGCAGGCGCCATGCCGCTTGCCGTTAGCAGCCTCCATCCGTTGTAAGCGTTATCCTCATACGTTACGGAACCTACCGTCGAGCCGAACTCATTCAGAAAATCCAATTGCAAAACGGAAGCTCCTTGCTGCACATACGTATAGGTATATACGGAGGCTGCATATTCCGATCCCGGAGTAACTATAATCGGCTGGCTGAGCAAGCCTGGCGAAGCGCCGCTGCCCGTATGCGCGATTTTTACGCTATTCGCTCCGTCCCTGGCAACGTCTGTGGAGAGCTCGATCGAACCGTTCGTCTCGCTCCAGCCGACCGGCTTATTTTGTTCTTGCCTTTCGAAGCTGCCGTTGTTCAGGTTCGCCACGGGATCGGGCGGGGCCTCGAAGAACTCGGCATCGTCGAAATATGCGGTCCCGATATTCGCGCTGTGCAAATAGAATCTGACCGTAGCGTATGCCGTTCCTTCCGGCGCCACGCCTTTAATCCGAATCGGCGTCCATGCATTCAGCGTATTGTTGTTTGCCGTCAAGATCGTCGTATAGTTGTTGTTTGCATCCCAAAATTCGACATATAGCTGCGAGATGCCCTGCAAATTGTACGACCATACCGAGGCGTCATACTTCAGACCCGGCGTAACCGCGATTTTATTGCTGCGAACCGTAACGCCGGCCGTGCTGGTCGGATCGTCGATCCGGACGCTGTAGGACCCGGACCGCTTCTGCTCCGTGCTGGACTGGGCCGATGCGGGCAATGTCCAATATTTCGGCCGTCCGTTCTCGAGCTGCTCCAGGCCGCCGTTCAATAAAGTCGGCTGGGGACCGGTCAATACTTGCTCGAATGCGGCATCGTCGAAATATGCGGTCCCGATATTGGCCACATGCAAATACAGCCGCAAACTCGCATAGACGGTTCCTTCCGGCGCCACGCCGCTCACTTGGATTTGGCTCCATTGGTTCAGGCTCGAATTTCTTCCCGTATAAATTTTCGTATAATTGTTGTTCGCATCCCAGAACTCGAGATACAGCTCGGAAACGCCCTGGGTGTTGTAGGAAAATACGGTGGCATTGTACGTCTGGCCCGCCGTAACCGGCATCTTCGCGCTGCGCAGCCCGGTAGAGGAAGCTGCGCTAGTGTCGTCAAGCTTGACGCTCGAGCTTCCCGCGAGCACCTGCTCGGCTGAAGATCCTACCGTGCCGCTAATGTAAGTCCAATCTTTCGGTCGTCCGGATGCGATTTCCTCGAATCCCCCGTTAAGCAGTTGAGCTGTCTCCCCTCTGGCTACGGATTGCGGGAATATCGGAACCGCGCCGAAACAGAGCAATATCGCCATGAGCAAGGCCAAGCAGCGTATCGTTCGTTTGGAATCATACCGCTTCATTTAACCACCAGTCCTTTATTCAGTCTGATGGTTTCTCTCCGCTCCGGGTATTCTGTTTCTGTTAACGGCCTATTTTTGTATCAATCCCCTCCTTCGCGGTAAATAGTCGAATGTGTCGGTCTGGATGCGGGCTTGTCCATTCCCCGCCGGATGTAAAATCGAGTTGTAGATACAGGTTGCATACGTGGTTTGTTTCGGGGACTATTCCATTTTGGCAGATTATCCCGCTATTGGAAAGAGTTTTTTGCAGTTGTTTGTATATTTTTGTGAGCGATGGGCGACAGCCCCGATATGGCGAAGATCGTGGGGACGAATTACGGATACGACCCTTTCCGAAATCGGACCGGCGATCGGTTTCGAAACGGTTGGGGCGGTTGACATTTTCTTATTTACTCTATGGACATTCTTGCTATAATAAGCTTTGTGTATATTCGCTCTCTAGGGGGAGAAGCATGTTAGCTTATTTAAAAGATTTCCTGCTCAATCTTTTTTTCATTCTTTTCCCCATCGTGTTTTACCCGCATTTGCTGAAAATCGAAAGGAAGCCTTTCGTCTTCAATCTACTCGTATTCCTCTTGTTCTCGGTGACGCTGATCTGTACGATGTCCTTTCCTGTCGAGATCAATGGCATGATTTTCGATTTCAGAATTATTCCTTTAATCGTCGGATCCATATTGGGCGGCATATACGTCACGATCTTCTTGTTTATCGATTTAATTGTATATCGTTATTTGCAAGGAGCCCCCAACCCGTTAATGTATTCCTTCTCCGTCATTCCGTCCGTGCTTCTGCTCTTGTATTATTTGAAATATTGCAAACCGAGCACGGTCTACCAAAAAATCGTTTCCGCTGTCGGGGTTGGCTTTCTGGCGAGGCTGCTTATTCTGATCACGTACTATCTCGCGACGAACAACATTGTCTCCTTATTTACGAACAACTTTGCTTCGACTTTATTTCTGATCGTCATACAAAGCATCTGCTGCGGTCTATACATATGGGCTGCCGAATATTTCAGAGCCAACTTCTATATCCAACAGCAGCTGCAGCATAGCGAAAAAATAAAAATTATAAGCGACATTGCGGCTTCGGTCGCTCACGAAATCCGGAATCCCCTGACCTCGGTCAGAGGATTTATTCAATTACTGGGGAGCGGCGATCTGAATCAGGAGAAAAAAACTTATTACCAGAAAATTTGTCTGGAAGAGCTCGACCGTGCACAGAAAATCATCTCCGACTACTTGTCCCTCGCCAAGCCGGATCCGGAAAACAACGAAATCATCGAGCTGGAGCAAGAGCTCCAATATGCGAGCAATATTTTGAATTCCTATGCCAACTATCAAAATATCGAAATCAACATTACGATCAAGGATCGCGATCTGTTTATATACGGAGACAAGTTCAAGCTGCGCCAGGCGATCATCAATATAGGCAAAAACGCCATTGAAGCGATGACCGAGGACGGACTCCTCGAGCTCGAGCTGGTGAAGCTTAAAAAGTCGGCCGTTCTCATCGTAAAGGACAACGGGATCGGCATGAGCCTGGAGCAAATAAACCGGTTGGGTACTCCCTATTATTCGACAAAGGACAAGGGAACCGGCCTCGGCACGATGGTCTCGTTCAGCATCATTCGCAAAATGCAAGGAACGATCGAGGTGCATAGCGAGAAATGGAAGGGCACGACCTTCACCATTGCGTTTCCGCTTCACGGCGATCACTAGGCTCGTCCGGAGCGGCCACGAAAAAAGAGAGCCATGAACGAAAGTTCAATGCTCTCTTTATTTATCCAGTCCTTATATCGACCCGACGGTTTTCGCTTCCAACGCTTCCTTCGGAACCGTAATTTCTTTGATGTTGTTATAGTTCGAATAAGTGCCTTCCATATCCTGGACCATACGCATCTTTTGTCCCTGGATATCCATCTCCAAATCCATGCTTACTTTCATGCTTTTCGGATTATACGTCTTCTTGTCCACGGTATACGCGTATTCGACCGTTTTGATGGACATCGCGGACATGCTTTGGTCGAGCATGGCTCCCATTTGCGGATTGCCGCTCATGCTTTCTTTGATTTCGTTTTTGATGAAGCTGTTGAACTTTTCGCCGGTAGCCGACAGCTTGACGACATAATCCCCGCCGCTCTCGCTAACCGTAAAATCGTTCGCGAACTGCTTCAGCTTCTCCATCTGCTTCGAAGGGTCGAGCTGCTCTTCGGAAATCATGCTCATCATCTGATCCATCTGCTCTTTCGGCAGCTTCGTCCATTGACCTGTGGAGGAATCTTTCATGAAGAAGCCGTCCTTGGTGAAGTACATGTCCATCTTGACATCCTGCCCCGACATGTTCACCGTCATGATTTGCTTGAACGAGATTTGCGGCTTCATGATGAAATCCATGTCGATTTTGGACTGGATATCCATTTTTGTTCCGGCCTGCTCCATCGTCTGTTTCGAGTTCATGGCAACCGTAAAGCTTTCCAGCTTGGCGGAAGCTTCCATCGTCTTCGCGAATACGTCCGCTCCGGTCGCCGCTTTGACCGGCTCCGCAGGCTTGGGTGATTCCCCAGCCGGTTTTGTCGTCGCTTCTGTCGGGTTTGGCGAATTTGCCGCAGCAGCTCCCGGATCTTCCGGCTTCTGGCCGCAGGCCGACAGCAGCAGCATGCCCACGAGCATGGCCGCCGCTGCCGTCCGCGTTAGCTTGGTTTGTCTCTTCATATTTTTATCTCCTCCCTATCCGCTAGTGGATTCTACCATATTATGACAAGCGGGCGTAAGGAGCTTTCGACCTATATTGATTTTACAAAAAAGCACGAATAGCTTGGGCATAACAGGCAGACTAATGACTATCGTCGCATGCCGCGATAAATAGATCTCCGACCGGAGCATACTTGGCGTCCGGCTTTGCCGGTCATGCTGCGCAACAAACCCTGTCGCCGAGAGTACTAGTATGCATAGGAGGCGGTTATATGGATGGAACGGCGTTTTTGATCGCAACGTTTTGTATGGGAATGGCATTGGCATATATCTTCCTGTACAAAACCATCGGCAAAACGTTTAAGCTGAGTAAGCTGCCTGCGGCCATTTTATCCGCAATTTTGTTAAGCGGTCTCCTGTATGGCTGGCTGACTCGGTTTGCAGACCGGTTCGAGCCGATGCCTTAGTCGCTTCAATCCGTAATCAAGGAGCTTTTGATTACGCCGTCGGGCACGCGTTCGAATAATGGGCTAACCGATTCCCTTCTATGGATTCGGCTAATCGCCTCTGCGAACAGCGGAGCAACCGACACGAGCCTTATTTTGTCGGATTGCGCGATATGCGGATTTACGACGGAATCCGTTCCAAGGATCAGCTCGATCGGACTGTCCTCCAGCTTCTTGACACCCTTCTCGTTCACCAGCAAATGGGACAAACAGGCAATGATCCTTTTGGCGCCTCTCGCCTTCAACCCTTTCGACAGCTCGACGATACTTCCGCCCGTAATCGTAAAATCGTCGATGATGACGGCCGTTTTGCCGCGAACATCCCCGATAATCTCCATGATTTCAGCCTTCTCCTTGTGATCTTTCCGGGTTTTGTCGCCGATTGCGATCGGCATTCCGAGATAATCCGCATACTTTCTCGCTTGCTTGGCGAAGCCGGCGTCCGGAGAGACCACGACGGGATCGGTCAAATTCATTTGCAGAATCGCCTCCGACAAGACGGGCAGCGCGAATAAATGGTCGACGGGCTTTTTGAAAAATCCTTGGATTTGATGGCTGTGCAAATCCATCGCTACGACGCGGTCCGCTCCGGCCAGCTCGATCGATTCCGCGCACACCCGAGCCCGGATCGATACTCGGGGCTCGTCCTTCTTATCCCCTTTCGCATAGCTGAAATAGGGCATGATGACGGTTACGGAATTGGCGCTGGCCCGCTTGAAGGCATCCACCCAAAACAAAATTTCCACAAATTCATCGTTCGGCTTCAGACCGATCGACTGAACGAGATACACGTCTTTGTCCCGTACCGTTTCGCCAATCCGGACAAACGTATTTCCTTCGGAAAACGTAATCGCCTCCGACAACCCCAATTCCGCATCCAAGTACTTGCACATGCGTTCCGCGAACGACCTTCCCGAGCTTCCCGCAAATATTTTGATCCCGCCATGATTCATGCCCGCTTATCCCCTCCCGGTTTCATCCATTGCTTCTTCATTATAAGACGCTTGCACCCAAGCTCCATAGAGGAATGATGAGAATTGTTTGACAATTTTCACTTGTTAAAAATCAGCATACGGGCCTCGCCATATCTTTCCCGGCGAAAGAAGCCGTCACCCGGGAATTAGCCTGCTCGATTTCCGGCGGTATACGTACGGAAACGATATAGTTTTTGCCGTTCGGACCATACCCGCGCTCATCGTCGCGAAGACGGAGCAGTTCGCCCAGCAGCATGGAAACGAACCGACCCGGAGACCACGCCTCCAGACCGTCCGGCGTGTTGATGATCATGGCTCCGTCTACATAATCGACCACCGGTACGAATGGGGCGCAGCTGTAAAACAAAGCTTCGGTGAAAGGCGCCCAGCATTTCTGAAACGTGGCCTGAAGACGTCTCTGCATAAGCGGGTCCTGAATCAGCAATACCTTCTTCGGAACAAGACGTGCTTCCACAAGCCGCTGCCATGAAAAAAGCGCATTTTCGCCCGCATTGGAAGAACGGGCTTCCAGAAGCAGCTGCCGGTCGGGCACTCCCAGATGACGCGTCAGTATCGAGGCCATCATCTCCGCCTCGGATCGGTTCGCCGTTTCCACATCGCGGAAAAGGGGATGACTCTGAATGGCGGCTTCCAATCGGGGTGTCGCATGTCCGTTTCCTCCACTAATCAGCAGTTGCCCTTGAAAGCCGCTTCCAACCAGTTCCGCTGCCGTCAAAACGGAATGCAGCGTTTCATTGCCCGCGAGAATCGCCAGATCGATATCGACCGTCCTCCAATCCGAAGACGAAACATCCTGCTTGGCCAGAAATCGGGCGATCGCATTTAAATCCGATGCAAGCTCCGATTGATTACCATCATGCAGAACCACGTTGTCTACCTCCTCTATGGACGTACTTCCGATAATGATTATGATCGATGACTACACCTTCGACGCTTGACCTTAGGTTCCCTGTTCTTTTTCGATATTTCTGTTATCATGAGAGAAGCGTTTCGAGAATAAGCGATCGTGCGTAATGCATGACTAACGAATAGAAAGGATCTGGGAAATGAGCTTTCAACTGACCCGGCGGGTCATCAAATTGCTGTGCGGAGAACGCGCGTATGAACTGGGAGACAAAAGCTGCCAAGCCGGAGAAGTGACAATTACCCATACCGATCCCGATCACCCCCGTTACGAAGCAACCGTGCAAGGAAGCATCGGCACCCAAGTATCCGTCGAGATCGACCGGAACGGAGACGTGCATGCGACATGTACTTGTCCTTCAGCCGGTTCTCCCTCTCGTTATTGCGAGCATATTGCTGCCGCGCTGATCAAGCTCCACGGCATTCAACTGGAGGACGGATTGCAGGCAATCCGTCCGGGTGTATCCAGACTGCAAACGGAAGAAGCATTCGCAAGGAAACCCGGCCTAAGTCATCCCCGAATCGATTTTGCTTCGGCAAGACGAACAGGGAGTTCGGAAGGAGATCTCGAACTGACCAGCGGCATGCTCGGACTGTTCAGCGAGAAACCGATGCGGCCGACCGGCAGCCGGCCCTTTTTCGATAATCGGACGCCCTTACAGGTGGAGTTCGTCTGCAAGCCCGTATACTACGGCTTCGGGAAGGTTATGTTCGGCATCGAGATGAAAGTCGGCCCGAAGCGACCCTATATCGTTCAGCCTATCCAATCGTTTCTCGAACGGATCGATCGGAGACAGCCCTTCCCGTTGTCCAAGCAATTCATTTACGATCCGGAGCTGCACAGCTTTCAGGAGCGGGATGATGCCGTAATTCGGCAGCTGATCCAAATAAACCGCAACGAGAACATGTACCGCGAAGCTTCCAATCCGTATTCAATCCAAACTCGCAAGCCGAAGGGCGAGCGGCAGCTGCTGATTCCCCCATTCTCTTGGGACGCACTCCTTCCTTTGCTGGCGGCAGCGCCTTCCGTGCAACTGGTATACGAGGAAGGCACGTTCGAAGGCATCCGCGTATCCGAGGAGCCTCTTCCGCTTGATTTTGAATTCGACCAAGCGCAGGGGGAAGGTTATGTATTGAATGTCCACGGTATGGAACACATAACGGTCATGGAGTCGTACGGCATCGTCCTTTCCGAAGGCAAGCTGCTGAAGCTGCAGGCCGACGCGTGCAATCGCCTCGTCGAAATGATGCGAATGCTCGAGCCTTTGCGAAAGCACCAAATCCATATACCGCCGGAGCAAATGGAGCTTTTCATGGAGAGGGTTATCCCGGGGCTGATGAAGCTCGGGAACGTTCGGATCGCTCAAACGGTTTCAGACCGTCTTGTTCGCACGCCGCTCGAGGCCAAGCTGTATTTGGACCGGGTAAAGTCTCGGCTGTTGGCCGGCTTGGAGTTTCAATACGGCGACATCGTCTTCAATCCTTTGGAAGGAAACCGCGCCAAAGGCGGCAGCGGCCGCATTTTGATGAGGGACGGGGAGAAGGAGCGGCAAATTATCGAGCTTTTGGAGCAGGGCTCCTTCGCCCGGACGGAAAGCGGCTACTTTCTGGATGACGAGGATGCGGAATACGATTTTTTGTACACCATCGTGCCGCAGCTGGAGAAGCTGCTGAAAGTGTACGCCACTTCAGCCGTGAAGGTGCGAATCGTCACCAAGCACGCTCCACCGAAAATAACGGTGGATGTGGATGAACGGATCGAATGGCTCGAATTCCGGTTCGACATGGCAGGCATACCAGACTCCGACATTCGCGAATTGTTGATATCGCTCGAGGAGAAACGGAAATATTACCGGCTGCCGAATGGGGCGTTAATGCCGCTGGATAGCGCGGAATTCCAGGAAATCATCCGCCTTCTTAACGAAGTCGGCATTAGCAACACGGATGTAATCGGTTCGCAATTCCGGCTCCCGGTCGTCCGCGGTCTCCACTTGACCGATTCGATGCGTCAAGGGAATGCCGTGACGCTCGGCAAATCGCTGCGCCGGCTGTTGGAGAACATGCGCAATCCGGACCATTTGGATTTCCCTGTCCCCGCTGCTCTGGACACGGTACTTCGGGATTACCAAAAGTTCGGGTACCAATGGATGAAGACGGTCGCACACTACCGGTTCGGCGGCATTTTGGCGGACGATATGGGGCTTGGCAAAACGCTGCAAAGCATCGCGTTTCTCGTCTCCGCACTGCCGGAAATCCGCAGTCTGGGGATGCCGGCGCTCGTCGTTGCCCCCGCCTCCCTAACGTATAACTGGAGAAATGAGCTAACGAAGTTCGCGCCCGAAATTCGGGCCGTCATCGCTGACGGGAGCAGAGCGGACCGACGCGCCATTTTGAGGGAAATACCGAGCATGGATGTCATTATTACCTCTTACCCGCTAATTCGGAGAGACATCGATCTGTATTCGGAACAAACGTATCATACGCTATTGTTGGACGAGGCTCAGGCATTCAAAAATTATACGACCCAAACGGCTCAGGTCGTGAAACTGCTGCAAGCCCGGCATCGTTTCGCCCTGACCGGAACTCCCGTAGAAAATTCGTTGGAAGAGCTGTGGTCCATTTTTGAAGCCGTATTTCCCGGGCTGTTCCCGGGCAGAAAAGCGTTTAACGAATTATCGCGGGAAAGCGTGGCGAGACGAATTCGCCCTTTTCTGCTGCGCCGGTTGAAATCCGATGTGCTGAAGGAGCTGCCGGAGAAGATCGAGTCGCTGCAAACGTCCGAGCTGCTGCCGGATCAGAAGAAGCTGTACGCTGCTTACTTGGCCAAATTGCGTCAAGAAACGTTGCAGCACCTGAACGAGAACGGGTTCCAAAAAAACAGGATCAAAATATTGGCCGGATTGACCCGTCTCCGCCAGCTGTGCTGCCACCCCGCCCTGTTCGTCGAAGGGTACGACGGAAGCTCGGCCAAATTCGAGCAGTTGCTGGAGCTTGTGGAGGAATGCCGGAGCGCGGGAAAGCGAATGCTCGTCTTCTCGCAATTTACCGAGATGCTGGGTTTGATCGCAAGAGAGCTGGGCCGTCAGGGAGTGCCGCATTTTTACTTGGACGGCAAAACCCCCGCAGCGGAGCGCGTCGAGCTGTGCAGCCGATTTAACGACGGCGAACGGGAATTGTTCCTGATTTCCTTGAAGGCCGGCGGCACCGGTCTGAACTTGACCGGAGCGGACACGGTCATTTTGTACGATCTATGGTGGAACCCCGCCGTGGAGCAGCAAGCCGCCGACCGGGCGTACCGGATCGGGCAGAAAAACGTCGTGCAGGTCATTCGACTGGTCAGCCAAGGCACCGTGGAAGACAAAATGTACTTGCTTCAGCAAAAAAAGAAAAATTTGATCGAGGAAGTCATCCAGCCCGGTCAGGAAGCATTGTCCGCATTGACGGAAGAGGATATACGCGACATTCTCATGATCGGCTAATCTACAAAGCCTCGACCTGGTTCGTTAACCGGGTCGAGGCTTTTCTTCCTCTTATCGCCGTGCCAAAGCAACGATATCTTTTACTTCCAGCACGGACTTCTCATACCCTTTCGTGACGGAGTGGATCATGGCGATTCCTACTTCTTGCAACGTGCATACATGGTTCGGGAACAGCAACTTCCATACCGGATACAGCCAGCCTAGCGCGGAATAATAGGAATGCGCATTGTTCAGCCCCTTCGTAGGCTGCATGTAACCGGCGCGAAACATATAGGCCTTCTTGAAAGGCAGCCTCATCAGATGATTTTCCGTCTTCCCCTTCACCCTTGCCCACATCGATTTGCCTTGCTCCGTGCTGTCGGTGCCGGACCCGGATACGTAACAGAAAATCATGTCCGGATTCAATCTCGCAAAGGTATCGGCCGCGTTCAAGGTCAGCTCATAGGTCAGCCGGTCGTATTGTTGCTCCTTCATGCCTACCGATGATACGCCCAGACAAAAGAAGGCGGCATTATAGCCGGACAACCGCTCTTCGATCGAGGTCAGCTCGAAGAAGTCGCGGACAATAATCTCTCGCAGCTTCGGGTGCGAAATACCGCACGGTTTCCGACCGAGCACCAATACCTGCTCCACATCCGGATGCTTCAAGCATTCGTGAACTACCCCCTCGCCTACCATTCCGGTAGCACCCGTTACGATAGCCCTGACGGAATCGGGCATCTTTTTTCCTCCTTCGCAGACTTCGTTTCTATCCCATTCGCTATATCGAGCATAAGCGTTACTTTTTGGGAAACGTATGCTCGATCCGAACCAGATCTTCTTCCTCCAGCTCCCAGCCCAAGGCATTCAGATTATCCCGAATGTGATCGAGATTCGCGGATTTCGGTATGGTGACGATTCCCTCTTGTCTGACGATCCAGTTCAAGGCGACTTGATAAGCGTTCTTGCCGTACTTTTTGCCGATTTCGTCCAATACGGCCCGCTCCGGCGTGCCGGCTTGGGGAAATCCCGGTTTTCCGAAATGTCGGGGAGCATAGCCGAACGGCGAATAACCCATAACGGTAATCCCGTTTTCCCGGCAAAAAGGGAGCTCCGCGTCCTCGATATGCCTGTCGGCCAGATGGTACGCGATCTGATTGCACACCAGCGGATGACGGCCCAATGCCCGCTGCGCCTCCGCCAGAAGCTTCGGGGTGAAATTGCTTACCCCGACATACTTGACCAAGCCTTTGTCGATCAGCTCGGTCATCGCGGCCATCGTTTCCGCCACGGGAATTTGTTCGTTGGGCCAATGCTGTAAATAAAGATCGATATAAGTGGCGTTCAATCTGTCCAAACTGGATTCGGCCGCTTGCAGCACACCGCTGTACGAACAGTTTTTGGCCGATACTTTCGTAACGAGGAATACTTCCTTGCGAACATCCGCGATCGCTTCCCCTACGACTCGCTCGGATCCTCCCTTGGCATATTCCTCCGCGGTATCGATAAGGCTCATCCCTCGCTCCAGGCCGAAGCGCAATGCTTCGATTTCCGCCTTCGCCTTGCTCCGGTCTTCGCCAAACCTCCATGTTCCTTGTCCGATAACAGGTATCTGGACATCGGTATGGCCCAATCTGCGGTATTGCATACGTTCACTCCTCTCGATTTTTCCGGGTCACCGCCCATAACATGATAAACGAGATCGCGATAATGGCGCCGGTCCAGCACCAGGCAAGCGTCCGGTTGCCCGATTCGACTGCCGTATAGATCGCCGTGGGGAGCGTCTGCGTTTTATTCGGGATGTTCCCCGCAATCATCAGAGTAGCGCCGAATTCCCCGAGTCCGCGGGCAAAGCCGAGAATATAGGCCGTGACGATCGAGCGCCAAGAGAGCGGCAGCGTAATCAACCGCCATACTTGCCACTCGCCGGCCCCCATCGATCTGGCGGCATCCTGCAGCTCGGGGCTGACCGAAGCGAAGCCGGTTTTCATTGTCTGGTAAACCAACGGGAAAGCGACTACGACCGAAGCGATGACCGCGGCTCCCCACGTAAAAATAATCGAATGTTGAAAAATAGTGTCGGCCAGACTCCCGATCCAGCTTTTTTTACCAAGCAGCACCAACAGGATAAAGCCTACGACCGTAGGCGGGAGCACAAGCGGCAGCAATAGCGCGGTTTCCAGAAGCGTCTTTCCTCTAAAGCTTCGTCGGGACATTCCCCACGCCGATAATCCTCCTGCCAGCAGAACGAATAGACTGGAGACGACCGATACTTTCAGAGAAAGCACGATCGGCGATAAAAATTCGTTCCAATCGATCCCGTTCATCATCTCGCGACCGTGAAGCCGTATTTCACGAATATGTCCAGCGCTTCCTTCGATTGAAGATACGTATAGAAATCGCCCGCCTCCTTGCTATGCTTGGTAGCTTTTACGACACCTGCCGGATATTCGATGGGCGTATACGCGTTCGGGTCGACGCTGAAGGCGACTTTTACTTTGCTCGAGCCGAGCGCATCGGTTTTATAGACGAAACCGGCTTCAGCGTTCCCGGTCTCCACGTAGGTAAGCACTTGACGGACGTCCTTACCGTAAACGAGCTTCGTCTGGAGGGCGTCCCATAGCTTCGCATAGGTAAGCGCCTCCTTCGCGTATGTACCGGCCGGGACGGTCTGCGGTTCCCCAAGAGCGAGATGCATGACATCCTTTTGCTGCAAATCTCCTATGCTGCGTACACCCGACTTGCCATCCGCGGCTACTGCGACTACCAGCTCATTGATCAGCCATGTCTTGTTACGTGCCGGATCGATAAGCTGCTTATCGATCAAAGCTTTCATGTTTTTCGAAGCGGCCGACAAGAACAGATCGGCCGGCGCTCCCTGCTCGATTTGCTGCTGCAGCGCTCCGGACGCTCCGAAATTGAAGTTCAGCCGAATCGTTTTGTTTTGCTGCTCGTAAGTAGCTTTTACTTCGTTCAAAGCGTCGGTCAGGCTCGCGGCCGCCGAAATTGTAAGCTCTGTGCGGTCTGCGGCGGCAGTCGGCTCTTTCTTCGTACCGCAGCCCAGCAACGCAACCGACAATAAGGAAATTATAACCACTGTACTACGAAAATTGCTCGACAACAATCGGAACACTCCCCTTTGTTCATTCCCAACGGTCAATCCATACTCGATCCTGCCAATGGCCGTCCTACTAAATATCATCATTTATAACTGGATATATCTGATTATAATGATTGCGATCGATTTCGTAAATAAATGGCATTGAAATACAGGATCGACAATCGTAAGATTAGTACAATACGTACCGCCCGGAGGAAACCATGAAGTCCGACATCTCCTACACGACCGAAGAAATAGCCAAGCTTTTGAAAATATCCAAATTGACCGTATATGATCTCATCAAGAAGGGGGCGCTTCCCGCTTATCGCGTGGGGAAACAGATGCGGATTGACGCTGTCGATCTCGAAGCGTACAAAGCCCGGGCAAAAGGAAGGCAAACCGTATCGGCTCATCCCGAGACTTCCGAGCCTTCCTTCGCCACTCCCTCTTCGCTTGCAAGCAGCGCGAGCCGGTCTCTCGTCATAACCGGTCAGGACGTAAGCCTCGATCTGTTGGCCAAATATATGGAGAAGAGCTCCCCTGCGATTCGACCGCTTCGATCGTTCGTCGGAAGTCTGGACAGTCTGATCTCGCTGTACAAGGGCGAGGCCGACATCGTCAGTACGCATCTGTTGGACGGCGATACGGGACAATACAATATTCCTTTCGTTCGCAAGCTGCTGATAGGCTACTCTTGCGTCGTCGTCAATCTGCTCTCGCGTTCGGCCGGATTGTACGTGCAGCGGGGCAACCCTTGGAAAATCCGGGATTGGTCCGGACTGGGACTGCCTGGACTCCGGATCGTCAACCGTGAGAAAGGGTCGGGAGCACGGGTGCTGCTGGACGAGCAATTGCGGATGCACGGCATTTCGGGCCGCCAGCTCATCGGTTACGAGCAGGAGGAAACGAACCATATGAGCGTAGCGGGCAAAGTCGCGTCAGGTGAAGCCGACGTCGGGGTAGGCATCGAGAAAGCCGCGCTCCTCGTAGGCGGTATAGATTTTATACCGCTCGTACGGGAACGCTACGATCTTGTCATGCTGAAAAACCAAGACAATCTCCCATGGATCGAGCAGGTGATGTCCATCCTGCAATCCGAAGCGTTCCGCAGCGAGCTGCAAAACATGCAGGGATACGATACCTCTATAACGGGGCAAGTTCTTTACGAAACTTAAAGGTTGGGACGACAGCCGGTGCACATAAAAAGAGGGACGCCATCCGACAACGTCCCTCTTTCCGCATATCTTTATTTATTATTCTTCAGCTGTTTGTCGACCTCCTCGGCAAGGTCTGATAAGGCAAAAAAGCCTGCGATTATCGCAGGCTGAAGCAGCGGCCGCTATGAACCCGGCTGCCGGTCTTTAATCCATGACGATTACGACTTTGCCGAAGCCGTGTCCGGTTTCTATTTCTCTATGAGCATCCGCCGCCTTGTCCAATGGGAATGTTTGTCTAATGGCAATCCGCAGCTTCCCTTTCCTGTACAATTCGACGAGCTCCGCCAGCCTTTCGGCGGAACGTTTGCTGAAGATCGTCCGAACTCCCAGCTGTTCTGCCAAATCGAAGCCGGCAATCGTTCCGATTCGATCCCGATTTTGGCACAGCTCCACGGATACTTTAAGCGCATCGCCGCCGGCCGCATCCAATACGGCATCAATACCGCCGGGAGCAATCGCCCTCACCCTTTCGGCCAACCCGTCGCCATACGCGACCGGGATAGCGCCCAAGGAACGAACATAATCGTGGTTTCGTTCGCTGGCCGTTCCGATTACGGTAGACGCTCCCCAAGCCTTGGCCAGTTGAACCGCCGCCGAGCCGACTCCACCGGCTGCCGCGTGAATGAGGACGGTATCGCCAGAGCCGACGCGAAGCTCTTGCAGGGCTGTATGCGCCGTTTGTCCCGAAGCGGATAATGCCCCGGCTTCGTCCCAAGGCATGCTATCCGGCTTGGCCACAATCTGGTCCGCGCTTACAACGACGTATTGCGCATAACACGTCAACACTTTGTAACCGATCACCTCGCTGCCTATCGGAAACCCGGTTACTCCTTGACCGACTTGCTCGACCACTCCGGCAAATTCGTTTCCCGGAATTTGCGGAAGCCGCACCGTCACCCCGCGCGGACTTCTTCCGCCGCGTATTGCCGTATCGGCCGGCTGAACGCCCGCCGCTTTGACGCGAACCCTCACCTCGCCCGCTCCCGCTTGCGGAACATCGAATTCCATCGTTTGCAGCACCTCCGCCGAACCATACTCGGTAAATGCCGCCGCTCTCATTTTATCCGGACGATCGTTCATCCTCATTTCCCCTTTCCTTATGTCTACGATTTATTTTATAATGATTCTTAAATAAACAAAAATATATAAAATGATATCAGTTATATAACTTTGAGTATATAAGGGATGATTGACATGGAACTTCTGCAATTGCAATATTTTCGGGTTGTGGCCAGGTTGGAGCATATGACTAAAGCGGCCCAAGAGCTCCATATCGCCCAGCCGGCACTAAGCAAGACGATAGCCCGATTGGAGGAAGATGTCGGGACCCCGTTGTTCGACCGTCATGGCAGACAAATCCGGCTCAATTCATTCGGCAAAGCGTTTCTCGGCAAAGTGGAAATAGCCCTCGACGCGTTGGAAGAGGGACGGAAAGAAGTAATGGAATTGGCGGGTTTGGAGCAAGGCGCCATTCATCTGGCAACATCGACGCTGGACCGTCTGGCCGAGCCGTTGGGCGCGTTTTTGTCGCTTCATCCGCGGATCGATTATCGGATTACTCAAGCTTCCATCGAAGAGATGGCGGATTTGCTCGAGGCGGGCGAGGTCGATATTTGTTTCTCGCCGCTGCCTATCGAGCGGACGGGGTTCTGTTCGACCCCCGTTTTCCGGGAAGATGTCTTCGTCGCCGTTCCTCCGGGACACCGATTTGCCGATCGCTCCGGCATTTCTTTAAGCGAGCTGGCGAATGATCCCTTTATCGGGTACAAGGAAGGCATGCTGTTCCAGCCCATGAACGACGGCTTCCTGCGGAAAGCGGGGATCGCGCCCAAGTTCGTCTGCCGGGTCGACGAACCGTCCGCCATCGTAAGCCTCGTACGCGCCGGGCTGGGCGTGGCGCTGATCGGAGGCTGCGGCAAAGACGTCCGGTCCCGCGTCACCGTGCTGCCGATCGAACATCCGGTTTGTCAGCGTACGTTCCAGGTCACTTGGCATGAGAAGCGCTATTTGTCCATCGCCGCCCGTAAATTTCGCGATTTTATCGTCGACTATTTCGCCGTCCCCCGCAACGAAGCATAAACGGCGACCTAAGCTCCAGGATTCAGAGGGTCAAAGACAACGACGATCGGCAATCGCTTGGACTTTACCTCGAAGCCGACATTCTGGCCCTCTTGATCCCGGTATTTTACGAAATAGCTGCCGAATTGAGGGGAATATTCGATCGTTTGAAACGTTAAATCGATAGAGCGATAATTGAAAGCAATATATGTCGATGCGGTAAATCTGGCAGCCGCTCGCTGAAAGACGGAAAACTGCAAACATACGACAAGAACCAGCGTTGCTATGATCAATACCAACGAAACGTTTCTGTATTTTGCCATCGTTGCCTTCTCCTTACTTGCTAATCGGTCACGATTGCCGTTCAAACCTTTTGATGATCTCGATAATCACATTAGTCGCCTTAACCATATTATTTACCGATACGAATTCATAGCGACCGTGGTAGTTCTCGCCTCCCGTGAATATATTCGGCGTCGGCAGCCCCATGTAGGATAGCTGGGAGCCGTCGGTTCCGCCGCGGATCGGCTGAATGACAGGCTCGATGCCCAGACTCTCCATCGCTTGACGGGCCGTCTCGACGATTGCCATGACCGGCTCGATTTTCTCCCTCATATTGAAATATTGATCTTTCATTTCCAATACGATTCGCTGCTCTCCATACTTCGCCCGCAGCTCCTCCACGATACCCGTTAGCTTGGCTTTCCGCCCTTCGAACCGTTCGCGATCGAAATCCCGGATAATGTAGTGAAGCCGGGTTTCTTCCACATTCCCGTTCATGGATATCAAATGAAAGAACCCTTCGTACCCTTCCGTATACTCGGGCGCTTCGCTCGCGGGCAATCTGCCGTGGATCTCCATCGCTATTTTCGCGGAGTTGATCATCTTGCCTTTGGCCGTACCCGGATGAACGATTTTTCCGGTGCACGTGATTTTCGCGGCTGCCGCGTTGAAGCTCTCATACTGCAGCTCGCCCAGAGGCCCTCCGTCCATCGTATAGGCGAAATCCGCTTGAAAGGCGTTCACGTCGAAACGATGGGGCCCTCTTCCGATTTCTTCATCCGGCGTAAAGGCGACTCGTATTTTCCCGTGCTTGATCTCCGGATGCCCGATCAAATACGCCATCGCGGTCATGATCTCGGCGATGCCGGCTTTGTCGTCCGCCCCCAGAAGCGTCGTACCGTCCGTCGTAATAAGCGTATGACCGACGTATTTGGACAAATCCGGGAAATCCCGCGGAGACAGGACGATTTGCCGCTCCTCGTTCAGCAGCAGGTCTTTGCCGTCGTAATGCTCCACGACTTGAGGATTAACGCCTGCTCCCGTGAAATCGGTGGCCGTATCGAGATGAGCGAGAAAGCCGATCGTCGGAACCGACTTGTCCGTATTGGCGGGGAGAGTCGCCATGACATAACCGTTGGAATCCATCGTCACTTCTTCCATCCCGATCGTCTTCAATTCTTCGACCAGCATGCGGCCGAGCGCCAGCTGCCCCGGAGTGCTCGGGCAAGAGTCGCTGCCGTCATCGGACTGCGTATCCACTTGCGCATAAGAAATCAATCTTGCAATAATTTCATTGTTCACGTTTCGCTTAGCTCCTTTTGGCATCATTTTACCACATTCGCATTTTTACCGCGAAAAAACGCCCTTCGCGTACATCAAGGCCAGTTAGAGCGCTTGTATAATGTTCGGCGAACTGACAAAACCTACCTTTGTTCCATGTGCACGAAGAACAGGAGGGTTTTCGATGAAAGATGCGATAAGCAAAAGCATCGGGTATCTGCTATTGTCCGTCGCAGTATTGCTGACGGGATGCAATCAGAATAAAGTACTGAAGGTCGGCATGGAAAGCAACTTTCGTCCGTTCACTTACACGGAAGGCGGAGAGAATAAGGGCTTTGAGGTGGAGCTGTGGAAGGAGATCGCCCAAAAGGCCGGGATGCGGTACGAGCTCGTTCCGATGGAATCGAGAGAATTGTCGCCGGCTTTGAAATCGGGCAAAGTCGATCTCGTCATTGCCGGGATGACCGTCAATAAGGCGCGCAAGGACGAATTGGCTTTCTCCGACCCTTATTTCCAAACGGGACTCGTCATGCTTACCGCACAGGACAATACGGATATCCGGAACAAAGACGATCTCAAGGGGAAGACCGTCGTCACGAAGCTCGACACGACCGCTTATGCATTCGCGGGGGCTATTCCGAACCTGAAGGAAGTCAAGGGCTACCCGGACATCAATCAGGCGTATGAGGATGTTATCGCCAAAAAAGCGGACTGCGTCATATTCGACGAGCGCAATGTCAGGGAATATATGCAGAATGCCGGAAACGGCAAAGTAAAGGTAGTCGGAGAAGTGCTGAACAAGGAAAGCTACGCCATAGCCGCCAATAAAAAGAACAAATATATCGGCAGCGTAAATAGCGCCATTGCCGATGTCACGAAGAACGGCACCTACGAGAGCGTGTACATGAAATGGTTCGGCGACAAACCGAAAAAGCTTCCGGGGGAGTAAAGGGAGGGTTCGCCAACCGGACTTTAGTCGGGGAGCCGCCAAAGCCGAGGTCCGTATCCATGCGTCCGCATTTCCTTTACAATGGAAAAAAACGACCGCAAGGATGGATGATCATGAAAAGTTTGAGCCGCTACCGCAAACAAACCCTTTATATGCTATTCGTTACCCTGCCCTTCAGCATCATCGGATTCGTGCTGTCCGTGACGTTTACCGCGCTCGGACTGGCCTTGACCCCTCTCTGGATCGGATTGCCGATTCTTCATGCGACGCTGCGTGCGTCCCGCGGAATGATGAGGTTCGATCTTAGCCTGCAGCGCGGATTGCTGGCTCCGGGCGTCATAGAAACTTTGCCGCCGCCGGCCGCTCCGATCGAATTCCGATTCAGGGACATGTTCACGCAAGGCAAGCTGTATGCACCGTTGCTGTATTGGCTGTTGAAGCTTCCTACCGCCGTACTTCAGTTCGCGGCCGCCGTGGCACTTCCGCTATGCGGAGCCTGCATCGTCTTATCGCCGCTCGTGTACGTCGTGCTGTCCAGATACGGAATCGAAATATTCACCGACGATCTCGTACTCGATGTGCTGCTGCCGACCTTGACCGCGTATCAGCGTTCGTGGATCGCCTCCGGCATAGGTTTGGCCATGGTGCTTGTCGGTATCGGGGTATTGCGCGGTCTCGCAGCTTCGTCTGTCCAATGGTTGGGCGGACTATCCGCAGCCGCTCCTGTCGCATCGGACGATTCGAAGGCATGGATACCCTCTCCGGAGAGTTCTTACCCGACTGCCTGACCTATACAAAGAAAGAAAGCCTTCTCGGTCGGGAAGGCTTTCTTTCTCGTTCGCGCTACGATTTCGAAGACATCAGTTTAAGTCTGATCCCGGAAGGATCGGAGACGAATACGGCTCCGCTTTTTTCTTCTACCGGAATTCCGGCTTCCGTAAGCCGATTTATGATTTTGCCCAATTCGGCGTCATCCGGAAGATCGATCGTGAAATAGTCGAGTCCGGTACCGCTTGCCGGAACGGCCGACGCACCTTCGCCGGCCCATACGTTCAAGCCGATATGATGGTGGTAGCCTCCGGCAGAGATGAATATCGCCCCAAAACCATTCGTAGCGTCCAACATCAGGTCGAAACCGAGCAATTCGCAATAAAACCGCTTGGATTGCACCAAATCGGCAACATGGAAATGAACGTGCCCAATCGTGGTGCCCGGAGGTAAACCGGTCCACGTACCGCCCTCGGCTTCCCGGAGCAGTCCATCGTAATCGATCGGATCGCCGCCCATTACGACCTGGTCTTTGTCGTCATATTTCCACTCGTTCCTGGGACGATCGCGATATATTTCAATACCGTTCAGATCCGGATCGGTAATATACAAAGCTTCGCTGACGTCATGATCGGATTGTCCGATGCGGATACCCGACTCGATCAATCTTCGCAGCTGCAATCCCAAATCTTTGCGGGTCGGCAGCAGAATGGCGTAATGATACAGTCCCGCAGCGCTTCTGCGCGGGGTAATGACAGCGCCGGGAACTTCCTGCAGCTCCACCAGCGCGTTCTCGCCGTCGGCCGTCAGCTCGGCGGTAAGTCCTTCCCGCTTCAATACCCGAAAGCCGACCACGTCCTCGTAAAATTCGAGCGAGCGTCTCAGGTCGCTGACCTTCAACTTCACTTTACCGAGAGTCATGTCAGCATGCATCCGATAAGACATCGATCCGTCCACCGCCTTCTTCGCGAGATGAGAGCGATCGTCCGCTCCGCTAACCAACCAACTACTTACTTAATGTAAACAAGTATATTAATGTTACGAATATACGTCAAGTTTGTAAATGTCAAATAGTAAGTTAAGAGTCTTTACCGATAGTCAACTACTGCGAATGCACGACACTTTTTCCCAGTATCGTCTTGATCTCGTTCACCAGTTGAATAGAAGCCTCGATTTCCACTTTCCGGGTAGACACGCTCTCCACGCTGCAGCCGATCGGAATCCCTTTCTCCATGCCGAAATCGAATAGTTCCGCGAATATGTCGCGGGACAAGGCAAGCGACTTATCCAAAATATCATTGGAATGAATTAGCTCGTTTTCCAACCATCTCGGGATGCTGATTCCGAGCCATTTCATAAACTGCAGCGTTTTTTGCGAGCCGCACGGGGCCAGGTTAAACAAGATCGGGACCATCTCGATTTGATGATGCCGGCAGTGATAGTAATAATCGGACAAAAAGTTTTTGGATGCATCGACGTTGTAGGTTGCTTGGGAGACGAAAAATTTGCAGCCGTTATTCGCCTTGGTCACCGTTCGAAGATGCTCGTCCTTTTTGGCAATATGCCGCTCCGGTATGACGACTCCACCCATCGTGAGGTTGCCGTTCAAGCTCCGAGCAAGACGATATGCGTCGGTCAATCCCATTTGAACCTTTTGCTTGCTGGAAGAAGCACCCACGAATACGGAAAACCGGTCCTCCTCCGTATCCGAGCCGACCCACTCGGAAAACTGGGCTTCCGTATTTTTGCCGACACAGCGATAAATAATTTTCGGTAAGTCCAATTGATGTAAATAGGTTTTGCAATAATCGTTCGGATCAATCGTCTGCAAATATGGAAAAGGCCGTTCTTCCTCTACCCGGTCGGCCTCCTCTTGAACGTCGTACACGATTAAGCCGTCCAATCCGAGACCTCTTACTCTTTCGATTTGCTTTTGCGAGATTTCGGCAACTTTTTCCGATACGGTATTCAACTTGGGGGGCGTAATTCCGTAGGTGAGGATACCGGGTTGTTTATTGCTAATTTTTTGTTTAAGCATGGCTCCACGTCCTTCTTTGTCTATATAGAAGCTAAACATTTTTATCGTTCAAAAAAAAGCCCGCAGCTGCGCCCTCGAGCAGCTTTAGGCTCTTACCGTTCCAACTGCTACCCATCCAAAATCGAACATACGACCGCGACTATAAAGGAAGCGACGTAAAATCGGATGCCCCACTTCATAACGCTCCGGAGTTGATGCGGAAATTCGTTCAGTTGCTTCGGAAATTGGTGTCCTTGCACGATATCGCCGTGCTTGATCACATCGTTGAACCCGTCACGAGTCGTAATTTCGAACGGTTTATCCGGGATGGTTAGATGGAGCGTCGAATCCAGGTATGGGTTATACGGTTGCTTCGGCTTCATTGTCCCGACTCCCTTCCGATTCCGGCCTGTCGATCGAAACTGCATACGGCCAATGCTTACCAATCAGTATACCACGCGCTTTGCGACAAAAAAAGACCGCATGGGCCGGGCCGCAGCGATCTTTGAAAACAATTGCTATTCTTTAGTCCTGGTCTTCCGATTCCATATAACGCTCCTTGCAGAATGACTCGACGAAAGCCGTCTCCTCGTCATCAAGCTCGAAATCCAAATACTTGCTCGTGCTTCTCTCGATAAACTCGTACTTTACGATGCCCGTCCGTCCTTCGTCCTCCTTATAGATGACACGTAAAAACAAACCGTCCTCGGAATAAAGCTCGTCTTCCTCGGATACTTCGATCTCCAGCATAAATTCATACCGTTTCCCGGTTATGATCCCGAATTTGTCCGGAACGGATTCTACCGTATAAGCCGTAATTTCAAACATCGAACCATCCTTTGCGTTTAACATTCCCCTTATTATACAAAATGAAGCCGGAAAAGGAAAAGCCGTCGTTCCGATCAGGCAGCTCGCGGAATCTGCCGCACCAGTATATCGTTCCTTCAAGGCTGTTTTTCGCCGTTCCGAAAGCTTCTCTCTGCAGAGAGAGGAAGCGCCGGAGACAAGAGATGGGGGAATGTGCTCCACATCCGTTAAAATCGTGTTGTTTTAAGATTTTAGCGGGTACAGCACGATTGTAAAGTCAACCGCTTCGCTTTCCGCACATTTCCCCCGCCTCGCTTTGTATGACAATTCTCTCTTTTTGACTTTTTCAACCAGATAATTAAAATATATTTTAATAACTTATCGGCATAAGCAAAAAAATTCCTGGCTTATTATTTGAATTCGCTGTTTCAACCACCCACTAAGTGGGTAGAAACGGTATAGTGCCATTTTTATTGCCGACAAATAACGAGCCGCCGTCGCGTTCTTTCGACAATTTAAGCTGCGCCGCGCCCTGAAAACGACACTTTTCCCCGAAAGTTATAGGGATAATGTTCAAAACAACTGACTCTACGCAAAGCGGAAGGTGAACCTATGAGCAACTCCAAACATTTCGTACATAATCAATTCAAAAAATGGAAAGACGCCGCGACTCAGTTTATCGGACACGAAAACGACGGCGAAAACGAACCGTCCGCGGAATCGCCGGTCATCGAGCTTGAGCCCGAATATTACGAACGCTGTCGGCAGCTGGCGGAATCGCGGAATACGACCGTTGCCGCCGTCGTCCACTACCTTTTGAAGCAGCAGCTGGCGTTGAAAGGGCAGGAACGGATTTTCAAAACGAATATCGACTTGATCGAGAGCAATCCCCTTCTGGCTCTGGATGCGTTGACCGGCCGCAGACGGAGTTCACACGAACCGGAGGTCCTTCACGATGAATACGCATGAGCATACATACCCGACGCACTCTGTTTTTCTGGAACAATCCGCATGGATGGCCTTCATGAATCCGGAGGATCCGTACTACTTGCAAGCACGCTCGATGTTTTACGAGCTTCATGACCTGGACCGGCCGCTCACGACGACCAATTATGTCCTATTCGAAACGCATCAATGGCTGCGCAATCATTTCGATTATGCCGATGCGGAGATGTTCTTGAATACCGTGGACAAGGCCGTGCAGCAAAACGTACTGACCGTTATTCCCGGCGGTCCGGAGCTGGAACGGGAGGCGAGGCGGCTGTTGATCGAATATCCGGATTGCCGGTTTTCGTTGAACGAGGCCTTGACCGCCGTTATTCTGCTTCATTTCCGGATGAAGCGCATCTTCACCTTTAACCCGAACTACGGTTTCCTTTCGCGGATCGATCGGGAAATCAAAGTTCTTCCGAGTATTTGGTAGATCGGTAAGCAATAACAGGAGCGACCGCACAAAAAATGCGCTGGCAGGAGCACGGCATACTCTCTTACGGCGCACTCGATTAATCAAAAGAAAAAGAGGCCTGCCCGACGGCACACCTCCTTCATCCATCATCGGCGGACGTGACGATTTCAATCTCTTATACGCCTGTCCGTCGCTTTTGATTGTTCGGTTTTTTGTTGATTTGGCTTTTCATTTGCTGGTTCGGGCTGGGCGCATGCTTCTGCTGCTTGTTCGCCGCCGCTTGCGCTTCTTTTTTCTCCGCCAGCTTCTGTTTGATCGCATCCGCCAATGATACTTGTTGTTTTGACATATCCGCACACCTCATTCCGAATCAGATATGAACCCACTATAATGCAATACCTATTCATTTGTAAAGCGGGAGATAAAAGGCCGACCGGCAATGAAGCGGGACGCTGCAGATCAGTCCCCGTCACCCGCTTCCGATAAAGCGGCATGCATTGAAAACATTCATATTGCCGAAACAGTGAGTTAACACTCCGTTAATACTGGCAGCCTATACTGAGTCAAGATCAAAGACAAGGAGGCGCTGCCGACATGTATTACGAAGAAGATCGGATACCGTACGACGAACCGGATCAAGGAACTGAAGAAAATGCCAAAAATAAGGATAGCCAGGACAAAGAGAAGCCATTGTCAAAGTGACAGTGCTTTTTTTCATGTTAAGTCCTATCGGACGTCAAACTTCACATCGAGCAGGAAGCGCAGCTGCCGCACGTTCATCCGTGCGGGGATGGCGCGAAACAATCCGTTTCTGATGCCGCAGAGCAGCTTCGACTCGAATTGCGCAACCTTCCCGATCGTCCGGGACGTATTCACGATTTTGCGGGTACGGGCTAGCCTCAGCCTCTCAAATCGGACATACGCCTCCTCTACTGAGGAGTGGTTGGCCAAGCACTCCGCAAGAAATACCGCATCTTCCATAGCTTGACCGGCTCCCTGCCCCAAATTGGGCGTCGTAGCGTGAGCGGCGTCGCCGACCAGTACGATCGAGCCGAATGCGAATCGGTTGAACGGCTTCAGATCGTAAATATCGTTATGAAGCAACGCGTCGTCGTTCGAAGCTTCAAGCAGCTCGCGGATCGGAGAGTGGTATCCCTCGAAATGTCTAATCAGTGCAGCCTTGCGGAAATCCGCAAATTTCGGATCTCGTGCTGCCGCGTTTATGCAGGCAAACCAATACACCCGGTCACCTTGCAGCGGAACGATACCGAACCGACCCTTGCTTCCCCAAGTCTCCGTAAATGTAGTTGCCTCATAGCCTCGGGGTACGCCGGCAACGACGGACCTCCAGCACGTATAACCCGCGTACCGTGGAGTCGCTTCCGGCATGAGCTGCTGTCGGATCGCGGAGCGTATCCCGTCTGCGGCTATCAATCCATCGCCTGTCACTGTAGATCCGTCCTGAAAGCCGACAGTCACGCCGCCTCCGGAGTGCTGTGTAACCGAGACACATTTCTTATTCGTCCATATGCCGTCGCCCGGCAGCGATTCCGCGAGGATATGCAGCAAATCGGCCCGATGAATCGTAATATTGTCCGTTCCGAACAGGGAGCTGACTTTCACCGAGTCGGTCTTGGCAATTAGCCCCCCTTTCTCGTTGACGATCCTCGCCGCCTGGAGCACCTTGCCCTTCTCCAGCAGCTTGTCCCCTAGACCGAGCCGCTTCATCGCCTGCAGTGCATTGGCTCCTACGCCCAACCCGGCGCCGGATTCCTTCAATCGGGAAGCGCCCTCGAACACGTCGACATCGAAGCCTTTGTTCCTAAGCGCGATTGCGGTACATAATCCGGCAATACCGCCCCCTACGACGATAAACTTCCGACTAGCCATCGCGTCTTCCCTCCGTTTCCCATTCTCCATAACCGATCCCTTGCCAGAACATCGTCCAGATGCGCTCCAGCTTATTGGTGAAATCATGCGGCCCGACCATCATAAGTCCCATCATGTAGCCATTCACCAAAGAGTAGAACAGCGTCACCAGCTCTCCCGGATCAAAAGCCCTGATCGTCCCCCTGCCTATTCCATCCGAGAACAATGCCGCGAGCCGGGGAGCAATGAGCTGCTCCACCTCCCCTACGATTTGCACGATTCTCTCTTTCAGAAAAGCAGGCGGAAACATGATGACCCGCTTCCAAAAATCCGTTCTGTCCGCATCGAACGTAAAGTATTCGATGTAGGACGTATACATGCGGAAAAGCTGCCGTTCTGGAGAGTCTCCCTCCGACTGTTCCAAGCGGGATGCGAGAAACCGCTTATAGTCGTCGCTGATGCCGGTCAGCACGGAGAGAAACAGTTCCTCCTTGCCGGCATAATGATTGTAAATGGACGGCTTCTTGATGCCGACCTCGGATGCTATTTGCGATAAGGAAGCCCCCTCATACCCGTCGCGGGCAAAATGCTTCAGGGCTACTTGCTTTATTTTGTCATAGGACATTCAATCAACCCTCTCACACTAACTACCGGTCGTTAGTTTAACTATAGAGGAACCGTTATTTCCTGTCAAGACGATCCATACCAATCGGTAACCATAAATGCAGAAAAGCCCCCCAAGTAAATCGGGAGGCCCCTCGCTTCATTTCTCCGTTTTTCTTACATCTCGCCGGTCAGCTCCCGTTCGTCCAATTCCCTTTTGGAAGACTCCTTGGCGAACCTCGCCTCGATCTTGCGGCTTACGAATAAGGAAATCGCGATAAACAAGACGACATAAACGAGACGAACGGGATCTTCTGCGTACCGGGAAATATCGTGCCCTATATAAGAGACGATGAAAATCATGATCGCCTTGCCCCCGGCCAGGGCAAACGCGAAGGAACGGAACCGCATGCCCGCGAGCCCGGCCGCGATATTGATAACGACAAACGGACCTACGGGAAACAAGCTGAGCAGGAATACATAGCTGAACGCGTTGCGGCGTACCCATTGCATCCCTTTGCGTACTTTCGGTTTACGGGCCCACCGTTCCAAATACGGGTGCCCGGCTATTTTGCGGACCAGCAGAAACGTCAGCAAGCAGCCGCCCACCATGCCGATCCAGGAGTAGAGAAAGCCCAGCCATAACCCGTATACGGCGGCATTCACGCCAACGATGAGAAGCGTCGGCAGCGGCGGAACGAACGATTTGAGAAACGTAAGCAAAATGCCCGGCAGCGGCCCGAACGAGCGGAAACGTTCCAGCCATTCCAACAGTTGTTCTTCGGTTATCGACGTTATGAAATCCGCGATCCCCATTGCAGCGCTCACCCGATTTCCGCTTTTGTCTGATCATTCATTCTCTCCATAGTACCGGATGAGCCGAATCGTGACAAGGGCATCGGAGCAACGCGATTATTGAAATCCCGGGAAATTCGCGAGCTCGCCAAGCTGAATGAAGAATACGACGGCGCATAAAATAAACAACAGGACGATCATGAACGATTGCTTGAACGTATCGCGCGCGCGGATATGAACCCATATTCCTCCGATTGAGGTTATGCCCAGCCATAACGCTCCCGCCGCAGCCCAGCTCGGCTCCCATATGCCGATTACCAACGCCGCGGCCCCGACCAGCTCGACGAGCCCGGTTACGACCCGAAACCATTGCGGCAGACGCCACTGCTTGAAATTTTCGACATGCATGTTGGAGCCGGCGGCTTTCCCCGCTCCCGCCATCAGAAATAGGAGAGCAAGAACAATTTGAATAATAATCGACACTACCTGCATCGCGACCATCTCCTCGGTTCGTTTGACTGAGCCTTGACTAAGCACAGTAATACGCAAATAAAATGCAGCCTTCATTAACTGCAATGGTTACAGGCACATTATAAGGTCGATTCTAAAATAATGCAAGCAAGATTTTTTCAAAAAAAAGGGAGATCGCCGCAAAAAAAAGCGAGCGATCCCCTATTCCGCACTTTCCGCTTATCGATAACCTTTAATAAACTCGACTGCCTGGCGAATATTAGTCTCCGGCTGGTCCCCGGCTTCCCGCTCGATCGTCAAGTACCCCTCGTATCCAATATCCTTAAGCGCCTGAAAGTAGCGGTCGAAGTCCACGTGGCCTTCGCCGAAAGCCGTCTCCGCGTATACTTTTCGCGCGCGGACCAAGTCCCGGACTTTCCCGTTATCTCCCGGAACGAAATCGTACGAACCGTACACTTCCCGCGGATCGACGGAAAGGAAGCGGATACCGTCTTTGGCGTGAGTATGCACGATATAATCCTTGAGCGTGTACACGCCCCGGATCGGATCGTCCCCGGTTACCATCACCAAATTGGCCGGATCGTAATTGACCGCTACGCCTTTGCCTCCGAGCGTGTCGAGGAAGCTTTTCAATTGTAGTGCCGTAGTCGGACCGGTTTCGATCGCAAAATACGAATTCATGCTTTCGGCAAATCGGCACAGCTCCCGGCATGCGTTATGCATGGCCGCATAGCTCTCGCTCTCGGGATCGTACGGAATGACTCCGATATGTGTCGTAACGACATCGGTCCCCAGCTCCTTCGCCAGCTCCATAATCCGTTTCGACTTCTCGATTTTGTCCGCATTGGCCGATTTGTCCTCAAAGCCGAATCTACCCAAATCGCCGCACAATGCCGATATTTCCAGGCCCATCGATTCGATAACCTTTTTCAATTCCTTGCGTGCCGGACCGGTCAGCGCTTCGGGCTCCATCTCGCCTTTGACGGCATAAATTTGAACCCCTTCCGCTCCGACCTCCTTGGCCTTCGCCAATCCTTCGCGGACGCCGATTCGAAAGCTGTCGACGATGACACCGATTTTATTCGTGATTTTCATGATGGAATTTGCTCCTTCTCGAAACCGTTTTGTCTATGCATTCGCATATGTCAAGGGGGAATAATCGGCCGCATCATAGATCGCTTCGGTCAGCTGCAATACTTTCAATGCATAGTCTCCGGGAACGGATACTTCGCTCTCGCCCCGAATAGCGGCGATGAAGCTTCTATCAGGATCGGTAACGGCTGTAGGCAATTCCGGTTCTATCGGCGCTTCACCGTTCAGACGCAGCACGATTTTGCCGTTGTCGTAAAAAATGCCGCCATTTTCACCGAGAAAAGCGTACGTCTCGAACAATAGCTTCGATGGGGCTTTGCCCGCGATGTTCAAGCTGCCGACTTGCCCTTCGGCAAAACGGATCGTCGTAAACGTATCGATCTCCACGGGAGATTCGTGACAATGCAATTGTGTCGTTACCGATTCCGGGGTCAGTCCCGTCGTCCACAGCAGAACGTCAATAATATGGCTGCCCGAGTCCATCAGCATGCCGCCTCCCGACAGCTGCGGATTTTGCCGCCAAGTTCCTTTCTGCGCATCCTTCCAATCCTGATACAGCGTGGCGGTGACGGAAGTGAGCTTGCCGATCGTCCCTTCGGCGATCGCATCGCGAATATACATGAAGTGCGGCAGAAAATGCCGCTGGAACGAAACCTGCAGCACTTTGCCGGCCTTCTCTGCCTGAGCGATCAGCAGCTTGGCGTCGTCGGACGTGCAGGTTAGCGGCTTCTCCACCAGTACATGCTTGCCTGCCGACAGCGCATCCGACGCATGTCGATAATGAAGCGTATGCGGCGAGCAAATGATGACCGCATCGATAGTGCCGAGCTTCAGCATCTCCGAATGATCCGCGTATTCGGCCGCCTCGTCCAGTCCGAATCTTTGCCGCAGCGCCTGCCGGCTCGCTTCGCTCGGATCGGACAGCGCGACGATATGCACGTCCTGCGCCTGCTTCAATCTGTTCAAATGGGTATGGGCGATATTCCCCGTACCGATCACGCCGATGCGTACTTTACTCATTGGACTACACCCCTCGGAGCTTTTGATATTGGCTTTGCCTATTCCCAAGTATAAGGACCCGAGGAGCGCAAGTATTGAACCAAAATCGCGCAAAAATTGTGCAGAAGCCGCTCACAAGCACCGGACAATCCGAAACGTTGCCGCCGTCGGAAACGACAAAAAACAACCGATTCGTATCGGTTGTCTGGGAAAACTATCGTCTCGTATCGGTTCGCCCTCAATCAATCGGATCCGTTCACAAAGAACAGCAGTTGAATCACGGCCAATACGATAAGATGGGCAGGATAGAAGCTTCTCCATACCCATCTCTTCATTTCGACCTTGTCCAGCCATTCGTACAGGGAAGGACGGTATACCAAGAAAAGGGTCGAGATGATGCTATACATCTGTAGGACGCCGCCCGTAACCATCAAGAAGGCTAGATTGAGCAGCAAATGCGCGGCCACCCAATACCGGCTGTCCAAATATTTATAGACGAGTACGAGCAGCAGCGCATAAGCTCCATAATCGAATGGAAGCGTCTCAAGCACTACGCAGCCTGCAACCACGAGGACGGTTGACGCGATCTTGCCGCGATTCCGGTCCAATCCGATCAAGACGAGCAGAGCGATGACGAACGTCCCGATGACGTTGATGTTTACGATTTGCAAGGCGATTACATACGGGATCTCCGATATAAGGCCGAGCAACACAAGCCGCCGCAAATAATTCGTTTTGCTGTGCGTATATCGGAAGCCTTGTACAAGACAATACGCATAGATCGGCATCGCGATTCTGCCGACGATTCGCCAGCCGTCCTGCCCGGGAAAGAAAACGATTCCCATATGATCGATAAGCATGGTCAGCATTGCGACGATGTACATGCGTTCTCCTCCTCTCGTGGACGTTACTCGAACGATTCGTACATTTCATCGTTGGCGATGCTCTGGATATCCTCCGAGCTTATGCCAATGACCCGATATCCGTCCTTGGACTGCTTCTTCAACGCCTTTTCTTTATAAAACCGGGGGCTGCCTTCAGCCGCATCCTCGTCGTACAGCAGAAGAATCCCATCCGTTTTGCGCAGCAGCAAATCGTCTCTTGCCGTCAGCTGCCACACGCCGCTATACTCCTGGTTGCTCACCGAGCCGTAATAATCGACGCCCCGCAATATTTCATGATAAAAGTTCTTTTTCTCGTCCTTCCACTTTTCTTCCGGGTTTTTATATGCCGTAATGATGGACAGCTTCAAGTGGGGAAACTGTTTTTTCAGGCCGATGACGACGTCGCATGCCCATAAATCGACTCCGTACTGTCCGGGCGTTATGACCCATTCCAAGCCGTCTTCGATCAAAGGAATCAGCCTGCCGGCAATCGCCTTCTTGATATAAGAGATCCCCTTATGCTTCTCGTCGAAAATTTGCAGTTCATGGGCGCGGTAGCCCGTAACCAAAATGTTTTTCATCCGCCGCCAGCTCCCGGTTCTACGTTTCTATGGAGTATCCATTATATCATATGAAGCGGTTATCCTTCCGCTTGAAATATAGACGCTCCTTCCTTCATCGGAAGGGTTCCGTTGCGCGTAATTTTAAGCAACAACAAAAAAATCCGCCCCAATCGGCGGATCAAGTATGCTGTCGCAGCTTCTGAGAGATCGTCTCTGTTTGAAAAAACATTAGTCGGATACCACGAAATAATCTTTGCCGTAGAGCTTGGAAACCTCTTCCCTTTTCCTGCCCGCGCCATTGCGGTGAGCCAAGGATTGCATGAACTCGAAAGCTTTTTTCTGATCCTTTTCGTTCAACTGGTCGAATAAACGAAACAATTTTTCCTTTGGAGCCATTTGTACATCCTCCTCTCAGATTAACGCCTGCAGAGATGGATAGGGTTATTTGCTTTGTAAGAACACAAATAACACAAGGCTAGACCTTGTGTAAGTAAACAAAGCTATCCTCCCCACATTCGCTTACGAGGTTAGCTGACGGATTCGGGCGGTGAGAAAACGCCCTACGATATGCAATCTGCGGATTGCCTACCGATTCACCCCATATTACTTGGTTCCCCCGCTTTTCTCAAAAGAAAACTCAGCGATTAACGTTGGTTATTCGATTGAATTTAATTATAACTCGAGACGGCACAGTATGTAAAGCCCAAATTTCTTGACTGCTTCCGTACCGGGCGATATAGGCGTTTCGGACGGCTTTTTTGAACAATAAAGAAGAAAATTTTACTTCGCTAAAGCACTAAAGCGAAAGAGACTTTCTTTATAAGAAAAACTTCCGGTATTCGGGGTCCCCGAAAAGTACCCGGTGCAACCTTCGAAGAATAGCGTCACTTTTTGGGGGGAACGAGGCGGTCGCTCATCTTTGAAATACGTCGATAGACGTTTTTTTTATTAGTAGTCATTTCTTACATGGACTTCCGGCATGGTTGTGGTACCATGAATTACTACCCGAAAAGGAGCTGTCGTATGAAACTTAGACAAGGTTCGCCGGAAGAGGCTGGAATGTCTTCGCCAAAGATTAACAGGATGGAACGGTTGGTGGAAGGCTGGGCCGAACGAAACGTGTCGCAGGCGTTCGGGATCGTCGTCGCCCGAAAAGGCATCATTGTAAGCCATCGCGCATACGGAAAAGTATCTCCGGAATCGGACGCTTCCCCTCTTGCAACCGATACGTTGTTTCCCCTGGCCTCGATCACGAAACCGATCACGGCGACAGCCGCGATGATTTTGGTCGAACAAGGGCTATTATGCTTAAGCTTTCCGGTCTCGTATTATATTCCCGAGTTCGTCGGCGAAGGCAAGCATCACGTAAAGGTCCATCATCTCATGACGCACACGTCCGGCTTGCGGAACGCGGATGTCAACGATCATAGCAAAAGAAAAGAAGGGCTTGTTCAAATCCCGCCCCCGGATGCTAATCAGCATCCCGGTCTGCACGAGAAGCTGTTTCTCGGCTACGATACTCCGTTATGGAAGCCTCCCGGCACGGAATTGTCCTATTGCGGTTACGGGATCGAGCTTCTGGGGGAAATCGTAAGGAGAGTAAGCGGCCAAACGTTGGAGCAGTTTTGCCGGGAGCACATATTCATTCCGCTTGGTATGAACGATACCTATTTTGTCGTACCGGAAGCCCGTTACGGAAAAGTCATCCGAAGAGCGCAAGATTTGCCGGGAGGTCAATGGTTCCATTCGCCGGAAGCGATGTCATGGCCGTCCGCAGCGGGAGGCGCTTACTCGACCGCTATCGATATCGCCCGGTTCGGACAACTGTTTCTAAACAGAGGCAGGTACGGGGACGAACGGATTTTGAGCCCTGCATCGGTTGCGGAGATGATCCGCGATCAGGCGCCGAACGTTTCTTCCACCTATGGCGACCAATTTTTCCGGGAGGCGTCCTACGGCTATTGCTGGCCGGTCAATCATACGAAACGGGATAGCGGGGATTTGTTCTCGCCGCAGGCGATCGTTTGCGGCGGTGCCGGGGGCGTCAACATTACCGTCGATCCGCATTACGAGACCGTGCAAATCATTTTCTCGATTGAAGGCAAGCGGAATGACGGACACGGCGTTTGGTTCCCTTGTATGAATTTGTTCAACAATGCAGTCATCGCCTCGATCGAGGAATAGGGCGGAAGCCCCGTAGGCGCAGCCGGACAAAGTGTGCTCGGAGTAACCGGCATCATTTTGTCCAGTTACCGGTGAACATTTAAACTCCGGCTTCTTTATACCGGTATGTAAATCTCCATCTCGATTTCTACCGGCTCAACCACCCGTTATCTTTGTCATGTTTGTCGATCCATCCGTCGCATGCCGAAAGACCGCTATGGAACTTACGCCCTCCCATACGAAGACAGAGCGTTCCGACTGTTCCAAGACGAAACGGAGCGCCGCCCGCAACACGGTCCGATCGTCCGACGACAAAAAATAAGGTATAGTAAGGTTGAGGTGAGAGTATGTCCAAACAAAGAAACGGTCATGTCCTGAAGCTTTCGGACGGCAGCTACTTTATCGAAGAAGCGCCGTACAAGACGGATAAATTGGACGAGGCGGAAATTTATTTTAAATATTTCGATCTGATCGAAGCACAAGCGAGAGCGCAGAGAAACACCGGACTGGACGCGCAGATGCAGCGCATAACCTTCATCATCACCCTGTTGACCGAGCATGAATAGAATGGAAAACGCCTGCCGTCGATAACTGGACGGCAGGCCGTGTTCGAAAGCGCCCCTTCTTTTTACTCTTCCTCATCCAAATGGCGAACAAGCGCGTCAAGCTTGTCCGACCAGAACGGTCTATACGGCTCCAGCCAATGGGCGATCTCCGCCAACGGCTCCGCACACAGCTTGTACATATGCTTTTGCGCTACCGGACTTACTTCGACAAGACCCGCTTCCCGCAAAATGCGAAGATGCTTGGATATGCCTGGCTGGCTCAAGGAGGATTGCTCCACCAATTCTCCGACGGAACGGGGACGGGCTCGCAGCAAATCCAATATCCGTCTCCGGTTCGGCTCGGCCAATATTTCGAATACGTTTGCGCCTTCCATATAGTTAGGTATCGGATTTCATCCTCCTTTATGTCTTTATATTACTCATCAGTTATATAGCAGTCAAGGATGTTCCAAGCCTTTCATTAATCGACCCGGTCAAGCCGCAATGTTAAAAGCCTTCAAACGGATCGTCCTCCGTATCGGACGTTTCGGCGGTACTCGGAATCTGTTCCCTCTCCTCGGCTTCTTCGGCCGGCACCTCTTTCCCCAAGTCGGGAAAATCTTCGCCGATAACGGGCTGGCTCCCCAGCTCCATCTCGTTCGCCTTCACGTCATGCAGCACGAACAATTCCTTCGACCCGCGTAATAATCTAATATCGCACAAGTAAAGGGCGGACTTATGCTGATTGAGGTTCATAATGCTCTTGGTTCGCGTGTAAGCGGTTTTGTGCGGCTTCACGATTTCGAATACGAGCTGCTTCTCCGGAGTACACTCCGGATTGTAAGCAACTGAAAATCCGCCGCTTTCCTCATCCTCCATCACCTGCCAAGAGGTGTACACCAAGTGTGAGCTTGCTTGCTGTTCGGCAGGGATCACGATATCCGATTGCGTCGGATAAGAGAGATGCCAATCTTTCATTCCTATGTTTTGCGAAATCGGCTTCCCTTTCTTGAAATGGTTAACCCACGTATTTTCCGAGCTATTCTGCTTAGTCTCACCCGGGTCCTGCTTAGGGTGGGAATGCGCAATAGGGTCGTACTTGTCGTCTATGCCTTCCCAGTTTACAGCTCCGTTCGTGCCGGGTATGACGACGTACTCGTTGTTTTTGCCGGCCAGTCCCCATTCCATCAGCTGCAGACTGTCTTTATAAGTCGCGAAAGCTTCTTGGCCAATCTGTCTAAGGGCATCGCTGTCGCCGAGAGCAATCCGTGACAACAAATTTCGGGCCGCTTCGGCCGATTTGCAGTCGGGTATGATGTAGAAACGCGGCTTGCCCGAGCTTTGCTCGGAGGAAGACTGCTTCGCATCGTCGAGAGTCCGTTGCAAAGATCCATTTAATAATCGGCCGACTGCCTGATTTCCGACGGTCCGGTGCAACTGCAACACCCGCTGTACATCCGTCCGCTTCGATTGAAAGTCCATGGTAGATGTGGTGCGGCCGGACCGTCGGATTCCGTTGTCCGACCGATGGCTCTTAGGAACGAAACGAGAACTTCGCTCGGTCATCCCAATCCTCCTTCCATACGTGAGCGGCGGATTGGCCCCGCCCCGGGTGATCAGGTCCGATTCGGCTTCGCCCTGTACCAATATTTATATATCTCTATATAACCCAGCTTGTCGTACAAATGGACGGCCGCCTCGTTTTGCTGCACGACTTGCAATAAGGAATAGTGCGCCCCGATCGATTTTCCCCAATCCAAAATATTCAGTACCAGCTGCTCTCCGAAGCCTCTTCTTCGGTAGCCGGCGTCGGTTACGATATCGTACAGACATACGTATTCATCCTGAATGACGCCCAACCCGCAGGCAACCGGAATATCTTCCTCGTATAACGTGAAGAAGCCTTTCGGCAAAGTGGAGCGGCCAAGCATTTGTCTCGTGATCTTCATGTTCTTGTCGGATAGGCGATTTAATCTCGCCATATTATACAACCATTCGTCGTTAAGCGCTTCCTGCCGCTTTGCGGCCACCGCAGGCTTCGGAACATTATCCAAATGGAGAAGCCGGACACTGGATTCGTCAACGACGCGGTAACCTTTTTCATCCAAAAGACGGTCCAAATTATCGGGTACAACAAAGGGCGTCAATTTGAAGACGGTATCCAGTCCGCGCTGACGATAGCAGCTCTCGCAAACTCGAATTAGCTCCTCCACTTCATCGGCGTCGAATAAGCCAGTTCCGTAGAGCGGGCTTACCGAATTTGCTCTTTTCGTATAGCCGTCGGCATATCGGACAATCCAGCCTTTTCGCAGAACCGTTTCCAATGCCGGCCATGTATTTAAAGTCATCTCTTCCATATGCTTGTACATAGGCACCATCCTTCAGGCTGAATCGAATGGTATTAATATACAATTGCATGCATAATAATTCAATATCGATTGTGCGGCATTCTCTTTGTCGCCACTAGGTACGGCTTATCGGATAGTCGATTACTACGACATTCTCCAACATTCCGTCAAGCATTTTGACGAACTGCTGATGTACCGGATGCGGGCCGTATTGACGTAGCGCTTCCTGGTCCCGGAACGTCACGCGCAGCCCCAACGTGTACCCGTGAATGTTATCGACCTCTTCCGTCACATTGACGCCCGCCGTCAATTCGACGATCCCCGGGATCCGTTCTTTAAACGTCATCAGCATGTCCAACAAAGCTTTTTCTTTATCGGCCGTGTACGTTTCGTTAAATTTAAAAGATACGAGATGCTCGAACATGAACCTATTCCCTCCGCTCGATTGTTTACTTTCATTCATAACCGGTATATGGCTCGATCGATCTTATCGTTGTCGTAAATGAGTTCAATTTCATTTTTTGCGTTCATTCTTTCCAAGTGGGCCAGTACGACTTCCAAGAAAAATCGGATACCCTTATGAGTTTTACCTCCGGTGAATTCCAAAGCCAACGAAAATGGCGTATGTATACTGCGTTTCAACGCGTCCAATATTTTTTGATCCGTTGCCGCGAGTCTGTCAAGCGTTAGGGCGACCGCTTCGTGTATGTTATGAATTTCTTTTCCGTGACCCGGGTATACGAACCCGGCACCACAGTTCTTTATTTTTTCCATACTTTTTGTATACGAATCCAGAGATTGAATCATCGGAGGTCCATGGAGCAACAGCACGTCCCCGCCAATAAGGTAGCCGCTTTCCTCATGAAGCAACGAAATATGATCGATGCTATGACCCGGAGTTTCCATAACGGTCAGTTGTTCGCCGCCGATATCGATCTTGTCCCCTTCCCGAACCTGAGAGTCCACGCGTACCGGCTTGGCGTAAGAATAATAGGATCGGAGCGCATCATACAGCACGTCGTCGATTACTTCGTTAATATGCTGTTGCGGTATGCAGGATTTGACCCTTTCCAAGGCGTCCAGTCGGATAATCGGCTCTAGCGGACCGACTGGAGCGACTACCTTCGCGCGATCAAAATAGTCGTATTCGCAGACGATTCCTCCTACATGATCGATATGTCGGTGCGTCAACACGATTTGATCGATATCCTCCGGTTTGAGCCCCAGTTGGAGCAAGCCCGACAATAATTCGGCCTGCGAATCGGGAGAAGGGTGACCGCAATCGATAAGCGTCACTTGCTCGTTACGGAAAACGTATGCGTTTACATCCCCTTGCATCGGCTGCTTCACCGTGATTTTCGCGAGCTCCCCGCTGATTTTCTCGACTTGGCTCACATCGTTCCACCTGCCTGACCACTTTATTTCCCTGCAAATACAACATTGGTCGCCCCCAATGAGTTGCCGTCCGGATCGAAGAAGCCGAAGCCGCTTATTTCCCCCGCACTTAGCTGAACGACATCCCGATTGGTCGTTACTCCGTGCGTTTTCAGATGACGGTGGAAGGCGGGCAAATCGTCGGAATAGAAGTCGATGATGCTCTGCGTATAGCCATAATTCGTATTGTGAAATTTGAGCCGCTCCGATGAATCGGTCTGCACCAAATAAATGCCCGGGACTCCGTCCGGTCTATGCGCAAACTGCAACATGGCCTCCTTCCACGACTCTTGGAAGTCGCCGATTACTTTTAAGCCCAATACCCGGTCATACCATTCGACCGCCGCTCGCAAATCCGATACCGGAATTTCGACGCCGGCAATGCGCGAAACTAGCGGGATTTGATTCGTCATGGTTACTAATTCCTCCTTGGAACTGAGATAACTTCACGATTGCGCCAGCGTGCTATGCGTACTACAAGCATCTATCCGGGCAGCTGCGACGGATCGAATCGCGTTGCAAACAATCTCGTCGCTTTGGCGGGATCTATCTCGCTTACTAGAAGTTCTTCCTTGCCGTACGGGATATATTGCATCAGCCTGCCTTGCGGGTCAATCAGAGAGGTCGCCGAGGTCTGATAGTCCATCGTTACGTTGACGCTGGCGAAATAAACGTTATTTTCTCCGGCGCGGCAAATCATCGCCTTCTCGAAAAAGGAAGTTCCCCATTCCGTTAACGGCACGCGACCTGTATGTCTCCCCGTCCATTGCGGCTGAAACACGATCTGCGCTCCCCTCGTCGCCGCCCATCGAACGGTTTCGGGGTACCTCCACGCTTCGTGACAAATCGCGATTCCGAACGGGACCCCTTTGACCGAGAACATCATCCTGCTCCCGTCCGGCACGTAATGCTCCGACTCCCCTCCCGGCGGCAATTGATTTTTCGTTTGATAACCCAATACTTCACCGGTCCCGGAGATGACGTATGCCCGGTTGTGCAGCCCTAATTCCGTAATCCACTCCATACCTACGATTGCCATCGTAGCATAGAGCTTGCAAAAGCTTTGCAAAGAGAGCAAAGCTTGCTCCAACTCCCGTTGATCCGGCGGCGGAAGCTGCACATCGGTGCCTCTCAAGCCCGGCAAGTACGCTTCGGGAAAACAGACGATATCGACGTTTTGCTCCTGACACTTAAGCAGCATTTCCTCGATTTTTTGCAAGCCTTTCGAGATCGATTCCTGATGGCGGATCGATGCCAATCCGATCGTGATCATGTCCGCTCACTCCTTCGCATGGAGAAAGTATGCGCCATTCGCCTCAGCCGGCCGGCAAATGTCATGGTGACGGATTCGACACGCTGGCACGTTTTTCCTTTTATGCGAACCTCCTAATCGTCGAAGAAACGATATTTCCGAATTGTTGGATGTCCCGGATATAATCGAATCCCGGAGGATTCGGCCCGGTTTGATTCAACATTCTAACGGCTACGGCCTCGTACTCGGGAATAACGATCAAGGCATTTCCATATAGCCCCAAAGACTGATACGAGCCTTCGGGAAGAAGCGTTCCAAGCTCCGACGAATGGCGGGGCGTATCCTGAACCCACCAGAAAAATCCGTTCCGGGGCAAGCTGTCGTCAAGCTGAGCCGGAGTAACGATGGAAACGGCTTGTTCGAATACGGGGGCCGGGAGCAATTGTCGGCCGTCATACATGCCTTTCATCAAATGCAAATATCCCCAAAACGCCAGCTCCCGCGTACTGACGAACAGATTCGCTTCCCCGCCTCGATTCCCCGCGTAGGTTTCGCTCAGCCAAACCAGCTTGTCGCTCCGCTCCTTGGTCCAGCCTGTCTCCATAAATCCGCAAGGTGCGAAAACCGTGTTCTCCAACACTTCGGCAAGCGAATGACCATACACCTTCCGGATGAGCCTGACCAGCAGATTAACGCCCGAATTGTTATATTTCCAACCCGTGCCCGGCGGAAAAATCCGTTTATTCGAGCCTTGCAATCCGTGCGTATGCGTTAACAAATGACGTATCGACGTCCGATCCAATATATTTTCGTCCAAATCATCCAGATAGTCGCCGATCGGATCGTTCAAGCTGTTGATTTTACTTTCGTACAAGGCAAGGCTCACGGCCCAGCCCAAATACGTTTTGCGGATCGAGGCGACGTTGAATCGGGACTCCGCATCTACGGGACGACTTTCCTCCGCATGTTCGTGATGGCCGGAGTACCACTCGTTTATTACTAGACCGTTATGGATGACATAGGTCGAGGCGGCCGAGGCGGATACGGTTCGCATCGTCTCCAATACATGCCGGTTCAATTCCTCGAACGATTGCGGGTCCAAGCATTGAGGCAGCTGCATCTGCGTCTCCTTTACTTCAATAGGAATGGATGGATAATGACTCTCAAACACTATGTATAAATTTAAATTATGATCCAGTCGGCAACCGGAATCAAGAAAAAAAGAAAATGGCACACCCGGGCACGAATAAACCATCGCAACAAAAAAAGCGGCTCCGGATCGTCAATGCCTCTCGGGCAGTCGATGAATCCGGGGCCGTATTGCGGACATAGCCGTTTACGCCGGCTAATCAGCTTTGCTTCAATTCGAGAAAAAAAGATTGAAGAAACTTTTTAACGTTCGCCTTGCTGTTCGTCCCTTCCATGTCTTGCTCCAGCTCCCGCATGCGCGTACGAACTTCTTGAAATTCGAACAACCGCGAGGCGTAGTGTTCGAATATGGGGTTGGCGTAGTCGGTCAGCCCGAGCGAGGACAAATGGGTGAGCGTCTGCAGCACCATGCGGCGCATCCGCTGCTCCAAAGCCCGAACTTCCCGGTCCGTAAGCTGTCCGGGTCCATAATCTTTTTCCTTGCGCAGCACTTGAACGTATAATTCCTTAAGCGGAGGCAGCTCGCGAAGAGGTCCGCTGCGGCGCTCCTCTTCCTCGAGCCAGCGAACGAGGCCGAGCAAATCTCCAGCCCCGGCCTCCCCGGCGATGCCCAGCTGCAGCATGAGCGTACGAGCTCTTTCCTCCAGAGTAGGCTTTTGCTCGCGCTGAACGGGTCCGGACGCTGCACCGCCGCCCAGAGCGCTGAGCGAATGGCGGATCGAGTCGATCGAGCGTACGAGGCTCAGGTGATGAGCTACTCTTTTTAGCACCGACAATACTTCATACCGGTTGATCGGCTTCCGGATAAAAGTGTCGACCCCTTCCTGGTAAGCTTCCCCGACCAGTTCCTTGTGCTCGACCTGCGAGATCATGACGAACGTGCCGGCGTACCCTTCCTTCCGCAGCGCCTTGATCGTCTCGATCCCGTCCCGTCCGGGCATCAGCAAATCGATCAGCACCGTATCCGTATCGGTCAATTGGCCGGCCGTCACATGCAAGCCGTCCGCCGCCTCGCCCACGACTTCGCCCACTTCTCCATCCGATATGATACGCTCCAGCATTTTCCGTACGGCGGCATCGTCGTCAATCAGGTACAGCTTCATCTTCGTCATATTCCCCCCTTCTTATCAGCTGCCCGATCGGGAGCTGGAGCTCGAACCGGGTGCCGTGCTGCGACGGACACAAGCTGAGCGTTCCGCCCATTGACCGGGCTATGTCCCGCGCATGCGTCAAGCCGATTCCAGTGGAAAAGTAGCCCTCGGGATTGAATTTGGTCGTATATCCCGGTTCGAATACCCATTCCTTCTCCAGCTCGGAAATGCCAGGCCCGTTATCCGTTACCCGAAACAGCAGCAGTTCTGCCTCAAGCTCCGCCTCGACTGTGATTATCCCCTGATCTGCAATCGCTTCCACGGCGTTCGTCAATAAGTTGTTCAGGATGGACAGCAGCGCATAGGTTTGATTCGTGTACAACTGGACGTCGGCATGAAGTCGAAAAACGATCGGTTTGCCGATTGCCTCCGCATACTTTTCATTCGCTTGAACGGCCAAACCGCAAAGCTCGGCTATACCGAGACGGTCCCCGGCCTTCGTAGGCTTCATCAGCTTCGACAGACCGGTTACGATGCGCTGCAAATCTTTTTTCAGCTCATGCACGTTCTCCGCCACCTGCAGCGCTTCGCTATGCTCCGGCAGCCGCTGCTCCATCAGCTTCTTATACAGCCTGTAGCTTTCGCGGGTCAGCTTCTCGACGTGGGACATCACTTTGCGCATATAAAACGACTCTTCATACAGGCTGGAATTCAGCAGAATGAGCCTCTCCAGCTCCAGCTTTCGCCATTCCCCCAGCTCTCGCACTTGGCGAATGGACAGCATATTGTACAGCCCTACCACGAAGAAGCTGCGAAGCACGCCGGTTATGCCGATCAGAAGCAGACTCTGCCATGAAAACGGAGCCGATTCGAGCAGCGCGAAACGGATCACGAGCTCTGCGCTGTTCGATATGATGTCCGCCGCCGCGCCGATCAACCCGACCCTTATCGGAAATTCGGCACGACGGCGAATGTGCAGCAGCTTGACGGAAAGCGCGAATGCCAAATAAAAGCCGAAGGTCGGCACATGGTGCAGGAAGCTGGACAAAAGATTCGCTTCGCCGCCTATCGCATCCATGCCGATACGGAACAAGACTACGAACGCGCCCGTCAGCAGCCCTGTCGACAGTACCGGCACGGAAAACCAGAGCAGACCGAAAAAATAAGCTACGATTCCGAGCGAGAACCGGAACGAGTCTCCGAACGGGTTCAGCTTCACTTCTCCGAGCAATGCCGTACTCAGCAAAATAACAATCAATATACGCATTCGATCCGACATGACGATTTCGGTCCCCTCCCGAGCTTTACTATGGCGAAGCCGGCAGCGAACGCTAGACACGGATATGCCGAAATCAAAAGAGATCAACGTCTCTAGGTTGCCCAAGAAATGGAGATCTCTTTCAATCCGGTCACACGTGCTTGTTTTCCAGCTTCTTGGACAAGATGGACAACGCATAGTTAACGACGAAGTACATCAAGGCTATCATAATAAAGGTCGGAATGACATAGTTTACGTTGCGTCCGTTTATGATTTGCGCGTGATTCATCAGCTCCGGCAGCGCAATGACGACGGCAAGAGACGTATCCTTCAGCAGCGAGATGAATTGGCTTACGATCGGAGGAACCATTCGGCGCAGCCCTTGGGGCAGTATGACGAACCGCATCGTCTGCGCAGCGGACAAGCCCGAGGAACGCGCCGCTTCGATTTGACCTTTATCGATGGAGTTCAAGCCGCTGCGGACGATTTCCGCAAGCATCGCCGATTCGAAGATGACCAGCGCCACGATCGCCGCATTCATTTTGCTCATTTTAATCCCGACTTCCGGCAAGGCGAAATAGGTGAAGAAGATGATCAGCAACAGGGGCAGGTTCCGGATCGTCTCGACCATAAATCCCGTCACCTGCGATAGAACGGGTATTTTCCAATAGCGTATTATTCCGATCAATGTCCCGATAATAAAGCTGAGCACGATCGACACCAACGCTACCTCCAGCGTCACCCACAAGCCTTGCAGCAAAAATTTCAAATGAGAGGGAGCATACGCGCCGGCAAAATCCACAGGAATCCCCTCCTCAACGCGCCCGGGCCATCCGGCGCTCCAAGTAGCGGAGTCCGAAGCCGAGCGGGATAGTCAATGCCAAGTAAAACAATGCGACGAAAATGTAAACATCGAAGGTGACGAATGTCGACGCCGATATCAAATCGCCGTAATACATCAAATCAAGCCCCGCGATGACGCCCAATACGGACGAGTTTTTGATCAGATTCAAAAACTGGTTGCCGAGCGGCGGAATGACGATTTTCACGGCTTGCGGCAAAATGATGTAACGCATGACCTGTACGTAGCCGAATCCGGCCGAACGTCCCGCTTCCATTTGTCCCTTGGGGACGGACTGGATGCCGGCCCGAATCGTCTCGGCGATGAATGCGGCGGTATAAATCGTCAAGCCTACCGTCCCCGCCGTAAACGGATCCAACAAGATGCCGATCGCGGGCAGCCCTACGAACATGAAAAATACGATGACGATGAGCGGAATATTTCTTATAAATTCCACGTACACCGCTCCGACTGCATTAAGCACCTTGACCGGCGCTATGCGGAACACCGCAAAAACGGCACCCAGAAGGAAGCTGCCGATCAATGCGAGCACGCTTGCTTTGATCGTATTCGCGAATCCTTCCAAAAATTGGCCCCAATGGTCTGACAAGATGGATATATCGATCATCCCGGCTCCTCCTTTCCTGGAACAAGAACGGGATGGACGCGTTTCGCCCACCCCGCCGGCTCGAATTATTTTTTCGGTTTTTCGCCGATCCATTTCTCGTACAGCTTGTCATATTCACCGTTTTCTTTCATTTCCTTCAGCACGGAGTTGACCAGCTTGACGAGATCGTCTTCGTTTTTGCGCATGCCGATTCCATATGGCTCCTCGGTGAACGTTTCATTCACGACGCGGTAGTTCGGATCCTGCTTCGCCATGCCGTACAGAAGCGCATTATCCGTCGTCAAAGCGTCGCCTTGCCCCGCTTTCATCGCGGTGAACGCTTCCGCGTAGTTCTCGAACTCCAGCACTTGCGTACCCGGAGATTTCTCGCGAATGTTGGTTGTCGAAGTCGAGCCTTTTGCGGTTACGACCTTCGTGCCCTTGGTCAAATCGGCCAAGCCGTTAATTTTGCTATCCTTTTTGACAAGGAGCGATTGACCTGCCATGAAATAAACGTCGGAAAAGTCGATTTCCTTCTTGCGGTCCTCGGTGATCGTCATCGTTGCGACAATCATGTCGATTTCGCCGTTTTTCAGCATCGGGATGCGGGTTTTGGACGTAACTTCCTTCAGCTCGAGCTTATTCTCGTCGCCGAATATTTTTTTCGCGATCGCCTTGGTCAGATCGATATCGAACCCTTCCACTTTGCCCGAAGCCGGATCTTTCAAACCGAACAGGTTCAGGTCGTATTTCACGCCGGCGACCAGCTTGCCGCGCGCCTTGATTTGCTCGACCGAGCCGACCGCCGGCTGCGAGCCTTGCTTCGGATCCTGTCCGGCGGATTTCGTGCCTCCCGCGCAAGCGACCAAAGATACGGCCATAACCGCGGTTAGCGTCAGACCGGTCAACGTTTTCATCCTATTCATGTCAAATCTCCCCTTTTCCCGTATCGTTTTCGTAAAATCAATGATTCAGTACGCGGCTTAAAAACAATTGCGCCCTCTCCTGTTTCGGTTCGGCAAAAAATTCGGCGGGAACCGCGTCTTCTACTATCCGTCCTTGGTCCATAAATACGACGCGATCGGCCACTTCCCGGGCGAAGCCCATTTCGTGGGTGACGACGACCATCGTCATCCCTTCCAGAGCAAGCGTTTTCATCACGTCCAAAACTTCTCCGATCGTTTCCGGATCGAGCGCGGAGGTCGGTTCGTCGAACAGCATGATTTTCGGCTTCATGGCGAGTCCCCGCGCGATCGCGACGCGCTGCTGCTGACCGCCGGACAGCTGCCACGGGTAAGCGTCCGCCTTGCCCGAAATGCCCACTTTGTCAAGATAGAGCATCGCGGTCTCGCGCGCTTCCTTCTCCGACATGTTCGCCACCTTGATCGGGGCGAGCGTAATATTTTTCAACACGGACATATGCGGATACAGATTGAAATGCTGGAACACCATACCGATATTGCGCCGGATCTGGTTGATATCGGTCTTCTTGTCGTTCAAGCGGATGCCGTCCACGATCAATTCCCCGTCCGTAATCGCTTCCAGCCGGTTGATGCAACGAACGAGCGTGCTTTTGCCGGAGCCGGACGGTCCGATTACGACGACGACCTCGCCGGAATGGACGGTCAAATTAATGTCTTTGAGCACATGGAAATGCCCGTAATGTTTGTTGACCTGATGAAACCGTATCATACGATCCCCCCTTCCAACTTGAATGATAAGGCTTACACGGATTGTAACCGGCAAGTAACCGAAACCGACCGAAACCGACACAAATTTGTTATAAAACGATTAATCTTCTTTTCCATTAACCTGCCGCACGGCAAATGAATCGCTGAGATGATGTTCCCCGAGTGATCGAATACGATGCGAAGTTGCTCAACTACTATGTGGTGGAGTACAGGTACGAATGAGGAGTGTGCGAGGAAAAACGCAAATAGACCCGGGACGGCGATCCGGGTCAATATGAATGTTCGTAAAGTTTAAGTTCGCTATAGTGTTACAGCTGCGAACAGATTTAAATCATTGCACGATTGATCCCGGCTCCGTCGCGTCTTTCCGGGCGAATAATTTCGGCCAGTACTTGATTCCCAGCATAATCATCAGCGGTAAGACGCCGCTTGCCACATATACGACAGTCCAGTACGTCATTTTCCATTCCGTCACCGCGAACGGTTGACTATCCATTACAATTTCCATCTGTCTGGGGAGCATCGCCAATACCAAAATCATATAGACGATGGAAATTGTTACTCTTCTTGAAGTCGCCGTCATACAGCTCACGTAAATAGCGAAGCCCATACAGAAACAATCTCTGTAAAATCGATCGACTATAAACCACATGTCGCTTCTTTGCGGAATGATTCCACCCACCAAGTAGTTAAACGGCCCGATAAAAAACACTTTCAAAAAAACAAGCGTAAAGACAAACATCGGCAGCACGATAACCCACCTGAGCACTTTGCCCCAATCCGTTTCCCGGTTGTGCAGTCCGCCCATCTCCTCCCGTAATATATCGGCTATTGATACGCCCTACTATCGATGAAACGTTTTAACTGGCTACTCGCTTAATGTATTCGATGGCTATGCATATTTTCCCTTTTTGTAAAAGGATTGCTTGTAAAGGAAATTCGAGAAAAGCAAAAAGCCCCGCTTCCGGATGTTTCCGTAACGCGGGGCTTTTCCTATGAAATGCTGCATCCGCAAAATGTGCAGAGCGTTACGCGCGCAGTCGCTGCTGCATCAATTCGGCCAATTCATCTGCGTTTTCCCATCCTATCGGACGAAATTGCATGGACATTACGGGCAACGCATCCGTATACTCCCTTTTGACGGAGCAAATGACCGGAATCTCCATCCCTAGCGCCAAGCCGCCGGCGAAATACACTTCCGGACATTGCCCGGACAAGTCCGCGATAAACAGCTTGCTTTCCGAGATGAGCCGGATCGTGCTGTCGTCCACTTTTTTCCACTTCGACGGTTCGAATACGTGGGGAGCGTAGCCGAACCGCTCGATTGCCGGAATCACCTTCTCCGACCAGGATTCACGGATACCGGCCTGCTCGGGGATCATGACGAAGCACGGCTTGGACCGTTTTCCGTTCGATTTCTCCTTGGCTGCCGACCATCCTTTCTCCGTAAGCTTGAAGGTCGTGCCGATCCGCTCGAGAAGCTTCTCGTCCCTAAGCTTCTCGATAATGTATACCAGCTCCTGCATACTCGGAGAATAAGTCAAATTGCAATGATCGGCCAGCGGACCCAGGACGACGGGATCGAACGGCTTGTCGGATCGTCTGAATAAATATTTCAGCATCAGGCTTTCCTTCTGCTCGACCGTCGCCGGTATGCGCGGGGAATTCCGGATCGCTTCGATGTCTTCCACAGACAGGGCGACCGCCTCTTCATTATCGGTCAATTCCCTGATATACCCGGAAATGATCGGGAACATTTGCCGTTTGATTTGATAAGACAACAAGACAAAGTGCTCGTAGCTGTCTCTAAGCAGATTGTAAGAGCCTTCGGGCGCGCAGCTGCAGCCGACGTAGCAATCGTACTCGCCCTTCGGTCGTATTGGAACGACTTTGTCGCAAAACAAACACCGCTTCGAACTCATTATCGTTTCGCCCCCCTACCATGTAACTTTCGTATGCATTCTGCCGGATAAGGGGGCGCTTGCCGAAAAAGAAAGCGCTCTGCGGATTGTCCGCGAGCGCCGTCTTCCTTTTGTTGCATAAATACGCAATCCTAACTTTCAAAATCGACGACAATGCTGTCGACTCTGCCGGATTCCCGGATAAAGGCCGCGACGGCTTGATGGTGCGGATTCGGCCCGTAAGCTTCCAGCGCGGCCCGGTCCTCGAAACGTACCGACAGAGCAACCTGATACCCTTGGTTTTTGTCCGAGAAGTTAAGACCGGCCTGCAGGTCGACGATTCCGGTCAAGTGGGCTCTGAGCGCCTTGAACCGGGATACGACTTCCTCAAGCTGCTCGCGTGTCGTCGACTCTCCGAATTTGACTAGTACGATATGATCGATCATCGGGATGAATCCTCTTTTCTATGTAGGAGATATTGCCATAATACCATCAGACGTGACGGAAGCCAACCAGATAATGGCTAATATTGCCCATGGAGGAAGGCATAAAATAACACGTCTGGCAGTATGGGATATGATCCTGTGGGCATCGGCGATCCCTGCCGATCTCAAATGGAAAATATGCAGCTATTTTCTGGATGACGGCATATTTTTGTCCGATAGCTGGAAAAAGTCCAGTTATATCGTACACTTCGGCCTCGATCGACGTTATGACAATGGAATAGATGGAGGTTCTCCAGTTAATCAAAGCTGCTTACCTACGATGCCGTTTTTAGCTGTATAATTTGAAGCTGTTGCAAAAGTCTGCAAAGAGGAAGCGCCGGAGACAAGAGGTGGGGGAATGCGCTCCGCATCCGTTAAAATCGTGTTGTTTTTAAGATTCAAACGGTTACAACACGATTTTAAAGTCAACCGCTTCGCTTTCCGCACACTTCCCCCACCTTTTGTATGACAAATCTCTCTTTTTGACTTTTTCAACAGCCAAATCATTTCCATTTATTGCCCAGGAATAGAAGAAGATTCCAAAAGCCCTTGCAGCAATGCTTCTGCGCTCTTCGCCAGACGCTCCCCCGTCCCCGGGGTTATGCGGTTGAATACTTTCAATCGAGGTTCATAGCCGCCCTGCGTATAGGCTGCTTCGGTGCAGACGTAGCCGTAGATCGAGCCGTTGCACAGCGTATTGACGACCGTATGTGCGTAAGGGGAAGCGCGTTTTACCGAAAGCCCCAGTTCCACGAATATTTCACCGGGCAGACCGACGAACGCCAAATCGCCAAGTCGCATCGCCTGAACCTCCAGCTGCGCTTCTCCCCCGGCCAGCTCCGCCACTTTCATGATTTGTTCGGCGAAGAAGCGCTCCGCTCCGACGACCCTGCTGTCGGCCAGCACTTTTTGCGCCTGCTCGATCTCCCGCGGACTCGCTTCGCGCAGCCCCATCGAGATGAAGTCGCGGACGGCGCCAGCTCTCGCCTCCGTAACGGTCTCCGTCTCCTCGCGTACCCGGAGCACCTCTCCGGCCAGACGCAAGCCGATTTCCCGCGTGATGCTCCGATCCGCCGGCTTCGCCTTGCTCGTATCGGTATGGTTAATGTCCCCGCATGCTCCGAGCAGAAATACGCTGACGGCATGCTCTCCCAACGATTCCTTCAGCGTTGCCGACAGGACGGCCGGATAGTCGCCGCTGTAAGAGCTCCCCCCGACCGTATCCGTATGGCAAGCGAAGCTCGCCACAACCCCCATCGCCCGTCCGTCCAGATCGTCGATACGCAGGACGGACACCTCCGGGTCGATCGGACCGGCGGGTCGATCGATCTCCGGATTCAGAAAACCCGGATTTGTTCTCAGCTGCCCGTCCTTCATCCAGTAGCGGCGATTGAACGACACCTCCCCCACATGTCCGGTTCCCCAGCCTAGGCGCGCCGGCTTCCGTCCGTTGTAGGCGACGATCGCGGCATCGGCCGCCCTGTCGGCCATATAGGCCAAATATTCGTCGTGGCGGCTTCCGTCCAGTCCTATGCGCACCGGCGCGCCCGTGTGCGTATGCGTGGCGGACACCATCGTTCGCTCTACCGGGATGCCCGTATACGCAAGCAGCCGTTCGCGAATCCGGTCCGCCTCGCGACCCGGAATATATAGCGCATCGATCGCGATGAAAGCCAGCACCGTCTCTTCCGACTCGACGACCAACGCTTTGGCGTACAGCGGATCGCGGATTCCTTCGGATTTTCTTTCCGCCGTATATCCAGGCATGGAGCTGCCGAGTGGGGGCGTAATTTCCAGTTCGGCCATTCCGCATTTCAGCATTCGAATACCTCCGTTTCATGGAACGTAATTATGATCGGGCTCTCCAACAGGCTTGCGCTCCTTCGATAAGCAATTCGGTTCCGAGCTCCCGGCTCAAGCTCTGCAGCTTGCGCAATACGCCAGTATCGTTCGTCAGCCTCGGCCAACCTCGGCGGTATCGGGGCGTTCCATAACCGAGGGAAATCGGATGAAAGTCCATTCCCTTCAAATCGCCGCCTTCGAAGGAGAGTGACGCGACGACGGACGTCCATACGTCCGGGTTGGCGCCCAATCCGCGCGTATCGCCGGCGCTGCGGGCATCGAGCGCATCAGCCGTATGATGCGAGTGACTCAGGCCGTATTTCTCGTAATAATCGGAAGGTAAGCGTTCGACGGAATCGTTCTGGAAAATAAAATTGCCCAGGCTGTACAAGATCGGTCTGTTCTTGTACAGTTCCACCCCGCGAATAATATGCGGCCCGTGGCCGATAACGGCATGCGCCCCTTCGTCGATGCAGCCTCTGGCAAACTCCCGGAGGAAATCGGCAGGAGCGTCTTTGCGCCCATCCTTCATTTCATGGGAGTGGATACTGACGATTACGTAGTCGGCTTGCCGTCTCGCATGGCCGATTGCGCCGAGTATTCGGGACATATCGGCCGGATGCGGCTTGGTCGTCGCCCCCTCCTCCTCGCCGACGGAGAAACGATGTCCGCCGAACAGCATGACGTCCGGATCGCCGACGGCGAATCCTTCCTTGGCAAGCATATCGTGCTCGTCGTTAATGCCAGTCGAATCCGCAATCGCTTTCATTCGGGTCATTTGCTCTTCCGATATGCGATATGTGGTCACATACCGGAGCGGGTTGACCCCTGGTCTGCCGATTCCGTCCGTTCGCTGCTCTCCCGCACGCCATGATTCGTGAAAGGTCGAGGTAGCCGCGATAAGCGCCGCTCTTCCCCCTTGAAATTCCATGTATTTGATGCCGCCCGCTTCGGCCAAATTTTGCCCGACACCCGCATGCACCCAGTCGTACCGGTCCAGGTATCGTCTCGTCGCCTCGAGCCCGCCATATGAATAATCCAGTGTATGGTTGTTCGCCCAGGCAAGCGCATTGAAGCCGTATTGGCGCAAATCGTCCAGTACGGACGGGTCGGCTACGGCCCATGTGCCTCCGCTTTGTGCGGCCGGGAACCCTTCCATCCGGTGCACCGTCACTTCCAGATTCGTAAACCGGATGTCGGACCGACCGAGCAGTTCGGCCAAATCGGGACGCGTATCATCCCCGACCGGCAGACGTCTGGTAATAAAGCTGTCGCCCGTGGCGGCAATCGTCATTCGGGTCAAGCCGATTCATTCCTTTCTAATTCGTTATGCAAGGAAATTCGATTTCCGCGGGCCATTGCGGGCAGGCGAACACGAGACGAACGAGCAGTTCGGCGGCGATCCCGAGCACCCGTTCGTCGAAATCGAACGAAGGGTGGTGATGGCCTGCGGCCAGCGGGCTGCCGAACAGCATATAGACACCCCGCCCCCCCTGCTCCTGAACCTTACGCAGCATGAAGGTCGCATCCTCCGAAGCGCCGAACGGCAGCGTAGGGACGAATGTACCGACCGTTTCCATGCCGGCACATTCCTTTTCGATCAGCGGAATGAGCGAGCGGTCTCCTTCCGCGCTCGTGCCGCAGCCGACCGTCTCCCATTCGCACGATACGCCGTACAGCGCAGCCGCCGACTCCAAAATGCGGCTCGTCTCTCCGACCATATACGCGTTCAACGCCTCCGTCTCTCCGCGAAGCTCGAGCTTCATCCTTGCTTCTCCGGGTACGACATTGCGCCCGGTACCTCCCTCGAGCATCCCGACATTCACTCTGGTCGCCCCGCCTCCATGACGGCTTATGCCGTGCAGATGCAGCGCGGCCGCGCATGCTGCGAGCAGAGCGTTGCTTCCCAGCTCCGGAGACTCCCCGGCATGAGCGGCTTTGCCGCGAAACACAGCGTCGATCTTGGCTGTGGACATGAAGCCGCTGACCGATGCGACGATTTCTCCGAGCTTTTTGCTCTTGAGACCGATATGCCCGCACAGCAAATAGTTTACGCCGTCGAGCCAGCCGGCCTCCACCATCGACCTCGCGCCTCGGCAGCCTTCCTCCGCAGGTTGGAACAGAAGCCGCACTTCCCCGGCGAGCTCATTCGCGCGTTCGGCAATCTTCTCCGCCGTCCCCAGCCCGATAGCGATATGCCCGTCATGGCCGCATGCATGCATAAGATCCGGCTGAGCGGAGGAGAAGCCCAGCTTTCTCGGCAAATGCTCCGGATCGTCGCTCTCTCCGACCTCGACGCAATCCATATCGAATCGCAAGGCGACGACCGGTCCCGGCCTCGCGCCCCGAAGTACGCCGACGACGGCCGTATGGCCGTCCTTCATCCGCTCGAGCCAATCCGGATCGACGCCTTGCCTTAGAGCCTTCTCTTCATGCGCACGAATCGTTTCCGTACCGGGCAAGCCCATTCGCGCCTCCGAAGCGCAAGCGCCTTTGCCGGTCGTCACCTCGAAGCCAAGCGCGGTCAACCGTTCGGCCACGAGCGCCGCGGTCCGGTATTCAAGCCAGCCCGGCTCGGGATGGGCATGCACTTTTCTTCTGCAGGCAATCATATCGGCCAGCCATTGCTTCCGTTCGAAGCTGTCCATTTCATTCTCCGTTCCCGTTCAAAGATACGGTAACCGTGCAGGAACCGCCGCGCGGCGATGCATGCCGTTCAGCCGTGTTTAAAGCAAATAACTGAACGCAGCTATTTAAAGAATATTTCTTTATGTATTCCATATAAAGACTAACATCGCTCTCGCAAGCGTGTCAATCGCAAATTCGAAAATGCCGAAACTGCCGAAACCGGCATTAGATCGATTGGATTATACGGGGCAGATTGCTTTTTGTAGACGCTGCCCTCCATAATAGGAACGAAGAGGCATTAGCCGTCGACGCGTTATGCCGCTAAATTTACGGACTTCCGGAGGTATTCATGAATATTGTCATCGGTCTGGTCGGCCCTTCAGATACGATTGCTCTCGTGCGGCATGTCGGCCGAGAATGGGAGGATCGGGTAAGCCTTATCCCGTATGTATACGAGGACGTCGAGGAAGTTGCGGATATCGTTAAGGAGCAAAAAAGCGGCATCGACATATGGCTCTTTACCGGGCGGATCGCCTATGAGATCGGTCGTGCGCATGTTCCCGAGGCCAATGCGCTCATGATCCGATCCAGCGGTTCCGCTCTGATGAAAGCGTTATTCGAGGCTGTACGCGTGGGCGGCATACCGGAACGGTTCAGCATCGATACGCTGACGCAGGCGGAAGTCGCGGAAACGCTGGACGAGCTTCGGCTGCACGAAAGCGTCCCGGTCATCCATCCGAAGAGCGGGTACGTCCCGTCCGCCGAGCTTGCAGAGTTTCATGAAGCACTCTATCGTTCCGGACAAGTAAACATCTGCATCACCCATCGCGGACACGTTTATGAGGATTTGCTCAAGCGGGAAGTCGCCGTCTTCCGGATCGTCCCTACCGTTATGTCGATCAGGGAAACACTGCGTCTGGCAACGCAACTGGGAAAAACGAACCATTTCCGGCAATCGCAAATCGCCGCACTTCTCCTGCAAGTGCGCAACGTGTTCAAAGAAAATACGAGCGCTTACGAAACGTACCGGCTCAATCTGAAGCTGCAGGAATTGCTGCTTCAATATACCGAGCATATATCCGGGGCTCTCATCCCGTCAGGCGGTACGACATTCAGCATTTTCTCCACAAGGGGAGCGATAGAGCGGAATACGGCATTCCCCCCTTCTCTCCTGTTCGAAAAAATCCGTCTGCTCTCCGGCGGTACGGTCCATTTCGGAATCGGATACGGACTTACCGCTTTCGGCGCCGAGCAAAATGCCGTCCTGGCTCTGTCCCGCACGGAAAAGCACGAGGATGGCGGTCTCGTTATCGCCGATGAAGCCGGAGCGATTCAGGAATCATTTCCGAATCAAGAGTCGATCTCGTTTCATTACCGTTCCGACGACATGGAAGTTATCGAGCAGTTGAAGCGGGCCGGCGTCTCCGCCGCCACGTTCAACAAAATCGTCTCCGTGCAGACCCGGATGGGCAAACGTTCGGTTAGCGCAGCCGATCTGGCCTCGTGGCTGGACATGACGCAGCGCAATGCGAACCGGCTGTTGGCCGAGCTTGAGAGGAGCGGGTTGGCCCGTATCGTCGGGGAGGAAGCCCCCGCTCCGAAAGGCAGGCCCCGCAAGCTGTTCCGCATCGAAGCCGTGAAAGCGGAAACGGCCGACTCCGCTAAATAATCGAGAAGCCGGCTGGATGAACGGATTGGGAGCGACAAATCATATCGCCTAATTTAGAGCTCCCGCTTCTTCCGAACGTTGACTTGCCGTTTTTCGGGAAAACCTCCGCAGCGCGGCCGCTAATCCATATAGCTGACTAAGCACATTCAACAGCATGAGTAACGGAGCCGGATACAAGATATACCCAAGCGCCGCGTCCCACGTTTTTGACAGGAAAAATACGATCCAGAAATATAGCATATAGCCATACAACAGCCAGAGAAGCAGCAAAAACATTATTCGCAGCAGCGCATAAAGCGATAGCCAGTTGAGTCGCAACCGCTTGAGATCGTCTGCCGCATGCATCCACAGGTTAGGGGCGGAGAACAGGTCGACGAGCAGCCAGTACCCGTCGCCCGGCAATAGCGGCCATATCGCGAAGACCATGCGAAAGCCTTGCACCAGAATAAACGTCCATATCCATGGCGATAAGCCGCTGTCGAAAAGACCGATCGCCGCAGCGATTCCGCATACGAGAACATCTGTCGCGAACCCGGCCAAATCGATGCGGACTCGCTGCGGTCCCGACAGCTTCCACGCCCCGTTGCAGACAATGCTGAACACCGGCAGCGGCCCAGACCAATGTACCGATACCGATATCCCGCCCGACCGCGGCATCGCGAGCAGATGTCCGAGCTCATGTAAAATGACGGCGACCGTCAAAGCGGCTGCGATGATCCATTGATCGGAAAAACTTGCAACAAACGCCAAAGGCGCAGAGTACGTAAACCACGCCAGCAATCCGACAGCTACGCATAAGAACGACGCTACGACCCACGCAAATGAACGGCATTCCAGCCATGGAAATACGAAATTGCGTTCCGTCGTTTCACCGGACGAAGCCGACGTCTGCCTAACGGCTGCCCTCATCCCGGCATTATTCGCCGGATCGTCCCCGACTCCGACTGTATGTTCAACATCGCCTTCCAGTACAAAAGATTCATCCGTCCCGATTCCGAGAATCTGAAACAGCATCGCCAGCTCCTCGAGCTCCAGTTCGGACTCTTCGCATACGACTGCAGCGGAAGCGCCGGACGCCAGACGTTCCAGCACCGACTTCGCTTGCCCGTCGATTTGAAACAGACGGCCGTCGGGCCGTTCGATCCAAAATCTGTCGTGATGGATCGTCCCTATACGGAATACGTGCGCGGACACGTTACGAATCCCTTCCCCTTGCTCGCGATCGGCCTCTCGGTTCAACTCCGAAATTCCGTTTTGCGAACTTGGATGGCGCTATCGATCAAATAGGCGGCGAGCTGTTCCACGATCGGCACCGGGCTTACCCGGTCGAAGCCTTCGAACATCGGGCTCGGGTTGCACTCGATCAGCACGACGGAACCGTCTACCCGCAGCTTCAAATCCACCCCGCTGAATATGAGCCCCAACGTCTCGCACGCTTGTACGCACAAATCGGCGATTTCAGGCTGCAGCTCGTAAGGCTCCAGCTTCGTCTTCCCGGCACGGTAATCGATGCCCTCGCCCTCCACGAGAAAGGAGGCAACGACCCGACCGTCCAGCACGAATACGCGCAGATCGCTGCCCGCCACATATTCCTGGAAAAGCACCGGCGCCGTTGCCAGCGCCTCGAGTCTTTCCTCGCCCTTATCCTCCTCCGTAAGCAACCGGCACAAAGCCCCTCCGGCGACCGGCTTGTACACGACCTGACGATTGCGGCTGAACCGCTGCAGCAGATTCGCATCGCCGGTCACCAGCGTATCCGGGACCGGAATATGCCGCTTGCGCAAACATTCGAGCTGATATGGCTTAGCGAAATGGAGAAGCAGCGTATCTACCGGATTGACGATATGCCGGTTATGCAGAGGGGCCGTCTTCAGCCACGACAACCATGCGGCATACCGTTCGCGCTCCGCCGCATAAGCCACGTACCCCTCCTCCCGTATTTGTCCGGAGATCGGCTCCGTATCGATAGCCGGAGTAGGTAGGAACAACGCCCGCAAATAATAGATCGCGGTATCGCTTAAAGGCATTCCGCCGTAATAGCTCTCGTCCGCATGCTGGCTCAAGGGAAACGGCAGGTTGGGCGAATTGTCCAGAATGACGGGGCGGGCTCCTTGCCGCTCCAGCTCGCGGGACAAATAAACGCAATGCCGTTCGTTGGCGGCACCAATTATGCCGACCGATACTTCCTTCATCATCCGCACCTCCTAAAGTAACCCCACAAAGTGGGGTCTTTGCTCCGATGCTTTTCCAGGTGCTTTGTGGAGATCCCGAAACTTATTTATTCCATACTGTTAAAAAACGAGTGCCCGCCTCAAAGCACCGGCTCTGAAGCGCGCACAAGAATGGTCATTCCGATCGCTCAATTATTTAAGCCATCCGCCTTCTTCACCAACCGCCTGCGTCGTATAAATCGGACCGCCTTCTTCACCGACGGCTTGCGTCGTATAGATCGGTCCCCCCTCTTCCCCGACCGCTTGCGTCGTGTAGATCGGTCCGCCTTCCTCGCCTACTGCCATCGTCGTGGCCATCAAATTCGGATCGATCGGGGCAATGAACAGGGGCGAGCTGGATTGCCGGACTTCCAGCTCTTCGATGAACAAACGCTTCTTCATACAAATTCCCTCCTTGACGGTAATTTGGGAAATACAGGTTCCCACATTAATGATGGGCTATCACTGCGCCCCGTACAACCGCCACCAGGCCCATTTTGTACAAGCCGTACTGGACCCATATTGTTCCGGCATGCAGATGAAATGATCGCCCGAGTCTATATGCCGGCCCTATTTATCCGAAGGAGACGACAAAATCCCCCTCGACGCTCATGCGCTGAAGGGGATTTCAACTCGACGAGTCCGGTAGCGGGTTCCATGACCGGATGAGGGCGGCAGTCTGGAGGAGCCTTAGTTCAACTTCCCGTTAATCATCGTCCATTGCACGTCATACCGCTCATTCAATAAAACGAGATCGGCCCGACAGCCGGGAGCAATTCGTCCACTATTCGATAGTCCTAATATATCCGCAGGCGTGGTAGCAGCCATCCGCACCGCATCCGTTATCGGGATGCCGAGATCAACGGAGTATCGCAACGCTTTGTTCATCGTTACCGTACTTGAAGCGAGCGTGCCGTCGGCCAAACGGGCTACACCGTCCACCACACGGACGTCGTGCCCTCCGAAGGAATAGCTGCCGTCGCCCAGTCCCATCGCTTGCAGCGCGTCCGTAATCAACACCATTCCATGCGCACCCTTCAAACGATACATCAAGCGGACGACCGCGGGGTGAAGGTGAACATGGTCCACGATCGCCTGCAGGCTGACATGCTCCTCTTCGAACGCCGCCACGACCAATCCCGGATCCCGATGATGAATCGGTCGCATGCCGTTGAAGCAATGCGTCACATGGCTGGCCCCCTGGGCAAAAGCCATTTTGGCCTCCTCGTAGGTGGCATCCGAATGGGCGACCGCGATGACGACCTCCTTCTCCCGCAAATACGCGATCAGTTCCGTTGCGCCCGGCAACTCCGGAGCGATCGTAACCATTTTGATCAAACCGCCCGCTTCCGCGAAGATCGACTTCATCTCTTCCAGATCGGGATGGCGCAAATATTTCTCGTTCTGCATTCCTTTCCGTTTCACATTCAAATAAGGGCCTTCCAGATGAATCCCCGCTATTGACGCGCCCCGCTCCTGCCCGACGACCCGTTTCACGCTGCGGACCATATCGAGCAGATCTTCTATCGTTGAGCTTACCGACGTTGCCAGAAACGAGGTGCAGCCGCTATCCGCGCACGCCCTCGACACCTGCTGGACGCTATCCTCCGTGCCGTCCATCATATCGAACCCGTTCGCCCCGTGAATATGGACGTCGATCATGCCGGGGATTAGCAGCATACCCCGACCGTCGATTGCCGCACAATCCGACGGCAGTTCCGATGGAATGACGGTCCGTTCTTCGACGCGTTCGATCCGTCCATCCTCGATCCACACGACAGCCGGTGAAACTACCGTGTCCATGCATACGGCTCCAACATTATAAATGATCGTTCGACTCAACCCGCGTCAGCTCCTTGCTGCTTTACTTTCGATCCATGTACTCGAAAAGAAACGATTGCCCGTTCCGGTAAAATCGGGGGTCGTATAAGCCGATCCGCTCGCCGTTGTCCACAATGACGACAAATGGCGCCCACTGCATAAGCGTCGCCGCTTTCGGATTGGCCGCAAATAAGGAATCCAGATCGGCCTCCTCCTTCGATTCCAGCGTGGCGATCCTTTCGAGTCCCGTCCAGACCGATCCTTTCTGCAGCGTCACGACCGCGTCCTTTTTGCCGATAACGGTGAATACGCCGGGTACGAAGTCCGCGGATAGCGCGACCTGCTCGTACTCCCCTTTCGCCTGCTGCAAAATGGTCATCCCTTGGGCGGTCTGAATCGCAACGTGCAGCGCCATTAGCACCCAGACGGTACGGAACACCCGGTGGGAGGACCAACGCCCGCGGCCGAATTGGCTGACAAGCAAGCCTCCCCCCATCATCGCCCAGAAAACGAGGTCCACGATCGGAACGGTGCCGAAGGTTAGCCGTACGTCGGATAAAGGCTCGAAATAGCCGGTCCCCCAGGCGTTGAATATATCGCTCGTGTCGTGGATAAAGACGGCGATAAGGGCGATTTGAAACCAAAGCCATCCGCGTTGACGGAAAACGGTGCGCGCAAACAACGCAAGAAGGCCGGCCCATACGGGCACCATCAGCAGAGAGTGCGTAATGCCCCTGTGCCACATCTGGTAACGTCCCGACGTATCCCACCAAGCCGAGATGACATCGATATCTGGGATTTGCGAGCCGGCGACGGTTGTAAACAGCAGCGCCCGCTTCTGCTTCGGCGTCATGCCTGCCTTATCGACCGCCCCGTACAAGGCCAGTCCGAAAAACGTATGGGTAATCGTATCCATGCCTACCTCCGTCTGAAGAAACGATAACGTCTTCCGTTATCATACCAGAACCGATGGAACAGGTGAAACGGAGGCCGCTTACCCGATCTTCGGAACAAAGTCGATCGCGGCCGTTTGGGTTGAATCCGGCTGCAGCTTCACTTTCATGAATAGAGTAGGCTGGCACAAAAATAACCCCCTCCGGTACCGCAAGGGGGCAACAGTAGACTCTCAGCCTATTCGGACTATCCGGTCGCAAATGGCGTTGGCATCTTCTACATCGTGGGTGACGAGTATCGAAGTGATGCCCGCCGCTCGCAATATTTGCTTCAATTGTTGGCGAATGCTCTCCTTCAGATCGGCATCCAAATTGCTGAACGGCTCGTCCATAAGCAAAATGGCAGGCTCGGGCGCCAAGGCTCGCGCAAATGCGACACGCTGCTGCTGACCGCCGCTCAGCTCGTGAGGATACCGCTTCCGATAATCGTGCAGCTGCACCAGCTCCAGCATCTCGCTTACTTTTGCGGCCCGATCCTTTTTCGGAAGACGATGCAAGCCGAATGCGATGTTCTGTTCGACGGTCATATGGGGAAATAACGCGTAATCCTGAAACACCATGCCCACCCCTCGATGCTCGGGATTTACGAAACGATTGGCGTCGACCATCGTTCGCCCGTTGATCGCGATCCGTCCCGAGCGCGGCTCCTCCAGCCCTGAAATGAGCCGCAGCAGCGTGCTTTTGCCGGACCCGCTCTGACCGAGTATGCCCACGACCTCTCCCCGCTCGAGTGTAAGGGCAAAATCGCGCAGCACGCTCTCGTTCCCGCTATGATATTGAAAAGTGACGTCGGACATTTCGAAAAAAGTCATTTGGCTTGTTTCTCTCCCATCATATGATAAAACCATACCGACACGATCCCTACCCCGATTATGAATAGCGAAGGTATGGAAGCCTGATGGATTTGCTCGTCACTGGCGTACTGGTAAGCTTTCGTCGCCAACGTATCGAAATTGAAAGGCCGCAATAGCAAGGTAAGCGGCAATTCCTTGACGATTTCCATAAACGTCAGGATACATCCGGTAATCACCGCGCCTTTCACCAACGGCAAATCGACTTTAAAAAACGTTCGGGTCGTACCCATTCCGAGCAAACGCGAAGCTTCCGTGTACCGGTTGCCCGTTTTCTCGAATCCGGCCTCCACGGCATTAAACCCGACCGCGAGAAAGCGGATCACATAAGCGAATAGGAGCATTCCATACGACATGCTGAGCACGAGCTTGTTCTCTCCCCAACCGAAGCTTTCGTACATGCCGCCCAGCCGATGGTCGAGCGAAATGAATACGGCGAGCACGCCGATGGAAAGAACAGCCCCTGGTACAGAATACCCCATGGAGATCAGTTTGGAAAGAACGAGCGCAAACACCGACCGCTGCATCCGGCAAACGTTGGCGATAATAACCGCAAACAGCATAAGCAGCAAAATCGAAACGACGGAAATGGTCAATGTATGGACCAGAAGCCCGACAAATTTCGCATTCCATACATCCTTATACGTCCATCGGGCCCACACGATCAATTGCACGACCGGAACGAGAAAAGAAAACAAAAAAATGATCGCACCGAACGAAGTCGCGGCATAAGCCTGAATCCCCCGCAGCCTTCTCCGTTGAAGCGGACTGGTTTTGCCCGTGGTCGGGCTGTATTTCCTCCGCTTTCGCAGCAGCCGTTCCACGACAAACAACCCAATGATAAAACTCATCAGCAGAGCTGCCAAACGGATCGCCGAATCGACGTCACTCATGCCGAACCATGTTTTGAATATGGCGGTCGTAAACGATTGGATGCCGAAATGCTTCGTTACCCCGAAATCGTTCAGCACCTCGAAGGCGACCAGACTGACTCCTCCGACGATTGCCGCCTGAGATATCGGAAGCACGACTCGAAAAAAGATGTGCAGCGGGCCTTTCCCGAGCAGCCTTGCATTTTCGATGAACGAAGCGCTCTGTTTTTCCAGAAACGATTTCGTAATCAAATAGACGTAAGGAAACAAAAAAAGCGTAAAAATAAAAATAGCGCCCTTCATGGACATGACGTCGAACCATTTTTGTTCCGGGGTCCAACCCAGCACATTGCGCATAAAAACTTGCACGCTTCCCGTATAGCTCAACATGGAGCCGTACGTATAAGCTGCAATATAGGGCGGGATTGCGAGCGGCATTACGAACATCCATGCCAGGAACCGCCTGAACGGGAACTCGTAGGCCGCCACGAGCCAGGCCAGCGTTACCCCGATGATGACGGTAAACGTGCCCGTGCCCAGAACGAGCCATAACGATTGAAGAGCATAATCCTTCAGCATGTACTGCCGGATATGCTCCCAGTTCTCGTTCGGTTTGTGAAACAGTCCCATGAGGATATAAAGAGACGGAAGAAGGGCCAAAAAGGCCCCGATCACGCTGAGGATGACCCAGCCGCTGCTATTCCGTTTCAGCTTGCGCAGTAAAGCGGTGACGCTCATAATTATTTCCAGCCTGCCTTATTGAGAATTTCGATCGATTTTTTGTTATGGTCGCCCAGCTTGGAGAAATCCAGCTGCTGGGATTTGAACGTACCCCA